>CAYTZZ010000017.1:0-70622 GCA_964442645.1 uncultured Bordetella sp. | reverse complement strand
AAATTTCAACGTGTAAAGCTCAGAAACTGGCTCAGTTTTGGATGTGATTCAACACGCCAAGGTCGGCGAGACGTGCAGGAAGCACGGAGTCAGTGAGCCGACCTATTACAAGTGGAAAAGCCAGTATTCGGGCATGACCGTCCCGCATCTTGCGCAGCTGCGTGAGCTGCAAGACGAAAACGCCCGCCTCAAGCGCATGTACGCCGATTTGGCTCTGATGCACAGCGCCTTGAAGGATGTTGTTGACCGAAAGCTCTGACCCCAGAGCGTCGCGAGTCGGTGGTGCGTTCGCTGATGGCCGATCACGGTCTGAGTGAGCGCAGGGCTTGTGCAGCGAGCGGGATTGCCCGCTCGACGCTGCGCTATCAGCCACTGCCGCGCGACGACTCTGGGGTGATCGCCTTCATCCAAAGCTACATGAAGCTCAACCCGCGCCATGGCTTTGATCTGCTCTACGACAGTGCCCGACATCAAAAGCAGCCTTGGGGCAAGACGGTGCTTTGGCGCGTGTACTGCCAGCTGCGACTGAATCTGCCGCGTCGGGGCAAGAAACGGCTACCGGCACGCATCAAGCAGTCGCTGCAGGCGGCCAATCAGCCCAATCAGGGCTGGAGCTGCGACTTCATGTCTGATGCCCTGTGGTCAGGGCGGCGCTTCAGGACGTTCAATGTGATTGATGAATACAACCGCGAAGCGCTGCGCATTGAAATCGACACCAGTTTGCCTGCGGCTCGGGTCATCCGGGCTCTGGACGAATTGGTCGAGGTGAGAGGGGCACCATTGTCCATTCGGCTGGATAACGGCCCTGAGTTCATCGCTCATGCCCTGGCCCAATGGGCGCAGTCCAAAGGTATTGCCCTCAACCACATCCAACCGGGAAAGCCAACGCAGAACGCTTATGTCGAGAGATTCAACAAGACCTACCGAACCGAGGTGCTGGACTGCTACATCTTCGATTCATTGCAGGAGGTTCGCGAAATGACCGCCGACTGGCTGCACCGATATAACCACCAACGACCACACGAATCTCTGGGCCGCATCCCACCAGTGGAGTACCGTGTGAAACAATTCCCCAACCTCTACTTCTGACTGGTACAGGAATTCGAGGGGGCTTCATCCCGGGCGGATGAACGCGGGGCGCGACTTGCCGCCCAGGCAGTATCAACGCCCTATGACATTCAGTTCTTCTAGGTTTTGAATGCGACACCGTCCGTTCGCAGTCCTTTCATGAGCTAGTCTGCATGGATCGATGGCAAGAATGTAATTAAAAATTGAATAAATTATGATTGCTAGCAAATGAGCCCGAGTAGTATTGATTTTTGTATCGACCTCGCGGGAACTCCACAGGTCATGCTGCTAATACGTAAACCTCAGCAGGTGTTTTCATGCCCACAGCCTGGTGTGGATGCCGGTGGTTGTAAAAGCCCTGCGCTAGCCAGGTTACTTGCTCAATCTTTGCACCTGGGTCCATGCCACTTCCGCGATCATGCGGGCCTTGCTGCCGGTCTCGCGCGCCTCCGAACTGCTGGCAGTGCCATCCAGCGAGCGCTTCAGGATGCCCTGCAGTATGGCTGCTAGCCGGAACATGGCGTAGGCGACGTAGAACTCCCATGTATCAGCGTCGACCTTGGTCCGCCCGGTGCGTTCGAAGTAGCGGTGAAGGTAAGCGCGCTCTCCCGGGATGCCCAGCGCGGTGACATCCTTATCGGCCATGCCTCGGAACTGGTCTGCGGTCAGTCGCCATGGAAGCGCGTGGTACGCCAAGTCGGCCATAGGATTTCCGAGGCTGGACAATTCCCAGTCAAGCAGCGCCACAACTTTCGGCTGGGTCGGGTGGAAGATCATGTTGTCCAGCCGCAGGTCGCCGTGAAAGATCCCGGTGGTGCCGTCGGCGGGAATGTACGAGGGCAGCCATTCAATAAGCCGGTCCATCGCCTCGACGCGCTCGGTCTCGGAAGCGCGGTACTGCCCGCTCCAGCGATCGACCTGACGTTGCATAAAATTGCCAGGACGTCCGTAGTCACCAAGACCCACCGCACGGTAATCAACCGTGTGCAACGCAGCTACCACGCGATTCATGTCTTCGTAGATCGCCGCGCGTTCGAGGACTGGTAATTCCGCTAGTGCGGGGTCCCAGAAGATGCGCCCTTCGACGTGCTCCATGACATAGAAGGGCGTTCCCAACAAGGTCTCGTCTTCACAGAAGCACAGCATGCGGGGCACCGGCACGCCGCTCCCCTCCAGCGCCCGCATGACCCGATACTCCCGGTCGACGGCATGCGCCGACGCGAGCAAGGCGCCGGACGGCTTCTTGCGAAGCACGTAGTGCTGACCGCCGGCATCCGTTACGCGATACGTGGGATTGGACTGGCCGCCGCTGAAACGGTGCAACGTGCACGGCAGCTGGAAACCCGCTATGTGGCACCGCAGGTAATCGCCCAGCGTGTCGACGTTCAGGTCCGCTGCGGTACTCATGCCGCCAGTTTCCAATCGGACAAACGCTTGCCGCAGCGTGCGAGTTGAGTCAGCAGTGGTGACGTCGTCCAGTATCCGAAAAGGTTGCCGTGCTTGCGGCCGTAATGATCCAGCCGCTCCACGATCTGGGTGAGGCCGATCTCATCAGCGAGGAACATGGGGCCGCCGCGGTGGTCGGGAAAGCCGTACCCACTCGTCCAGATGACGTCAATGTCCGATGCGCGGTAAGCGATGCCCTCCTCTAGGATCCTGGCCGCTTCGTTGACCATGGGATAGAACAGCCGTTCGAAGATCTCCTCTTGGGATATGGATGCGCGGCGCCGGATGCCGTGGCGTTCGGCCAGCTCGTTTGCAATCTCCTGGATCTCGGGGTCCGCAACCGGTGACCGCCCCTCGTACCGGTAGTACCCAGCTCCCGTTTTCTGCCCGAAGCGTCCGAGCTCGAACAGTTGGCGCGACAACACCCGATAGCTGTCGTCCGGCGGAAGTCCACCCGCCTTCCTGTACTCGATAACGGTCTTCGCGCCAACGTCAACGCCCGCCATGTCCAGCATGCGACAGGGTCCCATCGCCATCCCGATGGCTTCCACGGCGCGATCCACGTCGGCCGGCTGGGCGCCTTCCAAGATCAGGGCTTCAGCTTCACGCATATAGGGCTCAGCCATGCGGTTGCCGATGAAACCGTAGCAAACGCCAGAGACAACCGCAACCTTACCGATGGTTCGGGCCAGTTGGATCGCCGTCGCAAGCACGTCTTGCGAAGTTTGCGCGCCCCGTACCACCTCCAGTAGCCGCATCACGTGCGCGGGACTAAAGAAGTGCATGCCAACTACATCTGCGGGTCGGCTGGTAGCGCTAGCTAGCACATCGATGTCCAGCGTGGAGGTATTGCTAGCGATGATGGCCCCCGATTTGCAAACACGTCCAAGCCGGGCCATCACTTCCTTTTTCAGTTCCATATTCTCAAACACGGCTTCGATGATCAGGTCACATTCGGCAAGCGCCCCATCGTCAATGCTACCGCTTAGCAGCGATACACGGGCCGCAACCTCCTCGGCGCGGATCTTGCCTTTGGCAGCGGTCGCCTCATAGAGCTCACGGATAGCGGCGAGTGCAGCACTCAACTGCAGTTGCGTGGTCTCGACGATAACTACGGGAATACCTACATTGAGGAAATTCATAGCGATCCCACGTCCCATAGTGCCGCCTCCCAGGACGGCAACCGAGCGTACCGGTCGTACGGAAACTTCTCTGCTTAGACCAGGGATCTTGCCGGCTTCGCGCTGCGCAAAGAAAAGGTGACGCAGTGCACGTGATTCGGTGGACATGCGAAGCTCCTCAAAAAGCCTTGCTTCAACAGCCTCACCTTCGGAGAACGATAAAAGGGAGGCCTCGACCGCTCGCACTATGGCGGAGGCTGCCGGATAGAACGATTGCTGTGCTTTCGAGAGTGCCTGCTCAAAGAAATCCACAGGCAATTCGCTAGTGTCGACGGCGCATTCTCTCAGACGACGAACTCTGTCTCCACGGGGGAGGAGTGCACGCGCAAATTCAGCCCCGGCGCGTTGGGGCACGCCTTCCATAACTTCATCGACGATTCCGATTTGCCGAGCGGCTTCCGTGTTAATGCTTCGTCCAGTTGCGATCAGGTCCAGTGCCTCGGATATACCCACCAACCGCGGCAACCGCTGGGTGCCTAACGAGCCAGGCAACAGCCCGAGCTTCACTTCCGGGAGGCCGAATTGTGTCCCGGGTTGCGCCAGACGCCAGTGGGAGGCCAGAGCTAGCTCCAGTCCACCTCCCAGGACAGTACCGTGCATCGCCGCGACAACTGGTCGATCCTGGGATTCGATACGGTCGAGGACCTGGTTGAACGGTTTCGCCGAAAAGCCCGGCTGATCGAAGGATGCTATGTCTCCGCCTGCCACGAAAGTACCCCCGGAGCAACAAATCACCAGGGCCTTGGCGGTGCGGTCCGCCTCGAAAGCGTCAATAGCTACCGACAGGCCCTCGACAACATCGCTGGAAATCGCGTTCACCGGGGGGTTGTTGATGAGTAACACCGCAACGTCACCGTCACGGTAGAGCACTACCCGATCTTTTCCTTGGCTCGCGATCATCACTATGCTGTCCTTTGGATCTGATCAGAACTAGCGTGGTTTGTAGCTCGCTTTTCGTGCTTGCGCAGTTCTAGCCGCGCGATTTGATTGCGGTGCACCTCATCTGGACCGTCAGCCAAGCGCAGCAACCTGGCAGTGGCATATGCGCTTGCGAGCCCTACGTCGTTGTTAGTGCCCCCGCCGCCGTAAGCCTGAATCGCCCAATCTATAACCTTGCACGCCATTGCCGGTGCAGCGACCTTGATCATCGCAATATGGGTTTTGGCCCCCTTGTTGCCGACCGTGTCCATCATGTACGCGGCCTGCAGAGTGAGGAGGCGTGCCTGGTCGATCAGGATACGCGATTCAGCTATGCGCTCCGACCAGACACCATGGTTGATTATTGGTTGCCCAAAGGCTACGCGCGTAAGACCACGATCACACATGATTTCAAGCGCGCGTTCTGCTAGGCCTATTAGTCGCATGCAGTGATGGATGCGGCCCGGACCCAGCCGGCCTTGTGCGATCTCGAAGCCGCGGCCCTCGCCAAGCAGCATGTTCGAAACAGGCACGCGCACGTTCTCAAAGATCACCTCCGATGCCCGGTCCGGTACGCCATAAAAACCGAAAACCCCGATTGGGCGGATCACCCTCACGCCGAGCGCATCCATTGGCACCAGGATCATGGACTGCTGGCGGTAGCGATCGGCATTGTTGGGATCGGTCTTACCCATGAAGATGCAGATCTTGCAACGAGGGTCAGTAGCATTGGTCGTGTACCACTTGTGGCCGTTGATCACGTATTCGTCGCCGTCCCGAACGATCAAGGATTCGATGTTAGTGGCATCGCTCGAAGCAACGGCCGGTTCGGTCATAGCGAAACAGGAGCGGATCTCTCCAGCCAGTAGGGGCGTCAGCCAGCGCTCCTGGTGCTCCTTGCTACCGTAGCGGGCCAGCACCTCCATGTTGCCTGTGTCAGGCGCGGAGCAATTAAACACCTCGGGCGCCAAGTGGGACCGGCCCATAATCTCGCACAGCGGCGCGTACTCTAAGTTGCTGAGTCCAACACCGTGTTCTGAATTAGGTAGGAACAGGTTCCACAGCCCCGCAGAACGCGCTATCGGCTTGAGTTCCTCTACAACCGGATAGACTGCCCATGGCCCCAGTTTTTCAGACTCTTCATAGTAGCGACGCTCATTGGGGTAGATATATGACTCCATGAACTCACTCACTCGCTGCTGCAGTTCATTGGCACGGGGGGAAAACTCGAACATCATAGCTCCTGGGTTATGCGGCGGGCCCGACGGCGAAGCAATGCCTCGCGCACCAGCCCCAGCCGGTCGTTGCCGAAATACATGTCGTAGACGCCGACGAAGATGGTGGGGGTACCGAACCCCCCCCGCTCGATAAGCTCGTCGGTGTTGGTGCGAAGTTTCGTCTTTACTTCGGGCATCTCGATGGCTGCCAGCAAGTGGGCCGCATCTATACCCAAGCGGCAGCAAAGTTCACTCAGGCCCTCGGTCGTTCCCAGGTCAACCTGATCTGCCCAATAAGCGTGGAATGCGGCATTGGCGAATTCGATCATACGGCCCTGCTCCTGCATCACCACGCAGGCACGCATCAGCTTCACGCTGTTTAGCGGGAACACCTTGTTTGGAAAATGGACCGTGAGTCCTGCCTGCCTCGCCCAATCCTGCAGGTCCTTTTCGATGTAACGCTTCTTGGCTAAAGGTCCGCTCTCACGGAATTCTAGGACGGCGGGGTTCACTACCTTGAAGATGGCGCCCAGCAGTACTGGCCGGTAGTGCACAAACACGTCCAGTTCAGTGGCGAGTTTCTGCATGTTGTGGAAGCCAAGCCATGTCCACGGACTGCCGCAATCGAAGAAGAACTCGACCATGCCAGTCAGTTAATCAGCCAGCCACCATCCACGGGCAGGCGTACCCCAATCATGTAGCTGACCCCGGGTGCTAGGTGCAGTACCGTTCCTGCTATTTCTTGAGGCTGTGGAATCCGATCAATCGGGACAAGCACTTTGTATTGCCTGAGCAGTGAGACGCCGTGTACAAGTGCGGCCGCAAAGCAGGTGTCCGTGATTTCGGACACTAGGGCGTTCACTTTAACTATCCACGGCGCACATTCGGCCGCGAAGACCTTGGTCATTGAGATCATCGCCGCCTTAATCATGGCTTAAAGTCTCTGGTTAGGCACGTGCACTAGGCCGGCGATGGAAGCAAAGTTCACGATGACGCCCCAGTCAGTGCTTTGCGTGCGGCGCGCGGCTCTCGCAGTCAGGCAATAGGAGGCCCCGCGGAAATTGACCTCCACGATTTTCTGGAATGCATCCAGAAGAGTATCGGCAGCGAGACCGAAATAAGGGTTTGCGGCAGTGGCATTGACTAGGTTGTATGGTCTGCCGTACGTGCTCGTAGTTTGGTCCAGCGCGGCCTCGATCTGTGCCTGGTCCCACACATGGCTGGCCGCGGCTGACGCCAATCCTCCTTGCCCATAGTTGCTGCCAGCGAGTTCTTCGCAAGAGCCAATCCGACGACTTGCGATCACCAAGCGGGCGACGTAGACCAAGGCAATGGCGGCAACGATGTAGCGACTGGTACGAGTGATCCGGGCGATGCGCCCCTGCATCAAGTGCGCGTCACTTCCCATTTTCATTTTCCCGTGAACACCGGTTTGCGCTTGTCGCGGAAGGCTGTTACTGCTTCACGGAAGTCGACGGTGCTTGCGGCTGCGGATTGAGCATCCGCTTCAAGTTCCAGTTGTTCAGTGAGAGTGCGGGTGGACACCCCCTCGTACAAGCGCTTGGTTGCAGCAAGTGCTCGATTGGGCATGCTCGCAAGCTCCTCGGCCAAGGTCCGGGCTGCCGAAACAAGCT
Source organism: uncultured Bordetella sp. (assembly GCA_964442645.1). Taxonomy (GTDB): domain Bacteria; phylum Pseudomonadota; class Gammaproteobacteria; order Burkholderiales; family Burkholderiaceae_C; genus Limnohabitans. The sequence goes on along the minus strand of CAYTZZ010000017.1, from coordinate 63,158 downwards.
GGTCGTCTGGTACGACCTCCCAGACAAGCCCCAACGACAGCGCGTCATGCGCGCTGATTCGCTTGCCGAGCAAAGCCAGCGCGCGAGCGCGCGTTTCTCCTACCACCCTTGGAAGGAACCACGAACTGCCGGCGTCAGGCACCAGCCCTATTCGCGTGAAGCTCTGTGCGAATGACGCGCTCGTACCCGCGACCACGATGTCCGCGGCCAGCACCAGGCTCATACCGGCGCCAGCAGCAACGCCGTTGACGGCTACCACCACGGGCTTGGCCATGTGGCGGATTCCTTCCACAACCGGGTGGTAAAGACGACGTAGTGTTGCCGCGGCATCCGCTGGCTGGCCGTCCTTGTTTGCCACCAAGTCAGCACCAGCACAAAATCCTCTTCCATTTGCTCGTATGAGCACAGCGCGAATCCTTTCGTCCCCGGCCGCATCGCGCACGCGACGGCCAAAGTCCAGCAGCATCTCCTCCGTGAGCGCGTTAAGAACCTCCGGTCGGTTCAAGGTGAGCGTCGCTATGGAGCCGTCCACAGCGTATTCGATGGATTCGGTCATGCGTCTTTGGCTGGGGGGACCAGACGATGCATCAGGCCATCAAGCAAAACCATTCGAGCGGAGCGCACCAAGCCTTGCCCGTTCAGGATGTCGGAACGACAATACCACTCCATGAGGGTTCCATGTTGGAGCGCTAGAACCACCGCGGCAAGTTCACGAGCGTCAAGGTCGCTACGGAACTCCCCAGCAGCGCAACCGGCGCGGACAATCTTTTCAATCGATTGCACCAGTGAGTCGTAGATGGCGCGCACACGGGCCTGGATTTCGGTTCCGCTGTACTCAAGCAGCATCAGCGTGAACATCATCAGGTACTTGGTTTTTGTGCTGGCCTGAATCCCTTGGTTGTGTAACGCGGCGACCAATTTGTCCTTGTTGGTTGGACCAGCACCAGCTAAGCGTTCCATAAAGCCGCCAATGAGAAGCTTTTCCACGATGTCCAGCAAAGCCAACACCAAGGCAGTCTTATTCTCGAAGTGGAAGTAGATCGCGCCTTTCGTCAGGCCGGCACGCTTGGCGATGTCGTCCACGGTGGTGGCATTGCAACCTCGTACGACCATTAAGTCGAGCGCCGATTCAAGGATGCGTTCAATGCTCGCCTCCCTTTGCCCACGTTTAGTCAGCGGCCGTTCCTTGATCTTGGGTGTGCTTGTTGACATGTCGTCAAATTGTACGTACGGGGGGGAATTCGCGCTTCATGGCTAAAAGGTTGAGGTGAGCTGGATCCTTATGCCTTCAAGCGCATCCGTTAACTCGATCTGGCACCCCAACCGAGAATCTGCCGTGACACCAAAGGCCAAGTCCAGTGTGTCTTCCTCGTCCTCGGTTGGCGGGCGAAGCCTAGCACGATCAGTAGAGCAGATCTTCACATGGCACGTGGCGCAAACCATTGAACCCCCGCACGTGCCCACCATTGGCAAGTCATTTGCCTTAGCGGCCTCCAGCACTGTGGTGCCAGCAGCGACATCGACAGCGTGTTCAGCACCGTCCATTTGAACAAATGTCACTTTAGGCATGCAGAAAGGATTATTAACATACTGACTGTTCAGTATTATTGATTTTTCCGATGTAGTCAAGCGGACTTTTAATCCCCGGGAATACCCTAAAACATTGACTTGCATCAGGGGTTAACATACCGTACGTTCAGTATCTTTAAAAGGACCGAAATGAAAAGTGATCGTGTCGGCGCCACGCTCTTGAGGGCCTCCCTGGTGGCACATCAGGTCAAGCTGGACGAGCTTGCCCACGCTTTGGGCAATACCCCTAGCGCGCACGATACCGCGCGTCTGGGCCTGTTCTTCGGTCCCACAGTGGTCGGCTACCGCAACTTCGTGGAAGCGATAAGTCTTGACCTTGAACGTGCTCTGCTAGGCGGCCACGAGACGCGATGGATCCGGGCATTCGAGGCCGGCGAGAGCGTACTGGCAGAAATGAAGATGGTCGAGTACCAAGAGAAAAACGGCATGGAAATCGGCGTTTTCGAAACAATCTTCAGCACCCCGGGCGGACAACCGATTCAGGTGCAGCGCACCACATTCATCGAACGCGCGATTAAGACCAAGGGAGCTGTAGCATGAAAGAGTTGAACATTTCGCTGCCCGCTCTGACCAGCGAGCATTTCGTTCGTTTCGCTGGCGCTGTGCTGGACTTCAACCCGATCCACTACGACGACCAGATTGCGCGCGCCGCAGGTCTGCCCGGCGTTATTGCTCAAGGCCCTCTGACCTATCTCGTGACCCTCGACGCTCTGGTGGCGGCACACGGCATCTCCGGTATTAGCTCTCTGGCGGTTCGTCTCAAAGCGCCCGTGGTACCTGGCGCGCCACTGCAACTACAGGCTGCCGCCGACGGCAAGCTATCACTACTTGCTGGCGACGCTGAGGCACTGGTGGGCAGCTACACAACCGCCGAGGGGCAGTAGCCATGAAAATTACGCAAGACGACATACTTTCTTCGGCGACCGGTGAGTTCGTCAAGGTTGCCTCTCCCACTCCCCACATTCGCGTCTTGATGCTAAACCGGCCAGAGGCGATGAATTCTTGGCATGGGCCCATGCGCGCCGAAATGGCCGAGGCCGTGCAGAACCTAGCCAATTCGGACACCCGCGTCGCAGTTATCTGCGGAAACGAGAAATCGTTCTCCGCTGGTGAAGATGTACGGGGGATGGACAACCTTGCAGACATCTCCACCAAGCAATTTCGCAACATCGCGCGCCAGTTTCATGACGTATTCGATTCACTCGAGGCGCTGGAGTTGCCGGTTATCGCCGCGGTTGAAGGCGTAGCAGCCGGCGGTGGAATGGAATTAGCCCTCAGCTGCGACTTCCGCGTGGCCGGAACAAAGGCTCGCTTCGGATTGCCCGAAACTAATGTCGGGCTAATTCCCGGCTCCGGCGGTTGCTCCCGGCTGGTGCGGCTCGTCGGGCTGGCCCGCGCCAAACAGATACTGATGCTCGAAGGCGTGATGAACGCCCAGCGGGCCAACGAACTAGGCCTAGTCACCCGCCTGGTAGATGCCGGTGGCGCACTGGACGAAGCACTGCGTATGGCGCAGATGCTGGCCGCCAAGGCGCCTCTTGCGCTCGGTATGGCTAAGCTGGTTCTCAATACGTGCTCCGAAGTCGACCTGCAAACCGGTCGCCGCCTTGAGCGGCTAGGACAGAGCGTGTTGAAAAAGACCGAAGACCACCGCGAAGGAGTGCGGGCCTTCATTGAGAAGCGCCCCCCAAATTGGACCGAGAAGTAAGCACGGCGCATCGCGCCATCACCCTCCAACTTTTTACTCACAGGAGAGAAATCATGGAAGCAACCGTTGAACGACAAAATGACCGCATCTACAAGAAGGGCGATCCAGACTTGCCAGAGGAATTGAGCAATGCCATCGTGAAGGTGCTGACTAAGCACATCGAGAACTCGACCAACCCTCACTTCACCAAGCTGCTAAGCTACCTTTGGGATCGCTGCTTGACACTGTGTCCCGACGAAGAGACCAAGGAACAGCTCGCATTACTCATGATGCAGGAGGTGGGCCATGGTGTAATTACTTGGCGTATCCTCAAGGACTTTGGAGTCTATCAGGTGGATGTGCCGGTGGATAAGTACCAGTACGCCTTCAATCTACCCATCGACACTTGGTGCGACCTGTGCTACTTTCAGGCGTTGACGGACCGCGTAGGAACATATGTCGGCGAGAACTGGGGCGACGTTCCCTACGAGCCTATGCGCGCCGTGGCACCGCAATTGCACAGCGAGGAGCTGTTCCATTGCAACCTGGGCTACAAGAACCTGGTCAAGCTCTGCAAGACGCCGGAAGGGCTAGCCGAAGCCAATGAGCTAATTCACAAATGGTGGCCAGCCGCTCTGGACATGTTTGGCCGCTCTGACTCGAAGTCTAGCGAGGTGTACCTTAAGTGGGGCATCCAGAAGAAGGGTAACGCGGAGCTGCGGGAGCAGTACATCAAGGACACCCGCCCACTGTTGGAAAAGATTGGCATCAAGGTTCCAGACGACAAAGCCAATCGCCGGTTCCAGTAAATGTGAATCCCCAAGATAGTCAGCGCACAGTAGGAGACGAATCATGCGCGAATCTCGCAACCTTCCGCTGACCACGGCAGAAGAGGCGGCCCGGTATCGTCGCTCCGGCGCCTGGCCAGACGAAACCGTTTACTGCCGCTTCGAACGCATTGCGCTGCAGTACGGTGAAAAGAAGGCAACCATCGAAGCCGATCGAACGCTTACTTACGCTCAGATGCTGGAGCGAGTGCGCGCATTGTCGCGCGGCCTCCTAGACGCCGGCATCCGGCAAGGAGACGTGGTTGCCGTCCAGATGCCAAACTCGGCCGAGATTCCCATCACCCACCTAGCGCTTAATCGTATCGGCGCGCTGGCAATGCCGATACACGAATCGTGGCTAGAGGCCGAACTGCCGCATTTGCTTTCTCTAAGCAAAGCAGTTGCTGCGATCGTGCCCACGCGGCTGAAGGACGTTAACTACCCTGCACTCTACGCAACCCTAAAACCTAAGCTGCCCAACCTCCAGCAGGTGTGGGCGCTCGGCGAACGCAGCCCTCACGCTGACTCCTTCGACGCCTTGCTCGAGCGCGGCAGCGAAGAAGCCGTCCGGGCGCTGGGGCCGATCGATCCTGATGCGCCTGGCGATCTTATGCTCTCATCTGGGACCACTTCGATGCCAAAGGTCAGCGTGTTTTCGAGCAACGGCCTCATGGCCTTACTGCAACCGTTCTGGAAGCGGATCCAGATCAGGTCCGACGACGTCGCCGCTGCATTAGCGCCAGCGGGAACCGGTGCCATTGGTTACGTTTACCCGATCCTGAGTCCTTTGCTAAACGGAGCGACCACGGTCATCCTGGAACGCTGGGGCGACGCCGAATTGGCGGTCGATTTAATTATCAGGAACCGGTGCACTTACGCCACAGCTGTCCCCGCCCAACTCACGCAGATGCTACCTTCGATTTCGGCCCGCTCGCCAGACGACTTCGCGGCTTTCCGCTGCTTCACGAATGCTGGTGCCCCACTCTCCCCTGACATCGGTCGCGAAGTGGAGGAGAAGATGGGTTGCAAAATCTTCGTGATCTACGGCGCAACAGATGGAGGCGTCGCCAGCTGTACCTCGATCGAAGAGGATACGCAAGAGGAGAGGCTGATGACCGTCGGCCTGCCGCAGGATGAATGCGAAATCCGCCTAATGAACGAGTTTGGCGAACCCCTTTCCCCCGGACCCAATGTCACGGGCGAAATCCAGTGGCGTTGCGCCGACAAGTCCTACGGGTATCTGAACGACCCCGAGGCAACGGCCATGGCGTTCACGTCCGACCGCTTCTATCGAACCGGAGACCTAGGTAGTTTTGACGCAAACGGCCGCCTCCGAATTGTTGGCCGTGTTAAAGACATGATTATCCGCGGAGGACGAAACATTAGTCCACGCCTTATCGAGGAAATGGTAAATAGGGATCCACGCGTGCTCGAAGTGGCCGTCGCTGCATATCCCGACAAGGTTTTGGGTGAACGCGCATGCGCATTTGTGGTGCCGCGCCCGGAAGCTTCTATCACGTTGCCGTCGCTGCTCGACTTCCTGCGCACGCAGCAAATGCCCACATGGCAGATGCCCGAGCGGCTTGAATTGATGACCGAGTTACCAAAGTCTGCAGGCGGCAAGGTTATGAAGAACAAGTTACGTGAGTACGTCGCGGCCAAGGTGCAGGCCGATGAGGCAACAGGCCTGCCCTCACAGGTCTGAACACCCGATGCCGAATCTCCACGTCACAGACGTAGTCGTCATAGGCGCTGGCCCCGTCGGGCTATTCGGTGTATTCGAGTGCGGCATGCTTAAGATGAAGTGCCACGTGGTGGACACGCTGGACTCCGTCGGGGGACAGTGCACGGCTCTGTATCCTGAAAAGCCGATCTATGACATCCCGGGCTTTCCTCGGGTCGAGGCTTGTGAACTAATCGAACGGCTCAAGCAGCAGGCAGCACCCTTTGAGCCGGTGTACCACATGGGTCAGACAGCTATCGATTTGCGCAGCCTGGATGATGGCACCTTCGCGGTACAGCTTTCGAGCGGCGCTTGTATCATCGCAAAAGCCGTGATCATCGCTGGCGGAGCCGGGACCCTGGGCCCGAACAAACCGCCTTTGCCCGGAATCGACATTTACGAGGGTCGACATGTGATGTACCGCGTTGCGCGAATCGACGAATTGCGTGGTCGGCGTGTTGTGGTTGCTGGTGGCGGGGATTCGGCCGTCGATTGGGCGCTGGCACTCACCGGGATTGCAGAGCACGTAATGCTGGTGCACAGGCGGTCCAAGTTCCGGGCGGCGCCGGCATCAGTCGACGCGTTGCATGCCGCCCATCAAGCGGGAAGGCTCGAACTGGTTACGCCATACCAACTGCAGGCGCTGGAGGGAGACGGGCGAACATTGCACGGCATCACCGTGCGCACCGAAGCAGGCGAAGAGCGTTTATTGCAAGCAGACCTACTGCTTGCACTGTTCGGCATCGCCACTGAACTCGGTCCCATTACTGGGTGGAACCTGGCCATGGAACACCAGCAAATCCGGACTATTCCCGGCACCAGCGAAACAACGAGGCCAGGCATTTACGGCGCCGGTGACATCAGCACCTACCCTGGCAAGTTGAAACTGATCCTGACAGGCTTCGCCGAGGTCGCGGCGGCCGCGCATCACATCTTCCCACGGGTTCATCCTGGCGAAGTGTTGCATCTGGAACATTCCACGACTGTCGGGTTACCCCGCATGGCCAAGAACACAGCGTTCGTTCAATCTATTTCTTGAGCACTCAAAGCCCAACCCTTAAACCACAAACAGGAGACAAACCAATGAACCGCAAATTTGCCGCCACGCTAGCACTTATCACTGCGAGCGTTCTCGTAGCCACCGCCCACGCAGCAGACAAGGTGAAGGTCGCGTTCGTTTCTACCTTGTCGGGGCCGCAGGCGCTCCTGGGCAAGCACCAGCAGGATGGCTTCATGCTGGCCATTAAAGAATTGGGCGGAAAACTCGGAGGCCTGCCTGCCGAGGTGAAGCCCTACGACGACCAGTTCAAGCCGGACGTTGCACGTCAGATCGCTGATCGCATCGTCAAGCAGGAGCAGGCAGATTTCGCCACAGGTTTCCTCTTCTCAAATGTGCTACTGCCCATGTTCAACCCCCTTACCGAGGCCAAAACCATCGTGATCAGCGCGAACGCGGGGCCCTCGCAGATCGCTGGGAAGCAGTGCACCCCCTACTTCTTTTCGTCAGCATGGCAAACTGACCAGACGCCCAGCGCCGTCGGCGCTTACGTCGCCAAGACTGGTGCCAAGAAAGTGTTCATCCTGGCTTCTAATTACCAGGCTGGCCAAGACAGCGTCGCTGGTTTCAAGCGTACCTTCAAAGGACAGGTGGTGCAGGAGATCTTCCCGCCACTGACGCAACCGGACTTCTCCGCGGAGATTGCGCAGATCGCTGCCAGCAAGCCTGACGCCGTGTATGCCTTCATCGCCGGCTCACCAGCAATTAACTTCGTCAAGCAATATGCTGCCTCAGGCCTTAAAGCAACTATCCCGTTGTATTCCACTTTTACCGTCTACGGGCCTTACCTGGAAACTATCGGAGAGGCCGCTCTCGGCTCACGGTCTGCCGGCTTTTGGACGCCAGACATGGACAACCCTGCTAGCAGGCGTTTTGTTGAAGCTTTCAGGAAGGAGTTCGGCTATGTACCGTCCAACATTTCGGCACAGGCCTATGAGTCCGCGAAGATCATGGATGCGGCTGTTGCCGCCGTAAAAGGTAAGGTGGAGGACAAGGATGCGCTCGTCGCAGCGATTAGGGCCGTTAAATTTGACTCAATCCGCGGGCCGTTTCGCTACGGAAAAAACCACTTCCCGGTGCAGAATTTCTACGCGACTGAGGTCATCCGCATGGCAGACGGCAAGTTGATTGAGTCTAATCGCGGGCTGATCGTGAAAGATGACGTCGATGCGTACGTCGGCGACTGCAACATGAAGTAAAGCGGGAGTGCAGACTTGGTCATCTCGCCGGCCCTCGTCCTCATTCAGTTGCTGAACGGCCTGCAGTTCGGCGTGACCCTGTTCCTTTTCACCGCGGGGCTGACACTGGTGTTGGGAATCATGAACTTCATGAACCTGACCCACGCGTCGATGTACATGATTGGCGCTTACTTCGCTGTAGCACTCACCAATTGGACCGGGTCCTTCATGATGGGCGTTCTGCTGGCACTGCCGGCCGTCTTCGTCACCGCAGCACTGGTCGAGTTCATCGTGCTGCGCAAGTTCTACCAGCGACACCACCTGGATCAGGTACTAGTGACCTTCGGTCTGATCATGTTCTTCAACGAGGCGGTCCGCATTTTGTGGGGTACCGCTGGGCTATTTGTCACTGTGCCGCCCTTCCTCGCCGGCAGCATAACCCTGGACGTCGGAATGCTGTATCCTGTGTACCGATTAGTAATAATCGCAGCAGGCGTTCTGGTTGCGCTTTGCCTCTACCTAGTGATCCGGTATACCCGCGTCGGCATGTTCATCCGTGCGGGCGCCGATAAACCTGAAATGGTGGAAGCGGTAGGCGTGGATATCCGCTGGCTATTCCGCGGAGTAGTAGCCATGGGCGCAGTGCTAGCGGCCTTCGCCGGCGCTTTGACCGGGCCGCTTTTCTCCGTGGAGTCGGGTATGGGCGATTCGATCCTGATCCTTGCGCTGGTGGTCATCGTCATCGGCGGCATCGGCTCCATTCGCGGATCCTTCATCGCAGCTCTGATTGTGGGTGTGGTTGACTCTCTCGGTCGGAGCTTCTTGCCGCAGTTCTTCGCCGCCTTCTTGCCGCGGCCGGTCGCAGACGCTCTCGGACCCGCCACTGGTTCTATGCTGATCTACCTACTGATGATGGCCATACTGCTGGTCAAACCAGAAGGGCTATTCGCCGTGAAGATACGTTGATGCACAGACTTCGTGATCCTCTCTTGTGGGTTGCCATTATCCTGATGGCGTTGCCGCAATTGGCACATGTCCTTGATGCCGGTTTCTACGTCAGCTTCGCGACGCGGGTAATGATCTTCGGTATGGCTGCTCTCAGCCTGAACCTGGTTCTGGGTTTTGGTGGCATGACCAGTTTGGGTCATGCCGCATTCATGGGCGTCGGCGCGTATACAGTCGGTCTGCTAATGTTCCACGGAGTTTCAAACGGCTACGTGCATTTTGTGGCCGCAATCGCCTTAGGCGCAGTAGCCTCCCTGATAATCGGCGCTATCTGCCTGCGCACTGGGGGGCTATCCTTCATCATGCTGACGCTGGCTTCGGCGCAACTGCTTTACTTCATCGGTTCCGGGTTAAAGCAGTACGGCGGCGACGATGGTTTTTCGTTCAGGGGCCGTAGCGATTTTGGGGCCCTCCTGCAGTTGAACACACCAGACGCCCTCTATTTCTTCGTTCTGGCATGGCTCGTACTTACGGCCTGGATTGTCCGGCGAGTAGTGCAGTCTCGTTTTGGGATCGCCTTGCGCGGGATCAGGAGCAATGAGGCGCGCGCGCAGTCTATCGGTGTGCACCCCTACAGCTACCGGCTCGCCGCTTTCGTTCTAGCAGGCGTCCTTTCTTCGATCTCGGGCGCGCTGCTCGCCAATCTCTCGCAATTCATTAGTCCGGCTTACATGCATTGGAGCCGTTCCGCAGAGCTACTGCTGATGGTGCTTTTGGGCGGCATGTCCAGCGTGATTGGGCCGCTGGTGGGGGCTGCTGCCTTTCTGCTATTGGAAGAAGGTCTTGGCCATCTCACCAAGCATTGGCAAGCGATGATGGGACTTATATTGGTGGTGATTGTCATGTATGCCCGCAACGGCCTGGCGGATATTGGTCGGCTGATCCGCCTTTTGCGAGGAACAACTTGATGTCCAGGGTACCGATGCACCCCACCACTGTTGAACGGACCGTGTTGCCGCAATTGCCGGCGAGTGCCGACGCGGATACACCCGCCGATAGCAAGCGATTCGGCAATCCTGGCAGCGCAGTCCTAAGCGCGCAGTGTTTGGTCAAGCGCTATGGCGGCCTAGTGGTTACCAGCAATGTGGACCTCGAAGTACTTCCGGGAGAAGTTCATGCGCTGGTGGGCCCCAATGGTGCCGGAAAAACCACCCTCCTAGGACAACTTACCGGCGAGATCCAGAGCGATGAGGGCCGGATCCTGTTCCGTGGCAAGGACATAACGCGTCTACCGCCGCATCGCCGGGCGCAACTTGGCTTGGCTCGCTCATTCCAGATTACCTCTGTTTTCCATGAGCTTAGCGTCCTAGAGAATGTTATGTTCGCGGTGCAAGCCAAAGAAGGTCATTCATTCCGATTCTGGAAGAACGCACACACTGACGAGGGTCTTACAAGCGCGGCTCGTTCACTTCTTGAGCGCGTGGGGCTCGCCGTCGAAGCCACCCGTCCGGCCTCTGACTTGAGCCATGGCCAGCACCGTCAACTAGAGATCGCCATCGCACTGGCCGGCGCGCCGCAGGTACTTCTTCTAGACGAACCTATGGCAGGGATGGGCATCGAGGATTCAGCCCACTTGACCAGGATGCTGTTGTCACTTAAGGGCAGTGTGCCAATGCTCCTGGTGGAGCATGATATGGACGCGGTTTTTACCCTGGCCGACCGAATCACCGTGCTAGTACACGGACAACGTATCGTTACTGGGACGCCGGCGGAAATTCGCGCACACCGGGAAGTTCGCCGCGCCTACCTGGGATGACCATGGAACTGCTACTGCATGTCGAAAATTTAGAAACATACTATGGCCGTAGCCAAGCACTGTTCGGCGTAAGCTTTAGCGTAGGTGAGGGCGAAGCCCTCGGCCTGATGGGTCGCAATGGCATGGGCAAGAGCACCACACTGCGATCGATTATGGGCCTCACGCGGCCCAGCCGCGGCATAGTTCGTATCGCTGGTTTGCCTATGCAGCAACAGCCGGCCTTCCGTATCGCACGCGCAGGGGTGGCTATCGTGCCGGAAGGGCGGCAGGTTTTTCGCCACCTAACCGTGCGAGAACACCTGCTGATGGCCGAATCGCGCCGCACGTCACTGGCGCCACGCTGGACGGTGCAGCGTATACACGACCTCTTCCCACGACTGGCTGAGCGTGAGGGGCACCTGGGCACTCAGCTCTCCGGCGGCGAACAGCAAATGCTTGCGATCGCCCGGGCGCTTATGACCTGCCCGCGGCTGGTGCTGCTGGACGAGGCGACCGAAGGCCTGGCGCCGCTTGTACGCCAGGAGATATGGGCCGCTGTCCGAGCGCTCAAGCGTAGCGGCATGGCGATCGTGGTTGTTGATAAGAACCTGCAGGAACTCGCCAACGTAGCGGAGAACCTGGTAGTGCTGGAAAAGGGTCGCGTCGCGTGGAGCGGTGAAACCGAAGCACTTCGGAGTAATCCCAACTTGCAGCAACGTTACCTGGGTATCTAGTTGCTTGTCGTCGAATAACTTCGCGCAAGCCATAATTGACAGTCCTGTTAATTATGCCTAGGATATTCACATATTGGCACCTCATGCCGGCGGAATAGGACATGACCACGACGGAGACACTTCACCGGGAAGTTGAAGACTTCCTGTTCCTGGAAGCAGAACTGCTGGACGGCTGGAAGCTGGAACAATGGCTCCAATTGTTCACGCCAGATGGCCGCTACCTAGTGCCGTCATGCGATCTACCCGAGGACGCATCGCCGGATAAAAGCCTTTTCTATATTGCAGACGACCCGGTGCTCTTACGCGAGCGCGTGAAACGGCTGTACAAGCGGAACGCCCATGCGGAGTGGCCCCATTCGCGCACGCGCCATTTCATCAGTAACGTCCGGATCCTTCAGGATACAGACGATGGGATAACTGTCCGATGTGCCTTTATGACACACCGATATCGTTCGGGCGTGAGCGACAGCTTTATCGGCAGCACCAGTTACCAACTGGTGAGGGAGGATGGCAGGCTGCGGATCCGCGAGAAACGCTGCCGTCTCGATTTTGATGACCTGTACCGTCAGGGCCGCATCAGTATCATCCTTTGACCGGAGCAACTGCATGAATTACACCGGCGGCAACAACATTGCGACTGACCCCGTACGCGGCATCTTCCAAGTGGCTCGCCGCGCCTTCACCTCCGAATATATCCTTGAGGCCGAGCGCCGGCAGATCTTCAACAAGTGCTGGCTTTATGTTGGCCACGATTCAGAAGTCGCTGCGCCAGGTGCATTCGTGACGCGCTCGGTGGGGGGGCGAGATCTGATCTTCAACCGCGATACAAAAGGGGTTGTGCACGCCTTTCTGGACGCGTGCCCTCACCGCGGCGCGAAGATCTGCCAAGAACGCAATGGCGTAGCAAAAAACTTCCAATGTATCTACCACGGCTGGGTTTTCAGCGCTGACGGCAAGTTTCGCCGCCAGCCGCACCATGCTGGTTACCCCGTGGACTTCGAATGCGACGGCAGTGTGGATCTAGTAGAGGTCCCGCGGCTCGAGTCCTATCGCGGATTATGGTTCGCCTGTTTCGACCGCGATGCACGGCCACTGACGGATTATCTGGGTGAGGCGCGCGAATATATCGACTGCATGGCAGACCAGTCCGACCAGCTAGAGATCATTTCGGGCTCACAGGAGTACATGATCCGCGCCAATTGGAAGCTGCTGTGTGAGAATAGCTTTGACGGCTACCACGCGGACAACCTGCACGCGACCTACTTCGACTACGTACGTAACATCATTCCCGGGGCACCCAAAGATGGACCGCTACCCCGCCTGGATGGTGTCAGCAGGGACCTGGGTAACGGCCACGCCGTAGTTGAATTCTCTGCGCCCTGGGGTCGTCCTGCAGGCAAGTGGTCGCCTGCTTGGGGCGAGGCATCGAAGCCTGAGATAGAAGGTATCTTCGGGCAACTGGTATCGCGTGTGGGTGAACAGCGTGCCAACCGTATCGCCCAGAAGAATCGTAATTTGCTGATATTCCCGAACCTTCTGATCATCGATGCTGCGGGCCTTGTGTTGCGCACCATGTACCCTGAAGAGCCTGGCCGCATGACTGTGAGCACGTGGGCAGTAGCACCCCAAGGAGAAAGTAACTGGTTACGCAAGCTGCGGCTGCGCAACTTCCTAGAATTCCTTGGACCCGGCGGACTGGCCACGCCAGACGACATAGAGGCGTTGGAGAGGTGCCAACGCGGATATCGCAATGTGACGGAGGCGGCGTGGAATGATATCTCCAAGGGCGACCTTGGCGCAGCCGAATTGCCGCTGGAGGATGAGGGCCAGATCCGCGCCTTTTGGAAGCAGTGGGGCGCTCTGCTTGACGCGGAGGACCGCGTACCGGAACCGCCGCCGCGCAGCCTGCGCGCCTGAAGGGCCGCCGAAATGATCATCGAGTCCCGTCATTATCGTCTGCACCCGGGTAAGCTGCAGGAATACTTGGCCTGCTTCTTGGCAGCACCGACAGTGCTGGAGCTGCTACGCCCGCACCTAGCCGGTTTCTGGGTTACGGAAAGCGGCGAGCTTAACACTGTGCAACACCTGTGGCGGTACAAGAACCGGGTGGAGCGTGCCGCCATTCGGACAAGCTGGGCTACCGTGCCGGCGATGGCGGACTTTATTTCCCGCGTAACGCCAACGCTTCAGCAGCAGCGCTCCGACATTTATGAGGGCGAGGTACTGGAGCCGCTCACGGACCAGGCGCATGGTGTGTTCGATAGATTTAGCGTTTTCTTCCGGCCTTCGAAGCTCACAGAGGCCGAAAAACTTACTGCTTTCTTGGAGCACCACGTCGCGGTCTCTTTCGACCGTGTCGCCACTCTACGGAGGCGACAATTCGAGATGGCTGGCCAACTATGCGAGCTACAACTGTTGTTGCGCAGCGATTCCCTGGCGCAGCGAGACTCACGCTGGCGTTCTGTAGAAGCGGACGTCCTTGCCCTGGCTGCATCGCCCCTTCTTACCTCGATCGACAACCAACTATTGATGGCTGTCCCATTTTCCCCGTGGCAGTGACGCCGCACACTACTGACTGGAACAGCATGACTCCCGAATCATCTCAGACACACCCTACCGCCGAACGAATCTATCAGGCGTGGTCGCATGCTTTCGCCACGAAGGATCTCGAAGCCGTTTTGGCTCTATACGCGCCGGACGCCACGCTAGAAAGCCCGTTGGTCAACACTTTGCTTAAAACGGAGCGAGGCGTGGTTGAAGGACGTGAGAACCTGCGCTACTTCTTCGACATCATCATCCGTACGACCCCCGCACTTAAGGACAGGTACCGCCAGAGCTTCTTCAGTGACGGTCGGACAATCATCTGGGAATACCCGCGCGTTACCCCGACGGGCGAGCAGACTGACATGGCAGAAGTCATGCAGATTGAGAACGGCCTAATCAAGGCGCACCGCATCTACTGGGGTTGGGTCGGAAGCAAGCTGCTGCAGAAGGACTCCTACCGCGTATGAAGCCCACGAGCCAGCTCGCCTTGCTGTGTCCCGAATTGGAGGTGACCGAAGGCCAAATCCGAGCAGAATTCCTGCCGAACGGGACCGTCATCGCGATCTACCGCGTCGGCGGGCAGATTTATGCAACGGACGACGCCTGCACGCATGGTGCCGCTTCTCTTTCCGAGGACGGCACGCTGCAAGGACACGAAGTCGAGTGCAGCTGGCACTGCGGTCGTTTCGACATCCGTACCGGTGCGGCCAGCGCCTCTCCGTGCCATGTGGCGCTAAAAACTTATGCCGTCAGGGTAGTGGACGGTACAGTGGCCGTGGAGTACGAGGTGTGAACGCACCAGCCATCGGCGTTCGTAATCCCCTACCGGGCGTCACGTATGCGCCGCGTGAGCGCCTGGAGCGCTACGTGGCTGCAGGCGAGCTTGGGCACGTTTCTCTGGTCGAGGCGCTATGTCAGTCCTTCGAACGACATCGCGAGCGCATCGCGCTCTACAGCGCGGAGGGAAACTACACGTACGCCGAGCTCGACACCATCACGGACCGCTTCGCGGCAGCGCTAACGGCGCTAGGTCTCCAGCCCCTAGACCGTGTGCTGTTCCAAGCGGCGAATTCCCCTCAACTTCTGCTTGCGGTGGTGGGCTGCCTGAAAGCGGGCCTGGTCCCGGTGTGCACGCTACCAGGCCATCGGGAAAGCGAGATCGGATACCTGGGAAGGCACGTCGCCGCCCGCGCACATGTTGTGCACGGCGACGATCCTAAGTTCGACCTGCCCAAATTCGCTCTGCGGATGCGAGATCAGTTGCCGCAGATGCAGCACTTAATCTCGCTTCGCGGTCCGGCTTGCGAAGGCTTGCGACGCTTCGAGGATATGGTTGCGACGCAGGATTCAAGCAGCTCACGCGCGCATGTGCTGTCCATTCCGCGCGACCCGTTCCAAGTGGTTGTTTTCCAGCTTTCCGGTGGTACTTCTGGTGTGCCGAAGGTTATTCCTCGCATGCAAAACGAGTACCTGCTAAATGCACGTCGCGGCGCCGAAATTCTGGGTTTCACGCCGGAAGACGTGGTCTTCATGCCGATGCCCATGATGCATAACGCGGCGATGGGCTGCATGTGGTTGCCTACCTTGCTGACAGGTGCTGCGTACGCGATCCCTACAGAAATGACGGCGGAAGCATGGGGCGTGGTATTCCGGCTTGCAAAACCCACTTGGGTCGGCTTTATCCGCGCTCTTCTGCCACGCTACGAAGCGATGTTGGACCAGGGCTTCGCCAGTTCCGAGAGCGTGCGCTGCTATTGGACGCCAGACGCTGCACGCCTGGCCCGGATGAAGTACGGCAAACCGGCCATCGGCATGTTCGGTATGTCGGAAGGCCTGAACATGTACCCTGGGCTCGACGCGCCCGAGGAAGCATTGGACTGGACAGCCGGCGTCCCCCTTTCGCCTTTGGACGAAGTGCGGCTGGTAGAACCGGGAGGGACCCGCGAGGTTGCGTTCGGCGAGGTCGGAGAGATGGAGTGCCGCGGGCCCTATACCATCAGTGGCTACTACGACGCAGCCGAGCGCAACGCGCAGGCCTTCACTGTCGACGGTTTCTACAAGACAGGTGACTTGCTGGTGCAGCGTAAGATTCAGGGCAAGACCTACTACTGCTTCGCCGGCCGCACCAAGGATCTGGTGGACCGCGGACACGAAAAAGTGAACTGCGAAGAGGTAGAAACGGCCGTTGCCACCCATGCGTCCGTCGCCGGATGCGCAGTAGTCGGCATGCCTGATCCCGTGCTCGGCGAGCGCATCTGCATCTACGTTGTTGTGCGGCATAACCATCCGGCACCTAACGTAGCTGAGCTCGGCCAGCACCTCGAAAGCATGGGTCTCGCCAAGTTCAAATGGCCAGAGCGTGTCGAATGCGTGGAATCGCTGCCACTGACCAAGGTGGGCAAATTGGATAAGGCCGCCCTTCGTATGGACATCCGCGGTAAGCTCTCTGCCGCCGCGCAGAACGAAAGGAGCACCGGATGACAAAATTATCACCCTCGCCCGCGCTGCACGGAGTACATCACACAGCACGTCCGACTTGGAAGCTGAGAGAAACGGTTGACTTCTATCGTGACGTGCTCGGACTGAGGCTAGTACACGCAATTTCAGCTAGGGGCTGGGGTTCGGCAGAGCATCCAGACTTTCTTCACTTCTTCTTTGATAGTGGCAACGGCAGCACTATTGCCTTCTTTTACTACCTGGGCACTGAGCAGCCAGCGCACCTGGTGCACCACCCCCGCTACGACAGCGATGCGATCCACACCTCCTGGCGCGTGTGCTCTCGAGAAGAATTGCAGGCCTGGCGGCAGCGACTCGAGCTTTATGGCGTGCCAATCTTATTCCAGATCGAGCATGAGGTGATCGAGTCACTGTACTTCCGCGATCCGAATGGATATTTCGTGGAAATCACCCTCGAGCTGCGGGCACTGGGAGAGGTCGATGCCAATGACGCTGAGTTAACTCTTCTTGCCGCCGTTCAGGAGGAAGACCGGCTGAATGCCGCGGGCAAAGGGCGACTTCAGAACATCGAAAGTGTCTGGCGTGCCAAGGGTGAGTTACTTGCCGAACCTGATGGCGCGGGCTTAAAACAATGACCGTGATCATTTTCGTCCCTGATCTGCCGGAGTTCCAGCCTTTGGTGCAATGCGCACGCGGGATGCATTCCTGCACCGTTAGTATTGCACGCAACGGATACTGGAAGATCGAGTCGCCGCGAGACTTGAGTTTCGTGCGAAAGGACCTTGGACTAGGCCCTGCCCTATGGAACAGCGCATTGTCTGGCGGCTTCTGCGGCCGTCTCGTAGCATATGACCGCAACGAAATGACACTCGCGAGCGAGGAAGCTACTAAATGAGCAGAGGCTTCGGCGATAGGCGGCTGATAAAACATCTATTCACCCTGCGACAGCGACAAGCCTGGAGCGAATACGACCCGGCTAGCGTGGTTTAAATGTCAATGTTCTGCAAATATATGGCTTTCGTCTTTCTGGTTTTCCTTTTTGACGTACTTGGTTTGTCGCTTCGGGAGAAATTTTTGACGATGGGCCTCTTCACCCGAGTGCGCACGCTACTATCGATATCTCAGGAACTGCTCAAGAGGCCTCAAGACTCTCGCCAGCGCTGCTCGGCAAACAGAGGTAGTTACCATTGAAAAAATCGAGTGCACGCGCATCGAAGTCGGCGACGGGGCTGCCTGTACGCGAACGCCGGCGTGGCCGTCCTGCTGGAGTCAGCCAGGGCCACTTTAGCCGCGACACCATTATCGCCAGCGCTCTAGCCATGACGCGTGAGGTCCCGCTCCACGAGTTGTCCATAGTCAGAGTAGCGCAGGAACTGGAAGTTACCCCGGCGCTCATTCATTACTACCTCGGTGGCCGGGACGCACTTACTTCAGGTGTAATGAATGACTTTTACCAGGAATTAGTGGAAAATTGGCCGGTGTTGCGCGGGAACTGGCGCAAAGATCTGGAAGCAATCTGCACTGCAGTCTACGAGGCACATGCTCGCTATCCTGGGATCGCCTCGTATGTTGTTTTACACAATAAGTACAGGATGATTCAAGACATATTGCCCGGGGAAACTGATTACGGCGTATTACTCTTTGAGAAGTTTACATCCGCAGTGCGCAACATCGGCTTCGATGCAAGCCGCACTGGCGTGTACACGCACCTGCTCAACGAGTTCGTCACAGGCTACGCGCAGGCGACCGCAGCGCACCGTTGGCCCGGTGAACATGCGCAATTTCTCGACGCCAAACTCTCCAGCCTAGATCGACGCAAGTTTCCAGCGGCGCACTTCGTAAGCAAAACCTTCACCAGACTGGACGGGGCCTCCGCCTTCCAGGCCGGCCTGCGACTCTTTCTAGACGGCTTGGTGCTAGAACGAAAGCGAGTGCAATGAATACACATTCCATGCCGGCCGCGACTTCCGGACAGCTACGCCGACCAACCCTCGGTATTGATTGGTATCCTAATCAACTTCCGGCCGGCACCATCACTCAAAATGTGCCATTACGCACCGCGGATGGGGTACCCGTCAACGGAACGCTTTACGTTATCGGGAATCCCCATACTGTTGTGTGTCTTATGCATCCCCGAGAATTCCTAGGGTGCCACTACATCGTGCCTGCCATGCTCGGGGCGGGAGTCGCAGTGTGGGCTCAGGGCGCGCGGTCGGTTGGCACTGATTTGCGGCTAGAGCACGAACAAGCGATCCTCGACGTTGCTGCGGGGCTTCTGCACCTACGTGAACGAGGCTTCGATAAGCTAGTACTTTTGGGTAATTCCGGTGGATCGGGTCTGTTCACATACTATGTGCAACAGGCACACGCAGCACCCCAAGATCGCTTGGCGAAAACTCCTACCGGTCGGACAACCAGCTTCGATGTCGCTGTACTGCCACCGGTCAACGGGATGGTCTACTTGGCGCCACATCCCGGGCAAGGCCGGCTTCTGCTCGGTTGCATCGATCCATCGGTAACTAACGAAGGGGATCCGTTGTCAATTGATCCCAAGCTAGATCCATTCGATCCAAACAACGGCTATGCACAAGGAGGAAACGCAGACTTCGCTGACGAATTCGTGCAGCGCTACCGTGAGGCACAGTTGGAGCGGGTCCGCCGCATCGACGACCTTGCACGCCAACTGTTAGCAACTCGCCTGCACGCTCGTCAGGCATTGAAAGGCGGGGATTCCTCTCACGCCGCGCGGCTGGAAGCTGTCCACGTGCCCATTCTCACAATCTGGCGCACCGACGCAGACCTCCGCTGCTTGGACCTGAAGCTTGACCCGTCTGACCGCCCACCCGGCTCTGTCTGGGGGGCCGATATGCTGGCTTCGAACTATGGTGCAATGGGATTCGGACGGCTTTGTACACCAGAGTCCTGGCTTTCGACTTGGTCGGGTGTGTCATCCAACGCCTCACTTGAGAAGACGGCGCCCGCTTTGGACGTACCGACGCTGCTGGTGGAGTACACGGGCGACCAGACCACTTTCCCACACTCGATCCGCGAAATATTCGGATGGATCGGGACTAGCGAGAAGCAGCACGTACGCGTTCGCGGTGACCATCATGGCCGTTCTCTAGTGCCGGGGGAAGAGCCTGGGCGAATCGCTGCAGGAAGAGAGATAGCCGCTTGGTTACGAGCGATGAACTTCTCGTAAACCTAATTCTGCTAAAGCTAGCGGCACAGAAGGCTCTTGCGTTGCCAAGATGACCACGGCCCTTCTGGACCGACTTAAGCATCCCTGTTGATTCATTTTGAAAACTGAGCCAGTCTGAGGCGAATTCACGACGAAATCTGAGCCACGTTAACCGCATATCCTGCCTATTTTTTGGGCAGGAGCGTGCAGGAGTGATTAACGTGGGAACACTGAGTAAATTGCGCCGCATGGTCCGTCGAGATGGACTGTCGGTGCGCGAGGCATCCAAGAAGCTTGGAATTGCCCGCAACACAGCGGCTCGCTGGCTGGCTATGGACGAGATGGTCGAGCCCAAGTACCCGAAACGGGTTCCAGTTGAGTCCATTCTTGACCCAGACTTGACCGCTTTACGGCGGACGGCCCAACCGTCATGTCCGACTTGTGAGGCTGGCATGACGGAGGCTCAAATTTCATCGTGAATTACCTGACGAGGGGGTGGACATGGACAGCCAAGTAATCGCTTCATTGATTGCCGTTCTTGGGACTCTGGGCGGAGCATTTGTGACTGCTTGGGTGCAGCGTGATTCGAAGAAAATCACATTACTTGAAAGCAAGGTGGGCCGCTACAGAACCGAAATCCGCGCACGTCAAGCTGAAGAAGATGTTGCCGCAGAGTGGTTGGCAGAGCTCGGGGCGGCCACTACGCCACGCGCGGCGAAGACGCTCCTTCGCGAGCGAACAGAGCAGCAAAAAGGTATTCGTCCAGGCGTTGGTCCCGCTGAAGTTCGGGATGCTTGAGCGCGGCGCTGCCGATAGGGGGCCGAACATTGTCCGCTTGGTAGGCGGTAGTAGTTCCGCGATATCGCGTAACAGGTAGCTGGAATTCATGATCACGTGCTGGGTAGCCGATACAATCACCGCTCATTCACTCTCTAGCGCTACCAAGCATGATTGAGCGTGAATAGAAAGTTGGTCAGTGGCCCTCCGCCCGCTACCAAATACCACCCGTGAACTGTTCTCAAAACTGTTCATCCATCTCCTTGCTGAATCGCCCTGGGGCGGTTCAGAGCTAACTTCCCCTACTGAGAAATCAAGGCCGCAACTTTTGAACGGCCCTGATTTCATAGTCATTGATCAATTTTTGAAAGTACTTGTAGACACCCTCCATCTTCACATTCAGATGGATGCTAGCAAACCCCTCGTCGCTTTTGTCTAGCGGAATCACCCCGGTGACCACACTCTTGAAGTGTTCGGGATCTTTGTGCCTAATAGGCTGGTAGGAGTCGATGGCCGCGAAGATAGCGTCCAAGGTATAGCCATGATCTCTTGTGAGGACCATTAAATCGTAGATGTCCCGAGACTTAACGCGGTCATAGACGACGATGCTTTTCATGACAAGAAGCCCATCGATGCCCATGACATCAAAGCCACCCTTGGAAACCTTCACCTTGGCAGCCGACTTCAGGAAATCAATCTGCGCCTTGGGCCGATCACCTTCATTGCGCGAATGAAACGTCACCTTGGCACCATCGATCAGGTAGTCCTGAATGTAGTGGTCCAGGTTCTCTGACGTATTGATCTTGAATCCCAGCTTTTGTTCTGATGTGATCAGGCTTTCAATCACGGCACCACTTGCAGCCAAATCATCCAGAAGTCCATCGATAGCCTTGATGGGCAATTTCTGACCAAAGATGTTGAAGTCCAGGTCCTCACTGATCCTGTGCCCAATTTGCAAGGCCAATGCAGTGCCTCCGACCAGGGTGAAGCCAGCCAGTCTGGGGTCGTCCTTGAGATGAGTAAAGTTCTTTTGCGTCGCCTCTGGCATGAATTCCAGTTTGAGCTCATGCATCTGCATGCTCCTTTGATGCACGCAGGCCTTTGCTGATGTTGCCCAACATCCTGGTCACACTGGCCGTGGTCATGGGCTCAAACGCACGCCGCTTGAACACGCGTTTGACCTTGGGGACACCGTAGTAGAAACACAGCCGCGCTACGTCCTCGAATTTGTGCTTCTCAAGCACTTTCCCAATCAGCACATCGTCTCGGATGTTCGGGTTGGACCAGTCATACGCACCCGACAAACCGATCTTGACGGACTTGCGTGGCGCATTGGCTTGCTGGATGGCGGTGCGCAGCCACGCCGGGATCAGCGCGGCATAGCTGTCGATTTCCCCTTCGACCCAGTCACCCGTGGCGCGTTGAATCTCCAGCGTCGTGAGGTTTTTCATGCCCCGGGTCCACAGCGCAAGCAAGACCCGGCCCTTGGGGCTGGCAGCGAGTTGAACTTTCCTTTGACTCATGCGTTGGAATTGCACGATGTGCCCCGCCGCCTTGAGGGTGCGTGACAGGCCCGAGGTGGGTACCACCAACACCTCGCCAGCCCCTTCGACGGGGGCAAGTCCCACGTGCTCGCCTGTCTTGCGTGCAAGAGCGCTGGCCACCGCTTGCGCATCCACAGGTTGACCAGCTGTGGCGTACAGCCCTCTGGCCACCCGAACGATGGTCCCGTCCTTCATCAATCGAAAGAGTGCTTGATCAACGGCCGCACGCGTTCCTGTCGACAAGAAGTCGGCACTGGAGAACACCGCCCCTTGGGGCTGGGCTGCAATCGCTTGCCGGATCGTTTCAGAAGTGCGCATGTCAGAAATTATCCGTGTTTTTCTTTCAGTGTCAATATTATGTGACTGAAGGGTGCTTTTGGCTCAGGGTCTGGTCGGGATTAAAGAACTGGAGATATCGCCAAAGCGAGTTCAACCTGATCCCCAAAGGCACCCAGGCGCTGGTGCGCATGGCTATCAAGCCCGGCGGCGATGACGACGCCAGCAAGGGCTGGACGGGCGGCTATGCCACGGCATCGGATGAAACCGGTGCAGACCACGCATGATTGAGTGTGAATAGAGAATTAGGTTGTTGGACAACCACCCCCTGCCATTCAAAACACATTTTCATGAAGCTGGGTCTTGGAAATGGTTGGCGCGCAAGGTCACCACCAGCGTGTCACGATGGCCTGGAGCGCCCAACGGCTGGATCGGCGTGCTTTCGTGAATCACGCGCGCATCGTCCAGCAACAGCAACGACCAAGCTTGCGTCAGGGTGAACCGCTCACCCCTTGGCCCGTGGGCGTCGAAGACGCGCGTCTCGCCCCCTTTGATGTTCTGTCGGTCAACCACAAACACGGCAACGAAATCGACGCCATCGCGGTGCGCGCCTTCGGGTGTGGGCCGGCCAATGCCGTCGGTCGTGTCGATGCGAAATTGATGCGCTTCGATGCACCATCGGGTGTCCATGCCGCGCAGTTGATTCGCAGTGGTGGCCAAAGCAGACAACAGCTTGGGCCAGGCCGGCTGATGCAGCGTTCTGTCCAAAATGGGTTCGAACCAACGTTCCATCCCGCCGTGAAGTGCGTTGTAGTCCAGCGATTGCCAGTGGGCGCGGTGCGGCACTTGCGTCAATGTGCCGTTCTCAAAAACAAAGCTGCTGTGGCGTCGGCGTCGGTAGCGACCGCCATCCTTTAAGTGCTGGTCGTGCGGCATGTCGTTCCAGTCGGCGGACAGGGCGTTCAGCTCATCCCGTGAGCAAGCGGCCCATTTGGCAACGCTGGCGGCATCCAGCACACTGAAGCCCTGATGTGCCATCTGGCTTGGCATCTTTTCAAGTGGGGCGTAATGAGGCGTTGGTTCGTGCATTCCTAGATTTTCGCTCCATTGGCAGTTCCCTCTTGGGGGCTCAAGATTGAAGCTGCTCCAAGGTGACGTGGTCCAGCGCGCGCGCATGCGTGCTTTCCAGAATGACTTTGGGGGCAACGCCCGCTTCATAGGCTTGCTTCCAGCGCAAGGCGCACAAACACCAACGGTCGCCCGGCTTGAGGCCTGCAAAACGGTATTGCGGGCGTGGGGTGACCAGGTCATTGCCCTGCTTCAGCGAGAAATCTAGGAAAGCCTGTGTGACCTTCGCGCACACCACGTGGCTTCCCTGATCCTGTGCATCGGTGTTGCAGCAGCCGTCGCGGAAGAAGCCTGTCAGCGGGTCATAGGAGCAGGGAACCAGCGGCGTTCCGAGCACATTCAAGGTTTTTGAGTTCATGGCGTACCTTCGCGCAAATCAATGCCTTCGTGCTGGGCAATTTTTTCCAGGGCGTTTTCAAACAAAGACCGAGCTGATCCCGAGATGGAGCGCAAGTAGGCATGCAGATGGGCGTCGGCGGCGTTTCGGTTCAAGCACTCCTGGCTGTACTCTTCAAAGCTGGCAAGTTGTGCAATCAACTCCGCCACATGCCTTGGACACTCGCACAGCACATTGGTGGAAATGCCTGCGACCCGCGCCAAGGTTTCGTCGGAGTATTTGCGGCTTGAAATCACCGTGCCGGAGGTTCCGAACTCTTGGGTCCGGGCCGAATCCACGAACAACACGGATTGAAGCAGTTCTGCCAATTCACTGTCCGAGATGGGCTCGCGCCGCACCATCAGACCCGAAAATTTCATGGCTTGCACCACCGATTCAGGGGCAAAATTGTAGATGACGATGGTTTGTGCGAATTTGTGCTTTTGGATGAGTGCCTGGATGCTGGCGTGCACCGTGGTGTGCAATGTGCTCACTTTGACCAAGAGCACTTGAGACTGCTTGGAGAGGTGGGCCGTTTTGGCAGCGTCCAAGTCGGCCAGCACATCGGTGACTTTGAGCTTGACTTGTCTGAATCCCAGGGTGAATTTTTTGGATTCAATGCGGTTGGCCATGCCCAAACCCACGACGGCCAAGCAGAGGGGTTCATCGTTTTTCGCAAGTTTGGGTGGCGTGCCGTGCTGCAAATTGCGCATTCGGCGCAATTGCGCCAAATCCAGGTTGGCAATCGCACTGATGGCGTGGGGCCAGAAAAGTCTTTGGCCAGCGTGCGGGAAGATGTTTTGCTGCGCCAATTGCAGGTCAATGCCATTGGCCCCCTTTTGGCGCTGCGTCACTTGGCGCCATTGTTGGCAAGCGGCCCCTCGATTTATGCCAAATTGTCAGCTCGCGTGGGCAGCATTTCAGACAACCAAAAAGGCGGCTGGTATGGCTACCGTGCGTCCAAAGCCGCGCTCAACATGTACTTGCAAACGGCCGCGATCGAGTTGCAGCGAAAAAATCCAGCGCTGCGCATCGTCGCGCTTCAGCCCGGCACGGTGCGCTCTGAGTTGTCCAAGCGTTTCACCGCTTCCGTGCCCAATTTGCTGGAGCCTCATGAATCCGTCGCGGGCATGTGGTCGGCCCTGCGCACTTTGCCAGCCAAGGCGGGCGCTTCTTTTGTTGACCACAAGGGCGAACACATCGACTGGTAAGGTGAACTTGCCAGGACGGATGGGGTCCACCCTTCGCCATAAAATCCCCCCAACTTTTTGACATGAGGCACCACGGTGACCTGATGGGCCATGCAAAGCTTTCGCAATGTTCTTTTTGTGCCGCACGGTGCCCCCACCTTCGCGTTGAACCCCGGTGCGGCAGGCGCTGCCATGTCCGAGGTGGTTCACAAGTTGTCCCCGCCGCGCGCCATTGTGGTGGTCAGCCCGCATTGGGATACCCACCTGCCCACGGTCAGCGCCGCAACGCAGCTTGAAACCATCCATGATTTCTATGGCTTTGCACAGGCCTTGTATGCGCTTCAATACCCTGCCAAGGGCTCGGCAGAAGTCGCTGGCAAAGTGGTCGCCGCGCTGCGCTGCGCGGGCCTGGACGTGAAGCAGGACAGCCAGCATGGCCTGGACCACGGTGCCTGGCAGCCCTTGCGCCAGATGTTTCCCGATGCCGATGTGCCCATTGTCCCCTTGTCCATGCAAACCCATGCCGGCCCAGCGCATGCTTACCGCGTCGGCCAGGCCTTGTCGTCGTTGACAGCGCAAGGCATTTGGGTGGTGGCCTCCGGCAACATCACCCACAACCTGGGCGATTGGCATCAGGCTGCTTCCACGGGCGGGCAAACGCCAGCCTATGTTCAAGCTTTTGCAGACTGGGTGCATGACCACTTGACCGCACATCAGCACACCCAGTTGCTGAACTACCGCCAACAAAGCCCAGACGGCCGACGGGCCCACCCCAGCGAGGACCACTTGCTGCCCTTGTTTGTGGCGCTCGGCGCCGCCGGTCCAGACGCGCGCGCGCAAGCTTTCTACCGTGGCATCAGTGACTTTGTGATTTCCATGGATGGCTATGCCTTTGTGGATTGAGCCCTTGGCTTGCCAAGGGCCGAAGCGCAAGCCAGGAGCCTGTCGCCCCTGCGACCCTAGGGTTTGTGACAGACGCTGACGGGCGGCTTGCTGGCTTATGCTGTCTGTCTTGCGAGGACACGGACCCCATGAAACCCCTGAGCTCGGATTCTCTGGCGCTGAAACGATTCAAGGTGTTGGACCTGACGCGTGTTCGCTCGGGTCCTACCTGTGTTCGCATCCTCGCCGATTTCGGGGCTGAAGTCATTCGCATCGAGTCACCCCCAGGGGTGGACCCCAATGAGGGTTCCATCGGTGACCGCGATGGCTATGACGCGCTCAACCTGCATCGCAACAAGCGCAGCTTGACCTTGAATTTGAAAGAGCCCCAAGCCAAAGAAATTTTTTACAAATTGGTGGCTCAATCCGATGTGGTGGTTGAAAATTTCCGGCCCGATGTGAAGTTTCGCTTGGGGCTGGATTACGACACCTTGGCCGCGGTGAATCCGCGCATCGTGCTGGCCAGCATTTCAGGCTTTGGCGAAGAGGGGCCTTACCGCAAGCGCCCAGGGTTTGACCAAATCGCACAAGGCATGGGCGGCATGATGTCGGTCACGGGCATGCCGGGGCAAGGCCCCGTGCGTGCAGGCATTGCCATTGCCGACTCGGGAACCGGCGTCTTTGCCGCAACCGGTGTGCTCATAGCCCTGCTGGAGCGTGAAACTTCCGGCAAGGGGCAATGGGTTCAAGCCAACTTGTTGCAGTCCATGATCCATTTGTGCGATTTTCAGGCTGCGCGCTATCTGGTCGATGGCGAGGTGCCCGAGCAAACAGGCAATGACCATCCCTTCGCCACACCCATGGGAACCTACCAAGCCAGCGATGGCTATTTCAACATTGGCGCGTCCGGTACAAACCAATACCGCGCGCTGTGCGAGGTCTTGGGCCGGCTGGATTTGCGCGACGAACCCAGGTACCAACAAAACCCGGGCCGTCTGGCGGACCGCAAATTCCTTAATGCCGAGCTCAACAAAGTCTTTGCGACGCAGCCCACCGCGCATTGGGTGCACGCATTGAATGAGGCCGGTGTGCCCTGCGGCCCGATTTACAACATGGCGCAGGTTTTTGAGGACCCCCAAGTTGCGCAACTGCAAGCAGCCGTCCCCTTGACGCATCCACGCCGCGGCGATATTCGCGTGGTGGCACAGCCCTTCAAATTGTCCAGAACGCCTTCTGCAGTGAGCTTTTCCCAGAGAGAGTCGGGCGAGGACAACCAGGCAATTTTGTCGCAACTCGGGTATTCAGCCGAGGCCATCGAAGCATTCAAAACCAAGAAAGTGATCTGACCATGAGTGACGCAGTGTCTCAACCTGTGGGCCAGCTGGACCACCACGTCGAGGGGCATGTCGGCTATGTCACCTTCAACAATCCCGGCAAATTCAATGCGGTGAATTACGACATGTGGCTGGCGCTGCCCAAGGCCATGCAAGCCTTGGTGGACAACCCCGAAGTGCGCCTGATCGTTCTGCAAGGGGCTGGGGACAAAGCCTTTGTGTCCGGTGCCGATATTTCTCAGTTCAGCACCCATCGCGATGGCGATGCAAGCGCGCATTACAACCAGGCTACTCAGGCGGGCTACGCCTCGGTCCTGGATTGTCCCAAGCCCACGCTGGCCAAAATTCGAGGCATTTGCATGGGCGGCGGCTTGGGCCTGGCCTTGGATTGCGATGTGCGCATGGCCAGCGCAGACAGCAAGTTCCGCATGCCAGCGGGCCGATTGGGCTTGGGCTATGCCTACGAGGGAATGCAGCGATTCACCGAGGTGCTGGGGGTGGCCAACACGGCCGATTTGTTTTTCAGCGCGCGCATTTTTGGCGCTGAAGAAGCCTTGCGCCTTGGCTTGCTGAAACAGGTGGTGCCAGCAGACGAATTCGATGCTGTGGTCAACGCTTACGCCCAAATGGTTTGCGATAACGCCCCGTTGACGCTGGCGGCAGCCAAGCGCTCGCTGCTGGAGTTGCGCAAAGCTTCGGCGGACCAAGACATCGCGCTCGTTCATGCCATGGTGGATGCTTGCTTCAGCAGCGAAGACTACAAAGAGGGAAGGAAAGCTTTTGCAGAAAAGCGCACCCCTCGTTTCCAGGGACGCTAGGCATGGCAAGCTTTGGGTGCTTTCGCGTAGGAAACGCCTCCGGATTTTCCGGGGACAGGATAGACGCCGCCGCGCCGGTGGTGGACACCCTGATTGAGCTGGGCGGGCCGAGCGCTTTGTTTTTTGAGACCTTGGCCGAGCGCACCGTGGCCTTGGCGCAATTGGAAAAACGCAAAAACCCCGAACGCGGTTATGAGCCCATGTTGGAGCGCCTGCTCGAGCCCATCCTGCTCAAGTGTCTGCGCCATGGCATCACGCTGATTGGCAACTTTGGCGCCGCCAATCCGCCGGCCGCGGCCCGCGTGATTGCGCGACTGGCAAAACGCTTGGGCGAAAGCCAAGTGCGCATTGCCGTGGTGACTGGCGACGATGTGCAGGACTTGAACCTGAATGAGCACACCGTTTACGAGGCCGATGCCGGTCTGGACATGGCTGCGGGTGAGTTGATTGCGGCCAACGCCTATTTGTCTGCCCAGCCCATCGTGCAAGCTTTGAATGCCGGCGCCCAGGTGGTGGTGACCGGACGCACCGGCGACCCTTCGCTGGCCTTGGCGCCTTTGATGCATCACTTTGGCTGGTCCATGGACGATTGGCAAAAATTGGCGGTGGGCGCCACTGCGGGGCATTTGCTGGAGTGCGGCGCGCAAATCACCGGCGGCTATTTTGAAGACCCGGGGTACAAGGATGTGCCAGACCCCGCCAATGTCGGCTTCCCCATCGCCGAAGTGCATGCCGATGGCCGCTTGTTCATCACCAAGGCCTTGAGAACAGGCGGCCTGGTGTCGCCCGAAACCGTCAAAGAGCAATTGCTTTATGAAATACACGACCCTGCTCACTACATCACGCCCGATGTGGTGCTTGACTTGACGAGCGCGCGTGTCGATCAAGTGGGCGTGGACCGGGTTCAGATTCAAGGCATGCGCGGCAAGCCGGCACCAAACACCGTCAAAGTCACCGCCTGTTTCGATGGCGGTTGGTTGGGGGAGGGCGAAATTTCCTATGCCGGCCCCAACTGTGTGGCGCGTGCCCGGCGCGCGGCAGAAGTGCTGCGCCAGCGTGTGGCGCAACGCAAACTGCCAGTGAGTTTGCGCATCGACCTCATTGGCCTGGCCAGCGTGCACGATGGTGACGCGGGCACTTTGTGGCAAAGCGCCTCGGCGCAGCCGCAAGATGTGCGGGTGCGCTTGGCGGCGTCTTCGGCCCTGCAAGACGATGCCGAGCAGGCGGCACGCGAGGTCCTGGCTTTGTACTGCTGCGGCCCTGCGGGTGGCGGCGGGGTGCGCTGGCGCACCACGCAACGGATTCGCACCCAGTCTTACCTGATCGACCCCGGGTTGCTCAAGGTGAGCTACAGCTTGCACACGGCGCAGGAGTGGCTGGCATGAGCTCGCCCGCCCAAGTCAAGGTGCAACTGCACGCTGTGGCACATGCCCGTGCCGGCGATAAAGGCAACCGCCTCAATGTCTGCGTCATGCCTTACGACGCGAAGGCCTACGAGGCCTTGTCTCGGCAATTGACGCCAGAGCGCGTTCAAGCGGCTTATGCCCATCGCGGGGCGACCGCTGTCACGCGCTACGACCTGCCCTTGCTCCCTGCGTTCAATTTTGTCATCGACAACGTGCTCGAAGGCGGCGTCAATGGCAGCCTCAACCTGGATGGCCATGGCAAAAGCAATTCTTTCATCTTGTTGAGCCTATGGGTGGAGGTTCCTTCAGAGTTCCTAAAATTCTTGGCTTGAAAGTCCTTGCGGTAGGCTTCAAGAGCCGACGGCGGTGCGCCCGTAGAAAACCATGCTACAATTTCACCTCTTAAGCGGCTGTAGCTCAGTTGGATAGAGTACTTGGCTACGAACCAAGGGGTCGTGGGTTCGAATCCTGCCAGCCGCGCCATTTTAAAAAGCCTGTCTCCCTTGGGAGGCGGGCTTTTTTCCTTGTGAGGTGCCATGAGCAAAGCCTTCACCCGTGAAACCGAGTCGGACGACGATGACGAGCCTGGCTTGCCGCCCCTGCCTGCAGGCGGCAAGAACTACATCACCCCTGCGGGCTACGCGCGCCTGCGCGCCGAACTGCTGGAGCTGATCGACAACGAGCGCCCGCGCATCGTCGAGATCGTGCATTGGGCGGCCAGCAATGGCGACCGCTCTGAAAACGGCGACTACCTGTATGGCAAGAAGCGCTTGCGCGAAATCGACCGCCGCATCCGGTTTTTGACCCAGCGCCTGGAGATTGCCGAGGTCACCGACCCGAGCGTGCACCATGGCAGCGATCAGGTGTTTTTCGGTGCCACGGTGACCTATGTGGACGAGCAGGGCGTGGAGCGTACCGTCACCATCATGGGCATTGACGAAGCCGACAGCCTGCAGGGTCAGGTGAGCTGGATCTCGCCGATTTCACGTGCGCTGCTCAAAGCCCGAGAAGGCGATGTGGTGCGACTGGTCACGCCGCAAGGTGCGCAAGAAGTGGAAGTGCTGGCCGTGCGTTACCCGCCTGCTGCCGGGTAGGTTTTAGAAGACACCACGCGCCGCGCCTGGCTGACCGAGCTGGTGCGGCGCAAGCTGCGCAGCACCGACTCCAGGTGCGACTGGTCGCGCACCGCCACCACAAAGCGCAGCTCGATGGTTTCATCGCCAGCAGAGTCGTCACCGCTGTTGACCATGGTGATGTCGGCCTCTTCTTTGGCAATGGCCGCGGCCACGCGCGCCAGCACGCCTTTGCCGTTGCTGACCGTCACCAACAGGGGCACGTCGAAAGCTCTTACCGGGTCATCGGCCCATTCCACCGCCATGAAACGTTCACTGTCTTTGTGCTTGAGGCGTTGCCCCACTGCGCAGTCTTCGGTGTGAATCACCAGGCCTTCACCTCGGCCCAGGTAGCCCACAATGGCGTCGCCCGGCACCGGATGGCAGCAGCGAGCGTACTGGACCGAGGCGTTTTCGCTGCCATCCACTTGCACGCTGCCTTGCGACAGGGTTTCGTGCGCGGTGAAGCGCTCGCGGCTCAGCAGCAGGGCATCGGGCTTTTGGCCGAGCTCGCTCAACAAGCCCACCAGGCGCTTGGCCACGATGCTGGCCACACGTTTGCCCAGGCCAATGTCGACCAACAATTCATCGCGGGTGCGGCTACCTGTGAAGCGCAGCAATTTGTCCCACATGGGCACATAGCGACCTTCGGCTGGCGGCAAGGTTTCAATGCCTTCGGCGCGCATGGCCTGGGTCAGCAATTTCTCGCCAAGCTCGCGTGACTCGGTTTGCGCCAAAGTTTTCAGATGGTGACGAATTTTTGAGCGGGCACGACCGGTTCGCACAAAGCCCAGCCAGGCGGGGTTGGGGGCGGGGTCGGTGGCGGTGATGACTTCAATCACATCGCCGTTGCGCAATTCGGTGCGCAGCGGCACGGCTTCGCCATTGATCTTGGCTGCCACCGTGCGGTCGCCAATGTTGCTGTGCACCGCGTAGGCGAAATCCACCACCGTGGCGCCGCGGGGCATGGCCATGATGCGGCTCTTTGGGGTGAACACATACACTGCATCGGGGAACAGGTCCACCTTGACGTGGTCCCAGAATTCGGTGGCGTCGTGGGTTTCGTCTTGAATGTCCAGCAAGGATTGCAGCCACTTGGTTCCCAATCGCGCGGCTTGTTCGCTGCCAGGCTCCTGTGCCTTGTACAGCCAATGGGCGGCCACTCCCGATTCCGCCACCACATGCATGGGGTCGGTGCGCATCTGAAATTCGATGTTGATACCCGAGGGGCCCACCAAGGTGGTGTGCAGCGATTGGTAGCCATTCAATTTCGCAATGGCAATGTGGTCCTTGAAACGCCCCGGCACCGGCTTGTAGAGTTGATGCAGCACACCCAGCGCGGTGTAGCAATCGACCACGCTGGGGACAATCAGGCGCATGCCGTAGATGTCGGTGACTTGCGCGAAGCTCAGGTGCTTGTTGTCCATCTTTTTGTAGATGGAGTACAAGGTTTTTTCACGGCCAAAAATGCGCACCGTCATGCCTGCTTTGGCGAAGGCTTGCTCCACTTCCTTTTGCACCCGTTGCATCAAGTCGCGTCGGCGGTTGCGCGCCCGCGTCACCGCTTTCTCTAGCACTTTGTAGCGCCAGGGCAGAAGGTAGCGGAACGACAGGTCCTGTAACTCACGGTAGGTCTGGTTCAAGCCCAGGCGGTTGGCGATGGGTGCATAAATTTCCTGGGTTTCACTGGAGATGCGCCCCCACTTGGCGCGCGGCATGTCGCCCATGGTGCGCATGTTGTGGGTGCGGTCGGCCAGCTTGATGAGGATGACGCGCACGTCGCGCGCCATGGCCAGCAGCATTTTGCGAAAAGACTCGGCCTGGCCTTCCTCTCGGGTGTTGAACTGAAGCTTGTCCAGCTTGGTCAGACCGTCCACCAGCTCTGCCACCGAGGCGCCAAAGCGATCCACCAGGTCCGATTTGGTGACGCCGCAGTCTTCCATGGCGTCATGCAACAGAGCCGCAATCAGGGCCTGGGCATCCAGGCGCCATTCAGCACATTGGGCCGCTACGGCGATGGGGTGGGTGATGTAGGGTTCGCCGCTGCTGCGTTTTTGGCCCAGGTGGGCTTGGTCGGCAAAGCGGTAGGCCTTGCGCACCAAATCGATGCCTTCGGGGCCCAGGTAGTCCAGTTTGGCCACCAGCGCTGCAAAGCTGGCGGCGGCCGCATTCACCGCAGCAGGGCTGGCAGGAGAAAGTACGGGTTTGACGACAGCACTCATGCCCTTACTTTACACCTTACGGCGCGGGCTGAGTGTGTGGGGGGGATTGCCGCGCCCCTTTGGGGCTCGCAATGACGGATTAGCCCGGGACCTTTTTGAGCATTTCCAGACCGACTTTGCCAGCGGCGATTTCACGCAGGGCGGTGACGGCCGGCTTGTTCTTGCTTTCCAGCTTGGCCGTGTGGCCTTGGCTGAGCATGCGCGCGCGGTAGGTGGCGGCCAGAACCAACTGGAAACGGTTGGGGATCATTTCGAGGCAGTCTTCAACGGTGATGCGCGCCATCAGGATTCTCCAGGATTCAGGTGATGTTGAGGGCTTGAAAGATGTCTGCCCGGGCACGGCTCTGGGCCGCGTATTTGAGGCGTTGGGCATGGACAACTGCTTTGAGGTCGAACAACGCCCGCTCAAACAATTCATTGATTATAACGTAGTCAAATTCTTTGGCCTGCGCCATCTCTTCGGCGGCGTTTTTCAGGCGCACCTCGATGACGTCGGGCGCGTCTTCGCCGCGGCGCTCCAGGCGCGAGCGCAGCTCGTCCCAGCTCGGTGGCAGAATGAAAATCAGCACGGCATTTTCAAAAATTTTCTTGATTTGCAGGGCGCCCTGGTAGTCGATTTCCAGCACCACGTCGGCACCCTGGTTGATGCGGTCCTCAATCGCCTTGCGCGAGGTGCCGTAGCGCCGCCCGTGCACATTGGCCCATTCCAGGAAAGCGCCGTGGCTGACCATGCCGTCAAACTCTTGCTCGGACACGAAGAAATACTCGCGCCCATGCTTTTCCTGGCCGCGCGGGGCGCGGGTGGTGTGGGACACCGAGGGTTGAACGCGGGCGTCCAACTCCATCAGCGCTTTCACCAGGCTGGATTTGCCGGCCCCGCTGGGGGCCGCCACCACAAAAAGGTTGCCGGGATAGGTGTTCATCATTCGAGGTTCTGGACTTGTTCGCGCATTTGCTCGATCAGCACTTTCATGTCGACCGAGATGCGTGTCAGTTCTAAGGCCGCCGATTTGGCGCCCAGGGTGTTGGCTTCGCGGTGCAACTCCTGAATCAGGAAATCCAGGCGCTTGCCCACGCCATCGTTCTTGGCCGTGGTGCCCAGCAAGTTGTCAATTTCCACCAGGTGCGAGCTGAGCCGGGTCAATTCCTCGGCCACATCGATGCGGATGGCAAAGGCGGTGGCTTCGCTCAAGGCGCGGTCTTGTGCGGCTTCGGGCAGCACCGCACCGTCGGTCAGGGCCATGGCTTCGCGCCAACGCTCCAGAAAACGCTGGCGCTGTTGGTCCACCAGTTGTGGAATGAGCGGTGCGGCTTGCTCGGCCAGCGCACGCAATTGCGCCACTCGGTCTTTCAGGGTTTGCGCCAGCCGCTCGCCTTCGCGGGCACGGGCCTGGTTCAATTGCTTCAGGGCCGTTTTGGCCAACGTGATGACGGTGGGTCCCAGGTTGTCGGGCAAAGCCGACTGGCTGGCGCTCAGGCGAATGACATCGGCCACCGACAGGGCACGGGCGGCAGGCAGCCATGACTGAATGGTGTCTTGCAGGCTGTTCAGGCGCTGCAGCAAGCGAGGGCTGGGCTCGGCCAGGGCGCTTTCTTGCGAGCTCTCCAGGGCGGCGCGAACTTCGACCTTGCCACGCTTGAGGCCGGTCGACAGCAGTTCGCGCAGCGCGGCTTCATGCTGTCGCAACTCTTCGGGCATGCGAAAGCTCAGGTCAAGGAAGCGGCTGTTGACCGAGCGGATTTCCAGCCCCAGGCGCGTGCCGGCGCCGGCACTGCCATTGGTTTCGGGCGTCAGCGACGCTTGGGCGCTGGCGTAGCCCGTCATGCTGTAAATGGGCATCGTGTGTCTCTGGACAAAACGAGATTATCTCAGGCTGGCGTGTCGCCATGCGCAATGGCTGCGCAGGCGGGGTGTTCTTGCCGGACAATCGGGGTTTCGTTTCCCTTTTTGGACTTGACCATGACATTGCCTGCCTCCCGCCAAACCCGCGCCCCCCATCAGCTGCGCCCCGTGCGCATCACCCGCGGTTACACGGTGTATGCCGAAGGCTCGGTGCTCATCGAGTTTGGCCAGACCCGGGTGCTGTGCACCGCCTCGGTGGAAGAAAAAGTGCCTGGCCACAAAAAAGGCAGTGGCGAGGGTTGGGTCACAGCGGAATACGGCATGTTGCCCCGCGCCACCCACACCCGTGGCGACCGCGAGGCCGCACGCGGCAAGCAAAGCGGCCGCACCCAGGAAATCCAGCGCCTGATCGGGCGCTCGCTGCGCGCCATTTTCGACTTGAAGAAGTTGGGCGAGCGCACCATTCACATTGACTGCGACGTGCTGCAAGCCGATGGCGGCACCCGCACGGCCAGCATTACCGGCGCTTATGTGGCGGCCCAAGACGCTGTGAGCTTTCTCATGAAGTCAGGCAAGCTCACCGAGAGCCCGATTCTGAAAGGCGTGGCCGCCATTTCTGTGGGCATTCTGGACGGTCTGCCCTTGCTTGACCTGGAGTACACCGAAGACTCGGCCTGCGACACCGACATGAACGTGGTCATGACCAGCGATGGCGATTTTGTCGAAGTGCAGGGCACGGCCGAGGGCGTGCCTTTCTCGCGCAAGGAAATGGACACGCTGCTGTCGCTTGCGGAAGATGGCATCCGTGAATTGACCCGCTTGCAAAACGAGGCGCTGAAAGCATGATCCAACAGCTGGTGCTGGCGTCCAACAACCGCGGCAAGCTGGCCGAGTTGCAAGCCATGTTCGCCCCGTTGGGGGTGACTTTGGTGGCGCAAGGCACGCTGAACATTCCCGAGGCAGTAGAGCCGTTTCACACTTTTGTGGAAAACGCTTTGGCCAAAGCCCGCCATGCCAGCGCGCACAGCGGCTTGCCTGCGGTGGCCGACGATGCCGGCCTGTGCGTCGATGCTTTTGGCGGCGAGCCCGGCGTGCAAACCGCTTACTACGCCACCCGCTTCGGCTACCCCAAAGGCGATGACCACAATGTGCGCGCCTTGTTGGAGCAAATGGCCGGCCTGAAAAACCGCCGCGCCGCCTTGGTCAGCACCTTGGTGGCCGTGCGCCGCCCCGAAGACCCAGAGCCCTTGATTGCGGTGGGGCGTGCGGTAGGCGAGATCACCGAAGCGCCAAGGGGGAGCAACGGCTTTGGCTTTGACCCGATCATGTCCATCCCCGCCTTTGGCAAGACCTTTGCTGAACTGCCGGTCGAGGTGAAAAACGCCCACAGCCATCGCGGCCAAGCGGCGCGCCAAATGCTGGCCTTGATGCAGGAGCGCTGGTTCGCATGAACCTGGACATCCAGCACCTGATGCGACCCGGCACCTTGAGCCTGGCGGCTTTGCCGCCTTTGTCGCTCTATGTGCACCTGCCCTGGTGTTTGCGTAAATGTCCGTACTGCGATTTCAATTCGCATGAGTGGCGCACGGACACAACGGGTGAACTGCCCGAAACGCGGTACCTCGACGCTTTGTGTGCCGATGTGGAAGCTGCATTGCCCCTGATTTGGGGGCGCTCGGTGCACAGCATTTTCATCGGGGGCGGCACGCCCAGCCTGTTTTCTCCCGCTGCCGTCGAGCGCTTGATCAGCGACTTGCGCGCCCGCTTGAGACTGGTGCCCGAGTGCGAAATCACCCTCGAAGCCAATCCCGGCACGTTTGAAAAAGACCGCTTCCGTGCCTTTCGCGCCGCAGGCGTGACCCGCTTGTCCATTGGCGTGCAAAGCTTCAACGATGCGCACTTGAAGGTGCTGGGGCGGGTGCACAACCGGGAACAAGCGCTGGCGGCGGTGCACGAAGCCGCCGCTGCCTTTGACACCTTCAACATCGACTTGATGTACGCCTTGCCGGGCCAGACCCTGGCGCAACTCGATGAAGACCTGGACCTGGCCTTGGCCCTGAAGCCGCCCCATCTGTCCATTTACCACCTGACCCTCGAGCCCAACACCCTGTTTGCCAAGTACCCGCCCCAGGGCATGCCCGAGGACGATGATGCCTACGCCATGCTGGACCGGATCACCGAGCGCACGGCGCAAGTGGGCTTGCAACGCTACGAGGTGTCAGCCTATGCGCAGAACGATCACCGCTGCTGGCACAACCTGAACTATTGGCAGTTTGGCGACTATCTGGGCATCGGTGCCGGTGCTCACAGCAAACTCAGCTTTGCCCATCGCGTGATACGGCAAGTGCGTTACCGCGAACCCAAGCTTTATATGGACCAGGCCTTGGCCGGGCAAGCCGTGACCCAGTCCGAGGAAGTGGCCCGCAAAGACTTGCCCTTCGAGTTCATGCTGAACGCTTTGCGCCTGCGCGAGGGCTTTGAGTTGGCACAGTTCAGCGAGCGCACAGGCTTGCCCTTGTCGGCGATCCAGAAAGCCTTGGCCGAGGCCGAGGCCAAGGGCTTGGTGACCCGAGATTTTCAAAGGGTGACGCCGACCGAGCGGGGATTTGATTTTTTGAGCGACCTGCAGGAAATTTTTCTGCCCACCGCGTCTACAATTCAGCCTGCAGACCCAACCTAGGAAGCGTGGCAGAGTGGTCGATTGCACCGGTCTTGAAAACCGGCAACGGGCAACCGTTCGTGAGTTCGAATCTCACCGCTTCCGCCAAAAAGTTGGCTCGGCTAGTTGATCATCACTTTCCGTCTCCACTCAGGAACAGGCGCAGAAAAAACACCATCATGCCCAGCATGAAGACAATTCCGATCAGGCTCATGAGTCCGTAGTCTGTGAAGAGCAGGTCTTGCAAGAGTTTCATATCGCTTCCTTTGTGATGATTGGTCAATGGTGCGACGTCTACAGACCTTTGTGCTTGAGAAAAGTCACCGTTGGCCATTTCAGGTTTGCGCTACGTCAAAAAAGTATTGCATTCTTTCTTAGGGAACCGTGTAGCAAGTCGTGTTCGCTAACCACATGTCTTGCGGCGTGATGCAATGCTGGTAATACTTTTCTCGTTTGAAATCAGATAAGAAATAGGATCGGTATACCAACTGATTTTTCAGCACCAAACTCACGCTGCGTGCTATTTTGCAACGGTGGTTGATGGCGCATTCTTTGAGTTCATGCTCATCTTGGTAAAAGTGGACGCTGAAACGTCCGTCCTTGGGCCCCAAGTCTTTGTCAATGATCAGCAAACAGCTGTGTACACCCAGAGACTGCAGCTTGTCTTTTCCAGCCAAATAATTAAGCTCTGCCACCAATACTTTTTGAAACCAAGGAGCCACCATGCCATTGCAGGCGAACAAATCGCGCTTCTTGTGGACGTAGGCGGGTTCCCCCATAGGCTCGAGTTCGTTGTTCAGCAGCAGCATGGGTTGCGCACCAGAGCGCGCTACGCCCGGCAGGTCCACATGAATTGGCTGAGGGTCCTGACAGGCCGTCAGCAACACCAAAGCCAACACCGTTGCTGCGAGATGAAGCATTTTCAACATCAATTTCCTTCGTTTGATTCATGAATAAATGTCTGCAAGCATCAGCAACGCGCCATCAGCGCTTCCGCGGCTAAGCCGGTACCAGACGTACTTGGCTCGTTTTTCGGTGTGGACCAGCCCCTCCCTTCGCAGCACCGCCAATTGCTGAGACAACGTGGGCTGAAGAATGCCAAGTTCTTGTTCCAGAACGCCAACACGACATGGGCCCTGGGACAGCCGATGCAAGATACGCAAACGGTTGACGTTCGAATACACGCCCAGTATGCGCGAGGCGCGCCTGAAATTGTCCAAGTCGTGGCTGGCCAACATTGCCAGCCTATTCGCCATTCCAGGCGGTCAGCCACCTGCGCTTGTAATGCGACAAGCAAGAAGTGCGTGAATGCACTATCGACTGCCAATCGCCAAAAGCGCGAGACGCGACAAGGCCGATTGCTACCGACAATGTGGCCGATTCCATCCAGACGTTCTGCAGCGGCGGTGTCAATTGGGGTGCCATCCAGGATGTTGCTGACAAAAAAATGACCAATGCCGCCGTAGCAGCCACCTGCCATGAGCCAGTTCCTGTCGGTAAGTTTTCCGTGCATGGGCACGCTGTTTTAAGCACAAAGCCAACGAAAGCCAACATCAGAATGACCGCGTTGATGGGCCAAAGTGCGTGCATCAAGTCAATCATCACGTTTCCCTGCGCTCTCAAACTGTCGTATCTTCGCCAATGACCAATCGGGAATCGCTCACGTACTGATGCGGCGGCACTTCCAAGTTGGTCGGTGCGGGCTTGGACTTGAAAACACGTCCAGCCATATCGAAAGTCGACCCGTGGCAAGGACAGAAAAATCCGCCTTTCCAGTCTTCACTCAGGCTGGCGTTGGCCACACCCCTCGGCGCAGCAGTGGGTGAGCATCCGAGGTGGGTGCAGATGCCCACTGCGACGAAAATATCTTTCTTAATGGACCGATGCCCATTTTGCGCATAGGCTGGTTGCTGCGGTCGCAGTGAATCTGGATCCGCCAACTGCTGTTCCTGGCCTTGGAGTGAGGACACCATTTCAGGCGTGCGGCGCATGACCCATACAGG
Source organism: uncultured Bordetella sp. (assembly GCA_964442645.1). Taxonomy (GTDB): domain Bacteria; phylum Pseudomonadota; class Gammaproteobacteria; order Burkholderiales; family Burkholderiaceae_C; genus Limnohabitans. Next base: position 23,870 of record CAYTZZ010000017.1, on the reverse strand, counting down.
CTTGCCACGCCACTCGACCGTTTTGGCAGTACCGGGTGCGAGATCGGCGATATCAACTTCAATGGCCGCGCCCATCGCTCGCGCTCGCTCGCTGGGGGCCAGTGAAGACACCAGTGGCGTGGCCGTTGCGACCAAGGCGACGCCGCCAAGCGCGGTGGTTAAGATGAGTGCCTGACGGCGCTCTTGGTCAAGTGGGTCTGGAGAATCAGTTGCAGTGTTTGTCATGTGGTTTCTCAGGTAATTCCCATGTAAGGACTAGATCTGCTCTTGCTGAAGATAGAGGCTGTGCAGACCTCGCGCGTATTCGAGAGGCAGTGTGAGTTATGAGAGGACATCTGTGAAGCAGATTTATAAAATGGAAGCACGGAGTGAAGCGTTGACCTCTCTCAAACTTTGCTCATTCAGTTGACCGATTTGCGCCGCCAACTGCAATCGGGTCAGCGCCAATTCAATCTGAGCCTGAAGAAGTGCCAGTTCTGCGCCTGCCGAGTCATTTTGAGCTTGCAACAATTCAAGAGTGGTTCGATCGCCAACCTCGTGACCAAGTTTCGTCGCATCCAAACGCGAAAGGCTCGCGCGGAGCGCCTCTTCCAGTGCTTCCAAGTGGGATTGGGCCGATTGCAGTGTCAGCCAAAACGTACGCGTGGCCCGCTTTACATCTTGTTGCACGCGCTCTAAATCGGCTTGAGCGGACTCCTGTAGTCGCATCGCTTCGCTGAGTTTGGCGCTGCGCCAGCCGCCCGTGTAAAGCGGCAAATTCACTGCCACGCCCAGCATGGCTTGGCGCTGGTGCGTCGATGCATCACTCAAACCGCTGCCATCAAGTCGTTCGCTGCGACTCTGAGCTACCAAGTCTACGCTGGTCGATGCACCCACCATGTATTTGCGAGCGTCTTGTTCCGCAATCGTCACCTGTAATTTCTGGAGAGCAAGTTCAAGGTTATAGCGGCCGGCTTGCTCATCCCAATACGCCAAGGGCGCCAGTTGGAAAGTTGGGCTAATGCGAGCGGGAGAAGCCAGAGCCTGTAAGTCCGGGTCTGACAGTCCTGTGAGATCGCGAAGGTGTGCTCTCAACAGCACTTGAGCGTTCTCAGCTTCCAAGACTTGGGCGCGCAAAATATATGCGCGTGCCTTCGCTTCGTGTGAATCAGTCACGGGTTTGTCGCCCAGGCGGTACCTGTCCATTGCTTCCTGGGCCAAGTTTTCAGCTGCTTTCAGTTGGTTTGACAAGACTGCATGACGCTTTTGTGCCAAAACTGCGTCGAAGTATCGTTGCACCAGCGCCATCGTCCATTGCTGGTTCGAGGCTTGCCATTGAAGTTGGGCAATATCTGCGGAAAGACTCAGTTGTTGAGATTGGATTTGGCGCTCAGGTGCGTAAACTGGCATTTTGGCCGCCAGCTGTATTTGACTCATGGTGCCTCGGACAACCTGAGTAGAAAAAGACGCGCCACTGGCGGCCAAGCCCGGCGCTGCGAATTCGGCTCTCTCCATCACAGACTTGCCGCTGCCAGCGCCTGCTGCCATGCTGAGACCCACCGTCGGTCGCCACAATGCGTCAGCTTGCGTTCGCCTGGTCTCGCCGGCCTCGCGCATTGCCAGCATGGCTCGAACCTTGGGGTCTTGTTCTTGCGCTGCCTGCCAAATCTGCATCAGGTCGGCCGCGTGCACTGTGCCAGCGCACCAGACCAACAGCCATGCCGCGCGACTTGTGAGGAACTTGCGCATCATCAGCAACCGCTCTGCACGCCCAATCGCCGTAAGATGGACTCCATCAAGCACCATTTCGTGAAGGCGCTTTGCAGCAAATTGACACCCACGAAGGCCGTGAACGCCAACCACCAGGCGCTGACAAACAGCGGGCTGCCAGAGATTCCCAGCGCCAAAGACAGCGAAATAAAGAGGCCCGCCATCATGCGAACGATTTGCCAAGATTTCATGAGATAACTCCTTTGGTTTGAAATACGAAGAACTGTTGGGTCGCCTCAGGCCGATGCGTAGTGGCGTCGATAAGCCGCGTAGTACAGCGTTGGGATGATGACCAGCGTGAGCACAGTCGAGACAAAAATGCCGAAGATCAGGGAAATCGCCAGCCCCCTGAAAATAGGATCATCCAGAATGAATAACGCCCCAGCCATTGCGGCCAGTCCTGTCAGCACGATCGGCTTTGCGCGAGTGATTGCCGATCGCACCACGGCCTCTGCAAACGGCACGCCTTCGCTTACTTGCAAGCCAATGAAGTCCACCAGCAAAATGGAGTTGCGCACAATGATGCCGGCCAGAGCAATCATTCCGATCATGCTGGTGGCCGTGAACTGCGCATGAAGCAAGGCATGGCCAGGCATGACGCCGATGACGGTCAGGGGAATCGGTGCCATGATGATCAGCGGCGTCAGGTAAGAGCCGAACTGGGCTACGACCAACAAATAGATCAGCACAAGGCCTACTGCATAGGCCAAGCCCATGTCGCGAAAAGTTTCGTAAGTTACCTGTGATTCGCCATCCCACTTGACCGAGTACCCTCGCCATGGATCAAGAGGTTGGCGGATGAAATATTCCTGCAAGGTGGAACCGTCGGGTGTCTTGACTTCAGCGAGCCTGCCACGCGCCTCAAACATGCCGTAAAGGGGGCTGTCGACCAAGCCAGCCGTGTCTGCGACCACCAGATTCACAGGGAGCAAGTCCTTGTGATAAACGGGCTGCTCGCGAAATGTATCGCTTACAGTGACCAACTCACGCACCGGCACCATTTGACCTCCTTGGCCGCGGACTCGAAGTTGCAGCAGCGCTTGCATGTCGCCATGGCGATCAGGCGGCAGCTGTAAAAAAGCAGGGGTGGGGTATTTGCTGCCGTCATGCAAATAGGTCACGGTCTCGCCAGTCAATCCTGCGCTCAATGTCGAGACCACGGCTTGCTGGGATACGCCCGCGAGAGCGGCTTTGTGTCGATCGACCAGCAGCAGCTTGCGTGGTGCTGCGGCAATCGTGCTGTCGTCCACGTCGACAATGTTTTGTATGCTCGCGAGCAGCTGGCGAATCTGACGTGCCACATCAGCGCGACCCTGCGCGTCCGGGCCATAGATTTCGGCCACGATAGGAGACAGCACGGGCGGACCAGGCGGGACTTCAACCACTTTCAGGTTGGCCCCGAAGCGGGTGCTGATTTTTTGCAGCTCAGGACGTACGCGCGTGGCGATCGCGTGGCTCTTTTCCTCGCGTTGAGATTTGTCAATCAGATTGACTTGCAGATCGCCGACTTCACCGCCTGCACGCAGATAGTACTGGCGTACCAATCCATTAAAGTTGATCGGTGCGGCTGTGCCAGCGTAGGCTTGGTAGTGGCTCACCTCAGGTACGGTGGCAAGGTAAGCACCTAACTCTCGCAGCGCAGCGGCCGTGTGCTCTACGGGTGTGCCGGCCGGCATGTCAATCACCACTTGGAACTCGGACTTATTGTCAAACGGCAGCATTTTCAACTGCACCCAACCGATCACAGGCAGGGCGACCGACAGGGCAATCAGCATAGCCACACCCAAGCCTAGCCAGCGGCGGTTGCGCTGTCCCTGCTCATGGTGCAGCAGAGGATTAAACACCCATCGGAAGTAGCCCTCCAAGCGAGAGGCGAGCACTCCATGGTGAGGCTCATGGCCAGCAATTGTTGGGAGTTTCTTAAGCCACAAGCGAGCCAGCCAGGGCGTCACCACGAAGGCCACGACCAGCGAAAGCAGCATGCCCAGGCTGGCATTGATTGGTATGGGGCTCATGTAAGGCCCCATCAGTCCAGATACAAAAGCCATAGGGAGAAGCGCGGCGATCACCGTCAGCGTGGCCAGGATGGTGGGGCCACCGACTTCATCAACCGCTCGGGGAATAATCGCCAACAGCGGCTTGCCGGGATAAAGGTGTTGGTGGCGATGGATATTTTCGACCACCACAATGGCGTCATCCACCAGGATGCCGATCGAAAAGATCAGCGCAAAAAGAGATACCCTGTTGAGGGTAAAGCCCCAGGCATAGGAGGCAAACAAAGTTACCGTGAGAGTGAGTACCACGGCTGTGCCGACAATGGCCGCCTCGCGCCGACCCAGCGCGACGAAAACCAGTGCAACCACTGACAAAGTGGCGAACAACAGCTTTTGAATCAGCTTCATGGCCTTTTCGTTGGCCGTGGCACCGTAGTTCCGTGTCACGGCAAAGTCCACTTCGGCGGGGATCAGCGTACCGCGCAATGCGTTGATTCGCTGTTCGACGCCATGCGCCACATCGATGGCGTTTTCGCCGGGCTTCTTTGTGACCGACAGCGTGATCGCGGGATACTCTGCATTGCCGCCTTCATGGGCCAGGCCGTGCCAGACGTAGTGCCTCGCTGGCAGAGGACCATCGACCACATCGGCGACGTCTTTAAGGAATACTGCGCGTCCGCCGTGCGCTGTCACCACAATTTCTGCGACTTCGCTCGCCTGTGAAAGGTAGGGGCCTGCCTCTAACGCAATGTTGCGGTTGCCGGCAATCAATTCACCCACCGGCAAACCCAGGTTGGCCGATTGAAGCGTCTGCCGAATGTCATGGACGGTCACGCCGAATGAGGCCATCCGCGCGGGGTCCAGTCTGACATGAACTGCACGCCCAGGGCCACCAATCGCAGTAATTTCGCGAGTCCCGGGGACGCGCTTGAGCTCAATCTCGATGCTGTTGGCCACGCGTTCGAGATCGAAGGTGCTAGGCTCATCGCGCTTGTCATACAGGGTCAAACTCAAGATAGGGACATCATCGATGCCTTTCGGTTTGATGATTGGTTCCATCACGCCCAGCCCGCGGGGCAGCCAATCGGTATGGGTGCGAAGGGTGTCGTGCAGTCGAACCAAGGCCTCAGTGCGAGGCACCCCCACCTTGAATTGCACCGTGAGAACCGCAGCACCAGGGCGCGAAACTGACAGGACATGTTCAACGCCAGCCATCTGTGAGAGCACCTGCTCAGCAGGTGTTGTAACCATCTGCTCAACTTCGCGTACAGCAGCCCCTGGGAATGGGACGATCACGTTGGCCATGGTCACATTGATCTGAGGTTCTTCCTCTCGAGGCGTCACCAAGACTGCGAACAAACCAAGCAATAAGGCCACCAAGGCCAGCAGAGGTGTAATTTGGGCGGTCAAAAATCGGGCTGCCACGCGACCGGAAACGCCCAGGGCTGCGGAGGAGGTGTCTGTCACCTGATCGGTTTGCATCAGCGGGCTCCTACCCGGCGCGGTTCCAGGACCACGCGGTCACCCTCGCTCAAGCCACTGAGCACCTCCACCTGCCCAACAGCCGTTGAACCCAAACGCACCTGGCGCATGCGAGGCTGCCCCTGACTGTCCAACACATAAACCGCCAACAATTCACCTCTTCGCAGCACCACAGCTTCTGGCAGGTAGATGCGCGTGAGCGCCCCTGGCACGGCTTGGCCCGGCAGCCAAACACGTGCGAACATGCCAGGCAAGGCCGAATGAAGAGCCTGTGCAGGCAGCAAAAGCCTCACCTGAGCAGTGTGGGTCATCGCATCAACTGTGGGCAGAAGTTCCACGGATGCGGGCGCTTGTGGGGGCTGCTCAGGGATCTCGTAACTCAGGTTCTGGAGGTTGACCTTGACTGCGCTGAGCAGGTTTTGCGCGACTGCCGCCTTCACCCGCAATTGGCTGGGGTCATGCATGGTCAGCAAAGGCTTGCCAGGCATGACCATGTCCCCCATCGTGACGGCTACCTCGCTCACCACGCCGTCAAAAGGTGCACGCAAGATGAAGTAACTCATCTGTGTCTGCGCAACCCGTGCCTGCGCCTGGGCTGCACGCAACTGCGCCTGGGTTGTCTCCCACTGACCCAGAGCGCGATCAAGCGCCGCTTGGCTGATGTATTGTTTTTGGAACAATTGTCTTTGCCGACTCAGTTCCTTTTCCGCAACGCTGGCGGCCACAACCGCTGCTTCGACCTGGGCCGCGCTTGCTGCCGCCCCCTGTTCTGCCGCTCGGGCCTCGACCTTTGCCAATACCTGTCCAGTGCGAACCTTGTCACCAGCCTTGGCTTGCAATTGCACGACAGCGCCGGCAATCTGGGCCGCTAGCACTGCCTGTCTGACAGGCTCTACGACACCCTCGAAGGCAACCGCGGCAGCGGCTTTGCTCGTGCTTCCAACCGTCATGGTCGGCCAATTGCCCTGATCGGATGTGGAGGCAGCTTGGACGGCCAGTGTTGTCCAGGCGCCAACCGCAATCACTGAACTGCAAAGCACATGAAACACACCATGGATGTAAAGGGGTAAGTCGTTCTTCATCTTAATTTGCTTATTTGCTTAATTGCGCAAATATAATAGCAGTATCATTCCTCAGTTGCAAGCCCAAAGATCAAGCCCATGCCAAACTCACCCCACATTGCCATGCACCAGCTTTCGCCAGAGGCATTGGGCGAAGTGGCCGCCTATTTCCAAGTACTGGCTGAGCCCGTGCGACTGCAGATACTCAATCGTTTGCGTCAAGGGGAAAGCAAGGTCAGTGACTTGGCTCAGGCCTGCCAATGCAGTGTGGCCAACACATCAAGGCATTTGAGTCAGCTTCATAAATATGGCTTGATTGAGCGTGAAAATCGAGGTACCAGTGCCTACTACCGTATTGCTGATCCGATGATTGAGCAGTTGTGCGGCCTTGTTTGCGGCAGCATAGGTCAGCGTCTCCAGCGCAAGTCGAAAGAATATGCAGCCTTCATGGGTGCCGCATCTGACTGAACAGTGGTTCTTGCCTGCGCTTGGTGGGCATGCGCCGAGCCCTCAAGCGGTATTCAAGAAAGTTACAAGTCGATCGCACAGGCCGATTGGTTCGCGACATGCTTTTTGGACTTTGACAAGGCTGACACTTCGTGTCTCTTGAGCGGTTGTCATCTGCTGAACGAGGCTGGCATAAAGTCCTGAGACATGCGTTTGATTTATGTCAATCTAGTGGGCGGTGACTAGAGGATCATTACGCCTTGTCATTTCAAAACCAAGGCGATCAGTCATGATGAAACACATTCTTGCCGCAAGTTTCTCTTTGTACACAGCAGTCACGGCCTGGGGTCAGGCCGCTACCATCAGTGTGGGTACGCCCTTGAACATTTTGGACAATCAAAAAAAAGTGATGGTTCAAACCGAGCGGGGTGCCATTGAGATCAGCCGTGTGATGACGCCTTGTGCAAAAAATGGTGGTGTGCTGCAACCACTTGTGCCGGTGATAGGCGTCCATCCAGTGGGAGAAATTGAGATTTTGCAAGCACTCAGTGATCGTGAGTCGATGGTGGTCGACATGCGAGAGACCAGCGACCGCGTCAAAGGCACGATTCCAGGCTCGGTAGGTATTCCTTACACGGAGGTGGCAAATCGTCTCGGGGAGTTGGGGTGCCAAAAGGAGGGAACGGCTTGGCGTTGTGAAAAAGCTAAGAAAATCTATGCGTTCTGCAACGGTCCGGTGTGTCCACAAAGTCCGATAGCCATCAAAGCCATGGCGCGAGAAGGCTTTCCAGCCGAGAAAATCTATTACTACCGAGGCGGTATGCTGGATTGGGATGCGCTCGGGTTGACGGTGGTGAAAGACGAATTTTGATCAAAATAATGATGCGCGATGCTTTGTAGTGGCTACCGTTGCTGTACTTTCCTTTGCAGTAATCCAGTTCGTGAGTTAACTCAAGGTCGAGCTTCAACTCAAAATCCCTGACCCTGGAAATGAGTTTTCTGACATCAGCAAGCGTTGTGGGTGCTCCAGTTCTGCTTTGCCCCAAAGTTTTTTGTACCGCCTGTATCATGTCCTTGTGGAACTCGCACACTAGAGCCTGGAGGCTCAGAGGAATCCCCTGTTCTTCATGCAACCATTCAACAGTTCGCGCACGTTCACATAGCGCGGCATTGAGTTGCCCAATGAATAGAAGGTACCCTCAAGTACCTGCCGGCTTCGACATGAAAATTAAACTCCTCTTTTAGAAGAGGTTGGAGCACAAGCACGGCCCAGTCCATCCCCAACGTCAGCATCACCGAGGGGGACGTTACCGCCTCCACCCTACTCAATGGCGCCCTTTCACTCACCAGCGTAGAAGACACCGATGGTGTGACGGGTGATGGTATTTTTCAAATATCTCCCACCGCCAGTGCCCCAGCCAACGCTAAAAGCGCCATCACCCTGACCGACGTGCTGGCAGCGCTCAAGATCTACCTTGGCAAATCGGTGCCTGACAGCTATGCCTCGCCTTTCAATTTTGTGGCGGCAGACTTTGACCAGTCCGGCGCGGTCACCCTCACCGATGTTCTTCAATTGTTGAAGTATTACCTTGGCAAAAGCACCGCCAATTCACCCGAGTGGGTTTTTGTCAATGCCGCTGACCTGCAAGGCTCTGGCGTGACAAGCACTTTGCAAAGTGCCACAACCGGCGCCAATGTGTCCAAAGCTTTGACGACCACCAAGGTGGTAGCGCATGATTTTTCCGCCGACGCGGCCGAGCTTCAACTGATTGGCGTCTTGCGGGGCGATGTGGATGGCAGTTGGGCCAGCGCCTAGGGCAGGCACAGGCGCGATCGTCAGCGGTTGACCATGCCGTAGATCAGCATGAGGACCGTTCCGCTGAACAAGGCAAGCGCGGGTCGGCGCCGTGAGCCGACCACCATGACCAGCAAACTGACCGCACAAAAACCAACTCGCCATCCCGCCGGCACCGAGGCCAATGGCCCCACTGGCATCAGCACCATGCGCACGACAAGCGCTGACACCAAGGCGTAAGTGACGGCAGACAGCCAACGGAAAAATTCGCTGTCCTGATGGATCTTGCCTGACGCCATCACCCCCAGGGTGCGACAGGCATATGTTCCAACCGCTGCAATGGCCAGAGCGCTCCAGGTTTGTAAAGGGGAAAGCTCCACATTCATGATGTACCTCCAGCGCGTTGCCGCCAGAGGCGCTCCATCAGGTAAGCCGCAGTACCCGCGACCAGTCCCGACACCAGCAAGCTCGAGTCGCGATCCCATTCATAAAAGAAAGGGCAGACCAAACCGCCACCCACAATGGCACCGCGGTACAGCCAAGGTCGCACATCGGTGAAGGTCAGCAGGAAAAACAAGGGATTGATAAACACCAAAGCCAGGGTGACGGCCATGGGCACTTGGCCCGCCAACAAATACCCCAAGGCGGTCCCCGGCAAGGCTATCAACCAGCAAGGCAAGCCCAGTCCTGTGAAATAAGGCAGGCGGTATTTCGGTGCCATGTGGGGGAACTCGCGCATCGAAACTGCCCAAGCCGTCATGGCCAGCAACTGCACGCGTGCATACAGGCCACGGTTTCGGTCTTTGTCGTCGAGTTGGGGGAAGAGGGTCACCACCATGGTGAGAAAACGCGAGGAGGTCAGCGTCACCGCCAGGCCAGCGGTCAGCGGGGACGCGCCCGTGCTGAGCATCTCCAACAAAACGACTTGGCCCGGGAGCGCAAACACCAGCAGGCTGGTCAGCATCGCCAACCACACACTGAATCCCAATGTGTTGGCCATGGCGCCAAAGCCGATCATGCCGGCGAACAAGACCCAGATGGGGGCCCCCATGGCTTGATGCAGGCCGGCTTGGAAGGCCTGTTGCCGACTTTGAAAGTCTGCGGGCATCAATGCTCACAAACCATGTGCATCATCTTCTCAGCCACCGAATCCTTGGCCACGGGATGCCATTCACCCCCCTTGAGGCTTTTGAAAATCGTTTTGCCCTCGGCCATGTTGTCGTCATGCGAGGTGAACACCACCGTGCGACGCTTGTGCCCTTTGCAGTCGAATTCCATCAGCACCTGACTGGACAGAGTGCCCGTCTTGCTGCGCTTTTTCAAATCGGTCAATTGCCAAATGGTGGCGAATTGCGCATTTTTTTGCAGGCGCTCAAAGTCGATGTAAATCGTGGCACGGTCGTTTTCATCGAGCTTGGTCCACTCGGCCTTGGCAAGCAAGGGGCAGACCAAGCCTGCGCACAGAAGCGGGGCCAAAAGGAAAGATGTCAAACGCTTCATGACAAATTAACCGGGATGACGGGACAAATGATCTGCAATGGCACGGTAAGAGGGCTGCGACACCGAGTCGTTCATGGCGTTGCCCGCATGGCGGTGCGAGGCATGGCGCGCGATCACCACTTGCGCCACGGGGTCGACCCAGATGGCTTGCCCGTGAACGCCGCGCGCACTGAAGCAGCGGTGGGGATCGCCCGAGACCCACCACATGGCACGGTAAGAAAATCCGGGCAGGGTGGTGTAGCCTGCTGGCACAAATTTGGCGGGGTCGCTGCCTTGGCGAATGGTTTCCACCACCGCGGCTGGCACGATTTGTCGGCCATTGAAAAAGCCATCCTGGGCCAGCATTTGGCCAAAGCGCGCCAGGTCGCGGGTGCAGGTCAGCAGGCCGCCGCCGCCAAAGGCGTTGCCGCATTGGTCAATCTGAATGAGGGCGTCTTTTTGCATGCCCATGGGTTGCCAGAACACTTCGGACAACATTTGCGGCAGGGCCTGTTGCAAGACGGTTTGCAACACCCAAGCCAGCATGTCGGTGTTGATGGTCTTGTAGGCAAAGGCCACGCCATGCGTGCCTTGGGGCTTCAGTTCGGCCAGGTAATCGTAAAGTCCGCCTGAATAAGCTGAATCTTCGGCCCGCAACGGCAACACACCGGCGGCGCGCAAATACTGCCAGATGCCGGAGTTAGGGTCGGTGTAGATCTCGTCGTAGGCCATGTCGGTGGTCATGTCCATGACCTGCCCCAGGGTGGCGCTGCCAAAGCCTGTGCCCTTGAGCGAGGGCAAGTAATGGCTGATGAGCTTGTCTTCTTGCAAGTGGCCGTCGTACACGGCCTTCAACGCCAACAAGCCCACAAAGGATTTGGTGACGGACATGCAGGCGTGCGTGCCATTTGCATGCATCACGCCGGCATAGCGCTCGTGAACCACTTGCCCTTTGTGCAGCACCAGCAGGCCATCGGTGTAGTTGGCATCGAAGGCATCGCCCCAGGTCAGGGGCTCATCGCGCTGGGTGTTAAAGCGCACCTCGTCCAGATCGGTGCGCAAGGCTTGCGGCAGCGCGCTGATGGGGCCCGCGCCGCGCTGAATGACCGCGACTGGGCCGAGCTGGTGGGTGTGGCTGACGGCCCAGCGCAGCTGCGGCCATGAAAAGTGGTGTCCCAATGCGCGAGAAATCCTGCGCTCCTGGGGGGGCGGAAAGCCTTGCATCCAGCCCAGGGCGTGGGGGTCGCTGGCACGTGCATCCTGGATGCATTCGTCGGCAAAGGGCGCATTGGGTGGCGGGACGGCTTTCATGGAAATCCTTGTTCTGCGTCAACACCAGAATATTAACTGCTCTCGGGGGCTTGCGCCGCAAGGACCACCCCAGAGACAAAGCCGTGGGAGGTGTCCTATGATGCGCGTTGAACGCATGGAGGCCGCGATGGAAAACTTGGATGTGATGGTATTGCGCAGTTTGCGGGACTGGCGACGGGCTGGGCGCCGCGCCCTGCTGGCGACGGTGATTCGCACCTGGGGATCCTCGCCACGGCCGGTGGGCTCCATCATGGCCCTGTGCGAGGACGGCGCTGTTGTGGGCTCCGTGTCCGGGGGCTGCATCGAGGACGACCTGATTTACCGCTTTACCCAGGCCTACGCCAGTGCCAACGTGCCAGCATCCCAGCAAGCTGGCAACGTCGAAGAGCCCAAGCACATTCCCAGTGGCCCGCCCCAGCGGGTGAAATATGGCGTGACGGCCGACGAGGCCCACCGCTTTGGCTTGCCTTGTGGCGGCACCCTGGAGTTGCTGTTGGAGTTCGACCCGGACCCACAGGCCCTGGCTGAGTTGGTCATGGCGCTTGAGCGCGGCGAGCTGGTTCAGCGGGTAGTGCGCTTGTCAGACGGCCTGGTGACCCAGACCCCCACCCAGACACCGCAAGCCCTGGCCGTGCAAGAGCACAGCCTGATCAACACCTTTGGCCCCGAGTACCGCATGTTGCTGATCGGGGCGGGCCAGCTCTCAGAGTACCTGGCCACCATGGCGCTGTTCAATGGGTTTGCCGTGACTGTTTGCGACCCGCGCCCGGAATACAGCGGGGCTTGGTCCGTGGCAGGGGTGACGGTGACGCGCGAAATGCCGGACGATGTGGTGCACTCTTTCCGCCCCGACCAGCGCAGCTGTGTGGTGGCCCTGACCCACGATCCCAAGCTGGACGATTTGGCGCTGCTGGAAGCCCTGAACACGGCGGCCTTTTATGTGGGCGCCATTGGCTCACGCCGCAACAACGAAGCGCGCCGCGCGCGCATGATCGAGCATTTCGAACAGACCGAGGCGTCTTTGGCGCGACTGCGTGGGCCCATCGGCATTTACATCGGCAGCAAGATGCCTTCGGAAATTGCGGTGAGCATCATGGCGGAAATTCTGGCGGTCAAAAACGATGTGCCCTTGCCGCGCGAAATGGATGTGGCGCATGCCAAAAATGATTTGGCCGTGATGCACAACGACCCCGGCGTGATGGTCTGCTCGACCTCTCGCTGAGGCCAGGCTTCAGGCTGCAGGCACTTGGCGCAAAAAAAGCGCCACGGTTTTAAGGCCTAAAACTGTCAGCGCCAAAGAGCCTAGCAAGTGCAGGCTGGCAGTCATCAAGGCCAGCCCATAGCGCGCCTGCATCAGCAGGCCCACCACCTCGGCACTGAACGAAGAGAACGTGGTCAACGCTCCCAAAAAGCCGGTGACCAAGGCCAGACGCCACACGGTGTCGAGTTGCGGCAGGGCCTGAAACACCCCCACGCACACGCCCACCAGGTAGCCCCCGATCAGGTTGGCGGCCAAGGTGCCCCATGGCAACACGCCCTGGGTGTTCCACAGCAGGCCCAATTGCCACCGCATCAGGGCACCCAGGCAGGCACCGATGCAAATGGCCAGAACGGGCATCATCTTATTTGTCCACGCCCATGACCGCATCGGGCAGGTAGGTCACGATGCTGGGGAACAAGGTGATCAGCGCAATGCAGACCACCAGGCAAAGGAAGAAAGGCACAGCCGCTTTGGCAATGGTGTTGCTGTCTTTGCCGGTCATGTTTTGCAGCACAAACAAATTGAAGCCTACGGGCGGCGTGACTTCCGCGATTTCCACCAGCAGCACAATGAAGATGCCAAACCAGATCAGGTCAAAGCCGGCTTTCTGGATCATGGGCAGCACCACGGCGCTGGTCAGCACAATCATGCTGATGCCGTCCAGGGCGGTGCCCAGAATCAGGTAGATCACCGTCAGCACGCCAATCAAGGCCAAGGGCGACAGGTTCATGGCGCTGACCCATTCGGCCAACTCACGCGGAATGCCGGTGAAGGCCATGGTCTTGGTCAGAAAGGCGGCACCGGCCAGGATGAACATGATCATGCAGCTGGTGCGGGCGGTGCTCATCAGGCCTTCGCGAAAATTGTCCCAGGTCAGGCTGCGGCTCCAGGCCGCCAGCAGCAAGGAGCCCAGCACGCCATAGGCCGCGCACTCGGTGGCGGTGGCATAGCCCGCAATCAGCACCCAGCAAATGAAGATGATCAAGGCGGCACAGGGAATCAGGCTGCCCGATTGCTTGACCTTGGCCATGAAGCTGCTGGGCGGGTCGGCAGCGGGCACCTGGTCGGGATGACGCCAGCTCCACCACATGATGTAGCCACTGAAGAGGCACATCAACAACAAGCCCGGCAGGAAGCCGGCCAAAAAGATGCGGATGATGGAAGCGTCTGCCGCCACCGCGTAAACCACCATGGTGATGGAGGGCGGAATCAGAATGCCCAGCGTGCCCGCGGTGGCCAGCGAGCCCAGGGCCAGCTTTTCGTTGTAGCCCCGCTTGATCAGCTCGGGCAGTGCCACTTTGCTGATGGTCGCGCAGGTGGCAGCCGACGAGCCCGACACCGAGCCGAAGATGCCGCAGCCCAATATGGTGGTGTGCATCAGGCGACCGGGCACCCGGTTCAGCCAGGGCCTTAAGCCATCGAACATGTCTTCGCTCAGGCGCGTGCGAAACAGAATTTCACCCATCCAGATGAACAAGGGCAGGGCCGCCAGCTCCCAGCTGGCATTGCTTTCCCAGAAGGCCGAGAACAGGTTTTTGCCAGGCTGTGTTTGCGTGAAAAAGGCCTGGCCCACCCAGCCGCAGATGGCCAAGGTCATGGCGATCCAGACGCCGCCTGCGAGCAGCACCATCATGATCAGCAGCAGCAAGCCGCCTACGAGCAGAATGTCCATGTCTCAAATGTCCGAAGAAAAGTCGCCACGCGCGTGGCGCTCTTGCACTTCGCGTACATAGGTGGGCACTTGGCCCCGCAGCACCAGAATCAGCTCATCCAACACGGCCACCCAAAGCAACACTGAGCCCAGGGCGAAACTAAGCTGCGGAATCCACAATGGCAGGGCCAGCAAACCCTGGGCGATGTCGTTGAACTCCCAGCTTTCATAGGTGAACTTGCAGGCCCACCAAGCGAGGTAACCTACCGCCAGGCTACCGATGGCCAAGGCGGTGATTTCCAGTGCACGCCGCGTGCGGGCCGACACCGACTCCAGCAAAAGGGTGACGCGCACAAAGTCGCCGTGCTTGAAAGCATGTGCCATGGTGAAGAAGGCCGCTGCGGCGCAGAACCAGGCCACCACATCGTTGATGGCGCCGGTGCGCACATTGAGTTCACGCAGAATGCTCTGCGCGATCATGAGCACACCGATCAGCACAATGAAAAACGCGCCCAAGGCCCCCGAGGCCAGGTACAGGCGGTCCAGGGCGCGACGCAACATCACTTCTTCGCAGGCTTGGCGGCAGGCGCCGATTTGTTGAAGGCCGCGATGATGGCTTCACCGTCCGGGCCGGCTTTTTTCTGCCAGTCCGCCAGCATGATGCTGCCCACTTGCTTCATGTCGGCCATCAGCTTGGGCGAGGGCGTGACCACCTTCATGCCTTTTTCGTTGAGGGCTTTTTTGTACCAGGCGTCTTTTTCTTCGCTGACTTTCCAGCCACGGGTTTCGGCTTCTGCTGCCACCTTGTTCAAGGCGGCTTGGGTGGCGGGGTCGAGCGCGTCATAGGCCTTTTTGTTCACGATGACCGCGTTCTTGGGCAACCAAGCCTGGGTGTCATAGAAATACTTCAGGCTTTCGTAGGTTTTGGTGTCGTAGCCGGTGGAGCCCGAGCTCATGTAGCTTTCCACCACGCCGGTGGCCAGGGCTTGCGACAGTTCTGCAGCCTGAATGGTCACGGGTTGGGCGCCAATCAGCTCCGCAATTTTGGCGGTGGCGGGGCTGTAGGCACGCCATTTGATGCCGCGCAAGTCAGCCACCGAGTTGATTTCTTTCTTGGTGTAAATGCCTTGTGGGGGCCAGGCCACGGCGAACAGCAGCTTCATGCCCTGGTTGCCCAGCAGTTTGTCGAGCACAGGCTTTTGGGCGTCGTACAGGCGCTTGGACTCTGCATAGGAGCTGGCCAGGAAGGGAATGCCATCGGCGCCGTAGATCGGGTTCTCGTTTTCAAAATTCACCAGCAGCACTTCGCCGATCTGGGCCTGGCCGCCTTGCACGGCGCGCTTGATTTCATTGGCCTTGAACAGCGAGGCATTGGCGTGCACGGTGATTTTCAGTTTGCCGGCGGTGGCCTGGTCCACGTCTTTGGCAAACTGAACCAGGTTTTCAGAGTGAAAGTTGGTGGCGGCGTAGGCGGCGGGCAAATCCCACTTGGTTTGTGACAGGGCGGGTGTGGCGCCCAAGGCCACGGACAGGGCCAACAGGCCGGACAGTGCTTTGATCATGGCGGAGATCCTTGACAGTGAAGGTTGGAACAAACCGTAAGGATAACTCCATTGCAACCCTCCCTTGGAAGGATTTACAGTCTGGGCCAGCACAAAGACCTGGAATGTCAGACATACCCATGAAAACAACAGTGGATCAAAGCGGCAAGTGGGCTTTTTGGATCGACAGGGGGGGCACGTTCACCGATGTCGTGGGCAAGCGCCCAGATGGCCAATTGCTCACGCACAAGCTGTTGAGCGAGAACCCCGAACAGTACCGTGATGCCGCGGTGGCCGGCATCCGGCACTTGCTGGGCTTGCGAGCCGGCGAGCCGGTCACGCCCGACCAGGTGGCCTGCGTCAAAATGGGCACCACCGTGGCCACCAATGCCTTGCTCGAGCGCAAGGGCGAGCCCACGCTGCTGGTCACCACCCAAGGCTTTCGCGACGCCTTGCGCATTGCCTACCAAAACCGACCGCGCCTGTTCGACCGGCACATTGTCCTGCCGGAGTTGCTGTACCGCGAAGTCATCGAGGCGCAAGAGCGGGTGGGGGCTCAGGGCGAGGTGTTGCAGCCCTTGCAGCTGTCGGCCCTGCGCGCGCAATTGCAAGCCGCCCATGGCCGTGGCTTGCGCAGCGTGGCCATCGTGTTCATGCACGGTTATCGCTACACCACTCATGAGGCGCAGGCGGCGGACCTGGCGCGTGAGCTGGGCTTCACCCAGATCAGCACCTCGCACCAGACCAGCCCCTTGATGAAGTTCGTCAGCCGCGGTGACACCACGGTGGTCGATGCCTACCTGTCGCCGATTTTGCGGCGCTATGTCGAGCAAGTGGCTTCTGAAATGCCCGGCGTGCCGCTGTACTTCATGCAGTCCTCCGGTGGCCTGACCGATGCCCATGCCTTTCAAGGCAAAGACGCGATTTTGTCGGGCCCCGCCGGGGGCATCGTGGGCATGGCGCGCACAGCCCAGCTGGCTTTTGCCCATGGCCAGGGCCTGACCGGCGAGGCCCGGGTGATTGGCTTTGACATGGGCGGCACCTCCACCGATGTCAGCCACTTTGCGGGCGAGTTCGAGCGGGAATTTGAAACCCAGGTGGCCGGCGTGCGCATGCGCGCACCCATGATGAGCATTCACACGGTGGCGGCGGGGGGCGGCTCCATCCTTCAATTTGATGGTGCGCGGTTTCGGGTGGGGCCTGAAAGCGCTGGCGCCAACCCGGGGCCGGCAAGTTACCGCCGCGGCGGGCCTTTGGCCGTGACCGATGCCAATGTGATGGTGGGCAAAATTCAGCCCCAGCATTTCCCGAAAGTGTTTGGACCCCGCGGCGATGAAGCGCTCGATCCCGAGGCCGTGCAGGCGCAGTTTGCCAAGCTGGTCGCCGCCATCGAGGCCTCCCCCCACGCAACACCTGGGCTGAAGCCTGAAGCCGTGGCCGAAGGCTTCATTCAGATTGCGGTGCAGCAGATGGCCAATGCCATCAAGAAAATTTCGGTCTCGCGCGGCTACGACGTGACGCGTTACACCTTGCAGTGCTTTGGCGGCGCGGGCGGCCAGCATGCCTGCCTCGTGGCCGATGCCCTGGGCATGACGCGGGTGCTGGTGCATCCGCTGGCAGGCGTGTTGTCGGCCTATGGCATGGGGTTGGCCGATCAGAGCCTGATTCGCGAGCAAGCGGTGGAGCAGCGTTTGAGCGCCGAGAGCCTGGCCCAATGGGCGCCTGTGCTGGCCTCGCTGGCTGAGCGTGCGCAAAACGAGTTGCGCGCCCAGCCGTTGGGCAGCGGTTCCATTGAGGTGCGACGCCGCGTGCATCTGCGCTATGAAGGGACCGACTCAGCCTTGATCGTCCCCTTTGGTTCATTGGAAGAGATTCAAGCTGCTTTCGAGGCGGCCTACCGCCAGCGCTTTGCCTTTCTCATGGCGGGCAAGGGCTTGATGGTGGAGGCCGTGTCCGTTGAGGCCATCATCGCCGGCGATGCCGCTGCCGAGCAGGAAGGTTTGCCCCACCCTGTGCGCGAGGTGCCGCGGCGCGACACCGTGCGCATGTACACCCAGGGACAGTGGGTAGAAGCCGCCTTGGTGGTGCGAGAGGATTTGCGCGCAGGCGACCACATCCCCGGCCCGGCCATCATTGCCGAGCGCAATGCCACCACCGTGGTCGAGCCCGGCTGGCGCGCCCTGTTGACCACGCTGGACCACCTGGTGCTGGAGCGGGTCGAGGCACGTGCGGTGCAATACGCCGCAGGCACGCGGGTGGACCCGGTGTTGCTCGAGGTGTTCAACAACCTGTTCATGAACATCGCCGAGCAAATGGGCTTGCAACTGCAGAACACCGCGTACTCGGTGAACATCAAAGAGCGCCTGGATTTTTCGTGCGCGCTGTTTGACGCCGAGGGCAACCTGATTGCCAATGCGCCGCACATGCCGGTGCACCTGGGCTCGATGGGCGAAAGCATCAAGACCGTGATTCGCGAGAACCATGGCCGCATGCAGCCTGGCGACGTTTATGTGCTGAACGACCCCTACCATGGCGGCACGCACTTGCCCGATGTCACGGTGATCACGCCGGTCTATTTGGCCGACGAGGCGCAGCCTTTGTTTTACGTGGGCTCGCGCGGTCACCACGCCGACATTGGCGGCACCTCGCCGGGGTCCATGCCCCCGTTCTCGACCACCATCGATGAAGAGGGCGTGCAGATTCAGAATTTCAAGCTGGTTGACCGTGGCGTGCTGCGCGAAGCCGAGATGACGGCCTTGCTGTCTTCGGGCCCTTACCCCAGTCGCAACCCGGCACAAAACCTGGCCGACCTCAAAGCCCAAATTGCGGCCAATGAAAAAGGCGTGCAAGAGCTGCGGCGCATGGTCGATCAATTTGGGCTGGACGTGGTGCAGGCTTACATGCGCCATGTGCAAGACAACGCCGAAGAATCCGTGCGACGGGCCATTGAACGCTTGGGCACCACCCAGCGCAGCTTCACGCTGCCACTGGACAATGGCGCGCAGATTCAGGTGGCGGTGTCCATGGTTGCCAAGGCGCGCAGCGCGGTGATTGACTTCAGCGGCACCTCGGCGCAGCAAGCCAACAACTTCAATGCGCCTCGGGCCGTTTGCATGGCGGCGGTGCTGTATGTGTTCCGCACCTTGGTGGAAGACGACATTCCCTTGAACGCGGGCTGCCTCAAGCCCATTCAGGTGATCATCCCCGAAGGGTCGATGCTGAACCCCAGGCCGCCGGCCTCGGTGGTGGCTGGCAATGTGGAAACCTCGAGCTGCATCACCAATGCGCTGTATGGCGCACTGGGGGTGATGGCGGGCAGCCAACCCACCATGAACAACTTCACCTTTGGCAATGCGCGCTACCAGTACTATGAAACTCTCTCAGGGGGCAGCGGCGCCGGGCCAGTTTTCAATGCGCAGGGCGAGGTGACGGGCGGCTTCCCAGGAACCAGCGTGGTGCAAACCCACATGACCAACTCGCGCCTGACCGATCCCGAGGTGCTGGAATTCCGTTTCCCGGTGCGCCTGCTCAGCTACAGCCTGCGTGATGGCTCCGGCGGTGCGGGGCAGTGGCCCGGCGGGCAAGGCGGCGTGCGGCGCGTCGAATTCCTGGAGTCGATGACGGCGGGTATTTTGTCGAACGGGCGAAAGCACCCCGCGTTTGGCTTGGCAGGCGGCGGCGCTGGCGCGACGGGCCTGAACCGCGTGGTGCGGGCCGATGGCGCGGTGGAAGTGCTGGACCACATCGGGCAAACCCAAATGGCGCCGGGCGATGTGTTTGAAATTCACACGCCGGGTGGGGGCGGTTACGGCGCTTTGTGAGCGGGCTTGTGAGGTGACTTGTAGGCCAGGCCTTGCACCGTCAAGCCCTGGTCGGACAAGCGCTGTGCCGTGGCTTCGCGAATGCCGTTGACGCGCTGCATCAGGTCGGCCCAGTTGTCAAAGGGCTTTTCTGCACGTGCGGCCAGCACTTTGGCGGAGAGGCTGGGGCCCATGCCACGCAAGCTGTCGAGCTCGGCTTCTGTGGCTGACTGGATGTCCAGCGCGCAGACGCTGGCGCTCACAAGACTCGAAACGATGGCCGTCGCAAAACGCGCCATCGCCTGCATGCTCAGCCTTGGGCCAGCGTGGCCATGTACTGCGTCACCCCTGTGCGCACATCGGCAAAGCGGTGGTCGCAACCCGCTGCGCGCAAAGCACTCAGATCGGCCTGGGTGAAGCACTGGTATTTGCCGCGCAAGGCATCGGGGAAGGGGATGTATGCAATCAGGCCGGCTTGCACGGCTTGCGCCAGCGTCAGGGCTTGCTCGGAACGCACTGCACGCTCTGCATTGACCACGGAAAGCGCCACATCGTTGAAGGGCTGGGCGCGCCCGCTGCCCAGGTTGAACAGGCCTGAGCGCTCGGGATGGTCGAAGAACCACAAGTTGACGGCCACCACATCGTCGATGAAGACAAAGTCGCGTTGCTGTTCGCCCGGGCCGTAGCCGCCGTACTCACCGAACAGCTTGACGCGCCCTTCCTGGCGGAATTGGTGGTGCTGGTGAAACGCCACACTGGCCATGCGTCCCTTGTGTTGCTCACGCGGGCCATAGACATTGAAATAGCGAAAGCCCACCACCTGGTGTTTGGCTTTTTCAAAATGCAAACCCGTGAGGCGGCGCAAGCGTTGGTCAAACAACAGCTTGGAGTAGCCATAGACGTTCAGCGGGTGCTCGCAGGCCGGCTCTTCGCGAAAGGTGTCCGAGCCGCCATAGGTGGCCGCCGAGGAGGCGTACAGCAATCGGGTGCCGCTTGCCTGGCAGGCCTCGAACAACTGGCAGGACACGCCGTAGTTGTTGTCCATCATGTAGCGGCCATTGCTTTCCATGGTGTCGCTGCAGGCGCCTTCATGGAACACGGCCTCGACGGCGCCAAACTCGCCGCGCGCAAAGCGCTCGTAAAAACCGTGATGGTCCAGGTAATCGTCGATCTGCAGGTCCGCGAGGTTGCGAAACTTGTCGCCCTCGGTCAGGTCATCGACGGCGATGATGTTGCTGATGCCGCGCGCATTGAGGCCGCGAATGATGTTGCTGCCAATGAAGCCAGCCGCGCCGGTGACCACGATTTTCATGCACAAAGCTCCTGGTACGACACAGTGGCCGTCCCGAATTTTCCAACGACGATGCCGCCGGCCCGGTTGGCCCAGGGCAATGCATCACGCAAAGACAGGCCGCTGGCCAGCAAAGCCGCCAGGGTGGCGATCACAGTGTCGCCCGCGCCTGTCACATCAAACACTTCGCGCGCTTGCGCGGCCACATGGGTCACGCCTTGCGCATCGAACAGGCTCATGCCCTCCTCGCTGCGGGTCAGCAGCAAGGCGTCGAGTTGCAGCGATTGGCGCAGGTTTTGCGCTTTGGTCAGCAAGTCTTGCTCGTCTGTCCAACGCCCCACCACCTCTTGCAGTTCGGCCCGGTTGGGGGTGATGACGGTGGCGCCTTGGTAGCGCGAGTAGTCGCTGCCCTTGGGGTCGATCAGTACCGGGCAGCCTTGCGCGCGTGCGGCGGCAATCATGTCGGCCACATGGGCCAGGCCGCCTTTGCCGTAATCGGAAAACAAAATGGCCTGGTGCTGCGGCAAGAGCGCGCGAAACTGGTCGGTTTGCGAGGCCAGCACTTCAGTTTGCGGGGCGTTCTCGAAGTCGGCGCGCAACAATTGCTGCTGGCGGCCAATCACGCGCAGCTTGACGGTGGTTTTGAGTTGCGGGTCACGGCCCAGGCAAGGCGTGATGCCGGTTTGGGCCAGCAAGGCCTCGAGCTGGTGGCTGGCCTCGTCGTCACCCACCACGCTCAAAAGGCTGACTTGCGCGCCCAGCGTGACCACGTTGTAGGCCACGTTGGCACTGCCGCCCAGGCGGTCTTCCTCGCGCGTCACCCGCACCACGGGCACGGGGGCTTCGGGGCTGATGCGGTCCACCGAGCCGTACCAGTAGCGGTCGAGCATCACATCGCCGACCACCAGCACCTTGGATTGCGAGAGTCGTTCAAGCGAGGGCAGGTTCATAGTTCCTCAATTCGACGGGGGGGGTAGCTGTCCCAGGCCTGGCAGCCCGGGCATTGCCAGAAGTGCTGCTGCGCTTCAAAGCCGCAGGCGGCACAGCGGTAGCGCTTCAAGGGTTTGACCGCCCGCTCCATGGCGCGCGCCAAAGCGGGTCGGCGCGCCTCGTCGGCCAGCTGCTCGCGTGCAATCCACTGCGAGGCAGCCACCAGCGAAGGCTCGCGCTCCAGATGGCGCGCATACCAGTCGCGCGCCGTGTCACAGCCTTCGGAAATGTCCAGGTTCACCAGCGCATCCAGCACGTCCAGCGAAGGCGTGGCTTCGTAATGCGCTGTCAACAGCGCCTGGGCTTGCGGTGTGTGCCCCAGTTGAATGGCCAGGCTGGCCAAGCGCGATGCCAGCAGGGGCACGAAGGTGGGGTTGCGCTGAGCCAGGCTCAGCAAGACCTCGTAGGCGTGCTGGGGCCGCTTTTGCTTGTCTTCCAGTTGTGCCAGGGCCATGGTGGCGCGCGCGGCCCGGGGCGCCAGGGTGATGGCTTGCTTGAGCAAGGCTTCGGCTTGTGCGGGGTCGGTGTCTGCGACCGTGGCCGCTTGTTCGCACAGATAGTGCGCCTGGCGCACCTCAAAATTGCCTTGCCCTGACTGGGCCAGCCTTTGCGCCATCTCGGCCGCCTGCGGCCAGTCGCGGGAGCGTTCGTAAATGCTCAGCAGGGCCAGTTGGGCTTGGGCTTCAAAGGCCGTGCCGTCGAGCTTGCGCAGGCATTCCTCTGCGCGGTCCAGCAGGCCGGCTTTCAAAAAGTCCAGCGCCAGCGCATGCTGGGCTCGGTCGCGGTCGGCGCTGCTGAGGTCGGCGCGCGAGAGCAAATGCTGGTGAACCCGTACCGCCCGCTCGAACTCGCCGCGCCGGCGAAACAGGTTGCCCAGCGCGAAATGCAACTCGCTGGTGTCGGGGTCTTGTTGAACCGCTTCGATGAAGGCGTCGATGGCCTGGTCTTGCTGTTCATTCAGCAAATGGTTCAGGCCCTTGAAGTAGGCTTTTGGGTTCTGCCGGTTTTCCATGCGCAGTTGGCGCAGGTCCAACCGGGAGGCCAACCAGCCCAGGCCAAAGGCCAGAGGCAGGCCCAGCAAAATCCAGCTGAGGTCAAAGTCCATGAACAGCGTCCGGCGGCGTGGCCGGCTGCACAGGTTGCGCCACCGTGGGCGCGACTGGCGTTTCAGGCACGGCCGGACTGCTTTGGGCCTGGGCCTGTTGCGCCACACGGCGCTCACGCCACCAGCGCGGCACCATGCCCAAGACACCCACCACCACCCCCAGCACAAAGGCGCTCAGCACCACCAGCACCATGGGCGCACGCCACTGGGTGCCAAAAAAGAAATGCACAGTGGCATCGTCCTGGTTGTTCAGGGCGAAAGCGAAGAGGGTAAAAAAAATGGCCGCCTTCAGCGTCCACTGAAGCAGCCACAGGAGTTTTTTCAAGGGGGTTCCTCTGTGACAGGCCCTGATTTTAAGCCCGCCACAAGGGAAAACCCAAACCGGCATTTATTGGGTGGGTAGCTCCAACAGGGCCGGGGTGCGGGCGTCCACCGCTTCACGCAAGGCTTTGCCTGGCTTGAAGTGGGGCACCCGCTTTTCGGGAATCGCCACGCTCTCGCCCGAACGCGGGTTGCGTCCCATGCGCGGCGGGCGACGGTTGATCGAGAAGGTCCCAAAACCGCGCAGCTCAATTCGGTGTCCGCGCACCAGCGCATCGCTCATCGCGTCAAGAAGGGTCTTGACGGCGAACTCTGCGTCGCGGTGCGTCAGCTGCCCAAAGCGGGCCGCCAGTTCTTCCACCAAATCGCTGCGGGTCATGAAAGCGTCCCGTCTCAGCCGTTGTTGTCCAGCTTGGCGCGCAGCAGGGCGCCCAGGCTGGTGGTGCCGGCGTTTTCACGCGATGCTTGCTGGTTCAGCGAAGCCATGGCTTCTTGCTGGTCAGCGGCATCCTTGGCCTTGATGGACAACTGGATGTTGCGGGTCTTGCGGTCGACGTTGACGACCACGGCCGTGATCTCGTCGCCTTCCTTG
>CAYTZZ010000016.1:0-75252 GCA_964442645.1 uncultured Bordetella sp. | reverse complement strand
GCCAGTGCTAGCTTTTCGTACCGTCACTTATTGCACTGAAAACGAGGAGACCCCAATTCTGAGCAAGTCAACCCATAAAATAAATCATTTATTGTCATCTATTGCATGAAAAATATTGATCCATTGAACCTGGATGGTCATTTGCTCAAGCTCTTGGTCACCGTCATTGAGCAAGGCTCGGTGACGGGCGCTGCCAACGCTTTGGGCGTCACGCAATCAGCCGTCAGCCACCAAATTGACCGGTTGCGGGCCTTGGCCGGGGATGCCCTCTTTGTGAAGTCAGGCCGGGGCATCGTGCCCACTGCCCGCGCTGAGACGCTCGCCGTGCAAGCGCGAGAATTGCTTGAGCGCATCCAAGGGTTTGGCGTCAAGCAGGGTTTTGAGCCCGCCGCACTGGACCGCTGCTTTTCCATCGCCGCGAACGACTTGCAACGGGACTTGTTGCTGCCAGCGCTGCTCCAGCAAATTCAAACCATTGCGCCCCGTGTGAGCTTGCGCGTGTTGCCCTCGGATGTGCCCAGCGCCGACATGTTGCGTGACAAAGACTGCGAATTGGTCATCAGCCCTCGCCCGCCGGATGCCACGGACATCATGCACCAGCGACTGTTCTCTGACAGCTACCGCGTCTTCTATGACCCCCAGGTTCGCAAGCCACCACGCACGCTCAAACAGTACCTGGATGCAGAACATGTGGCCGTGGTGCATGCGAACCAGCGGCGCTTGGACTTGGACGAAACACTGGAGCGCTTGAAGCTGAGGCGCAAGTTTGCTGTGACGGTCAGCAGTTTCGGCGGCGTCCCTGGCTTCATCACAGGGACCGCGCGCATTGCCACGCTGCCAGGATTGTTACGCCAGGGCTTGCTCAGAGGCATGGCCGATGCCACCATCCCCATCGACGCGCCCACCATGCCCATGTATGCCATCTGGCATCTGCGCCATCAGCAAGACCCAGTGCATGTCTGGCTACGGGCGCAATTGCAAACGGTGTTGAAAGGCCTGCTACCCAAAATGTAAGGCTGGCATCAAGTTATTTTTTTACGATGCATGCATTCTTTAGGCAACACCCACCTCCATGTTAGAACGTTTGACTTACAAATCAATCGCTGCCCAAACATTGGGGAGCTTGCATCTGTTCCACTTGCTGACCGAAGCCAGAAAACGCAACAAGCAACTTGGGATCACGGGCTTGCTGATTTATACGCAAGACCAGTTTTATCAATGCATTGAGGGAACGCCACTAGCCTTGGACCAGATGTGGCGAAGCCTTCAAAGCGACCCGAGGCACCACGACCTTGAGCTCTTGGTGCGGGAACCCCAAGGCTCGCGACAGTTTGCCGACTGGCGCATGGCATTTGCCAGTTACCCTCAGCTCAACCGATACCAGTTGCCAGGTTTTTTTCCGCTTGAAAAAAACCTGGCGCCCATGAAGGGGGGTTGCGACTCACCAAGTCTCAGTATCGACTTCGAGGGAATTTTGGGGGCTGTAGCGGGCGCCAACGACCGCGCTCGGATGGATCAGCGCTTCCAGCGCCGCCATGTGCTCACCTGACAAAGCAACGTTCACGGCGCCCATGTTTTCCTCCAGGTGCGCAATGTTCGCCGTGCCCGGAATGGGAATCACGCCAGGGTGCTTGTGCAGCAACCATGCCAGGGCCAGTTGCGCCGGTGTGCAGCCTACCGATTTCGCAATCTCATGGTAAGCCGGTAGCAGTCTTTCGTTGGCTGCGTAGTTCTCAGGGGTGAAGCGCGGCATCGAACGGCGAATGTCTTTGGCATCCAGCCCCGCCAGGTCAATCGGCTGACCACACAAAAAACCACGCGCCACAGGACTGAAAGCGACAAAGGTCACGTCCAACTCGTCGCAGGCCTGCAACACCGCAATCTCGGGGTTGCGGGTCCACAGGGAATACTCGGTCTGCACCGCCGTGATGGGATGGACCGCATGGGCTTTGCGCAGCGTGGTCGCGGAAACTTCGCTCAGCCCCAGGGTACGCACTTTGCCGGCGCGCACCAGGTCGCTCATGGCGCCCACGCTCTCTTCGATCGGCACTTGCTTGTCCCAGCGGTGCAAGTAGTAGAGGTCAATGACGTCCGTGCCCAAGCGCCGCAAACTGTCTTCACAGTTCAGGCGAATGGCCTCGGGCCGGCCATTGATCACGCGCCTCAGGCCATCAGGGAAATTCACGCCCGCCATGCCCCCTTTGGAACACAGGGTGATGCGATCGCGGTACGGCTTGAGCACCGGCCCGATCAAAGACTCATTGGCGCCAAAACCATACAGCGCGGCCGTGTCGAACAGCGTCACGCCCAGGTCCAGCGCCTTGTGCAACAGGTCACGCGCCACCTCCGGACTGGGCGGCTTGCCGTAGGCGTGGTTGAGGTTCATGCACCCCAGCCCAATGGGGTGAACGTTGAACGGGCCCAGTGAGCGTGTGGTCATGGCGTTGGCCTCAAGAAAGTTGCTGTTCCAGGTCGTGCAAAACCTTGTAGCAAGGCAACACCTGCGCCACGCTGGAATTGGGTTCACGACCTTCGCGAATGGCGGCAAAGAATTCGCGGTCCTGCAGCTCGATGCCATTCATGCTGACTGCCACCTTGGACACATCGATTTTTTCTTCTTTGCCAGAGAACAGATCATCGTAGCGTGCGATGTAAGTTCCGCTGTCGCCGATGTAACGGAAGAAGGTGCCCAGCGGGCCATCGTTGTTGAAGGACAGCGACAAGGTGCAAATGGCGCCGTTGGCAGCCTTCAACTGAATGCTCATGTCCATGGCGATGCCCAAGTTGGGATGGATGGGGCCTTGCACGGCGTTGGCCTTCACAATCGGGCTGCCGCACTGGTAGGCAAACAGGTCGACCGTGTGCGCAGCGTGGTGCCACAGCAGGTGGTCGGTCCAGCTGCGGGGCTGGCCCAAGGCGTTCATGTTGGTGCGACGGAAGAAATAGGTCTGCACATCCATTTGCTGAATGTTGAACTCGCCGGCCTTGATTTTCTGATTCACCCACTGATGGCTGGGGTTGAAGCGGCGGGTGTGGCCACACATGGCAACCAAGCCGGTTTGCTTTTGCAGGGCCACCACTTCTTCAGCGTCCCTCCAGCTGTCGGCCAGTGGAATTTCCACTTGCACGTGCTTGCCCGCCTTCAAGCATTGAATGGATTGCGAGGCATGCATTTGGGTGGGCGTGCAGAGAATCACCGCGTCCACTTCGGGCAAGGCCAAGCTGTCGGCCAAGTCGGTGGTAACGTGGCCAATGCCGTACTTGTCCGCCACTTCGCGGGTCTTGTCCAAATCACGGCTGATCAGCGACACCACTTCCACGCCATCGATGTTCTTGATGCCGTCCAAATGCTTGATGCCGAATGCGCCGGCACCGGCCAGCGCGACTTTGATGGTTTTCATGAGCAGTCCTTCAGATTGAATTTTCCAGAATCGCGTGGCCCACGGCCGTGTTCGATGCCGGCACATGGTAGAAGCGATGGGCCAGCTTGGGTGCTGCGCCGCCGGCCACATCGGCCATGGCGCCGCGCGCGATCAGCCACATCACCAGCTCAATGCCCTCGCTGCCAGCTTCACGCACGTAGTCAATGTGGGGAATATCGGCAGCGGCTTGGGGGGTGCTGATCAATTTGTCGAGGAAGTCGTTGTCGAACGCGCGGTTGATCAGGCCAGCGCGCGGGCCTTGCAGCTGATGGCTCATGCCACCCGTGCCCCAAATTTGAACCTTCAGGTCTTGGTCATAGCTTTCCACGGCTTTGCGGATCGCCTTGCCGAGGTTGAAGCAGCGCTGGCCACTGGGCACGGGATACTGCACCACGTTCACCGCAAACGGGATCACGGGGCAAGGCCAGGCATCGGGCTGGCCGCACATCAGCGACAAGGGCACGGTCAAGCCATGGTCGACGTCCATTTTGTTGACGATGGTGAGGTCAAAGTCTTGCTGAATCACCGATTGCGCAATGTGCGCGGCCAACTCGGGATGCCCCATCACTTTGGGCACCGGGCGTGGCCCCCAGCCTTCATCGGCAGGCTGGAACTCGGCGGCCGTGCCAATCGCAAAAGTGGGAATCATTTCCAGGCTGAACGCCGTGGCGTGGTCGTTGTAAACCAAAAAGATCACGTCGGGCTTGTTGTCCTTGAGCCACTGCTTGGAGTATTCGTACCCCTTGAACAAAGGCTGCCAGTAAGGCTCGTGGTCTTTTTTCAGGTCGAGTGCGGCGCCAATGGCGGGCACGTGGGAGGTGTAAACGCTGGCGGTGATACGGGCCATGTCAGTTGCTCGCTTTGAGGTGAGATTGTCCTTGGGGCTGGCGATGCGCTTGCGCGTCGCCGTCTTCGCCAATGCGGCGGTTGCCTTCGACCGAGCGGCCACCAGCGATCATCATGTTGCGGTATTCCTCTTCGGTCATGCCCGTCATGCTGCCCGCCATTTGCTGAAAGCTCTTGCCATCGGTGGCACCGATCTTGGCCAGGAAATAAATGTTGCCGCCCAGCGCAATGCAACGGTTCAAGTCGCGGTCCAACACGGCTTGCTTTTGCGGCTCGGTCATGGCCCATTCGTTCAAATAGGCGCGCTCGTCGGCCTTGAAGCGGGCACGGTTGTCAGCCTTCATGAGAGACATGCAAAATTGATTGAGGTAGTAGCCCTTGCGAGACTGCTCCGCGTCAAAGATGGTGGTGCCAGGAACGTCCTGGTAAGGTTTTTCGAGTGCCATGGTCAAGCTTTCACTTCTTCGGGCCAATAAAGCCGCATCGGATTGTCCACCAACAGCTTGCGCTGTGCTTCAGCGGTCGGTGCAATGTGCGGAATGAAATCCACCAGCAAGCCGTCATCGGGCATGTGGTCTTTCAAATTGGGGTGCGGCCAATCGGTGCCCCACAACACGCGGTCCGGGAACAACTCGACAATGCGGCGCGCAAACGGCACGACATCGCGGTACGCCGCGGCCTCGCCGTTCAAGGCCTTGGGGCCCGTCAGCGAGAGCCGCTCTGGGCAACTCACCTTGCTCCAGACATTGCTGTGCTCGCGCATGAATTTCACAAAGAGCTCAAACTCCGGACCGTCCACAGGCTTGCTGACGTCGGGGCGGCCCATGTGGTCCACCACGACCGTGGTAGGCAAGGCCGTGAAGAAGTCCCACAACTCGGGCAAGTCCACCGCCTCGAAGTAGATGACCACATGCCAACCCCAGCGGGCAATGCGTGCGGCGATTTCCATCAACTCGTCTTTGGGGGTGAAGTCGACCAAGCGCTTGACGAAGTTGAAGCGCACGCCGCGCACGCCAGCATCGTGCATGGCTTGCAGTTCGGCATCGCTGACGCTGCGCTTGACCGTGGCCACGCCACGCGCTTTGCCATGGGAATTCACCAGCGCATCCACCATCGCGCGGTTGTCCGAGCCATGGCAGGTGGCTTGCACCACCACATTGCGGGCAAAGCCCAGGTGGTCGCGCAAGGCATACAACTGGTGCTTGGAAGCATCGCACGGGGTGTACTTGCGCTCAGGCGCATAGGGGAACTCGGCGCCCGGGCCAAACACGTGGCAATGCGCGTCTACCGCGCCGGCGGGCACTTGAAAGCGGGGCTTGCTGGGGTCGCTGTACCAGTCCAGCCAGCCAGGCGTTTTTTGAAATTCCATGGGTCTTCCTTCTTCAATTGGGTTGGATGTTGGCCTCGCGCACGAGCTTCTCGTAACGCTGGCGCTCGCTGCGAATCAGCGCGCCGAACTGCTCGGCCGAGGCCGGCACCACCTCACCGCCCACGGCGGTCATGCGCTCGCGCACTTCCTGGTTTTGCAGGGCTTTCTGAACTTCGGCATGGAGTTTTTGCACGATGGGTTTGGGCGTCGCGGCCGGCGCGACCAATCCGTACCAGACCGAGGCTTCAAAACCGGGAAAACCGGACTCGGCAATGGTGGGCACATCAGGAAAATTGCTGGTGCGGTTGGGGCTGAGCACCGCCAGAACCTTCAGCTTGCCGCTGCGCGCATGAGGCAACACTTCCAGCGCGTTCACGGCCACCAGCGGCACTTGCCCGCCGATCGTGTCGGTGATGGCCGGTGAGCCGCCACGGTACGGCACATGTAGCAGGCTGATGCCGGCCGCGCGCGCAAACAACTCCACGGCCATGTGCGGCGTCGAGCCATTGCCGGGACTGGCGAATGACAACGGTGTGGCTTTGTTCTTGCCCATTTCCAGCAACTTGGAAAGGCTGCCGATGCCAGACTGCGCGCCCGTGGCAATCACCACCGGCACACGGCCAATCATCGACACCGGCACGAGGTCGCGCTCGGCATCAAAGGGCACAGGCTTGTACAAGGACATGTTGGCCGCCAAGGCATTGGCCGCCATCATCAAGGTGTAGCCATCCGGGTCCGCCGCAATCACCGACTTCACGGCGATGTTGGTGCCAGCGCCCGGCTTGTTCTCCACTACCACGGGCTGACCCATGCTGTTGGACAAGCTTTGTCCCACGGTGCGCGCGACGATGTCGACCGCACCGCCTGCGGCATAACCCACCACCACCTTGATGGGCTTGGAGGGATAGGTTTGGGCGCCACACAGGGCAGTGACCCAGGCCAGGCAGAGGCCCAGGCCCCAGCGTCGAATGTCAGCTTGTTTCATGGTCATTTGCCTTTGTTCAACATCAATCGGTGGCCATGCCACGCAAGCTCAATCGATGTACTTGAGGCCGGCTTTTTCCAGCGGCTCACGCATCTTGTACATGTCCAGGCCGAGCACACCCGCGGACAGCTTGGCGCGCTTTTCGCCCTCATTGGCTTCACGCGCCTCAGCGGCGTCTGCTGCTTGTTGGGCCACCGCGGCCGGCACGATCACCACGCCGTCGTCATCGGCCACCACCACGTCGCCGGGGTTCACTTGCGCGCCCGCGCACACCACCGGAATGTTCACCGAGCCCAAAGTGGCCTTGATGGTGCCCTTGGCGCTGATGCCCTTGCTCCACACAGGAAAGCCCATCTTGGTCAGTTCGGCCACATCGCGCACGCCGGCATCGATGATCAGCGCACGGGCGCCGCGAGCCATGAACGAGGTCGCGAGCAAGTCGCCAAAAAAACCATCGCAGTTGTCGGCCGTGATCGCCGCCACCACCACATCACCGGGTTGCAATTGCTCGGCCACGACATGCATCATCCAGTTGTCGCCAGGATGCAGCAGCACCGTCACGGCGGTGCCTGCGATGTGGGCCCCCGAATAAATCGGGCGCATGTAAGGCTTCATCAAACCCACACGGCCCATGGCCTCGTGGATGGTGGCCACGCCGAAACGGCTCAGTTTATCGACAGCGGCTTTGTCGGCGCGCACGATGTTGCGCTTGACGATGCCCAGGTTGTTCATGCTCATGTGTTGCTCCGTGCCAATCAAACAGTTTCAGCGGCCTTGGGCCTTGAGGGCGGTGTCCAGGCGCGAGAACACGCGGCGGGCGTTGCCTTCATACACTTTGTAGCGCTGCTCGGCGTTCAGGTTGGACGTGCCTTCGACGTAGCGCTTGGTGTCGTCGAAATAATGGCCGGTCTCAGGATCGATGCCGCGCACCGCGCCAATCATTTCGCTGGCGAACAAAATGTTGTCCACCGGAATCACCTTGGTCAGCAGGTCGATGCCGGGCTGGTGGTACACGCAGGTGTCAAAAAAGATGTTGTTCAGCAAATGCTCTTGCAACAGCGGCTTCTTCAGTTCCTGGGCCAGGCCCCGGAAACGACCCCAGTGGTAGGGTACGGCACCGCCGCCATGCGGGATCAAAAACTTCAGCGTCGGAAAGTCCTTGAACAAGTCCGAGGTCAGGCACTGCATGAAGGCCGTGGTGTCGGCATTCAGGTAATGCGCCCCGGTGGTGTGAAAGCAGCTGTTGCAGCTGGTGGACACGTGGATCATGGCGGGGATGTCGTACTCCACCATTTTTTCGTAAATAGGGTACCAGTGACGGTCGCTCAAGGGCGGCGAGGTCCAGTGGCCACCCGAGGGGTCGGGGTTGAGGTTGATGCCTACGTTGCCGTATTCCTTGACGCACTTCTCCAGCTCTGGAATGCAGGTCTTGGGGTCCACGCCGGGCGACTGCGGCAACATGGCGGCCGCAATGAAGTTGTTGGGGAAGAGTTGCGACACGCGGTAGCACAATTCATTGCAAATCGCAGCCCAGGTGGCCGAAATTTGAAAGTCACCAATGTGGTGGGCCATGAAGCTGGCGCGCGGGCTGAAAATGGTCAGGTCGCTGCCCCGCTCTTTCATCAGCTTGAGCTGGTTGTTCTCGATGGTCTCGCGCAGCTCATCGTCGCTGATTTTCAGGTCACTGACCTTGGGCATGACCGCGGGATCTTGGATACCTGCTATTTGCTGGTTGCGCCAGGTTTCCAATGCCTTGGGGGCCGTGGTGTAGTGGCCATGCACGTCAATGATCAGGGGATGGGATTGGCTCATCGGGTGTCCTTGCTTGAATCGAAAGAGTGTTTGAAAAATCAGGCCTTGTGCCAGACACTGGCCGGCACCATCACCTCGCCGCGCATCAGCACGCGGGCGGTGCGCAGCAAGGCGGCACGTGTGACGTTTTGCGGGTTGGCAGGGTCCAGGCCAAGCTCTACGCTGAACTCGCCGGTCGGATGTTCGACCGAGACGGTCTGGGTATGGCCCGAGGGCATGACCGCAACGCCCTGCGTCACCGAACCTTCGAGCACACAGGCCGTGGCCACGGTGACGGCGGCCATCACGCCAATGGCGTCATGACACACATGCGGAATGAAGCTGCGGGTGCTCAGACTGCCGCCATTGCGAGCCGGCGCAACCAAGGTCATCTTTGGATAGTTCTTGGTCGTCACATCGCCCAAGCCCATGAGGTGCGAGACCTTGAGGCGCAATGCCTCGATGCGGGTTTTCAGCTCGCCATCGGCATTCATGTCGGCCACCGACTCATAGCCTGTGCGCCCCATGTCGCTGGCCTTGAAGATCACCAAGGGCATGCCGTTGTCGATGCAGGTCACATCGATTTCAAAAGGTTCGAAGCCACCCAGGGTGGCCGTAGGTTCCACACGAATGCGATCCTTGACGCGGCCCGTAGGCAGCAAGCCGGCACACACCGAACCGGCGGTATCGAGAAAGTTGATGGTGATGGGCGCGGAACTGCCAGGGGCACCGTCAATGCGCGCAGCGCCCTCGTATGCCACATAGCGACCTTTGGGCCCCAGCGGCGTTTGCACGGTGACATCGCATTGCATGTCGGTGTTCAGGGTCAGCACGCGAAAGGTGCTGGTGTCGCCTTGCGCTTGCACCAAGCCTGTTTCCAAAGCAAAGGGCACCACACCCGCCAGCATGTTGCCGCAATTGGGAGTGGTGTCCACCGTCTCTTTGTCGGGTTGCAGTTGGGCAAACAGAAAATCCAGGTCGACCCCAGGCGTGGTGCTCTTGCGCACGATGGCCACTTTGCTGGTCAGCGGATGGGCGCCGCCCAGGCCATCGATTTGCCGCTTGTCGGGCGACCCCATCACCGACAGCAGCACGCGGTCGCGGGTGGCCACATCGGCGGGCAAATCGGCTTCGTTGAAAAACGGCCCCTTGGAGGTGCCGCCACGCATGAAGAGACAGGGAATGGGGGTTTGCATGCCGGAATTTTAGAGAGGAAGCAGACCTTCAGCCGCATCAGCAAGCCACTAGCTGTTATGACGATTTCAAATAGCTCATAATTCGTTATTCATTTTCATATTCACTGATGCCATGGACCTGAAACAGATTGAATCTTTTGTGCGGGTGGCCGAACTGGGCAGCTTCACCCGAGCGGCCATGGCATTGGGCGTGCAGCAACCCCTGCTGAGCCGGCATGTGCGACAACTCGAGGTGGAACTGCACCAAAGCTTGCTGGTTCGCAATGGCCGGGGCGTGACCCTGACCGAAGCGGGCTTGCTCATGCTGGAGCATGGCCGAGGCATCCTGCACCAGGTGGCCCTGGCCCGGGAAGACTTGGGCGCCGCACGGGGCGCCTTGGGGGGCCGGGTGTCCATCGGCCTGCCGCCCAGCTTGTCGCGGCTGATCACGGTGCCTCTCACCTTCGCCTTTCGTCAACGCTTGCCCAGGGCGCAACTGACCCTGACCGAGGGCTTCTCCCTGCTGATGTACGAAAGCCTGCGCGCAGGCCGCCTGGACATGGCCGTGCTGTACAACCCGCCCCTCTCCCCCGACCTGGAAATGAGCTTGCTGCATGAGGAGTCCCTGATTCTGATCGCCGGGCGCAAGAAAACGCCTGACAAGGTCCCCAGCTTGAAACCGCGCGTGCCCTTGTCGGCTCTGGCCAATTTGCCCTTGATTGTGCCTAGCCGTCCCAACGCCTTTCGCATCCTGATCGATACAGAAATGGCGCGCATTCAATGCAAGCCGCACATCGCGCTGGAGATCGACGGGCTGAATGCGATTCTGGAAGTGGTGAAAGAAGGCCTGGGCTATGCGGTCTTGCCCTCTTACACCCTGAGCAATTTCAATAACCCAAAGGATTTCAGCGTGCATGAAATCGAGAAGCCGCAACTGTTGAGCCAACTGATGCTGGTGTGGTCTGCGCGAAGGCCGCTCACGCCCACGCACAAAGAATCCCTTCAATTGGCCAAAGACATGGTCTCCAGCGTCATCACAAGCGCGGCGCGGTGATATTGCGCCGATCAGAGATTGCCGCGGCCCCTTTGGGGCCTCGCAAGGACGTTAGAAGCTGGGGGGGTGCCAGCCGGGCAAGTGGTTCAGGGCCCAGAGGATGGCGCTGATGGTGAAGAACGACACCACGGTGGTGAACAGCATGGCAGCTGCGCAGAAGGCCTCTTGGCCGTGACGCTGGCCGAGCACCACATAGAGGCTCATCATGGGCATGCTGGCCAAAACAATGCCAGAGACGAACAAGCTCGGCTCGATCGGCCCCACCAGCAGAAAGCTCAAGCCCACCAACAAGGGATGCAGCACCAGTTTGCCCAGGGTGACCCAGCGGATTTCTTTCAACAGCGGTTTGAAGGCAATGCCCGACAGTGCGTTGCCATTCACAAACAAGGCCAAGGCAGAGCAAGCCACGGCAAAGAGGTTGATGCTGCGCGACAAGACCTCTGGCAAGTGAAGGCCCAACAAGGAAAAAACAAAGCCCATCACAATCGCCCACAACATGGGCATGCGGGTGAGGCGGCGCAAACTCGCCAGCACAATGTCTTGCCAGCGCGCATGCTTTGACTCGCCGCCGTCGGCCAAGGCCAGGCACAGCGGAATCACCAACAGGTTCTCGACCAACAGCGTGAGTGCCATGCCCACGCCTGCGGCAGGTCCCAGCAACTGCAACAAAATGGGAAAGCCCACATAGCCGCTGTTGGAGCAGCTCATGCCCATGCCCACCAGTGCCGCAGGCGTCAGGCCGCGGCGCGTGCGCCATTGGTCAAAGGCCATGCCCAAGCCCAGCACCAGCAGCGAGCCCAAGGCATAGGCCAGCAAATAGCCAGGATGAAGGATGTCGTCCAGAGAGCGCTTGGCCAAGGCATTGAACAGCATGGCCGGCAAGGCAAAGTTCAGCACAAACTTGCTCAGCACCCGGCTGTCTTCCTTGGTGAAAAAACCGGTTCGGGTGGCCAGAAAGCCAGCAAGGATCGACAGGTAAATCGGCCCTGTCACATTCAAAATGGTCAGCATTCAGTTCAGCGTTGCACGCCCAGCAAACGGTTCAACACATCGGGCTGCGCCTGCAAATTTTTTGCGGCATCGGCATGCACCACTTCACCGCGCTCGAGCACGATGGCTTTGTCGGAAATGCTGAGAATCATCTGCGGATGCTGCTCCACAATGATGGCCGACAAGCCCTCGTCGCGCGTGATGGTGCGAATCGCGGCCAACAACTCTTCCACAATGATGGGCGCCAGCCCCTCCAAGGGCTCGTCCAGCAGCAAGACACTGGGGTTGACCACCAGGGCGCGCGCCACCGCGAGCATTTGCTGCTCGCCCCCGGAGAGCTGTGTGCCCAGGTTGCCGCGACGCTCTGCCAGGCGCGGAAACAATTGGTACACACGCTCGGGCGTCCAGGCCTTGGGCGCGTCGCTGCGACATGCCACAGCGGTCAAATTTTCATGGACCGTGAGCGACTTGAAAATGTTGCGCTCTTGCGGCACCCAGCCCATGCCGCCCTGGGGCAAACCACTGACACGCTGGTAAGACGGCCATTGCGCGATGGACTGACCCGACAGCATGATGCGCCCACTGTGCCAGCGCGTGGCGCCCACCAGGGTGTTGATCAACGTGGTTTTGCCGGTGCCGTTGCGCCCCAGCAAAGCCAGGGTCTCGCCGGCCGCCAGGCTGAAAGAAATGCCTTGCAACACCACGGCCTCGCCGTAGCCTGCGCGCAGTTGTTCGACGTGCAGCAAGTCAGCCATGGGACACCGCCTGTGATTCGGCATGGCCCAGGTAGACGTCGCGCACCCGCGGGTCGTTGGCAATCTGTTCGGGCGTGCCCTCGGTCAGCACCGCGCCGTTGACCAGCACGGTCATGCGCTGGGCAAAGCTGAACACCAAGTCCATGTCGTGCTCAATCAGCAGTACCGACACGTCCGAGGGCAAAGCGGCCACGGTGGCCAGCAGTTCTTCGCGTTCACCAGCAGGCACACCGGCCACCGGCTCGTCCAACAACAAGACTCGCGGCTCGCAAGCCAGCGCAATCGCGATCTCCAGCAATCGCCGCTTGCCATAAGGCATCTCGCGGGTGGTCTGGTGCATCACGTCTTCCAGGTGAAACTGGGTCAGCAAGTCCTCGGCCCGTTGGTTGACCTGCGTGTCCTGCCCCAGCCGAGACCACCAGCGCCCGCCCTGCCCGCGGTGTTGCGACACCACCAGCGCCAGCGTTTCCAAAGGGGTCATGCTGTCAAACAGCTGATTGATCTGAAAGGTGCGCACCAGGCCACGGCGCACACGCTCATGGGGTGACAAATACGAAATGTCCTGGCCTTCGAGCGTGATGCGCCCGGCTGTGGGCGGCAACACGCCCGTCAACAAATTGATCAGGGTGGTCTTGCCGGCCCCATTGGGGCCAATCAGCGCGTGGCGCGCACCCGCGGTGAGCTGCAGGTCCACGTTCTGGGTGGCCACGATGCCCCCAAACTTTTTCACCAGGCCTTGCGCAGACAACACGATGGCAGTGCTCATGAGGATGTTCCTCTACGGCCCCAGCGCAAGGGTCGCAACAAGCGGTCACGCCCCACCAGCACCAAGATGACCAGCAACAAGCCGATCCAGAACATCCAGTACTGCGGCGTCACCGCAGACAACTGGTCCTGAATGATCTTGAACACCACCGCGCCTACCACGCCGCCGTAAAGCCAGCCAACGCCCCCAATGACCAGCATCAGCATGACATCGGCCGAGCGCTCGAAGGCAAACACATCGAGGGAGGCAAAGCCAGTGGTTTGGGCCAGCAGCCCGCCCGCCACACCAGCGACACCGGCAGCCAGCGTGTAAATGACCACCAGGCGCTGCGACACCGGAATGCCAATGGCCATGGCGCGCAAACGGTTGTCGCGAATCGCCATCAAGGTGGCGCCAAACGGCGAATGCACCAGGCGCCGCGCCAATGCAAAAAACACCAAGGCGATGATCAGCGAATACCAGGCCGCCACCTTGCCTTCCAGATCGAAGTCGAAACGCCCCAGCACCGGCCCAATGAGCACGCCTTGCAGGCCATCGGCACCGCCAGTGAGGTCATCCAGTTTGTTGGCCAACTCCAGCAAGATCAGGGCAGCCCCCAAGGTCACCATCAGGCGCGTGAGGTCGCTGCCACGCAAAATGGTGACGCTGCACAGCAAGCCCAGCGCAGCGGTCAGCACAGCGGCCACACACAAACCCAACAAAGGGTCAGGCACCAGATGCTTGGCGAACAAGGCCGCCGAATAAGCCCCAAAGCCAAAGAAAGCCGCATGCCCCAGGGACACAATGCCGGTGTAGCCCAAGATCAAATCCAGCGAGAGCGCAAACAAGGCGGTGATGGCAATCTCGTTGATCATCATCGCGTGGGAAGGCAAGAGCGCAGGCGAGGCCAGTGCCGCCACGATGAACAGCAACTCCCAACCGCGCCAACGCGACTTGGCCAACAACATCTGGGAGGCCTTCATGTCTTGCTCCCCCGAGAAAACAAGCCTTGCGGACGCCACAACAAAATGGCAATCATCAAGGAGTACACAATGAAGCCACCCAGTTTCGGGATGTAGTACTTGCCCGCCACATCGGCGACGCCCAGCAACAGCGCGGCCAACAACGGCCCCGTGATGGACGAGGTGCCTCCCACCGCCACAACGATCAGGAAATAAATCATGTACTTGAGCGGGAACGTGGGGTCAATCGAGAGCACTTCCGCCCCCAGTGCGCCGCCCAAGCCGGCCAGGCCGGAGCCCACGGCAAAGGTGAGCAGGAAAACACGGTTCACCGGAATGCCCATGCCCGCAGCCACCACCGGATCGTCCACGGCCGCGCGCAAGCGGCTGCCAAAGCGGGTGCGCGACAAAATCAATTGCAGCACCACCGTCAGCAGGGCGCAGATCGCAACGATGAACAAACGGTAGTGCCCCATGCCCAGGGTCCACGGGTCTTCGCCCCACTCGGTTCTGCCGCGCAGCCAATCGGGCAACTGAATGTTCTGTTGGCTCGAACCCATCACGTAGTCGACACCGGCCACCGCCATGAAGGCCAGGCCAATGGAAAACAGCACCTGGTCCAGGTGCGGCTTTCGGTACATGGCACGGTACAAGGTGGCCTCGAGCACGGCCCCCAACACGCCTACCAGCACAAAGGCCAAGGGCAGGCACCACAGGAAGGGCACCTGCCAGCGCTGCATCAGCATCACTGTCAGGTAGCCGCCCATCATGGCAAAGGCGCCGTGCGCCAGGTTGATGAAGTTCATCAAGCCCAGCGTGATGGCCAGCCCGACGGCCAGCACAAACATCAGCATGCCATAGGCAATGCCATCAAAGAGAATCGTCAACATGAGGCCGCGGCGTGCACCCGCTTACTTGTTTTTGCCCGGGTCCTTGACGTCCTTGATGGTTTCAAATTCGGTGTTGAAGAGCTGACCGTTGACCTTCTCCACTTTGCGAATGTAGATGTTGTGAACCACGTCGCGGGTTTGGGCGTCGATGAACATCGGGCCGCGCGGGCTCTCAAAAATCTGGCCCTTCATGGCATTGAGCAAGGCCTCGCCGCCGCCCTGGCCTTTGGTGGCCTTCAAGGCCTCGTAGATCACGCGCATGCCGTCATAGCCACCCACGGCCATGAAGTTGGGGCGCAGGTTGTTGTTGGCCTTTTCGAAGGCTTGGACAAACTTTTGGTTCAGGGCCGACTTGTGCGAGGTGGAGTAATGGTGCGAGGTGACCACGCCCAGGGCCACATCGCCCATGCCGTTGAGGATGTCATCGTCGGTGACGTCGCCGGTACCAATCAGGCGAATGCCGGCCTTGTCCAGCCCGCGCTCGGCAAATTGTTTCATCAGCGCCGTGCCGGCCCCCGAGGGCACAAACACATAGAGCGCATCGGGCTTGATGTCACGCACCTTTTGCAGGAAGGGCGCGAAATCGGGGTTGCGCATGGGCACGCGCAAGGTTTCGACCACTTGGCCGCCGTTGAAGGTGAAGCGGTCCTTGAAATACTTTTCAGCGTCAATGCCCGGGCCAAAATCGGAGACCAGGCTGACCACGCGCTTGATGTTGTCCTTGGGCGCCCAGTCGCCCAGGGCCACAGCCGCTTGGGGCAAGGTGAAGCTGGTGCGAATGATGTAGGGCGACGCCTGGGTGATGCTCGACGTGGCCGCCGCCATCACCACCAAGGGGGTTTTGGACTGGGTGGCAATGGGCGCGGTGGCCAAGGCCAGGGGCGTGAGGCCAAAGCCCGCCAAAACGTTGACTTTTTCATTCACCACCAGCTCCTGGGCCAGTCGCTTGGTGACGTCGGGTGCAGCGGTGTCGTCTTTGAGGATCAACTCGACCTTTTTACCGGCCACAGTGCTGCCGTTTTGGGCCATGTACAAGCGCACGGCAGCCTCAATTTGCTTGCCGGTCGAGGCAAAAGGGCCGGTCATGGGCAGAATCAGGCCGATTTTGAAGGTCTCTTGCGCTTGGGCAGCGCCGGTGAAAGCGGCCGCTGCCAGGGCGATGGCGCTGATAAATACTCTTTTTTGCATGTCGCGTCTCCTACAGAAAGTTCAACCTCGCTAGCTTACCGGACTTCCGGCCCGGTCTGCCTGGATTTATGATGAGCCCTTTGTCCTGACCCTAACTTTCCGGAGACCCCATGTCCCTGACCCGACTCCCCGCCCGCTATGACCATGTTGGCAGCTTCCTGCGCCCCCAGTACCTGCTGGAAGCGCGCGCGCAAAAAGCCAAGGGTGAAATTTCTGCCGAGCAACTGCGTGCTGTGGAAGACAAGGCCATCACGGAAATTGTTCGCTTCCAGGAAAGCGTGGGCCTGAAAAGCATCACCGATGGCGAGTTCCGTCGCACTTATTTCCACATCGACTTTCTGGAGCAGCTCGGTGGCGTGAAAACCGATATTCCGGTCACCATCCGCAAGCCCGATGGCAGCGAAGAGTTGGCCCCCCCGGTGATTCGCGTCATCGACAAAGTGCGCCATGCCAAAGACATTCAATTGGCAGACTTCAACTACCTGAAGAGCCAGGTCTCGGCCGGCCACACGCCCAAGGTCACCATCCCCTCGCCCACCATGCTGCACTTCCGTGGCGGCCGTGCAGGCATCAGCAAAGACGCTTACCCCGAGCTCGACCCCGCGTTTTACGATGATGTCGCCCAAGCCTACGGCGACGAGCTGCGCTCGCTGGCCGCAGCGGGTTGCACCTATGTGCAAATGGACGACACCAACCTGGCCTATTTGTGTGACGAAAAAATGCGCGAGGCCGCCCGCCAGCGTGGCGATGACCCCAACGAATTGCCCCACCGCTATGCGACTTTCATCAACAAAGTGGTGGCCCAAAAGCCGTCCGGCATGACGCTGGCCATGCACTTGTGCCGCGGCAACTTCAAGAGCACCCATGCCGCCGCAGGCAATTACGAGCCCGTGGCCGAGGCGCTGCTGTCGG
Organism: uncultured Bordetella sp.; assembly: GCA_964442645.1. Lineage (GTDB taxonomy): Bacteria > Pseudomonadota > Gammaproteobacteria > Burkholderiales > Burkholderiaceae_C > Limnohabitans. The sequence continues at coordinate 58,168 of CAYTZZ010000016.1, read as the reverse complement.
AAATGAAAATCGACGCCTACTTCCTGGAGTACGACGATGACCGCAGCGGCGACTTCCGCCCCCTGCGCTTCCTGCCCAAAGACAAGATCGTGGTGCTCGGCCTGGTGACCACCAAGTTCGGCGAAATGGAAAGCAAGGACAGCCTCAAGCGCCGCATTGAAGAAGCCGCCAAGTACGCGCCGCTCGAGCAATTGGCCCTGTCGCCGCAATGCGGCTTTTCCAGCACGGTGCATGGCAACAACATCGCCGTGGAAGCACAACGCAACAAGTTGCGCCTGGTCATCGAGACCGCGCAGGAAGTGTGGGGCGATCTGTAAGCCATGAAAAAAAAGCCTGAGGAGCTGCGCAGCCACCGCTGGTATGGCGTGAAGGATTTGCGCTCGTTCGGCCACCGCTCACGCACTGCGCAAATGGGTTACCACCGCAGTGACTATGCTGGCAAGCCGGTGATCGCCATCATCAATACCTGGAGCGACATCAACCCCTGTCACAGCCACTTCAAGCAACGCGTGGAAGAGGTCAAGCGCGGCATCTGGCAGGCTGGCGGCTTTCCGGTGGAAATGCCGGCCATCTCTCTGTCCGAGCCCTTCCAAAAGCCCACCACCATGCTGTACCGCAACCTGCTGGCGATGGAAACCGAAGAGCTGTTGCGCAGCTACCCGGCTGACGGTTGCGTGCTCATGGGCGGCTGCGACAAAACCACGCCGGCCCTGGTCATGGGGGCCTTGTCCATGAACCTGCCCACCCTCTTCATGCCCGCCGGCCCCATGCTGCGCGGCGACTACAAAGGCGGGTTTTTGGGCAGCGGCAGCGACACCTGGAAATACTGGGCCGAGCTGCGCGCCGGCAACATCACCGAACAAGATTGGCAAGAGGTGGAAGATGGCATTGCCCGCAGCCCCGGTCATTGCATGACCATGGGCACGGCCAGCACCATGACCAGCGCCGTCGAGGTGCTGGGCCTGACCTTGTCGGGCGCAGCCTCGATCCCTGCGCCCGATTCACGCCATGCCCAAATGGCCACGCTGACCGGCAAACGCATTGTCGAGATGGTGTGGGACGATGTGAAGCCGCTCGACTTCCTGACCCCCACGTCGTTTGACAATGCGGTGACCGCCGTGCTCGCCTTGGGCGGCTCCACCAACTCTATCGTGCACTTGATTGCCATGGCCAAGCGTGCCGGCTTCCACCTGACGATTGACCGCTTTGACGAATTGGCGCGCCGCACCCCGGTGATTGCCAACCTTCGCCCCAGCGGAAAATTCCTGATGGAAGATTTCTTCTATGCCGGCGGCTTGCGCGGCCTGCTCACGCAATTGGGCAGCTTGCTGGACCTGAGCCAGCGCACCTGCGAATCGCGTACCTTGGGCGACAGCCTGGTGGGCGCCAAGGTTTACAACGACGATGTGATCCGCCCCTTGAGCAACCCCCTGGTCAGCAAGGACGGCCTGGCCGTGCTGCGCGGCAACCTGGCACCCGATGGCGCCATCATCAAGCCCGCGGCCATGGAGCCACACTTGCGAAAGCACACGGGCAAAGCGGTGGTGTTCAAAGACTACAACGACATGGCGGCCCGCATTGACCTGCCCGAGCTGGACATCGACGCCACCAGCGTGATCGTGCTGCAAAGCGCCGGCCCCCAAGGCGCGCCGGGCATGCCGGAATGGGGCCAATTGCCCATTCCGCAAAAATTGCTCAAGCAAGGCGTGCGCGACATGGTGCGTGTCAGCGATGCGCGCATGAGCGGCACCAGCTACGGCGCCTGTGTCCTGCACGTGGCGCCTGAATCGCATGTCGGCGGCCCCTTGGCCCTGGTGCAAGATGGCGATGAAATTTGCCTGGACATCGAGGCGCGCCGCATTGACCTGCTGATCTCTGACACGGAAATGGCCCAGCGCCGCGCGGCCTGGCAAGCGCCCGAGCCCAAATTCAAACGCGGCTATGGCACGCTGTACCTCAAGCACATTCAGCAGGCCGACAAGGGCTGCGACTTCGATTTTCTAGAACCCGAACCCGTGGCCCCGAAAAACGGCGAGCCGGAGATCCACTGACATGAGCCTGCAATCTTTCAATGCCCGCACCGGGCAAGCCGTAGGTGCCCCCCTGCCCGAATCCAGCGCTGCCGACATTGACAGCGCCGTGCAAGCCGCGGCGCAAGCCTTTGTGACCTGGTCCAGCAGCACCGGGGGCGAACGCGCCGCCTTGTTGCGCGCACTGGCCAGTGGCCTGGAAGCGCAACGCGAGGTGCTCGTGCCCCTGGCAGATGAAGAAACTGCTTTGGGCCCCATTCGCTTGAACGGCGAATTGGACCGCACCGCATTTCAGCTGCGCCGCTTTGCAAACATTGCAGAACGCGGCCAGCCCTTTGCCTTCACCGACGACCCCGCCGTACCAGGCGCGCCACCGGCCGGCCACCCTGCCCTGGTGCGCCAGCGCGTGCCGCTGGGCCCGGTGGCCATGTTCGCCGCCAGCAACTTTCCGTTTGCCTTCTCTGTGCTGGGCGGCGACAGTGCATCGGCCCTTGCTGCCGGTTGCACCTTGGTGGTGAAAGCCCACCCCGGTCACCCACGGTTGTCACAACAGGTGTTCGGCATGATTCAAGCCGTGCTGCAAGCCCAAGGGCTGCCCGCAGGCGTCATCACCCTGGTGCAAGGCGCCAGCATCGATGTGGGCGTCACCCTGATTCGCCATCCGCTGATTGCCGCAGGCGCTTTCACGGGCTCCACGCGCGGCGGCGCGGCACTGCAAGCCGAAGCCAATGCGCGCCCCCGTGCCATCCCCTTTTACGGCGAACTCGGTTCTGTCAACCCCATCGTGGCTTTGCCGCATGTGCTGGCCGCCAAGGGCGAAGAGCTGGCCAATGGACTGGCCGCCTCCATCGCCTTGGGTTGCGGTCAGTTTTGTACCAGCCCTGGCATCATTGTCCTGCTGGACAACGACGCCAGCCGTGCCGGCAATGACCAGTTCCTGAGCCAACTGACCACGGCCCTGAAAGCCCAGCAACCCCATGCCATGTTGACGGCCGGCATGCGCCGTGCGTTGGACGCCAGCATTGCCCAAAATTTGAAAGTGGGCGTTGCACCTCTTTTGCACGAGCCAGTGGACGCCACCGCACCACGCCCCTTCCTGGGCCTGGTGGATGCCAAGACCTTCATCGCCGAAAAAGTGTTGCACGACGAGGTCTTCGGCCCTGCCAGCCTGGTGGTGCGTTGCGCCTCGGTCGCGCAAATTGTGGCGGTGCTGGAAACCATCGCGGGCAGCCTGACCGTGACCCTGTGGGGCGCCGATGAGGACACGCTGGACAACCGCGCCCTGGTGCGCGCTGCCACCCTGATCGCCGGACGCGTGTTGTTTGCGGGTGTGCCCACCGGCGTGGCGGTGAGTGCGGGTCAGCAACACGGTGGCCCCTGGCCATCGTCCAGCCAACCCATGACCACCTCGGTGGGAGACGCCGCCCTTGATCGCTTCTTGCGCCCCGTGGCTTTGCAAGACGCGCCGTCTTGGCTGCTGCAACGCCAGGGACGCCCTTGCTAAAACGCCTTGGCTGCGGCCTTCAGGTCGCAGCCAGTTTCAGCAAGCGAACGGCGTTGTCTTTCAAAATGCCGGGCATCACTTCCGGCTTGAAGCCAGCCACCTCGAAATCTTTCATCCAGCGTTCTGGCGTGATCAACGGATAATCGCTGCCGAACAACACGCGGTCTTTGAGCAAAGTGTTGGCGTACTGAATCAATTGCTTGGGGAAGTACTTGGGGCTCCAGCCCGAGAGGTCGATCCAGACATTGGGCTTGTGCGTGGCCACCGACAAGGCCTCGTCTTGCCAGGGGAAGCTGGGGTGGGCCATGACAATTTGCATGTCCGGAAAATCAATGGCCACGTCGTCCAGGTGCATGGGGTTGCTGTAGGCCAGGCGCAAGCCGCCACCGCAACGCATGCCGCTGCCGATGCCACTGTGGCCGGTGTGAAAAATCGCCGGCATCTTGTGCGCATTGATCACTTCGTAGATCGGCCAGGCCATCTTGTCGTAAGGGTGGTAGCCCTGCACCGTGGGGTGAAACTTGAAGCCCTTGACGCCTTCTTCCTTGATCAGCCGCTCGGCCTCGCGGGCGCCCATCTTGCCCTTGTGCGGGTCGATGCTGGCGAACGCGATCATCATGTCGCTGTTCTTGCGCGCCGCCTCGGCGATTTCCTCGTTGGGAATGCGGCGGCGCCCCAGTTGGGATTCGCTGTCCACCGTGAACATGACCAAGCCGATCTTGCGCTCTCGGTAATAAGTGATGGTTTCCTCGATGGTGGGGCGACGGTTGGAGCCAAAGTATTTGTCGGCCGCACGGTCGTACTCTTCGCCGTAGTTGTCAAACGGGTTCCAGCAACTGACTTCGGCATGGGTGTGAATGTCAATTGCCACAAGATTCTGATAGTCCAAGAGAAGCTCCTTCTTGCCAAGTTCGCCGATAATAACCCTTGGAGGCTGCGCACCGATCGCAGCCGTTTTTCATTGGGACCCTTGCATGAAATCACTGCTCACACCGCTTGCCAGCTTGCCTCAGGACCACGCCCAAGCCACCTTGGTCGGCCGCATTTGGGTGCCCGGCCGTGGGCCGGTGCTGGTTCGCGCCCACGCCGATCGCCTGGACGATTTGTCGGGCTTGGCCATGACAATGAGCGACCTCTTAGACCTGCCTCAGCCGGCACAGGCTGTGCGGCAACATGCTGCGCCCCGTTTGGCCGACACGGCCGCGGTGTTGGCCAACGCATCGCCCGATGACCGTCAGCCCGCCACCCCCTGGCTGTTGGCGCCCTGTGACCTGCAGGCCTTGAAAGCGGCAGGCGTGACCTTTGTGGCCAGCATGCTCGAGCGCGTCATCGAAGAGCAAGCCCGTGGCGACGCCAGCCGTGCCGAGTCGGTGCGCAAAGCCGTGGTGGCCATCATTGGCGACAACCTGAGCTTGGTGAAACCAGGCTCGCCACAGGCCGCCCAGCTCAAGCAGGTGTTGCTGGACCAGGGCATGTGGTCGCAATACCTCGAAGTGGGCATTGGCCCTGATGCAGAAATTTTCACCAAATCGCAACCCATGAGTGCCGTGGGCTCGGGCGCCGAAGTTGGCATCCACCCGGGCAGCGAATGGAACAACCCCGAGCCCGAAATCGTGCTGGCGGTCAACAGCCGCGGGGAAACCGTGGGCGCCACCTTGGGCAATGACGTCAACTTGCGCGACTTCGAAGGCCGCAGCGCTTTGCTGCTGGGCAAAGCCAAAGACAACAATGGCTCGTGCGCCATCGGCCCCTTCATTCGCCTCTTCGATGAACACTTTGGCATTCAAAACGTTCGCCAATGCGATCTGACCATGAAAGTCACGGGACCGGAAGGCTATGTCTTGGAAGGCGCGAGCTCGCTGTCCAAAATCAGCCGCGACCCCTTGGACCTGGTATCTCAGGCCATTGGCCCCAACCACCAATACCCCGACGGCCTCATGCTGTTTTTGGGCACCATGTTTGCGCCCACCCAAGACCGTCCCATGCCCGGCAAGCCGGCTGGCCAAGGCTTCACCCACCGCGTGGGCGATGTCGTGGCCGTGACCACCCCCACCCTGGGCACCTTGGTCAACCGGGTTCAGACCAGCGACCGGGTCGCCCCGTGGACCTACGGGGTGCGGGCGCTGATGCGAGACCTGGCCGGCCAGCAAAAAGCCTGAAGAACTTTCTTCTTTTTTTCAAACCCCTCTCTTGAAAAGGGGTTTGGCGACCTCAGCTTCGCTGAAACCTTTTATTTTTGACGATTTTCAATATGGCAGACACCCCCTCTCCCGAACAAAATCCGGACCACAGCCCCGCAGGCAACCCGCCCGAACACCCAGCCAACGAAGCCCCTTCGGATCCTGCAGCGGCGCCCGTCGATCCCCTGACGCAAGCCCTGGCGGACGCAGCCATCTTGCAAGCCAAAGTCGCCGAACTGCAAGACCAGTACCTGCGCGGCCAAGCCGAAGTGCTCAATGCCCGCCGTCGCGCCGACGAAGAGGTGTCCAAGGCGCGCAAATTTGCCGTGGAAGCTTTTGCCGACAGCATGCTGCCCGTGGTTGACAGCCTGGAAGCCGGCCTCTCGATTCAAGAAGCCACGCCCCAGCAAATTCGCGAAGGCGCAGAAGCCACGCTGCGCCAACTTAAAAGCGCACTCGAGCGCAACAAGGTGATCGCCATCGACCCGGCAGCTGGCACCAAATTTGACCCGCACCAGCACCAGGCCATCAGCGTGGTGCCGGCCGAGCAGGAAGCCAACACCGTGGTCACCGTGCTGCAAAAAGGCTACCTGATCGCCGAACGCGTGCTGCGCCCTGCGCTGGTCACGGTCTCCGCGCCGAAATAAGCATGGAAACGCCCTTGGGTGCTTGAAAACCCTGGCGGCGTCCCTACTTCTGAATCATCAACTTTTGAACCCGGCAGCATTTTGAAACGCTGCCCCACTGGAGAACAACATGGGAAGAATCATTGGCATTGACCTGGGCACCACCAACTCGTGCGTAGCCATCATGGAAGGCAACAACACCAAGGTGATCGAAAACAGCGAAGGCGCTCGCACCACGCCCTCGATCATTGCTTACCAGGAAGATGGCGAAGTGCTGGTCGGCGCCTCGGCCAAGCGCCAGGCCGTCACCAACCCGCGCAACACGCTGTATGCCGTCAAGCGCCTGATTGGCCGCAAGTTCACCGAAAAAGAAGTTCAAAAAGACATCGACCTGATGCCCTACACCATTGCCGCGGCCGACAACGGCGACGCCTGGGTGGAAGTGCGTGGCAACAAATTGGCCCCGCCGCAGGTCAGCGCCGAAGTGCTGCGCAAAATGAAAAAGACCGCCGAGGATTACCTGGGCGAAGCCGTGACCGAAGCCGTCATCACCGTGCCGGCTTACTTCAACGACGCCCAGCGCCAGGCCACCAAAGACGCTGGCCGCATTGCCGGCCTGGAAGTCAAGCGCATCATCAACGAGCCCACCGCTGCGGCCCTGGCCTTCGGCCTGGACAAGCAAGAAAAAGGCGACCGCAAAATTGCCGTGTACGACCTGGGGGGTGGCACCTTTGACGTGTCCATCATCGAGATTGCCGACGTCGATGGCGAGAAGCAATTCGAAGTGCTGTCGACCAACGGCGACACCTTCCTGGGCGGCGAAGACTTTGACCAGCGCATCATCGACTTCATCATTGCCGAGTTCAAGAAAGAGCAAGGCGTGGACCTGTCCAAGGACGTGCTGGCCCTGCAGCGCCTGAAGGAGGCCGCCGAAAAAGCCAAGATTGAGCTCTCGTCCTCGTCTTCCACCGATGTCAACCTGCCCTACATCACGGCAGACGCAACTGGCCCCAAGCACCTGAACGTCAAGCTCACCCGCGCCAAGCTGGAGTCGCTGGTCGAAGAATTGATCGAGCGCACCATTGCACCTTGCCGCACGGCCATCAAGGATGCCGGCGTCAGCGTTTCCGACATTGACGACGTGATCCTGGTGGGCGGCATGACCCGCATGCCCAAGGTGCAGGACAAGGTCAAAGCGTTCTTTGGCAAAGAGCCGCGCAAAGACGTGAACCCCGACGAAGCCGTGGCCGTGGGCGCCGCCATCCAAGGCCAAGTGCTGTCCGGCGACCGCACGGACGTGCTGCTGCTCGATGTCACACCGCTGTCTTTGGGCATTGAAACCCTGGGTGGCGTGATGACCAAGATGATCACCAAAAACACCACCATCCCGACCAAGTTTGCCCAAACTTTCTCCACCGCCGATGACAACCAGCCGGCCGTGACCATCAAGGTGTTCCAGGGTGAGCGCGAGATGGCCACTGGCAACAAGCTATTGGGCGAGTTCAACCTCGAGGGCATCCCGCCCGCACCGCGTGGCACGCCGCAAATTGAAGTGTCGTTCGACATCGACGCCAACGGCATCTTGCATGTGGGCGCCAAAGACAAAGGCACGGGCAAGGAAAACAAAATCACCATCAAGGCCAACTCCGGCTTGTCGGAAGAAGAAATCCAGAAGATGGTGAAAGACGCCGAGCTCAACGCCGAAGAGGACAAGAAGAAACTTGAAATCGTACAGTCGCGCAACCAAGCGGACGCGGCCGTTCACAGTGTCAAGAAAAGCCTGAGCGAGCATGGCGACAAGCTTGACGCTGGCGAAAAAGACAAAATCGAAGCTGCCGTCAAAGATCTGGAAGAAGCGCTCAAAGGCGAAGACAAAGCCGCCATCGACGCCAAGACCGAAGCCCTGATGACGGCCAGCCAGAAGCTGGGCGAAAAAGTCTATGCCGACATGCAAGCCCAGCAAGCCGCTGCCGGCGCAGGGGCCGCACCCGGCACCGAAGCGCAAGCCAAGCCGGCCGACGACAATGTGGTCGATGCCGAGGTGAAAGAAGTCAAGAAGGGCTAAGCCTTTCACCCCGACCCCTCGCCGCGTTCTGGCCCGTGAAAGGGCTGGCGCGGCGAACTTGTTCCCTCAGGACACCCCACCATGGCCAAACGTGACTACTACGAAGTCCTCGGCGTTCCGAAGAATGCCAGCGACGAAGACATCAAAAAGGCGTACCGCAAGCTCGCCATGAAACACCACCCTGACCGCAACCAGGGGGATGCCGAAGCGGAAGTGAAATTCAAAGAGGCCAAAGAGGCCTATGAAATGCTGTCGGACGCCGAGAAGCGCAGTGCCTACGACCAGTACGGCCATGCGGGCGTGGACCCCAACATGCGCGGCGGCCCGGGTGGCGCGCAAGGCTTTGGCGGTTTTGCCGACGCCTTTGGCGACATCTTTGGCGACATCTTTGGGCAAGCGCGCCGTCAGCAAGGCGGTGGCCGACAGGTCTACCGCGGCAACGACCTGAGCTATGCCATGGAGGTGACGCTGGAAGAAGCGGCCGAAGGCAAAGAGGCGCAAATTCGCATCCCCAGCTGGGACGAATGCGACACCTGCCACGGCACGGGCGCCAAGCCGGGCACCTCGGCCAAAACTTGCAACACCTGCCAAGGCAGCGGCTCGGTGCAAATGCGCCAAGGCTTTTTCAGCGTCCAACAAACCTGCCCGCATTGCCGCGGCGCCGGCAAGATCATTCCCGATCCCTGCACCACCTGCCATGGCCAGGGCAAAGTCAAGCAGCAAAAAACCCTGGAAGTCAAAATTCCAGCGGGCATTGACAGTGGCATGCGCATTCGCAGCACCGGCAATGGCGAACCCGGCACCAATGGCGGCCCCGCAGGCGACCTGTACATTGAAATTCGCATCAAGAAGCACGACATTTTTGAGCGTGACGGCGACGACCTGCATTGCGCGGTGCCCATCAGCTTCACCACGGCGGCGTTGGGCGGCGAAATCCATGTGCCCACCCTACAGGGCGAAGCTGCCATTGACCTGCCAGAAGGCACGCAAACAGGCAAGCAATTCCGCCTGCGCGGCAAGGGCATCAAGGGCGTGCGCTCCAGCTTCCCGGGCGATTTGTACTGCCACATTACGGTGGAAACGCCGGTCAAGCTCACCGAGCACCAGCGCAAGCTTTTGAAAGAGCTGGATGAGTCGCTCAAAAAAGGCGGCAACAAACATTCGCCCAATGAAGAAGGTTGGGCTGAAAAGCTGCGCAGCTTTTTCAGTTGATACCGAGATGTTGGGCTCGGGGCTGTGCTGAGCGGCCCTTTCGCGAGATACTCACGGCATGAGCGTCAACATCACTTTTCTGGGCGGAGCCGATACCGTCACCGGGTCCAAGTACCTTGTGCAACATGGCGATCAGCGCCTGCTCGTCGATTGCGGTCTGTTCCAGGGTTACAAACAATTGCGGCTGCGCAATTGGGACCTGCCCCCTTTCGAAGCCAGCGACATCGATGCGGTCTTGCTCACGCATGCCCATCTGGACCACAGCGGTTACCTGCCCTTGCTATGTCGGCATGGTTTTAAAGGCCGTGTGCATGCAACCCCGGGCACGCGTGACCTCTGCGCCATCCTGTTGCCTGACAGTGGCCATATTCAAGAAGAAGATGCGGCTTTTGCCAACCGCCACGGCTTTTCCAAACACAGCCCGGCCCAACCGCTTTACACCAAAATGGATGCGCTGAATTGCCAGCGTCAAATTCACGGCGAGGCCTTGCACAAAACCTTTTCACCGCTGCCAGGTTGGCGCGCCACTTTCTCCAACGCGGGGCACATATTGGGCGCCGCCAGCGTGCTGCTGGAAGTGGCGGGGCGACGGATTTTGTTCTCCGGCGATTTGGGACGTCCCAACGATCTGCTGATGAATCCGCCCGATGCCCCACCCTCTGCAGACACCGTGCTGATCGAATCCACCTATGGGGACCGAACCCATCCTGAGGAGGACATCCTGGGTGAGCTTGCCACTGCCTTGCAACGGGTTTGCGCCCGTGGCGGCGTGGCGGTGGTCCCGGTATTTGCCGTTGGCCGCGCTCAAGCCTTGTTGCACGCCATTGCGCAACTGAAGGCACAAGGCAAGATACCGCATGCCTTGCCGATTTTTCTCGACAGTCCCATGGCGGTTCACACAACGGCCCTGTTCGAGCGCCATCCGCAGGCCCACCGCTTGGATGCCGCCCAACTCGAGGCCATGTACAGCGTGGCAACCATGGTCGAAACGCCCGAAGCCTCCAAAGCGCTGGGCAAACGCCATGGTCCCATGGTGATTTTGTCGGCCAGCGGCATGGCCACAGGGGGGCGCGTTTTGCACCATTTGGCGATGCACTTGCCCAACCATCGCAACATGGTGATCCTGACCGGCTTTCAGGCGCCCGGCACGCGGGGCGCGACCCTGGCCAGTGGCGGCGCCTTTCTGCGCATTCATGGCCAAGACGTGCCCGTCAAAGCCGAAGTGGTCTCGCTCAGTTCGGCCTCGGCCCACGCCGACCGCACACAGCTTCTGGGCTGGCTGCAAAGCATGAAGCAGGCACCGGGTCAGGTGTACATCGTTCACGGCGAGCGCGGCGCCAGCGACGCCCTGCGCCAAGACATTGAGCATCGGCTGAAGTGGCGGGCCCTGGTGCCCGAACATGGCAGCACCTGGCCGGCCTGATCCCATGTTGCACAAGCCCTGGTCATTGATGCGAATGGTGTTGCTGGTCAGCCTATGGCTGGCCAGCGTCTGCAACCTGCCCTTGTGGTTGGCCTTGTGGGACTTGCCCGATGTGTCGGGGCTGCGCGGCGCGCTCTTTGGCGTGGTGTTTGCACTCATCGTTGCCAGTGCTGTGACCGCGCTGTCAGCTGTTTTGACCTGGCGCTGGACGGCCAAAGTGTGGCTCTCCCTGTTGGTGTTGGTAGCGGCCTTCTCCACCCATTACATGCGCACGTATGGCATTGTGGTGGACACCCCCATGGTCACCAATGTGCTGCAAACCGACTGGCGTGAGTCGCGTGACCAATTAAGCTGGCAGTTGGCATGGGCAGTCGCCTGGCTCAGCGGCCCAGCCTTGTGGCTGATTTGGCGCGTGCCGTTGAAACGCATTTCAGTCGGACGCCAATGTCTTCACAACCTGGCTTTGTTTGCGGGGGGGCTGATCGCTTGCGTTCTCTTGACCCTTTCGGTTTTCCAGGACTTTTCCTCCTTGATGCGCAACCATACCCAATTGCGCTACCTCATCAACCCCTTGAACGCGGTGTATGCCCTGGGAGAAATTGCCTTTATCCCCACCCAGCGTGACCGCCGTTTGCAGCCGTTGGGGGAAGACGCTCGCATTGTTCGGGCACTCAAAGCAGAAGCGCCCCTTGTTCTACTGGTGATTGGCGAAACGGCACGCAGTGGCAATTTTTCGCTGAACGGCTATGCGAGAAACACCAACCCCAGATTGACTCAGGAAAACGTGCAAAGCTTCCGCAACGTGATGGCCTGCGGCACCAGCACGGCGGCTTCTTTGCCTTGCATGTTTTCACACTTGGGCAAAGAAGCGTTTGAAGCGCGTCAGCATGATTCCGAGAATTTGCTCGATGTGTTGCAACGCGCGGGCTATGCTGTTCTTTGGCTGGACAACCAGTCGGGGTGCAAAGGCTTGTGTAACCGCATTGCCCACGCCAACACCAGCGAGCTGAAGCATCCGCGCTTGTGTTCCGGCGGCGAGTGTCTCGACGAAATCATGTTGGAGCGCTTGCCCAGCCTGATTGACGACTTGCCCGCTGAGCGCCGCGCCAAGGGCACGGTGGTGGTCCTGCACCCCATGGGCAGCCATGGCCCGGCCTACAGCCGTCGCTCGCCGCCGGCTTTCAAGGCCTTTCAGCCAGAATGCACCAGCAAGGCCTTGTCAGACTGTCGCCGCGAAGAAGTGGTGAACGCCTACGACAACAGCATTGTCTACACCGACCATGTGCTGGCCGAATTGATTGGCTGGCTGAAAAAACAAAACCAACGCCCCACTGGCCTGCTTTACATCGCTGACCATGGCGAGTCTTTGGGTGAAAACAATTTGTACTTGCACGGCCTGCCCTACGCGATTGCGCCGGAAGTGCAAAAAAAGGTGCCCCTGATCACCTGGTTCTCGCCTGCCTTTTCACAGCAACTCGCGCTGGACACGCAATGCGTCGCCGGCTTAACCGATCAAGCTTGGCGCCATGACCACCTGTTCCACACCGTGTTGGGGATGATGCAGGTACAGACCGCCGCTTACCAAGCTGCGCTTGACATGTTCAAAACTTGTCGCCGCTGAACAAGCTTTGCTGGCCATTCTGGGGGGGTGGTTGAAAGCGTGAAAAATCCAACTCAAAACGCTCTCGGTTGAGCTGTAACCGTTGGCACGCCTTGGCAAAACGCTGAGCCAACAAATCTGACCAGAGTCCTGTCCCCCGTTGGCGCTGCCCGAAGGTGGCATCGTAGTCTTTGCCACCTCGCATGTCTTGCACGCGCGCCATCACGCGCTCTGCGCGTTGCGGATAGTGCTTTTGCAGCCATTGCCTGAAAAGTGGCGCCACCTCCCATGGCAGCCGCAAGACGGCATAAAAAGCGCGCTGTGCCCCCGCCGCTTTCGCCGCTTCAAGGCAGGCTTCCATGTCGTCGTTGAGAAAGGGAATCTGTGGCGCCAAGCTGACCCCCACAGGAATCCCCGCCTGCGACAACAGTTGGATCAAGCGCAAGCGGCGCGCTGGCGCAGCCGCACGAGGCTCCATCAGGCGCGCCAGTCGGTTGTCAAGTGTGGTCAGCGTGACATACACAGCCACGCCCCCCACTTTGGCCAGCGATGCCAGCAGGCCCAGGTCGCGCTCAATGGCACTTCCCTTGGTGACCAAGGAAAAAGGGTGGCCGCACTCTGCAAGCACCTCTAAGAGTTGGCGCGTCAGCCCCAATTTGCGCTCGATCGGCTGGTAGGCATCGGTCACCGTGCCAATCGCCAAAGCCTGCGGCACATAACGTGGGTTGGACAGCTCTTGTCGCAACAGCACGGGCAAATTGGTTTTGGCAATCAGCTTTTGCTCAAAATCCAGCCCGGGCGACAAACTGAGGTAACTGTGGGATGGCCTGGCATAGCAGTAACTGCAACCATGCTCGCACCCGCGATAAGGGTTCAAGCTGAGATCGAAGGCTATGTCAGGCGAATGGTTTCTCGTCAGGGCACTGCGAGCCCTCTCGAAACGCACCTCTGTGAGAGGGCTGATTGGCGCTTCATCATCCTTGGGCCAATCGTCGTGAGCGGCCTGGCGTGACCATTTTTCAAACCGATGTGGCAACGCCACAAGGCTGCCACGACCTTTGACAAGTTGAGGGGATGGTAAAAAGTTTTTGCTCACAATACTGTTATTTTATACAGTGAGCAAGAGGGTCAGGTCTTGAGTTTTGCCTATTTTCTGTGGATAACTACATGAGTTGGCGAGCCGATTGAGTTATCCACAGAAAATAGGCAAAACTCAAGACCTGACCCCACGCCATCACATAAAGCGATCCAAGAGCTTGCGTGTGTGCCGGTCCATTGAAGGCAGATGGCGGATCAAAAACTGAACACCATGCGCATCGGCAACGATCAAGGTGTTGGCGCTCAGGCGTCGAATGTCTTCCTCGCCCTTCAACACGAAATCTGTCGGCCCGCGATCGGTTTGTACTGACCAGACGCTGGGCGTGGCAAAACTGCTGACGCTGTCGAGCCGCTGAATTTCGGGCATGAACTCGCGCCCCATCAAGGCTTCTTCCAGCACGGCACGCTGTGCCGCAGGCAGCGCGTCCAGGCGGTCAACCCAGACCAATTCGCGCCCTTCCACGCTGAGGATAGACACCGACTCGGTGGGGGCCGCAATCGGAAAAGCACGCACCACCACCACGCGCTCGTGAACGCTGCCGTCATCCAGCGTGACCGACCAAACACCCAAGGGGCTGCAACGCAGCTCGAAGTCGCGGCGTGGGGCTTGCTCGCTCGCGCTCAGGTCTTCGGAAGCAGCGTGCGAGGCAAGAGGGGCTTGTTTCAAAGGACTCATGCATCCTCCTCATCAGGAACCGCGAGAGCCACACGGTCGGCCTCGGCCTGCCGAGCTTGCGCTTCATACAAGCGCCAGTAAGCCCCGCGGCGACGCATCAAATCGTCGTGCTGTCCCTCTTCGACCAGTTGGCCCTGCTCCATCACCACCAGGCGGTCGGCGCGCTGCAAGGTGGACAGCCGGTGCGCAATGGCAATGGTGGTTCGCCCTTGAACCAGGTTGTCCAGGGCGCGTTGAATTTCTTGCTCGGTTTCGGTGTCGACCGAGGAAGTGGCCTCGTCGAGAATCAAGATACGAGGGTTGATCAGCAAGGCGCGCGCAATGGAAATGCGCTGTCGCTCGCCACCCGAAAGCCCCTGACCGCGCTCTCCCACCAAGGAGTCATAGCCTTGGGGCAAACGCAAAATGAAATCATGCGCATGTGCGGCTCGGGCAGCAGCCACAATTTCCTCGCGCGTGGCCTCGGGCTTGCCATAGGCAATGTTGTCGGCAATGGTGCCGAAAAACAAGAAGGGCTCTTGCAACACCAGCCCAATGTGGCGCCGGAATTCTTGCAAAGGCAAATTGCGAATGTCAACGCCGTCGACACGAATGGCACCTTCGCTCAAATCGTAAAAGCGGCAGATCAGGTTGACCAGGGTGCTTTTGCCCGAACCGCTCTGCCCCACCAGGCCAATCATTTCCCCGGGCTGGATTTGCAGGTTGAGGCCGCGAATGACGGCACGGTTGCCGTAGCGGAATCCGGCGTCTTCCAGGTCGATGCGACCTTCCACACGTTGCAGGTGCACGGGCTGGGTGGGCTCGGGCACGCTGGACACATGGTCCAGAATTTCAAAAATGCGCTTGGCGCCCGCCGCCGCTTTCTGCGTGTGCGACACGATGCGGCTCATGGAATCCAGACGGGTGTAGAAGCGGCCGATGTACGCCAGAAAGGCGGTCAGCACACCCACGGTGACTTGGTTGTTGGCGACTTGCCAAATGCCAAACGCCCACACCACCAACAAGCCGACCTCGGTCATCAAGGTCACGGTGGGCGAAAACAGGGACCACAGCAAATTGATGCGATCGTTCACGGCCAGGTTGTGGCGGTTGGCTTCACGAAAACGCGCAGCTTCGCGCTTTTCCTGGGCAAAGGCCTTGACCACACGGATGCCCGGAATGGTGTCGGCCAGCACATTGGTCAATTCGGACCAGACACGGTCGATTTTTTCAAAGCCCGTGCGCAAGCGATCGCGCACCTGATGGATCAGCCATGCAATGAAAGGCAAGGGCAGCAAGGTGGCCAAGGCCAGGCCAGGATCGATGGTGAACAAGATGATGGCGGTCATCAGGATCATCAGCACATCGGTGGCGAAGTCCAGCAAGTGCATGGACAGGAACAGGCACAAGCGGTCTGTTTCGGCGCCGATGCGGGTCATCAGGTCGCCCGTGCGACGCCCGCCAAAATACTCCAGCGAGAGCTTCATCAGGTGTTCATAGGCGGTGGTACGCAGGTCAGCACCGATGCGCTCGGACACCAGAGCCAGGATGTAGGTTTTCAGCCAGCCCAGGCCCCAGGCCAATAAAGCGGCCAACAGCAAGCCGCCCAAATACAAGGTGACCAACTGGGTGTCGATTTGCTTGCCATTCTGGTAAGGGATGAGCACCTCGTCCATCAGCGGCATGGTCATGTAGGGCGGCACCAAAGTGGCAGCCGTTGAAGCCAAAGTCAGCAAGAACCCAAGGAGCAGCCGGCTTTGATAGGGCTTTGCGAAACGCCACAAACGAAACAAGCCCCAGGTAGAAGGCGGTGTGTGAACCTCTCGGGTGCACACCGCACAGGGATCGCCGGGGTTTTCAAGGGGCAATTTGCATTGCGCACACCGCGGGGTTTCCAGTTCGACCATGGGCTGGCCGCTGCTGAGCAGGGCCTCTCGGGCATTCCAGACCTCTTGCAAGCGCATGGCCAGCACGTTGTGGCGCAGCGTGAAACGCCAGTGCGCCAGCCTTTGCTGCGCATCCACCAGGGCCAGGTGCCCGACCCCCGCATGGTCATGGTGGGTCAGGGTTCGGCCCGGCAACAGGGCCCATTCGGTCCAGGTGACCGATCGGTCCGGGGCCTGGCTGCCACTGAACAGTCGCCGGTCTGTCACAATCAGCAGACTGCTGTCAAAATGCAGTTGAGCATTCAAGTCAACCTCTAGCCAGGCTAGAACGTTTTCCTGAGGGGACAACTGCGTTTGGACCGACGATCGCCAGCCTGCAGGCAAATCTACCAAAGCTGGAACTGGCGTGTAAGAAGAAATCATTCTGGGATAGCAACCTGTGCAACAAAATGGATCGCACTGGCCGAAAAAAAAGACAGGAACCAGGTTGAAACCATGGTTCCATAACGTTTCAGATTGTAGCCGCGGCGACAACCGTGCAGGTTTTTCTTTCCCTGCCTCTTCCCCCCCCTAACACCAAAGTCAACATGTCATTCCAGGACATCCAATTTCTCCGCATGCGCCACGTTCGCGGGCCCAACGTCTGGACCTACGTGCCGATCATCGAATCCTGGGTCGACCTGGGCGAATTGGAGGATCACCCCTCCAACACCATCCCGGGTTATTACGAGCGCCTCAGCAGCTGGCTGCCCGGTCTGATTGAACACCGTTGTGGCGTGGGCGAGCGCGGCGGTTTTCTCATGCGCCTCAAAGGCGGCACCTGGGCCGGGCATGTCATAGAGCATGTCTGCCTGGAGTTGCAATCCCTGGCCGGACTCGATGCAGGCTTTGGCAAAGCGCGGGAAACCAGCCAGCGTGGCATCTACAAAGTGGTGGTCAGCGCCCCCGAGGAGCAAATCGGCATCACCAGCCTGCAAGCGGCGCGCGACCTCGTCATGGCCGCCATGAACGACAAGCCCTTTGACGTGAACGCAGTCATCGAAGAACTCAAAGACATGGTAGACACCCGCTGCCTGGGCCCCAGCACCGGCTGCATCGTCGAAGCCGCCAAGTCCCGCAAAATTCCCTCGATTCGCCTGACCGATGGCAACCTGGTTCAGTTGGGTTACGGCGCGCGCCAGCGTCGCATCTGGACGGCGGAAAGCGACCGCACCAGCGCCATTGCAGAGAGCATTTCCAGCGACAAAGACCTCACCAAGCAGCTGTTGCGCCAGTGCGGCATCCCGATTCCCGAAGGGCAAATCGTTGCCAACCCCGAAGAAGCCTGGGAAGCCGCGCAAGACATCGGCCTGCCGGTCGTGGTCAAGCCCAGCGACGCCAACCATGGCCGTGGCGTGTCTCTCAACCTCAAGACACAGTCCGACATTGAAGCTGCCTTCCATGTTGCCAAGGAAAAGGGCAGCCACGTCATCGTGGAACGCTACATCCAGGGCGAGGAGCACCGCCTCCTGGTGGTGGGGGACCGCATGGTGGCCGCTTCGCGGGGAGAAACAGCCACCATCACAGGCGATGGCCAATCCACCGTGCTGGAGCTGATTGAAAGCCAAATCAATTCCGACCCGCGGCGCGGCATCGAGCAAGAATTCGTGCTCGACAAAATCCGCCTGGACCGACAGCCCCATGCGGTGTTGGAGCTGCAACGCCAAGGCCTGACGGCATCGTCGGTGGTGGAGAAAAATCGTGTGGTCATTGTTCAGCGCAATGGCAACATGAACAACGATGTGACCGACAAGGTGCACCCCGAGGTTGCCGCCATGGTGACGCTGGCCACGCGCGTGGTTGGCTTGGACATTGCCGGCATCGATTTGGTCACCCAAGACATTTCTCAGCCCTTGCATGCGCAAGGCGGCGCCATTGTGGAAGTCAATGCCGGCCCTGGCTTGCTGATGCACCTCAAACCGGCCACAGGTCAGCCGCGACCTGTCGGGCGTGCCATCGTCGAACACCTCTTTGGCCCGTCTGACAACGGCCGCATTCCCATTGTGGGCGTGGCGGGCAGCCAGCAAACCAACCAGTTGTCGCAGCTGATCGCTTGGCTCTTGCATTTGTCGGGACGCCGTACCGGGCTGGCCTGCGAAGAGGGCCTGTACATGGACCAGCGCCGTGTGGAAGCCCAAGATGGCCGCTTGTTTGACCGCGCCGAGCGCTTGCTGATCAACCGTTCGCTCGATGCGGCCGTGTTTGAAACCACCCCACGCAACATCATCGAAGATGGCCTGCCCTACGACCGCTGCCTGGTGGGCGTGGTCACCGATTTGCCCGCTGCGAGCGGACTGGAAGACCACGACATCCTGACACCCGACCAAGTCCGCCAAGTCTTGCGCACCCAGGTCGATGTGGTGGTTCCCGAAGGTGTCGCCGTTTTGAATGCTGACGATGCGGTGGTGGCCGACCTGGCCGAACTCAGCGATGGTGAAGTCATTCTCTACAGCACGCAGGCAGACGCCCCGGCTTTGAGCGAGCACCGCAAGCAAGGCCGACGCGCTGTCTACTGCCGCGAGGGGCATGTGGTGCTCGCAAGAGGTGACCAAGAAACCCAGTTGTTCCATCTCGACCTGGCGC
The DNA here is from genome assembly GCA_964442645.1 of uncultured Bordetella sp. GTDB lineage: Bacteria > Pseudomonadota > Gammaproteobacteria > Burkholderiales > Burkholderiaceae_C > Limnohabitans. The sequence goes on along the minus strand of CAYTZZ010000016.1, from coordinate 39,267 downwards.
CCATTGCCAAACGCCTCAAGCAAGATGGCTTGCACTTGAGCACTTTGCTGGCGGCTGTCGCCACCGGCTGGGCTCTGGATGTGCCGCCCCTGCTGATCCGCGCTGGGCTCAAAAATTTCGGCCAGAAACCCTCGGCCACCCCCTCTGACAATGCAAGGACGCCTGCCTGATGGAAGTGTCACGTATCCGCGCGCTGCGCGGCCCCAACCTCTGGACTCGCCACACGGCCGTCGAAGCCATGGTGCGCTGTGGCGACAATGAGACCGATCTGAACAAACTGCCAGGCTTCGAGTCCCGACTGCGTCATCTCTTTCCCGGCATAGGCCATTTGCGCGCCAGCGAACATGGCGCCAGGGTCAGCATGGCACACGCGCTCGAAGCCGCCACCTTGCACTTGCAAACTGAGGCAGGGTGCCCGGTGACGTTCAGCCGCAGCAACGCCACGCCTGAGCCCGATCTGTTTCAAGTGGTGGTGGAATACACCGAAGAACAGGTGGGTATGCTGGCGCTCTCGCTGGCAGAAAAGTTATGCCATGCCGCGCTCAACGACCAGGCCTTTGACCTGGAAGCGGCCGTCAAGCAGCTGCACGAGTTGGATGAAGACATTCGACTGGGGCCCTCCACGGGCTCCATCGTTGACGCTGCTGTTGCACGTGGCATTCCTTTCCGTCGCTTGACCGAAGGCAGCCTGGTGCAATTCGGCTGGGGCAGCAAGCAACGCCGCATCCAGGCTGCCGAGGTCGACAGCAGCAGCGCCATTGCCGAATCGATTGCACAAGACAAGGAGTTGACGAAAAAACTCCTGCATGCCGCCGGCGTTCCCGTGCCCTTGGGCCGCCCGGTAGAAGACGCAGAGGACGCTTGGATTGCTGCCCAAGAAATTGGCCTGCCCGTGGTGGTCAAGCCGCGTGATGGCAACCAGGGCAAGGGCGTGACGGTCAATGTCAGCACCCGCGAAGACATTGCTGCCGCCTACGAAAATGCTGCCCGCTTTCGCGATGACGTCATGGTGGAACGCTACCTGCCCGGCAGTGACTACCGCTTGCTGGTGGTCGGCGAGCGGCTGGTCGCCGCTGCGCGCCGCGAGCCCCCGCTGGTGACTGGCGACGGCCGTCACACGGTTCGCCAATTGGTGGAGCGCGTCAACGCCGACCCCCGCCGTGGCGATGGCCATGCCACCTCGCTGACCAAAATTCGTTTCGACGAGGTGGCGCTGGCCCGCCTCAAAGAGCAAGGCTACGACGCAGAGAGCGTGCCGGCCAAAGGCGCCCGCGTCATCCTGCGCAACAACGCCAACTTGTCGACCGGTGGCACAGCCACCGACGTGACCGACGATGTGCATCCCGAGGTTGCAGCCCGCGCCATTGCGGCGGCGCAAATGGTGGGCCTGGACATTTGCGGCGTGGACGTGGTCTGCGAAAGCGTGCTGCGCCCCCTGGAAGAGCAAAGCGGCGGCATTGTGGAAGTCAACGCAGCCCCTGGCCTGCGCATGCACCTGAACCCCTCGTTCGGCAAAGGCCGCGATGTGGGCGAAGCCGTTGTGCAACTGATGTTCCCCAAAGGCGATGACGGCCGCATTCCGGTCATCGCGGTCACCGGCACCAATGGCAAGACCACCACCGTGCGCCTGACCGCGCATTTGCTGCGCAGCCATGGCTTGCGCGTGGGCATGACCAACACCGATGGCGTCTACATCAATGGCCGCCAAATCGACAGCGGCGACTGCAGCGGACCGCGCAGCGCACGCAATGTGCTGATGCACCCCGACGTGGACGCTGCCGTGCTGGAAACAGCACGTGGCGGCATGCTGCGCGAGGGCCTGGCCTTCGACCGCTGCCAGGTGGCGGTGGTCACCAACATTGGCATGGGCGACCATCTCGGCCTGAACTACATCACCACCGTGGAAGACCTGGCGGTGCTCAAGCGCGTGATTGTGCAAAACGTGGCCAAGAGCGGCATGGCGGTGTTGAATGCCGCCGACCCCATCGTGGCGGCCATGGCCGCCAATTGCCCGGGCCAAGTGACCTTCTTTGCTTTCGACTCTCACCACCCGGTGATTGCCACCCACCGCGCACAAGGCAAACGCGTGCTGTTCGTCGAAGACGATCAAATCGTGGCCATGCAAGGCAGCATGCAAGTGCGCATTCCCTTGTCGGAAGTGCCTGTCACCCGCAGTGGCGCCATCACCTTCCAGATCGAAAATGCCATGGCCTCGATCGCGGCGGCCTGGGCGGTCGGCGTGCCCTGGGAAGTCATTTGCAAGGGCCTGGCCACCTTCGTGAGCGATGCGCAAGCCGTGCCCGGTCGCTTCAATGTGTTCGATTTCCGCGGCGCCACCGTCATCGCCGATTACGGCCACAACCCCGACGCCATCAAGGCCCTGGTACAAGCCGTGACCAACCTGCCCGCGCAACGGCGCAGCGTGGTCATCAGCGGCGCAGGCGATCGCCGCGACGACGACATCCGCGAGCAGACCCGCATCATTGGCGATGCCTTTGACGAAGTGGTGCTCTACCAAGATGCCTGCCAACGCGGTCGCGTCGATGGCGAAGTGCTGGGCCTGTTGCGTCAAGGCCTGGAAGGCGCCCAGCGCACCAGCAAAGTGGATGAAATCTATGGCGAATTCAAAGCCATTGATGAAGCCATGGACCGCCTGAAGTCAGGCGATTTGTGCCTGATCCTGATTGACCAAGTCGACGAAGCGCTGGCCCACATCATGCGCCGCGTCAACACCAGCGTCACCAGCGCTTGAGCGTTCAGGGTTCTGGCGCCATGATGTGGTGCCAGAACCGCTGGCGCTGCGCCCGCTCGCAGCTCATCTGCTCGGGCGCATCGCTGCGCCAACGCGCCGCACCACACTGCGCACTCGTCACCCAGCGCGCCTGCACGGCCTCGTACCTGGCTTGCACTTCGGGCGCAGGATGCCCAAAACGATTGCGATAACCTGCCTGCACCCAAGCCCAGGTGGGGCGCACGGCTTGCACGAAAGCCATGGAGGAAGACGTCAGGCTGCCGTGGTGGGGCACCAGCAGCACATCGGCCTTCAGCGCGTCCACGCCTTGGGACAGCAAGCGCTTTTCCTGGGCCATTTCAATGTCGGCCACCAACAAGGCGCTGCGTCCTTGCGCCGAAATTTTGAGCACGCAGCTCAGCGCATTGGGTTTGCGCTGTGTGGCGTAGTCCGCCAAGAGGGGATGCATAAACTCGAAGCGTACGCCGTCCCACTGCCAGTGCTGGCCAGCCAGGCAGCGCCGGGAGTCACCCAAAGCGGACAAGTCGTGTTCCTGCGCAATGCCGCGCCAAATGTGGGCCTGCGGCTGCATCGCCCACACGGTGCGTGCACCCCCTGTGTGGTCGCTGTCCTGGTGGCTCAGCACCAAGGCATCGAGCCGCTCATGGCCACTGCGAAGCATGGGCACGATCACACGCTGCCCTGCATCGGTCTCGCGGGAATAGCGCGGTCCGGTGTCGTACAACAAGGCATGGTGCGCCGTGCGCACCAACACCGCATTGCCTTGACCCACATCGGCCGCCAGCAATTCAAAGCTGCCGCTCGCTGGTCGCGGTGCTTGCCAAAAAAAACAAGGCAGCAGCAGGGGCACACCCCAAAAGCGAAACGCCAGCGGTCCAGGCAGCACCAAGAGCAAAGCCCCCAACAAGCCCAAGGCGCTCAACGACCAGGGCGGTGTGGCCGTGTTCAGGGTGGCCCATGGCCAGACGGCCAGCGGCGTCAGCAGGGCCATCAAGAGGCTCAGCGAAGCCGCGCTCAGCTCCCACAGCCAGGGCATGGCCATGCCCAGCAAAGCCAGGGGCGTGACCCACAGGGTGATCACGGGAATGGCCACGGCATTGGCCAGCAACCCGACCAGGGACACCTGCTGAAAAAACAGCAGGCACAAAGGGCTCAACGTCACCGTCATCCACACTTGTTCGCGCCCCCACTGGCGCAGCAGTTGAGACAAACGGCTCCGCCCTTCCTCGCCCGAGGAAGGCCTGCCCGAGCCCCCGGCAAACAGCACAGCCACCGCCACATAGCTCAGCCAGAAACCCGGTTGCAAACACGCCAGAGGATCGAACGCCAACACCGACGCAAACACCACCAGCCATACCAAAGGGGTGGGCCATCGTCGCCCCCCCAATTGCAAGGCGCTGGTAAGGGTCAGCATCCAAATCGTGCGCTGGGCCGGCAAGCCCCAGCCACTGAACAAGGCATACGCCCAGGCGGCCCACAGGCCCACACACAAGCCCGCCCAAGGCGCGGGCAGCCACAAACTCCAGGAGCGCCCCATCACATCAGTGCGCCGCCACAGAAATACCACCCAGGCCCGCAGCCACCATGCCAGCAAGGTGACATGCAAGCCTGAGATGCTGATCAAGTGGGCAATGCCCGTGGCACGAAAGACATCCCAATCGGAGCGCTCGATGCCGGTAGCGTCCCCCACCACCAAGCCGGACAGGATGTGGGCCCAGCGCGGCTCGCTCACGCGCTCGTGAATGCGCTCGCGCATGCCTTGGCGCCATTGCGCCCACAGTGCTTGCGAGGTCAAGGACAGTCGTTGGGCAGCGCGGTCGTGCGGGCCGTTGCGAACGGACCCTGTGGCGCCGATGCCCTGCTCCCAGGCCCAGCGCTCGAAATCAAAGCCGCCAGGGTTCAACTGGCCATGCACTTGTTTGAGCCGAACCGACAAGGCCCAGCGCTCTCCTGCGCGCAGGCTCAGCGGCAAACCCGTCTCGCTGGCCGTCCCGCGCCCGTACCATCCCAGCAATACAGCTTGCGGCAAGGCCATGGACTCACCCGTGTCCTCGCGCCAGGCAGCCTCGACCTCGAAACGGAAACGCCAACTGTCCTCATGCTGTTGCGGCAAGTCGCTCACCACGCCATGCAGTCGCAAAGTGAGGCCTTCCCATGTGGGCGCTGTGACCCTGGGATGGCGCCAAAGCGCATGCGCATTCATCCAGCTCCAAGCCAGCCATGCCGCGCACAGGCAAGCCAACAGCCAAGCTCTCAGGGAAACACCTGGGGCAGGCGAAGATTGACAGGTTTGGCGGTGGTAACGCCACAGGGTGCCCGCTGTGAGCAGTGCCAAGGTCAAACTGGTCCAGGCCACTTCGTTGCTGGGCAAAGCGCGTTGTTGCACATGCAGGCACGCGGCCAACACCACGCCTGTCAACAACGGCGTCAACCCTGGGCGATAAAAAAGCGTGCTCACCAAGCCTCCGCCAAGCACGGCGAAGGCAGGCTGAAAAAGTCAGTCCTGGAAAACCGTGCGCAGCCTCGACTTTAGGCAGACAGGCTTCAGCCGGCGCTATCGCAAATTTCTTTTTTGAGAAGCGCCAAATACGTTCCGGGGCGAATCGGGGCTTCTTTGGTGCGCCACTCTTGGTCGTCTTGCACGGCCACTTCACGCCCCTTGCCTTGGGGCTTGTTGAAATAGCTGACCGACAACTTCACCGCCATGTCGGTTTTGCAGTAGACGCGCCAGCGGACCATCGCGGATTGGTAGTTTTCACCATTGGGGGCTTTGGTGGCCTTGGACAGGTCCATCAGGGTCCAGGCATAGCGGCTGACATGGACGGCTTTCACCGAATCCTTGTTCCAGAAATAACTGGTTTCATCGTCCTTGTCGAGCTCGGCCCACTGCGCTTGGACCGCTGGTGAAAGCAACGACAGCACGGCCACACTGACACTGCATGCCAGTATTTTGTTGAATCCACTGCAACAAAAGCGCTTCATAGTCCAAGATCCGTTCTTTTCCACAGAGCGTACATCGGCACGAACCCTGCCCAACTTGAGCGCCACTGGCTCTAAACTACTCCCCCAGAGAGGAATTTTCCATGAGCGTTTACCAAACACTGCAAGCACTGAACATTCAATTGCCCCCGGTGGCCACGCCAGCGGCGGCCTATGTGCCTTTTGTACAAACCGGAAATTTGGTCTTCATCAGCGGCCACATCGCCAAGCGCGAAGGCAAAGCATGGACAGGCCAATTGGGTCGGACCATGAGCACGGACGAAGGTCGGCAGGCCGCGCATGCCGTGGCGATTGACCTGCTGGGCACCTTGCATGCCGCTTGCCAAGCCGCTGGTGGTGACCTGAACCGGGTGAAACGCATCGTCAAAGTGGTCAGCCTGGTCAACTCCAGCCCAGACTTCACCGAGCACCACCTGGTCACCAACGGGTGCAGCGAATTGCTGGGCAAAGTGCTGGGCGCCGCCGGGCAGCATGCCCGCAGTGCGTTTGGCGTGGCCCAATTGCCCATGGGGGCGTGTGTGGAAATTGAGCTGGTGGCCGAGCTGAGCGCATGATCGCAGACTTCCTGCATGAACCGGCGCGCCAAACGCCGGTTCTGGGTGATTACGACGTGGTGGTCCTGGGCGGCGGCCCCGCCGGCATCATGGCCGCCACGTCCGCCGCCGACCTGGGCTGCCGCACCTTGCTGGTGGAGCATTACGGTTTTTTGGGGGGCATGGGTACGGCCGCTGGCGTCACCAATTTTTGTGGCTTGCACGCCAACGTGTATGGTGAAGTGCAGCAAGTCGTGCACGGCCTGACCGATGAGTTGCTCGAGCGCATGCGCCAGCTCGATGGCTTGAACACGCCGCACAGCCTGTTCGGCGGCAAGATTGCGGCGCAGGCCTACGACAATGCAGCCTTCAAAGTGGCCGCCGACCAGCTCACCACCTCCCGCGGCGTTGAACTGCTGTTCCACAGCCGGGCCGTGGGGGTCAGCCTGTCGAGCGCGCGTCAGCTGCAAGCCTTGTTGCTGGAGACCAAATCAGGCCGTTGCGCCGTGCGCGCGCAACGCTTCATTGACTGCTCGGGCGATGGCGACCTGTTCGCCCAGGCAGGCGTCCGCTTTGAAAAAGGCGAGACCGGCGCCGACATGATGTACCCCTCTTCCATGTTTCGCGTGCAAGGCGTGGATGCCGCCCAGGCCGGCGATGCCTGGAACCATTTCGGCGAATGGATGGCCCAAGCTGAGGCCAAAGGCCGACGCTTCCCTCGCAAAAGCCCCATCATTCGGCCGCAGAAAAACCCGTCGGAGTGGCGGGCCAATGTCACCCAACTCAGTCGCGCCAATGGCGAGCCCATCGACGGCACCGATGTCTTGCAACTCAGTGCAGCGGAACTGCAAGGCCGCGCCCAAATTGTGGACTTCTTGGGTTTTTTGCGCGAATATGCGCCAGGATTTGAAAAGGCCTACTTGCTGGAAATCGCACCGCAAGTGGGGATTCGCGAAACCCGGCGCATGGTGGGAGCCTACCAGTTGAGTGAAACCGATGTCTTGGACTGCGCCAGCTTTGAGGACAGCATCGGTGTGAACGGCTGGATGATCGAAGAACACGTGGCTGGCAATGTGTCGTTTCGCTGGCAAGCCATCCCGAACTGTCGCGGCTACAACCAACTGCCCTACCGCATGTTGCTGCCGCTGGAGATCGATAATTTGCTGGTTGCAGGGCGCTGTGCCAGCATGACCCATGGCGGACAATCGGCCGCCCGTGTGTCTGGCGCCTGCTTTGTCATGGGACAAGCGGCTGGCACGGCCGCTGCCTTGAGTTTGAAACAGCAGCAACGTCCACAGGACCTCTCGGTCCCGGCCTTGCAAAATCAACTGAAACGGGACGGTGCCTTTTTAGGCTGAGTCCCTCAACTGCTTTGGAGAAATCATGACACGACGTTCCCTTTTGCTGGCGGCTGCCACTGCCCTCTGCGTCGCACTGCCCACACTGGCTTTGGCACAAGCGGCCTGGCCCACCAAACCTTTGCGCTTGCTGGTGGGCTTCCCGGCGGGGTCCACGCCGGACATCTCTGCGCGCACACTGGCCGAGCCCTTGTCCAAGGCGCTCGGGCAACCTGTGGTGGTGGAGAACAAGCCAGGGGCCTCAGGCAACCTGGCCACTGACCTGGTGGCCAAGGCAGCAGACGATCACACCCTGGGCGTGGTCATCAATGGCAACCTGACCTCCGCCAAGCTTCTCTACCCTCAGCTGCCCTATGACCCTGCCAAAGACTTTGCCTATTTGTCCTTGTTGACCACCGCACCCCTGATCCTGGTGGCGCCCACCGATTTGCCAGGCGGCGCAGAGTTCTTTGCGGCAGCGCAAAAGGCCGCAGACAAATGGAACTATGGCTCTGTAGGCAATGGCTCGGTGGCCCACCTGGGCATGGAGTTGCTGAAGTCGCGTGTCACAGGCTTGACGCCGATGCATGTTCCCTACCAAGGCAATCCGGCCGTGATCACGGCCATGTTGGGCGGCCAGATTCAGCTCTCCCTGGTTCCTCCGGGCTTGGCCATGCCACAAGTCAAGGCCGGCAAGCTGCGCGCCATCGGCGTGACCTCCGCCCGCAGCAGCGCCTTGGTGCCTGAAGTGCCCTCGCTCACCGAAGCCGGCGTGCGCGACTTCAACCTAGAGGTATGGACCGCCCTGATCGGACCCGCCAATTTATCCAAGACCGCGCAAGACAAACTGTCGGCTGAAGTGGCGAAGATTTACCACGAAGCCGACCTTCAGCGCAAACTGCTGGCGGCGGGCTGGCAACCTGTGGGCAGCACAGCCGAAGGCTTGCGTCAACGGGTGCGTGATGAAGCCGCCCTGCTGGGCAACATCATCAGCACGCGCGGCATCAAGCTGGACTGAGCGCCCGGTTTATTCGACGCGCTGGATGGCGGTAGGCTTGAAGCCCAGGTCGGCCGCCTTGCCTTTGCGGGCGCGCGCCGCACGGGCGTTGTTGAGGCTGCGAATTTCCAGCGTGTCTTCACGGTCTTTGCCACCACGGCCAATGCCCACAATGCGCACACTGCGGGTGTAAGCGGCGGCACCGGCCAAACTGTCTTTGGCTTCCAGGTCGAGCAGCATCAGGCCACGGCCGCCCTTCTCCATGGTTTTGAGCTCGGAAATTTCAAAGGTCAGAATGCGCCCACCGGTGGATGCGCAAGCCACGTGGGTCGCGGGGGCCAAGGCTTGCGAGCCCGTGGTGCCGCTGACCCAAGAGGGACGGCAGACAGTTTCGCCCTCGCCCAAGCTCACAAACGACTTGCCGCTCTTGTTGCGCGACACCATGTTTTCGACGGATGCCAGGAAGCCATAGCCCCCTGACCCACTGAGCAACAACACGGCATTCGTGGGCCCGGCAAAATAATGTGCGGGCTGCGTGCCGGCCTCCAGGTCGATCAAGGTGGTGATGGGCTGGCCATCGCCGCGCGCGCCTGGCAAGGCAGCGACAGGCACAGAGTACATGCGGCCATTGCTGCCCAGCACCAACAAGACGTCGATGGTGCGGCACTCGAAGGTGCCGTACAAGCCGTCGCCTGCCTTGAAAGCAAAGCTGGCGGCATCGTGCCCATGGCCGGAGCGCGCGCGCACCCAACCTTTGTCCGAGACCACCACCGTGACGGGTTCATCGATGACGCGCACCTCGGCCACGGCACGCTTTTCTTCCTGAATCAGGGTGCGGCGCGCATCGGCAAATTGCTTGGTATCGGCCTCGATTTCCTTGACCATCAAGCGGCGCAAAGCGGCTGGGCTTTCCAGAATTTCTTCCAGCTTTTTCTGCTCTTCGCGCAAATTGGCCAATTCTTGTTCGATCTTGATGGCTTCGAGTCGTGCCAATTGACGCAAGCGAATTTCAAGAATGTCTTCGGCCTGGCGCTCGCTCAACCGGAAGCGATCGATCAGCGCCTGCTTGGGCTCATCGCTTTGGCGAATGATGGCAATCACCTCGTCGATGTTGAGCAGCACCAGCTGTCGGCCTTCGAGAATGTGAATGCGGTCCAGCACCTTGTCCAGACGGAAGCGCGAACGTCGCTGTACCGTGGTCTGGCGGAAGCTGATCCACTCCTCGAACATTTGGCGCAGCGTCTTCTGGACCGGCCGACCGTCCAGGCCGACACCCGTGAGGTTGATCGACGAGGAGGTTTCCAGGCTGGTGTGCGCCAGCAAGGTGGTGATCAGTTCGGCCTGCTCGATGGTGCGGGTTTTGGGTTCGAACACCAAACGCACCGGCGCGTCCTTGGACGACTCATCGCGCACGCCATCGAGCACACCCAAAACCGTGGCCTTGAGCTGGGTCTGGTCTTGCGAGAGGCTTTTCTTGCCAGCCTTCACTTTGGGATTGGTCAGCTCTTCGATTTCTTCCAGCACTTTTTGCGAGCTGACGCCTGGGGGCAATTCATGCACCACCAGTTGCCACTGGCCGCGGGCCAGGTCCTCAATCTTCCAGCGGGCACGCACCTTGAGCGAGCCGCGCCCAGTGCGGTAAGCCTCGGCAATGTCGGTGGCCGAGCTGATGATCTGCCCACCGCCCGGGTAGTCCGGGCCGGGCAGCAAGGCCCACAGCTCGCTGTCCGTGAGTTTGGGGTTTTTGATGAGGGCCACACAGGCATCGGCCACTTCACGCAGGTTGTGGCTGGGTATCTCAGTGGCCAGGCCCACGGCAATGCCGCTGGCACCATTCAACAAGGTGAAGGGCAAGCGCGCCGGAAGCTGACGCGGCTCGTCGGTGGAACCGTCGTAGTTGGGCTGGAAGTCCACCGTGCCTTCGTCGATTTCATCGAGCAACAAGGTGCTGATGCGCGCCAAGCGGGCTTCGGTGTAGCGCATGGCCGCGGCGCCATCGCCATCGCGGCTGCCGAAGTTGCCCTGGCCATCGATCAGGGGGTAGCGCTGGGAGAAATCTTGTGCCATGCGCACCAGCGCATCGTAGGCTGCCTGGTCCCCGTGGGGATGAAAACGGCCCAGCACATCACCCACCACGCGCGCGCTTTTCACGGGCTTGGCGCCCACCGTGCCGTTGGCGCCGCCAAACCCCAGCCCCATGCGGGACATCGAATAAAGAATGCGCCGCTGCACGGGCTTTTGGCCGTCGCACACATCGGGCAAGGCACGGCCCTTGACCACGCTCAGGGCGTACTCCAGATAAGCCTGGCGGGCATACGCCCCCAGACTGAGATCGGCATCGGGCGCCGAGGACGCCAGGTCCAACACGGTTTGATCAGTCATGGTTACACATCAATTTCAATGGCGTCGCCGTGCAGCTCCATCAGCTCACGGCGGGCGGCGGCTTCCCCTTTGCCCATCAGCTGGGTGATGAGGGACTCGGTTTGGCCAAAATCCAGGTCGCCCAACTGCACAGGCATCAAGCGTCGCGTGTCGGGGTTGAGCGTGGTTTCCCACAATTGCTCGGCGTTCATTTCGCCCAAGCCCTTGAAGCGGCTGATGGACCAGGCGTTCTCTCGCACGCCATCCTTGCGCAATTTGTCCAGGATGGCGGTCAGCTCGCCTTCATCGAGGGCATACATTTTGGTGGCCGGCTTTTTACCCCGCGCCGGTGCGTCCACGCGGAACAAGGGCGGGCGGGCCACATACACATGGCCAGCTTCGATGAGCTTGGGGAAATGGCGGAAAAACAGCGTGAGCAACAGCACCTGAATGTGCGAGCCGTCCACATCGGCGTCGCTCAGAATGCAGACCTTGCCGTAGCGCAGGCCCGACAGATCAGGCGTGTCTTGCGGCCCATGCGGGTCGACGCCGATCGCTACCGAAATGTCGTGAATTTCGGTGTTGGCAAACAAGCGGTCGCGCTCCACTTCCCAGGTGTTCAGCACCTTGCCGCGCAAGGGCAAAATGGCCTGCGACTCTTTGTCGCGCCCCATCTTGGCGCTGCCGCCGGCACTGTCGCCTTCCACCAGGAACACTTCGTTGTGCGCCAGGTCGCGGCTTTCACAATCGGTCAGCTTGCCCGGCAACACGGCCACGCCCGAGCCTTTGCGCTTTTCCACTTTCTGCCCGGCACGCTGACGGGTTTGCGCGGCGCGAATGGCCAGCTCGGCCAGCTTGCGACCGTATTCAACGTGCTGGTTGAGCCACAACTCCAAGGCAGGTCGCACAAAGTTGGACACCAAGCGCACCGCATCACGGGAGTTGAGGCGCTCTTTGATTTGCCCTTGGAACTGGGGGTCGAGCACCTTGGCGCTCAGGACATAACTGGCCCGCGCAAACACGTCTTCGGGCAGCAACTTCACGCCCTTGGGCAACAAGGCATGCAAGTCAATGAAACTCTTGACCGCATTGAACAAGCCATCGCGCAGGCCGCTTTCATGGGTGCCACCGGCCGAGGTGGGAATCAGGTTGACGTAGCTTTCGCGCACGGGTTGGCCGTCTTCGGTGAAAGCCACGCACCAGGCTGCGCCCTCGCCGTCTGCAAAGCTTTCATGGCTGCCGTCGGCATAGCCCTCGCCCTCGAACAAAGGAATCACGGCATCGGCCGTCAAGGTTTGCTGCAGGTAATCTCGCAGGCCACCTTTGTAGAGCCAGGTTTGGGTCTCGCGGGTTTTCTCGTTGACCAAGGTGACGCTGACGCCCGGCATCAGCACGGCCTTGCTGCGCAAGAGGTGCGTCAACTCGGCCATGGGCAAAGCAGCACTTTCGAAATACTTGGCATCGGGCCAGGCGCGCACCGTCGTGCCTTGGCGCCGGTCGTAGGCCCCTGCGGGGCGCGCCTTCAAGGGCTGGGTCACATCGCCACCTTCGAACACCAGGTGGGCCACCTGGCCTTCGCGGTAAGACGTGGCCTCCATGCGCTTGGACAAGGCATTGGTCACGCTCACGCCCACCCCGTGCAAGCCGCCCGAAAAACTGTAGGCGCCGCCTTGCCCCTTGTCGAACTTGCCCCCCGCGTGCAGGCGGGTGAAGACCAATTCGATGACAGGCGCTTTTTCTTCGGGGTGCATGCCAAAGGGAATGCCACGGCCATCGTCTTCCACGCTGACCGAGCCATCGGCATGCAAGGTGACCTTGATTTTTTTGCCGTGCCCGGCCAAGGCCTCATCGGCGGCGTTGTCCAGGACTTCCTGGATGATGTGCAGGGGGTTGTCGGTCCGGGTGTACATGCCGGGCCGCTGTTTGACGGGCTCGAGTCCCTTCAAAACCCGGATCGAGCCTTCGGAGTAATCGGTAGGTTGCTTGGTTGCCATGGACGGCGATTGTAGCGATGCCAGAACAAAAGACTGGATGAATTCACAGGGCGTTAAGTGCAAACCCTGAAAATTTTGGCACAATTCGTTACAGTCGATGCCATGAAAGCTCCCTCTTCCCCGTTGCCCATGTGGCAAGTTCTGCTGTGTGGCGCAGCCATCTTGACCCTCTCGATGGGCGTGCGACACGGCTTTGGCCTGTGGCTGCAACCCATGACACAAGCGCAAAACTGGTCGCGCGAAAACTTCGCTTTCGCCATTGCCATCCAAAACCTGACCTGGGGCTTTGCAGGCATTTTTTCAGGCATGCTGGCAGACCGCTTCGGCGCCTTTCGGGTGCTGCTGGTCTGCGGGTTGCTTTACACCCTGGGCCTGTTCGGCATGTCCGCCTCTGCCACACCTGAATTGTTCACCTTGACCGGTGGCGTTGTGATCGGCATCGCGCAAGCGGGAACCACTTATGCCGTGATCTATGGCGTCATTGGCCGCAACATTCCTGTTGAAAAGCGGTCTTGGGCCATGGGCGTTGCGGCCGCCGCAGGCTCTTTCGGGCAATTTTTGATGGTTCCCACCGAAGGCTGGCTGATCAACTCTTTCGGCTGGCAAATGGCCTTGGTGCTGTTGGGCATGTTGTCTTTGCTGACCTTGCCCTTGTCACTTGGGCTGCGTGAGCCTTCCCTGAATGAGCGAGGCGGCCAGCCCCGACAGCCCATTGGCGAAGCCTTGCGCGAAGCCTTTGGCTACCGCAGCTTTCAGTTGTTGATGGCGGGTTATTTTGTGTGCGGCTTTCAGGTGGTCTTCATTGCCGTGCACATGCCCAGCTACTTGAAAGACCATGGCTTGGCACCTGAGGTTGCCAGCTATGCGCTGGCCTTGATCGGGTTGTTCAACGTGTTTGGCACCTATGCCGCTGGGGTGTTGGGTCAAAAATTTCTCAAAACCCACATCCTGGCGACCATCTATTTCTTGCGCGCGCTGGCCATTGTGGTGTTCATGCTGGCGCCATTGACGCCGCTCAGCGTCTACATATTCTCCAGTTTCATGGGGTTGCTGTGGTTGTCCACCGTGCCCCCAACGAATGCGGTCATTGCCCAAATCTTTGGCATTGCCCACATGTCCATGTTGGGCGGCTTTGTTTTCATGAGCCACCAAGTCGGCAGCTTCATGGGCGTCTGGCTGGGCGGCGTTCTGTATGACCTGACCGGGAAATACGACAGCGTCTGGTACCTGGCCATTGCGCTGGGCGTGTTCGCTGGCCTGATCAATTTGCCCGTTCGCGAAACTGCCATTCCACGCCAGCCGCAAACCGCATGAGAACCCGTCACCGCTTGCTGATTTTCAGCAGCGCCTTGCTGGTGCTGTTGGCGGTGTTTTCTCTCTACCTTCGCCCCAGTTTTTTGGTCACCCTGGCCGATCAACTCTGGTCCTGCTTCTAGACACCCCATGAGCCTTGTTCACGGAACCGAAGCGCCCTCTTCCTGGGTTCGCCAATGGGCACATCTCATCGCGCCGGGCGGGCGCGTGCTGGACGTGGCCTGCGGTCACGGCCGGCACATGCAGTGGCTGCATGCACAAGGCTTTCAAGTGGTCGGCGTCGACCGCCAACCCGAGGCCATTGCCCATGTGGCCGCCTGGGGCGAAGGCCTCTTGGCCGACATCGAGAACGGGCCCTGGCCCTTGGCTGGACAACAGTTTGACGCGCTGGTGGTCACCAATTATTTGTGGCGGCCGCTGTGGCCAAGGCTGCTTGAAAGCCTGGCACCTGGCGGCATCTTGATTTATGAGACCTTTGCCTTAGGGCAAGAAACCATTGGCAAGCCTTCGCGGCCCGACTTTTTGCTTCGCCCGGGTGAATTGCTGAGCTTGTGCCAGCCGCTGCGAGTGGTTGCCTATGAAGATGGCTTCCAGCCAAAACCGCCCCGCTTTGTCCAGCACATCGTGGCGCGGCGCGAAAGTTCGAGCGACGGCCTTCCCGTTCGGCTTGCGCTCTCGTTAGAATGCTAATTTACCCACCAAAATTGGCTGACATGACCCCCATCACCGGCAGCATCGTGGCGCTGGCCACCCCCATGCACGAAGACGGCAGCGTGGATTACCCCGCACTGCGTAAGCTCATCGACTGGCACATCGCCGAAGGCACCGACTGCATCTGCGTGGTCGGCACCACCGGCGAGTCGCCGACCGTCAACGTGGAAGAACATTGCGAAATCATCCGCGTGAGCGTGGAACAGGCAGCCAAACGGGTGCCCATCATGGCAGGTTGTGGTGCCAATTCCACGGCAGAGGCCATTGAGCTGACGCGCTTTGCGAAAAGCGTAGGCGCAGACTGTCAACTGCAGGTGGTGCCCTACTACAACCGCCCGACCCAAGAAGGCCAGTACCAGCACTTCAAGGCCATTGCCGAAGCCGTTGATTTGCCCATGGTGCTTTACAACGTTCCCGGACGCACTGTCGCCGATATGCAGCACGACACCGTGCTGCGCTTGGCGAACGTCCCCGGCATCGTGGGCATCAAGGAAGCCACGGGCAACATCGAGCGCGCCCAATGGCTGATCCGCGATGTGCCCGCCAGCTTCTCTGTTTATTCTGGGGATGACCCCACGGCCGTCGCCCTGATGTTGTGCGGCGGCAAAGGCAATGTGAGCGTGACGGCCAACATCGCCCCCCGACAAATGCATGCGTTGTGCATGGCGGCCCTTGCGGGCGACGTGGCACAGGCCATGGCGATTCAATTCAAGTTAATGCCAGTTCACAAGAACCTGTTTGTTGAAGCCAACCCGATTCCCCTGAAATGGGCCATGGCCCGCATGGGCCTGTGTGGCGCAACCATGCGCCTGCCCTTGACCGCGATGTCAAAGTCGTTTGAACCGACTGTCGAAGCCGCTTTGCGCGACAGCGGCCTGATTTGAAACCCAAGGACCTGTCGTGATGCGTCAACGTGAAATTTCCCCGCGCGTGGCCGGCCTGTGCGCCTTGCTAGGCCTTTTGAGTGCCTGCTCGACCACGTTTGACAGTGAAAAGGTCAATTACAAATCATCAGCCAACATCAAACCCGTCTCTCTGGACGTGCCCCCTGACCTGAGTCAACTCGCGCGCGACACGCGCTACGCGGTTCCTGGCAGCGCTGTGTCTGCCTCATCGATGGAAGCCACGCGAAAAACCCAAGGCTCGCTGGTCACCCCCAACACCGTGGGCGACGTCAAAATGGAGCGCTCTGGCGCTCAACGCTGGCTGACGGTTCAGCGCCCCGCCGACAAGGTCTGGCCCGTGGTGAAGGATTTCTGGATCGAAAACGGCTTCACCTACACAATCGAACAGCAAAATTTGGGCGTGCTGGAGACCGAATGGGCTGAAAACCGCGCCAAGCTGCCGCAAGATTTCATTCGAAAGGCGCTGGGCAAGGTCATCGATATGCTCTATTCCACGGGCGAACGTGACAAATTCAAAACACGCCTGGAGCCTGTCAGCAACGATCAAACTGAAATTTTCATCAGCCACCGTGGCATGGTCGAGGTTTACACCAACAGCAGCCAGACCACCACGACTTGGCAGCCACGCCCCGCTGACAGCACCCTTGAGAACGAATTCCTGCGCCGCCTCATGATTCGCTTGGGCAGTACGGTGGAGCAAGCCAATCAGGCCGTCGCCACTGTGGCGGCGCAGCCTTTGGCGGTGTTGTCGACCAACGCGGGCAAGCCTCAAATTGAATTCTCCGCCAGCTTTGATGTGGCTTGGCGCCGTGTGGGCGTCGCACTGGACCGCACCGGCTTCACCGTGGAAGACCGCGACCGCAAGCAAGGCCTGTACTTTGTGCGGTATGTGGACAAGCCAGACGAAAAGAAAGACGCGGGCTTCTTCAGCCGGCTTTTCAGCAGCAGCCCTGGCCCTGCCACCCCGGTGCGCTACCGCGTGCGCTTGACCGATGGGGGCAACAACACCCGAATCAGCTTCTTGAACGCTGCCGGCGAAGAGGACACCAGCCCCGTGGCACAGCGCATCGCGCAGCTTCTGGTGGACGATCTGAAATAAGCCTTGTTGCGCTTTAAAAACCTGGGCAGTGGCAGCGCAGGCAATGCCACATTGGTGGAAGCGCGCGATGGCCTGCAGGTCACCCGCCTTCTGATCGATTGTGGCTTGCGGATCTCGGAGCTTGAGCGCAGGCTGCAAGCTGCCGAATTGCAACTCGGCGATTTGGATGGCCTCTTTGTCACCCACGAGCACAGCGACCACGTGGGCCACACCCAGCGTTTCGCGCAAAAAACCGGTTTGCCCGTCTGGATGAGCGAAGGCACGCGCCTGGCATGCCAAGCGGACGAATGGGCATGGGCGCCGGGTCAACTTCAAGTGGCACGCGATGGCGTCCCGATTGCCTTGGGTGCACTGGAACTGCAGCCTTTCACGGTGCCGCACGATGCCCGCGAACCCCTGCAATTGCGCTGCAGCGATGGTGACCGCAGCCTGGGCGTGCTGACCGATCTGGGGCATGCCAGCGCCCACGTGGTGCAAGCCTTGCAAAGCTGTCACGCCCTGCTGTTGGAAGCCAACCACGATACGGACATGCTCAGCCGCTCCAACTACCCTGCCTTTTTGCGCAAACGCATTGCCGGCCCCCTAGGCCATTTGTCCAATGCGGATGCGGCCGCTTTGCTGCAAGCGGTTCGTCATCCCGCTTTGAATTGCGTGGTAGCGGCTCACCTGAGTGAGCGTAACAACACGCCTGCGCTGGCGCAAGACGCATTCTGTGCGGTGTTGGGATGCCTTGCCGAGGAAGTGCTCGTTGCCGATCCAGAAACAGGATCGGACTGGCACACCGCATGAAAAAAGCCACCCGAAGGTGGCTTTTAGCGATTAGAAGTTTGGATTACTTCTTGTCGCCTGCGGGAGCAGCAGCGGGTGCTGCAGGTGCAGCGTCTGCGGGCGCAGCAGCGGGTGCGGCGGGCGCAGCAGATGCGTCAGCGGCGGGCGCAGGTGCAGCGGCAGGAGCCGGTGCAGCAGCAGGTGCAGCTTCTTGTTTTTTGCCACAAGCGACCAGAGCAGCGGCCAACAAGGTTGCCAGCAGGAGGGATTTTTTCATGATGATTCCTTTGAAGAAGAGACAAACGATTTCCGGAAATTGTCACCATCAAGTGACAAAGTCAGTGGACTCTCGAGTTTCAACTGACCAGCCCGAAATTATAGGGTAAATACTAAATTGGTGCATTCAGATTGTCAGCGTGGTGTCATACAGAGGAAGGGGTTTTTCTGTGCACCCAGCCTGCAGCGCACCAATCCCTGAGCAATGCCCTGGCGTCCTGGCTGCTTTTGGCCAACTGTTGCGCGCTCAATGCTCTTTGGTCCGCCAAGGCGCGCATCAAGCGCGCGTCGGCACCAGACGCGCGCCAGCTTTCGCCATTGAGGTAAATGTGGGCTTCGTCGTACATCATGCGGCTTCTTCTGTCCAAAACAACACCCTCAAGGGGCAAGTCTTCTTCCCCAGGCTGAAACCAAACCTGCGGCTTGGGCTCTGACAAGCTCTCGCCTAAAGCGCGCTGCCAGCGGCTGGGGTCCGCCAGCAAAAGCTGCAAGGCATCCTGTGCAAAGTTTTGCAAAGATGCAGGAATGCGTCCAGGCGATGCCGTAGCGGCTTGGTCAGGGTCTTTGTACAGGCGGTCATCCATGGCTTCATCGGCTTGTTCGGCCAGACGCTGCATCAAGTCGCGCGCCACCTCATCGCGTTTGGGGGCGCGAAAGCCCACCGAATACGTCATGCACTCCCCTTCTGCGATGCCGTCATGCGCATAGCGCGGTGGCAGGTAAAGCATGTCCCCTGGCTCCAGCACATACTCGGCCTCGGGCTCAAAGTTGGCCAAGATCTTCAGGGGCGTGTCGTCGCGCAACTGCAACGCCTTTTGCCGACCGATGCGCCAGCGCCTGCGCCCTTGGGCTTGCAGCAGAAACACGTCGTAGCTGTCAAAGTGCGGGCCGACGCCACCTTGGTCCGTGGCATAACTGATCATGAGGTCATCCAAGCGCGCCGCGGGCACAAAGCGAAAGCCTGCCAGCAAGTCGGCCACCGACTGCACATGCAAATCCACCCCTTGCACCAACAAGGTCCAGCCTGGCTTGGCAAACGCGGGCAACGCGCGCCGTTCAAAGGGGCCGGAGCGCAAGCGCCAGGGCGAGCGACCTGGCGCTTCGCGAACGACCAGGCGTGACTCGACCTCCTCCTGCGCCGCCAAAGACAGCAATTCGCTGCGCGACAACGGCGCTTTGAAATCGGCAAAGGCCTGTCGCACCAGCAAGGGTTTGCGTTGCCAGTGACGCTTCATGAATTGCGCCGGCGTCAGGCCACCCAGCAAGCGAAGAGGTTGATCAATGTCCACGATGAAGTCACTTTCTTGAAACTGCGACAATTCTGCCCCATGAACATTTCACAACATTGCGTGGTCGCCCTGACCTGGACGCTCAAAGACACTTTGGGCGAAGTATTGGACGAACTCGACGAGCCCGTCGAGTTTTTGGTGGGTGGCCACGACTTGCTTGAGAAAATTGAAGAAGCCCTGCAAGGCCACGAAGTGGGCGTCAAAGTCGACCTCCACCTCGAGCCCGAAGACGCTTTTGGCGATTACGACGAGCAAAAAGTTTTTCTGGAAGACCGCGCGCGCTTCCCCAAAGACTTGGAAGAAGGCATGACCTTCGAAGGCACCGCCCTGCCCGCCGGCTGCAACCCCGACGCCCCCCTGAACCTGATCTACACCGTCACGGAAATCTACCCAGAGCACGTCGTGCTCGACGGCAACCACCCCCTGGCCGGCATCGCCCTGCGCATCCACCTGCGCGTCGCCGGCATCCGCGAAGCCACCGAAGAAGAACAATCCCAAGCCACCCTCGGCGTCGGCTTCTTTGGGGTCAGGTCTTGAGTTTTGCCTGAAATCTGTGGATAACTCAGTACGGCATCAGCGCTTGCCGGTCGAGCCATAGCCCCCTTCGCCACGTTCGGTGGCAGAAGAAAACTCGTTGACCACATTGAACTGCGCCTGCACCACCGGCACGATCACCAACTGTGCCAAACGCTCCATGGGTTCCAGGGTGAAGGCCACATCGCTGCGGTTCCAGGCGCTGACCATCAATTGACCTTGGTAGTCGCTGTCGATCAGCCCTACCAGGTTGCCCAAGACGATGCCGTGCTTGTGTCCCAGGCCAGAGCGCGGCAGGATCAGCGCCGCATACCCCGGATCGGCCAAATGAATGGCGATCCCGGTGGGCACCAGTTGCCAGGCATTGGGCTGCAGCGTCAGGGGCGCATCGAGGCAAGCACGCAGGTCCAGGCCCGCGCTGCCCGACGTCGCATACTGAGGCAATTGATCCACCATGCGGGGATCGAGAATTTTCACGTCCAGTTTCATCTGAAATCCTTGGGTCAGGCCGCAAGCCTTCGCGCAATGTCTTGCACCAGCAAGCGCGCCAGCTCAAGCTTGCTGGCATGCGGCAATTCTTTGGCGCCGTGGGCGTCCACCAGCAACAAGGCGTTGTCATCTTGCCCAAAGGTGGCGGGACCGATGTTGCCCACCAACAGAGGAACACCCTTGCGTTCGCGCTTGGCCCTGGCATGGTTCAACAGGTCATGGCTTTCTGCCGCAAAGCCCACGCAAAAAAGCGCCCCGCTTTGCGCCCGCGCTGACTGCGCCACACCGGCCAAAATGTCGGGGTTCTCGGTGAAGCGCAAGGCTGGCGTCTGCCCCGAGCCGTCTTTTTTGATTTTTTGATCGGCCGCCTGGTCCGGCCGCCAGTCGGCCACGGCAGCCGTGGCGACAAACACTTGGGCGCCAGTCACCCCCGCCATCACGGCCTCTTGCATCTCTCTGGCCGAGCGCACATTGACACGTTGCACGCCGCGCGGCGTGGCCAAGCTGACGGGCCCGGCCACCAAAGTGACCTGGGCGCCGGCTTCCCTGGCGGCACGCGCAATGGCAAAACCCATCTTGCCGCTGGACAAGTTGGTGATGCCGCGCACCGGGTCAATCGCTTCATAGGTGGGCCCGGCCGACACCAGGACCGAGCGGCCCTGCAAGACCTTGGGCTGAAAATAAGCGATCAGGTCTTCCAAAATTTCCTCGGGCTCGAGCATGCGCCCATCACCCACTTCGCCACAGGCCTGGTCCCCTTGCCCCACATCCACCACATGCGTGCCATCCGCACGCAACTGCGCCACATTGCGCTGGGTGGCCGGATGGGCCCACATCTCGCGGTTCATGGCCGGTGCCAGCAGCAGGGGCACTTTGTCGATGGGGCGCGCCAGGCACATCAGACTGAGCAAATCATCGGCGCGGCCGTGCAAGAGCTTGGCCATGAAGTCGGCACTGGCGGGGGCTACCAGAATCGCGTCCGCCTCCCGGCCCAAATTGATGTGGGCCATGTTGTTGGGCTCTCGGGCGTCCCACTGCGAAACGTAGACCGGCCGATTGGAGAGGGCCTGCATCGTCACGGGCGTCATGAATTGGGCAGCGGCCTCGGTCATGACCACCTGCACCGTGGCGCCGGCTTTGACCAGGGCACGGCACAGCTCGGCAGCCTTATAGCAGGCAATTCCACCGCTGAGGCCCAAAACAATGTGTTTTTCAGACAAATTCGTCATGGCTCGGAATGTAGCAGAGCGCCTATAATTTCGCTTTACCACCTCCCGGGAGCTGGCCTCCCGAATCGGCATGACCAAATTCGTTTTCGTGACCGGCGGTGTGGTGTCCTCCCTTGGCAAGGGAATCGCCTCAGCCTCCCTCGCAGCGATTCTTGAATCGCGGGGCCTCAAAGTCACCCTGATCAAGCTCGACCCCTACATCAACGTTGATCCTGGCACCATGTCGCCGTTCCAGCACGGTGAAGTCTTCGTCACCGACGACGGCGCAGAGACCGACCTCGACCTTGGCCACTACGAGCGCTTCATCACGACGCGCATGCGCAAGGCCAACAACTTCACCACCGGCCAAATCTACAAAAGCGTTCTGGAAAAAGAGCGCCGCGGCGATTACTTGGGCAAGACGGTGCAGGTCATCCCCCACATCACCAACGAGATCCAGGATTTCGTGCACCGTGGCGCCGGTGTGGACACCGAGCATGCGGTTGACGTCGCCATCGTGGAAATCGGCGGCACGGTGGGTGACATCGAGTCCCTGCCCTTCCTGGAAGCGGCCCGCCAGATGAGCCTGAAGCTGGGCCCCAACAACACCGCCTTCGTGCACCTGAGCTATGTGCCCTGGATTGCCGCCGCCGGTGAACTGAAAACCAAACCCACCCAGCACACCGCCCAAAAATTGCGGGAAATCGGCATTCAGGCCGACGTGCTCTTGTGCCGCGCGGACCGGCCCATTCCCGAAGACGAGCGAGCCAAGATTTCGCTGTTCTCCAACGTGCCCGAGTGGGGTGTGATCTCCATGTGGGACGTGGACACCATTTACAAAGTGCCCCGCATGTTGCACGAGCAAGGCCTGGACGGCCTGATCTGCGACAAGCTGCGCCTGAACACCCCGCCCGCCAGCCTCAAGCGCTGGGACGACCTCGTCTATGAGGTGGAGCATCCTCAATCGGAAGTCCACATCGCCATGGTGGGCAAGTATGTGGACCTGTCGGACAGCTACAAGTCGCTGAACGAAGCGCTGCGCCATGCGGGTATGAAGAACCATGTGCGCTCGAAGATCACTTACATCGACTCCGAAACCCTGAACCCCGACAACGTCTCGCAACTCGAAAAATTCGACGCGGTGCTTGTTCCTGGCGGTTTTGGCAAGCGCGGCATTGAGGGCAAGATTTGCGCGGCCCGTTATGCCCGCGAGCACAAAATCCCTTACCTCGGCATCTGCCTGGGCATGCAAGTGGCTACCATCGAATATGCCCGCCATGTGGCTGGCCTGAAAGACGCCAACAGCACCGAGTTCGAGCCCGAGGGCCCGAACCCCGTGATTGCCTTGATCACCGAATGGAAAGACGCTGACGGCAGCATCAAGAAGCGCGACGCCAATTCTGACCTGGGCGGCACCATGCGCCTGGGCGCGCAAAGCTCGGACGTGGCCAAGGGCACGCTGGCCCACAAGATTTACGGCGATGTGGTCACCGAACGCCATCGCCACCGCTACGAGGCCAATGTGAACTTCCTGGACACCTTGCGAAAGGCCGGACTGGTCATTTCCGCCTTGACCCAGCGCGAGCAACTGACCGAGATCGTCGAATTGCCGCAAACGGTTCACCCCTGGTACATGGGCGTGCAGTTCCACCCCGAATTCAAGTCGACACCGTGGGATGGCCATCCCCTGTTCAATGCCTACATTCGTGCCGCACTGGACCTGAAAAAATCCACCCCCTCGCTGAAAGTCGTGGCATGAAACTTTGTGGCTTTGACGTTGGCCTGCAACATCCGTTTTTCCTGATTGCAGGGCCTTGCGTGGTCGAGTCCGAGCAATTGCAAATGGACACGGCCGGGACCTTGAAAGAGATCGCTGGGCAGCTCGGCATTCCGTTCATCTTCAAGTCGAGTTACGACAAAGCCAATCGCTCCAGCGGCACCAGCTTTCGCGGGCCTGGCATGCAAAAGGGCCTGGAAATTTTGGCCAAGGTCAAAAAAGAATTGAATGTCCCCCTCCTGACCGACGTTCACACCGAAGCGGAAATTCCCGAGGTGGCACAGGTCGTGGATGTGTTGCAAACCCCCGCCTTCTTGTGCCGCCAAACCGACTTCATTCGCGCCGTGGCGCAATCGGGCAAGCCGGTGAACATCAAGAAAGGACAGTTCCTGGCGCCCCACGACATGAAGAACGTGATCGACAAGGCCCGTGCCGCCGCGCGCGAAGCCGGCCTGTCGGAAGACCGCTTCATGGCCTGCGAGCGGGGTGCCAGCTTTGGCTACAACAACCTGGTCAGCGACATGCGCTCGCTGGCCATCCTGCGTGAAACCGGCGCGCCGGTGGTGTTTGATGCCACGCACTCGGTGCAATTGCCAGGTGGCCAGGGCACCAGTTCGGGCGGCCAGCGCGAAATGGTGCCGGTGCTGGCACGCGCGGCTGTGGCGGTGGGCGTGGCCGGCCTCTTCATGGAAACGCATCCCAACCCGGCGCAAGCCCTGAGCGATGGCCCCAATGCTGTGCCGCTCAAGCACATGCGCGCGCTGCTGGAAACCTTGGTGGCCTTGGACCAGGTCACCAAGAAGAACCCTTTCCTAGAAAACAATTTCGCTGCCTGAAGCGCAGCCACGGAGACCCCCATGCCCAGCACCTACATCCTCGCCAACGTCAAGGTCACCAACCCGACGCAGTACGAGGAATACCGCAAGTGGTCGACGGCTGCCATGCAAGCCTGCGGCGCCGAAGTGTGCGTGCGCGGCGGCGCCTTTGAAGTGATCGAAGGCGACTGGACGCCCGACCGTTTGGTGCTGTTGAAATTTCCCTCCAAAGAAGCCGCATTGGCTTTTTACAACTCGCCCGAATACACCCAGGCGCGTGCGGCCCGCGAAGGCGCCGCCATCATGCGCATGGTGATGGTCGAAGGGACCTGATTTTTATTTTTGAGAAAGCCAAGAGATCATGAGTGCAATTGTTGACATCGTCGGCCGCGAAATTCTGGACAGCCGCGGCAACCCCACCGTTGAATGCGATGTGCTGCTGGAGAGTGGCGTGATGGGCCGCGCCGCTGTGCCCTCGGGGGCCTCCACGGGCAGCCGCGAAGCCATTGAACTGCGCGACGGCGACAAGAGCCGTTACCTCGGCAAGGGCGTTTTGAAAGCCGTGGAGCACATCAACACCGAAATTTCTGAAGCGGTGTTGGGCCTGGACGCTTCCGAGCAAGCTTTTCTGGACAAGACCCTGATCGACCTCGACGGCACAGAAAACAAGAGTCGCCTGGGCGCCAACGCCATGCTGGCCGTGTCCATGGCCGTTGCACGGGCCGCCGCCGAAGAGTCGGGCCTGCCTTTGTACCGTTACTTCGGTGGCATGGGTGGCATGCAGCTGCCGGTGCCGATGATGAACGTCATCAACGGTGGCGCGCACGCCAACAACAACCTCGACCTGCAAGAGCTGATGATCATTCCCGTGGGCGCGCCCAGCTTCCGCGAAGCAGTGCGGTATGGCGCGGAAGTGTTCCACGCGCTGAAGAAAATCATCCACGACAAAGGCATGAGCATCGCCGTGGGCGACGAAGGTGGCTTTGCCCCCAATGTGCCCGGCCACGAAGCCGCCATCCAGATGATTCTGGAAGCCATCGACCAAGCCGGCTACACCGCGGGCGAACAAATCGCCATTGGCCTGGACTGCGCCTCCAGCGAGTTCTACAAGGATGGCAAATACCACCTGGAAGGCGAAGGCCTGGTGCTCGACGCCGCTGCCTGGACCGACATGCTGGCCACCTGGGTGGACAAATACCCCATCATCAGCATTGAAGACGGCATGGCCGAAGGCGACTGGGACGGCTGGAAAATTCTCACCGAGCGCCTGGGCGACAAGGTTCAGTTGGTGGGTGACGATTTGTTCGTGACCAACACGAAGATTCTGAAAGAAGGCATCGAGAAGAACATTGCCAACTCGATCCTCATCAAGATCAACCAGATTGGCACCCTGACCGAGACTTTTGCCGCCATCGAAATGGCCAAGCGTGCCGGCTACACCGCCGTCATCAGCCACCGCTCGGGCGAAACCGAAGACGCCACCATCGCCGACATTGCCGTGGGCTTGAACGCAGGCCAGATCAAGACCGGCTCGATGAGCCGCAGCGATCGCATGGCCAAGTACAACCAGTTGCTGCGCATCGAGGAAGACCTGGGCGACGTCGCCAGCTACCCTGGCCGCGACGCTTTCTACAACCTGCGCTGAACCCTGCTGAAGCAACACCATGGGCCGCCCTCTGACCTGGATTTTGCTGACCTTGCTGGTGATCCTGCAAGGCCAGCTGTGGCTGGGCCGGGGCAGCTTGCCCGAGGTGATGCGCTTGCGCCAGCAATTGGCCGAGCAGCGCGAGCAAAACCAGCAAGCGCAATACACCAACCAGCGACTCGACGCCGAATTGCGTGACCTCAAGGAAGGCCTGGAAATGGTCGAGGAGCGCGCGCGCAAAGAGATCGGCATGGTGAAGAACCACGAGATCTTCATTCAGGTCAGCAGGTAAGCGGTGAAGCTCTGGGTCTTGGGGGCGTGTGAGGCACGGTTCGCCACCGACTTGCAGCAGGCTTCAAGCACTTGGCCTGCCCCCCCCTCTTCCATTGCGTTTTTGACGCTTCCTGGCGATGCAGCTTCACAGGCCATCAGGGCGCATGATTTTGTGGCGCTCATGGGCGCAACACCGCCAGCAGCACAGGACAGCTGGCGTGCGCACCTGCTGCAGGCGCGCCTGCCCTTTCAGGTGCTGTACGGCGATTCAGTGCAGTCACTGCAAAATTTGAGCTTTGCCTGGTCCAGCCATGTGCAAAGCCAGTCTGCCTTGCGTCCTGAAATTTTGCCGCGCTGGGAAGGCGTGTGCGAGAGCTGCAGCGACCCCGAGTGCGAGCATCGGCTGTTCAGCCGCTTGCTCGCCCAAGCCTCGCCTCAGTGAACCGCGCTGCTGTCGCCCGGTTGCGCGGGCGTGTCCAGGAAAATTTGGGCGGCATCGACGGCATCGAAGCGGTACTGCTGGCCACAGAAGTCGCAACCCACCTCGATTTCTTGGCGTTCTGCCAAAATCGATTCAGCCTCTTCGACGCCGAGGCTGCGAATCATGCGGCTGACGCGCTCTTGGCTGCAGGTGCATGCAAAGCGTGGGCCGGTGGCCCCTTGCATGGGCTCAAAGCGCAACAGCTTTTCTTCCCAGAACAGGCGGCGCAAGATGGTTTCGGCATCGAGTTCCAACAACTCTTGGGCCTGCAGGCTGGCGGCCAAAATCGCGATGCGCTGGTAATCCTCGTTGCGGCCAATTTGGTCTTCGTCGGCCGCGGTCGCACGGGCGGAGAGGTTGCCTTCGCCTTGCACGGGCAGGCGCTGGATCAACAGGCCCGCAGCCACGCTGTCGTTGGCGGCCAGCACCAGCGTGGTGTCGAGCTGCTCGCTTTGCAGCATGTAGTGCTGCAGGATGTCGCTGAATTTCTCCAAGGGCTTGCCAGCGTCGTCCCACAAGGAAATGATGCCTTGGTAAGGTTGTTGTCCGGGCAGCTTGTCCTTGGGGTCCAGGGTGATGGCGCAACGACCTTGGTTGTTTTGGTTCACCATCTGGCTCAAGCGCGCTTGCGCAGGCACATTGCCCACGGACTTGGCCGTGGCACGCAGGCTCAAGTCGGGCTGCACCTCCACCACCGCCACTTTGAGCGGGCCGTCACCAAACACCTGCAGCACCAGGGCGCCATTGAACTTGATGTTGGACTGCATGAGCGCAGCCGCTGCTGTCATCTCGCCGAGCAAATGGCGAACCGGTTCCGGGTAAGGGCCTGTCTCGGCATTGTTGGCCCGGCGTTGCAGGATGTCACGCCAGGTGTCGGTGAGGCGCACCAGCATGCCGCGCACCGGCAGGCCGTCAAACAAAAATTTGTGCAGTTCGGACATCAGCCAATCTTTCGCAGGCCGTTGCGAAAGCGACGGGCGTTCTGGGCGTAGTTCGGGGCACTGCGGCGCAGGCCGGCAATTTGCTCGGGGGTGAGCTCGCGCACGGCTTTGGCGGGGCTGCCCACAATCATCGAGCCGTCGGGAAATTCCTTGCCTTCGGTGACCAGCGCACCGGCGCCGACCAGGCAGTTCTTGCCAATCTTGGCGCCATTGAGCACGATGGCGCCCATGCCGATCAGAGTCTCATCGCCAATGGTGCAACCGTGCAGGATGACTTGGTGGCCGACGGTGACGTTTTGGCCAATGGTCAAGGGCAAGCCATGGTCGCTGTGCAACACGCTGCCGTCCTGCACATTGCTGCCACGGCCAATGCGTATGGGCTCGTTGTCGCCGCGAATCACGGCGTTGAACCAGACGCTGACATCGTCTTCCAACGCGACGCGGCCGATGACTTCGGCGCTGTCGGCAATCCAGGCCGATTCAGCGACTTCGGGAACAATGTCGTCGAGTTGATAGAGTGTCATGGCCGACCTTCGTTCGTTGCTAAAACTACAATTGTACGAATGGAACTCAGACAACAGGCGCTCAGGGCTTTGGCCATCGCCGATCCGCAAGAAAAAGTGCAGGCCACGCAGGCGCTGTGGGCCCAACGCGCTGGCCTGACGCTGTCGACGACTGCCGCCTTGCACCCAGGTGACTTGCACATGCCGGGACGTCCGGCCCGCCCGCTCTTGAAGCCGGCCCGCGACGTGCCCTCGCGCTCTCCCTTCACCACGCAAGGGCTGGCGGCCTTAATGCATGCGGTCTGTCACATCGAGTTCAATGCCATCAACCTGGCCTTGGACGCCGTCTGGCGATTCGCCAACATGCCGGACAACTACTATGCCGATTGGCTGAGCGTGGCGTACGAAGAGTCCACGCATTTTGTGCTGGTGCGCGACCATTTGAGCACGCTGGGTTTTGCCTATGGCGACTTTGATGCCCACGATGGCCTGTGGTCCATGTGCGAAAAAACCCGTGATGACGTGGTGGCCCGCATGGCCGTGGTCCCACGCACCTTGGAAGCCCGCGGTCTCGACGCGACGCCGCTGATCCAAGACAAACTGAAACGCGTCGGCACCGACGATGCGCGCCATGCGAGTGCCATTCTGGACATCATCCTGCGCGATGAGGTGGGCCATGTGGCCATTGGCAACCATTGGTACCACTGGCTGTGCGAACAACAAGGCCTGGACCCTGTGGCGCATGACCAATACCTGGTAGCCAAGCTAGAAGCGCCTCGCCTGCGGCCCCCCTTCAACCTTGAGGCCCGTCGGCGCGCTGGCTTCACTGCTGAAGAAATGGAAAGGCTAGGGGTCAGGTCTTGAGTCAAGACCTGACCCCATTCCCTCGCGGATGGTGCAGCGCATGCAGTGTCTGCAGTCGCTCGCGCGCAACATGGGTGTAGATGGTGGTGGTTGAAATGTCCGCATGCCCCAAAAGCATTTGAACAGCCCGCAGGTCAGCACCATGGTTGAGCAAATGGGTGGCAAAGGCATGGCGCAAGGTGTGAGGCGACAATGGTCGCTGAATGCCTGCTATACGCGCATACTTCTTCACCAAGGTCCAGAACATCACCCGAGTCATGGCCTCGCCCGACTTGCTGCCGCGTGCAGTCACAAACAAAGCTTCGTTGAGTTGAGAACCCAACAGCGCAGGGCGTGCATGCGCCAGGTAACGCTCGAGCCACTCCGCTGCCACCGCGCCAAAGGGCACCAAGCGCTCCTTACTGCCTTTGCCCATGACCCGCAACACGCCTTCGGACAAACTGACTTGAAACACCTTGAGGCTGACCAACTCCGTCACACGCAAGCCACAAGCGTAAATCAACTCGAACATGGCGCGGTCACGCAAGCCCAAGGGGGTCTCGATCAGGGGCGCGGCGAGCAAGGCCTCGACCTCGGCCTCGCTCAGGGTTTTGGGCACACGCAGGGCCTGTTTGGCAGACAGCATGCGCACCGTCGGATCGGAAGGCAGGACCCCCTCACGCACCGCCCAGCGAAAAAATCGCCGGAACACCGTCAAGCGGCGATTGGCGGTGGTGGCCCGGGTCTGGGCATGCCGCGCCGCGAAATAGCCCTGCAGGTCCGATTCGGTCGCGCTGGCCAAGCCGCGCGTGGGCAAACTGAGGGTGAACAGCGTGAGGTCGCGACGGTAGGCTGACAAGGTATTGGCCGACAGCCCATCCTCTAGCCAAAGGGCATCGAGGAATCGGTCAATCAAGGGATCGACCGATTCAGCCACAGGCTTGTCGCGCGCCAAAGCCTCAATCCAGGCGGAGTTTTTGTGTGTCCACCACTTTTTTGTAGACGTCGAACTCTGCCTTCATTTGCGCCGCAAATTGTTCCGGCGTGTTGGCCACGATCAATGAGCCGGTGTCTTCAATGCGCTTGCGCACCGCCGGGTCTTCCAGGGCTTTGCGCACGCCCGCATTGATTTTGTCCACCACCTCTTTGGGCAAACCTTTGGGGCCGTAAATCCCGTAATAGGCCATGCGGTTCACCGCCTCCAATCCCACTTCCTTGAAGGTGGGCACATTGGGCAACACGGCCAGTCGCTGCGGCGCGGCCACCACGATGGGCACCAAGCGGTTGTCCTTGATGAAGGGCAGCGCAGAAGGCAGGTTGTCAAAAATCATGGGCACCTGGCCGGCCACGGTGTCATTCAAGGCCGGGCCGGCGCCACGGTAAGGAATGTGGGTGATGAAGGTGCCCGAAAGGCTCTTGAACAACTCCGTTTGCAAATGGCCAATGCCGCCGGTGCCCGACGACGAATAAGAGTACTTGCCCGGGTTGGCTTTGACTTCTTGAAGAAAGCCTTTGTAATCCTTGGCCGGAAAGCTCGGGTTCACGGCAATCACATTGGGCGTGGCCGCAATGTTGATGATGGGCGTGAAGTCCGTCAACGGGTTGTAGGGAATCTTGGGGTTGATGGCCGGGTTCGCCGCCGTGGTGGACACCGTGGCCATACCCAGTGCGTAACCGTCGGGGGCCGCCTTGGCCGTTTCATGGGCCCCGACCACGCCGCCGCCGCCGGCCTTGTTCTCGACCACCACCACTTGCCCCAAGGCTTTGCCCAAGGGGTCGGCAATGACGCGCGCAATGATGTCGGTGGTGCCGCCCGGTGCAAACGGCACCTGCAGCTTGATGGTCTTGGTGGGGTAAGCCTGCGCCATGGCCAGCGAGCCCCAAGTGCTCAGCACAGCCCCGGCCATGCCCCACAAAACAAAACGTTTTTTCATTTTTCACTCCCAAAGAATCAAGCTTGAAATATACCCTCGACAGTCACACCCGCAACCGATCAGGGTCAATGAATCGCTTATGCTCGGCGCGTGAACTATGCCCAACTTTTATTTCCCGATTTCTCCCTGATTTTATGTGGCTATCTGGTGTGCCGCTACACCGCCTTGAACCGCACGGTCTGGCAGCAAGTGGAAACGCTGGTCTACTTTTTTCTCTTCCCTGCCCTGCTGTTTCACTCCATCACGCGCACACCGCTGGACCTGCGCACCGCCTCCAGCCTCATGGGGGCTGGCTTGTCACTGGGCTTGAGCGGCATTGTGTTTTGCTACGCACTGCCTTACCTGCCCTGGGTGGGCCGACACATCGATGTGCGCCAGCATGCCGCGGCGGCCCAGGTGGGCTTTCGCTTCAATTCTTTCATCGGGCTCGCCTTGGTCGACAGACTCGCCGGCCCCGAAGGTTTGTCGCTACTGGCCGTGCTCATTGGCGTGTGCGTGCCCATGTTCAACATTGCGGCGGTCTGGCCCATGACCCGCCATGGACAACACAGCTTTGGCCGTGAATTGATTCGTAACCCCCTGGTCATCACGACAGCCGTGGCCCTGAGCTTCAACCTGGCCGGCTTGCACATACCTGGCTGGCTGGAGCCCACCATCAGCCGCATCGGCGGCGCTTCGATTGCCCTGGGATTGATGGCTGCGGGCGCCGGCCTGCAACTGAACCGCCTGGCCACCGACCGAGCGCTCAGCGTGGGCTTGCTGGCAGTTCGGCATTTGATCAGCCCCCTGATCGCGCTGGGGCTCGCTCAGTTGTTTGGCCTGGAAAAAATTCAGGCCTCGGTCTTGCTGGCCTTTGCCGCCCTGCCCACCGCTTCGAGTGCTTATGTGCTGGCCGCGCGCATGGGCTACGACGGCCCGTATGTGGCGGGCCTGGTCACTTTGTCCACCCTGCTCGGCATGGCCAGTCTGCCCTTCGCTTTGGGCCTGATGCCCTGACTCAGACCACCACGGGTTCGGGTTCCAGCAAAATGCCAAAGCGCTCGTAAACACTGGTCTGGATGGCCTTGGCCAAAGTCACCACTTCACCGCCGGTGCAAGGGTGTGCGGCGCCGCCGCGGTTCACCAGAACCAAGGCCTGTTTTTCATAGACACCGGCGTTGCCCACCGACTTGCCCTTCCAGCCACAGGCATCGATCAGCCAGCCCGCCGCCAGTTTGATGCTGCCATCGGCCAAGGGGTAATGCACCACCTTGGGCTCGCGGCCAATGATGTCCGCGCATTGCTCGGGTGTGACCGTCGGGTTTTTGAAGAAGCTGCCGGCATTGCCAATGACTGCAGGGTCGGGCAATTTGGCGCGCCGAATGGCACAGACCCAGTCAAAAATTTGCCGGGCTGTGGGATAGGCCACGCCTGTTTCTTGCTGTTGTCGCCACAAATCCTGGTAGCCCAACTCAGGCCGCCAGGCTTTGGCCAGCTTGAACCGCACCCGGGTGATCAAGGCCTTACCTGCCAGCCCCATGTGTTGCGACCCGCCCCGGGCCTGTTGCGGGCCATGTTTGAAAACGGAATCCCGGTAGCCAAAAGCGCACTGGGCGGCGTTCAGACTGAAGCTGCGCCCGCTGGAAAGGTCGATGGCATCTAGGCTGTCAAATCGGTCTTGCAGCTCGACGCCATAGGCCCCGATGTTCTGCACCGGGGAGGCGCCGACGCTGCCCGGAATCAGGGCCATGTTCTCCAGCCCAGGCCAGCCTTGGTCCAGCGTCCAGGCCACAAAGTCATGCCAGGGCTCGCCGGCAGCGGCTTCGATGACCCAATGCCGCTCATCTTCCGCTACCAAACGCCGTCCCAGTAACTCCACTTTCAGCACCAAAGGCTTGACGTCGCCGGTCAAGACGATGTTGCTGCCGCCCCCCAGCACGAACTTGGGCGCAGCCGCCAGCGCCGGGTCGGCCAACACCGCCTGCACGTCCGCTTCGGACGTGACGCGCACCAGCCGCAGCGCCTTGGCGGCAATGCCAAAGCTGTTGTAAGGCTGAAGGGACAGGTTTTGCTCTACCATCATGGGAGAATTGTCTCATTCCCCTAGCCTTTCCTGAACTGCCATGCCCTCTTTTGATACTGTTTGCGAAGCCAACCTGGTCGAAGTCAAAAATGCCGTCGAAAACGCCGCCAAGGAAATCGCCACCCGTTTCGATTTCAAAGGCACCTCGGCCGCCATTGAACTCAAAGACAAGGACATCACCATGTTCGGCGATGCCGAGTTCCAACTCACCCAGGTGGAAGACATCCTGCGCAACAAGCTCACCAAACGCAACGTTGACGTGCGCTTCCTGGACAAAGGCGATGTCCAAAAAATCGGTGGCGACAAGGTCAAGCAAGTGGTGAAGGTGCGCAACGGCATCGAAAGCGACGCCGCCAAGAAAATTCAGCGCCTGATCAAGGACAGCAAGCTCAAGGTCCAAGCCGCCATTCAGGGCGACGCCGTGCGGGTCACCGGCGCCAAGCGCGACGACCTGCAAGCGGCCATGGCCGCCATCCGCAAGGACATGGCCGACTTGCCCTTGAGCTTCAACAACTTTCGCGACTGAGGCTCAGTCTTTTTTCTTGCTGCCGCCAATTTTGGACTCTGTGCCCGCCAGCAACCGCGCGATGTTCTCGCGGTGACGGTAAAGCAGCAAAGCGCTCATGGCGGTGACAGCCACCGCAATGCCTTGGTGGGCGTACCAGAGCTCGCGGTCACCCAGCAGGTAATACGCCGGCGCCAGCACCGAGGCGGCCAGGGCCGCCAAGGACGAGTAACGCGACACAAAGGCCACGAGCAGCCAGGTCATCAGCGTGGCCGTGCCCAGCCAGGGCTGCACGCCCATCAGCACACCCGCGGCCGTGGCCACGCCCTTGCCACCTTGAAAGCGGAAAAACACCGGCCAGAGGTGCCCTAAAAAGGCCCCCAAGGCCACCAGCGCGACCGTCCCCTCGCCCAGGCCCAACAAGGGGCCATAGATTTTCACCACCACCACCGGCACCCAGCCTTTGATGGCATCGAACAACAAGGTCAGGATGGCGGCTTTTTTGCTGCCCGAACGCAGCACATTGGTGGCGCCGGGGTTCTTGCTGCCGTAGGTGCGGGGGTCGTGCAAGCCCATCACGCGACTGACGATCACCGCAAACGACAGCGAGCCGATCAGGTAGGCCGCCAGCGCTGCCAGCCAAGTCAAAGCCCAAGGATGTAAGGCCCAACCACTCATTGCGCCGGATCCCGCAATTCCCAGCGAATGGCGTCCACGGCCGCCAACAGCTCAGGCGACAAGGCGGTGTTCCAGGCATCCAGGTCTTGATCGAGTTGCGCCACCGAGGTAACGCCAATGATGGTGCTCGCCACCCGCCACTGACGGTAGCAAAAGGCCAAGGCCAATTGCGTGGGCGTCATGCCATGGGCACGCGCCAGGGCGTTGTAGCGGCGGGCCGCTTCCAGCGCCTCGGGGCGTCCCCAGCGCTGCTTGCGCACGCTTTCATAGCGAGCGATGCGTGCGTCTTGGGGCGCGGCCGGGTCGGTGGGATCCACCTGGTCGTATTTGCCCGTCAGCAAGCCAAAGCCCAGCGGCGAGTACGCCAGCAAGGACACATTCAGGCGGTGCAGGCTTTCGTCAAGGGCGTTTTCATGGCTACGGTTCACCAGGCAATAGGCGTTTTGAACACTGGCCACGCGCGGCAAGCCATGTTGCTCGGCCAAACGCACAAATTCGTGCACTCCGTAAGGCGTTTCGTTGGACAGGCCAATGGCGCGAATTTTTCCCTGCTTGACCAGACGGCCCAGGGTTTCCAGCTGCTCGTGAATCGGGGTGGCCGAGTTCTCTTTGGCCGGGTCGTAATACAGCGCGCCGAAGGCCGGCACATGGCGCTCAGGCCAGTGAATCTGGTACAGGTCAATGACATCGGTTTGCAGGCGGCGCAAGCTGTTGTCACACGAGGTGACAATGTCTTGCGCCGTCATGCCCGCGCCAGGCCGCACCCAGGGCATGCCGCGCGAAGGGCCGGCCACCTTGGTGGCCAGCACCAGTTTTTGGCGCGCGCCGGGGCGCTGGGCAAACCAGCGGCCCAAAATGGTTTCGGTCGAGCCGCAGGTCTCGGCGCGCGCGGGCACAGAGTACATCTCGGCGGTGTCCAGGAAATTCACGCCGCGCTCCAGCGAGTGGTCCAGAATCGCGAAAGAAGTGGCTTCGTCCACTTGCTCGCCAAAGGTCATGGTGCCCAGGCAAATGGGGGTGACGTGCAGGTCGCTCTGGCCGAGCGCCACAGTTTGGGTGTAAGGTTGAATCATGGTGATAGTTTACGTTTGTCGGGCGCGGGCTTCTTCTTGCAGGCGCAACACGCGCCGCTGCACTTTGCCAGTGGTGGTCATGGGCAATTCAGCAATGAACTCGATCTCCTTGGGGTATTCATAGGGTGCCAACTGTCCGCGCACATGCTTTTGCAAGTCGGCCACCAAGGCATCGCTGGCCTGGTACCCCGCAGCCAGCACCACGTAGGCTTTGACCAAGGCGCCGCGCTCGGGGTCGGGCTTGGGGACCACGGCGGCATTGCCCACCGCCGGGTGCTTGACCAGACAGTTTTCAATTTCACTGGGGCCGATGCGGTAGCCCGCGGACTTGAAGACATCGTCTGACCGGCCTTGGTACCAAAGGTAGCCGTCCGCATCGCAGACCGCCAAATCGCCCGTGCGGCACCAGTCTGCGGTGTATTTCGCTTGGGTTGACCCCGGGTTTTTCCAATAGCCCAAAAAGAAAATGGGGTCGGGCTGCCCGTGGTGGTTGAAGCGGTGCAGCGCCACATCGCCTGGCACGCCGGGTGGGCACTCGCGGCCTTCGTCGTCGATGACGGCCACGCGGTGACCGGGATAGCCCTTGCCCATGCTGCCCGCGCGTGCGGGCCAGCCCACGCCGCCTGCGCGCTTGTCGTTCATGGCGCAGTTGCCCACGATGTAATTGATTTCGGTTTGCCCGAACATTTCATTGACGATCACACCCAACTGCTCTTTGCAGTAAGCGAACACCGCGTCGCCCACGGCCTCGCCCGCGCTCATGATGGCGTGCAGCTTGAATTGGAAATGCTGGCGGGGCCGCGGATAGGCTTTCATCATGGCTTTCAAGGCCGTGGGGAACAGAAAGCTGTGGGTAACGCGGTGTTGTGCCACCAACTGAAAGGCCAGCTCCGGGCTGAAGCGCCCGGCCCAGGCCACAATGGGCCGCCCGAAATACAAGGTGGGCAGCAAGGCGTCCATCAGCCCGCCGGTCCAGGCCCAGTCGGCGGGCGACCAAAACACGGCCTGGCTTTCATGGGGCTTGGGGTTTTGCGGGTCAAAGCCAAACCAGTTTTGGCTGCAGACAAAGCCCGTCAAATTGCCGATCAGGGCACGGTGCGGAATGACCGCCCCCTTGGGTGGCCCCGTCGTGCCACTGGTGTAAATCAGCACGGCTGGGTCGTCGGCATGGGTTTGGGCCGCCACGAAACGGGCTTGCATGCGCGCCGTGGCCGCGGCGTAATCTACATCGCATTGCGCGGCAGCGGCCCCCAGGCCAATCACTTGCCGCAGCAGTGGGCACTCGGCACGCACGCTCAGCAGGTTGGCCACCGAGGTGTCGTCCACGATGGCGGCGACGGCTTCGCTGTTTTGCAAGCGGTAGGACAAGGCCTCGGGCCCAAACAGCAGCGACAGCGGCATGGCCACAGCGCCCATTTGCATCACGGCCATGTAAGCCACAGCGGTTTCAAACCGTTGCGGCAACACGATGGCCACGCGGTCACCACGCTGCACCCCCAGACTCACCAAGACATGGCTGAGCGCATCGGCCGCAGACTGCAATTGCGCATAGCTGTAGCGGCGCGCCCGGCCTTGGGCGCTGTGCTCAATGATGGCCGTGCGACGGGCTGCCCCGGGCCGGCGGGCCCAGCGGCGCGCGCAAGCCTCAGCCATGTTGAAGTGTTCATCGACATGCCAGCCAAACTGCTGCTGCATGCGCGCATAGTGGTCTTGGAGGTGACGGGAAGTCATGCACGAGGTCCTTATGATGGAGGGAATGTACATCGTTCAAAAAGCTTCGCGCAGCGCGTTTGTCCCGAATCGCAACCTGCAATACCACGTCCGCCTTTGGGGTGAGCCTGGCCCGGGCAAGACGCCGCTGTTCATGGTGCACGGCTGGATGGATGTGGCCGCCTCGTTCCAGTTCGTGGTGGACGCCTTTGCCAAAGACCGCTACGTGGTGGCCCCCGATTGGCGCGGCTACGGCCTGACCGATGCGGGTGGCGTGGACAACTTCTGGTTCCCCGACTATTTGGCCGACCTGGATTTTTTGATTGACCATTTCCAGCCCGAAGGCTCGGTGGACTTGGTGGGGCACAGCATGGGCGGCAACATTGCCATGCTCTATGCCGGCGTGCGCCCCGAGCGCATTCGCCGCCTGGTCAACCTCGAAGGCTTTGGCATGGCGCAGACCCGCCCCTCGCAAGCGCCGGGTCGCTACGCCAAATGGATGGACGAGCTCAAAGCGCTCAACCGCGGCGAGATGGCGCTCAAGACCTACCCCGATGTGGCCGCGGTGGCGCAACGCCTGATCAAAACCAACCCGCGCATCAGCCTGGACAAAGCCGAATGGCTGGCCCGCCACTGGGCGCAGCCCAATGCGCAGGGCGAATGGGCCATTCTGGGCGATGCGGCCCACAAAGTGATCAATGCCAACCTGTACAAGGTGGAAGAGGTGCAGGAAATTTTCAAGCGCATCAGCGCGCCCACGCTGTGCGTGATTGCCAGCGACAACAGCCTGGACACTTGGTGGAAAGGCAAATACACCCTGAATGAATTTCAAGAGCGCATGAAAGCGGTGTCGCAATTGCAAAACGCCCTGGTGCAAGACGCCGGCCACATGATGCACCACGACCAACCCCAGGTGCTGGCCGAGTTGATGGAAGCGTTCCTGGACGCCCCCGATGCATGACACCGATGTCTTGATGGTGGGGGCCGGCGCGGCCGGCTTGTTTTGCGCTGGCGTGGCCGCGCAACTGGGCCTGAAGGTTTTGTTGATCGACCACAGCGCCAAAGTGGCGGAAAAAATCCGGATTTCTGGCGGTGGCCGCAGCAACTTCACCAACCGGGACATCGATGTGCGCGCGCCGCACCGGCATTTTTTGGGCGAAAACCCCCAGTTTTGTCGCAGCGCCCTCTCCCGCTACACCCCGGCCGATTTCATCACCTTGGTGCAACGCCATGGGATTGCCTTTCATGAAAAGCACAAAGGCCAGCTGTTTTGCGACCACTCTGCAGAAGACCTGATCCAGATGCTGCTCAAGGAATGCGCGGCCGGCGCCAACGGCGGCAGCGTCACCCGCTGGCAGCCCTGCGGTCTGAAAGCCTTGCGCCATCGCGACAGCCCCGAGCCCCATTACGAAGCCGACACAGACCAGGGCACGGTTCGGGCCCGTGCCGTGGTGGTGGCCACCGGCGGGCTGTCCATCCCGCAAATTGGCGCCAGCGATCTGGGCTACCGGCTCGCCGCCCAATTTGGCCTGCGCATGGTCACGCCGCGCCCGGCCTTGGTGCCCCTGACGTTTGACGGCCAAGCCTGGGCCCCGTTTGCCCAATTGGCTGGGCTGTCCTTGCCAGTCACCCTGGCCACAGGCGCCAAGAAAACCCGCATGGCTTTTGACGAAGACCTGCTGTTCACCCACCGCGGCCTGTCCGGACCGGCCGTGCTGCAAATCTCCAGCTACTGGCAGCCCGGCCAGGCCCTCAGCGTGGACCTGGCCCCTGGAGTGGACCTGGCCGAAGCTTTGGTGCAGGCCAAGCACCAGTCCCGCCGCTTGCTGGCCAACGCCCTGGCCACCTGGTTTCCGGCCCGCCTGGCCGACACCTGGGTGCAGCGCGACCCCGAATGGCAACGGCCGCTGCCGGACACGCCCGACCGCGCACTGACCCGGCTGGCCGAGCAACTGAGCCAGTGGCAAATCACGCCTACCGGAACCGAGGGCTACAAAAAGGCCGAAGTGACCGCTGGCGGCGTGGACACCCGTGACCTGTCGCAGCAAACCCTGGAATCGCGCCAGCCCGGGCTGTATTTCATTGGCGAAGTGGTGGACGTCACCGGTTGGCTGGGGGGGTACAACTTCCAATGGGCCTGGTCCAGCGCCCATGCTTGCGCCCAGGCTTTGGCAAGCCGGCTGAAACCGCTATAATCGCTGTCTTTGCTGGCAAAACCCCGACGGCCTGATCACCTGAAGTCGGGGACAACCGCGAACATGGCCGCCCGGGCCCGATCTTCCCAGGCACCCCCTGCTCGCACATTTTTGAAAATTGTTCGTCAATGACCACCATTCGCGTTAAAGAAAATGAGCCCTTCGACGTGGCTCTCCGCCGCTTCAAGCGCACCATCGAAAAATTGGGCCTGCTCACCGAGCTGCGCGCCCGTGAGTTCTACGAGAAGCCCACGGCCGAGCGCAA
>CAYTZZ010000015.1:0-79533 GCA_964442645.1 uncultured Bordetella sp. | reverse complement strand
GCTGCAGATTCGAGGTACTTGCTGCCCATGATGCCGATGCCGATACAGGCGCCGATGGCGCCCAGACCGATGATCAGGCCGGCGGCGAGTGCGACAAAACCGAGGACGTGTTCCATGTGATGCTCCTAAAGGTAGATATGGAAGGTTGAGAAAAAAGTGATTCCAGATGCGCTCAGTGCGCGTCGTGGGCTTGTCCGATGTAGACCAGGGTCAGCATCATGAAGATGAAGGCCTGCAGGGCAACGATCAGAATGTGGAAGATGGCCCAAATGGAGCCAGCGAGGATGTGACCCACGGGCAACAAAATGCCCGTGAGCGACATGGCGGCCGTACCGCCCATCAGGGCGATCAGCATGAAAATCAGTTCGCCGGCGTACATGTTGCCGAACAGTCGCATGCCGTGCGAGACAGTCTTGGCCACGAACTCGATCATCTGGAAAACGAAGTTGAACGGCCACAGGATGGGGTGGGCGCCAAAGGGCGCCGTGGTCAGCTCATGGAACCAGCCGCCCAAGCCCTTGATTTTGATGTTGTAGTAAATGCAGATCAGCAACACCGAGACCGACAAGCCCAGGGTGCTGGAGAGGTCGGCAGTGGGCACCACGCGGAAATAGTGGATGCTGTGGTCCAGGCCTGTCGCCGAGAACACGCCGTGGAAGAAGTCCACCGGCAAAAAGTCCATGGAGTTCATCAGGAAAATCCAGACAAACACGGTCAAGGCCAGGGGCGACACCAATTTGCGGCTTTCGGCATTGTGGATGATGCCCTTGGCCTGGGTGTCCACCATTTCCACCAGAATTTCAACGGCGGCCTGGAAGCGGCCCGGCGCGCCAGAGGTGGCCGCCTTGGCGGCACGCCACAACAGGAAACAGCCCACCACGCCCAACAGCACCGACCAGAAAATGGAGTCGAGGTTGTAGACCGAAAAGTCAATGACCCCTGCCATCGGCTTGTTTTGCAGATGGGTCAGGTGGTGACCAATGTATTCACCAGCTGTTGGGGCATTCGCAGCGGACATAAGCTCTATCTTTCGATGGTCTGGTTAAACCTTGGGGTGGAACAGGTGGCGCTTTGCCAGCACCACCCAATACACCTTCATCGTCACTATCAGGCCCGCCAACATGGCCGGCCAACTCAAGTCTGGGACCACCCGCGTGGCCGCAAACAACATGGCCACGGTCAGGGCAATCTTGACCATTTCCCACACAAAGAAACCCAGCACGGCTGCTCCCGCATTCAGCGAAGCCACTTTGCTGGTCACACCGCGCGCAAACAAGGCAGCCGGCAGCACCACCGCCAAGGCCCCATAAGCAGCAGATGCTGCTGTGGATGCCCGACCTGTGATGGCATAGGTGAACAACGCCACCCCCAGACCCACCAGAACTTGAAACCCCACCACTCGCCACACGGAGAGGGGCGGGTTGTCTTTTCGCCATGCCTGCGCCTGTTCGGCGGTCATGGGCTGAAAATCGTCCTGCGTCTCGTTTTGCTCGTCGATTTGTGCGTCGGATTGCATTCTGGCCATGTTTGTTTACGCCCAGGTTACATCCCGACGATCTCCGGAAAGCCACGCATTGTAGCGGATAACCCGTAGGATTCCAAAAAAGGGTCTTTCGGTTTTAACCTGTTGACTGCCGGGGATAATCAAGCCTATGACCAACGAATTTGACTTTCTTCCGGCCACGCCTTGCTACCTGAACGGCGTTTATAGCCCGCTGCGTGAGACCCGCATCAGCGTGCTCGATCGCGGCTTCATTTTTGGCGACGGCGTGTATGAGGTGGTGCCGGTGTATGGCGGGCAATTGTTCCGCTTTGACCAACACATGGCGCGCCTGAGCCGTTCGCTGGCGGAGCTGCGCATCCCCAACCCGCATGACCCTGCGGGCTGGCGGGGCATCATTGAACAGTTGGTCCACGACTTTGCCAAGCAAGCCGGGCAAGCCCCTGCCGAATCCGATCAGATTATTTACATTCAGATCACCCGTGGGGTGGCGGTGCGTGACCACGTGATGCCCGCCAACATCACCCCAACCGTCTTTGTCATGACCAACGCGCTCAAGCCCGTCAGCAGCGAGATGCGCATCCATGGCGTGGCCTGTGTCAGCGCCGATGATTTCCGTTGGGAAAAAGCCCATATCAAAAGCACCAGCCTGCTCGGGGCCGTGCTGTCGCGCC
Organism: uncultured Bordetella sp.; assembly: GCA_964442645.1. GTDB lineage: Bacteria > Pseudomonadota > Gammaproteobacteria > Burkholderiales > Burkholderiaceae_C > Limnohabitans. The sequence goes on along the minus strand of CAYTZZ010000015.1, from coordinate 77,358 downwards.
AAATGAGCGCCGATGTCGGCGCCCTGGAAACGGTGATGTTCCGTGATGGCTTTCTCAGCGAAGCGGCCGCCAGCAACGTGTGGGTCGTGAAAAACGGCACGCTGATGGGGCCGCCCAAAGACAACCTGGTGCTCGAAGGCATCCGTTACGGCCTGATGGAAGAGTTGTGCCGCGACCTGGGCATTCCTTTCCAGCTGCGTCGCATCACCCGCGCCGAGGTGCTGGACGCCGATGAGCTGCTGCTCAGCTCCGCCACCAAAGAGGTGCTGGCCATCGTGACCCTGGATGGGCGCCCGGTCGGTCATGGCCCGCTGGCCGGCAAGCCCGGTCCGGTGTACAGCCAGTTGTTGGCGGCCTATCAGCGTGCCAAGCGAGGCCGCTGAGATGGACAACCCCCGTCGTGACTCGCTGATCGAGTATCCCTGCGCTTTCCCCATCAAAGTGATGGGGCTCAAGGTCGAGGGCTTCGTTCACGCCATGACCGAGGTGGCCGAGCGCTTTGACCCGAGCTTTGACGCCCGCACCATCGAGCTGCGTCCCAGCAAAGGCGGCAATTACCTGGGCGTCACCCTCACGGTGCAAGCCACCAGCCGGGAACAACTCGACGATTTGTACCGTGCCCTGACCTCGCATCCGATGGTCAAAGTGGTGCTTTGACGCCAGAACCCTGCGCAGCATGGACATTCGTTGGTTAGGACAGGTGCCTTACCCGCCAACCTACCAGGCGATGCAAGACTTCACGGCGCAACGCCAGGCCGACACGCCCGACGAACTGTGGGTGTGCGAGCATCCGGCCGTGTTCACACAAGGCCTGGCTGGACAGGCAGACCATTTGCTGACCCCTGGCGACATTCCTGTGGTGGCCACCAACCGCGGCGGCCAGGTGACCTTTCACGGGCCGGGGCAGGTGGTCGCCTACCCCTTGCTGAACCTGCAGCGTGCGGGTTATTTCGTCAAGGAATATGTGTACCGGTTGGAGGAAGCCGTTATCCGCACCTTGCGCCACTTTGGGGTGACCGGTCACCGCGTGGCCGGCGCGCCAGGCATTTATGTGCGTTTGGACGACCCGGGCGGCCATGGGCTCTTGCCCCAAAGGCCCCAAAAAGATTCCGACGATTCCGCATCGCGGAAATTGGGATCTGACCCCGATTTTTTGGGGCTGGGCAAGGTGGCGGCGCTGGGGATCAAGGTGAGTCGGCACTGCACTTACCACGGGGTGGCGTTGAACGTGGCGATGGATTTGTCGCCGTTTGAACGGATCAACCCTTGCGGCTACGCAGGATTGCGCACGGTGGACCTTTCTACAATCGGGGTTTCGGTCAGCTGGCAAGAGGCGGCTGACGTTTTGAGCCACAAGCTTGTCCATTCCCTCGCGCCCTGAAAGCAGGTCCACCGCATGTCCACTCCCGAAAACAAAGTCGTTCGCGACGCACAGACCGTTGAAAATTACGATGCTTCGGCCAAGCAAAAAGCCGCCGCCAAGCTGTCGCGCATTCCGGTCAAGGTGCAAGCCGGCGAAGTACTGAAAAAGCCGGAATGGATTCGCGTGAAAGCCGGCTCGCCCTCGACGCGCTTTTACGAAATCAAAGACATCCTGCGCGCCAACAAATTGGTGACGGTGTGCGAGGAGGCGTCTTGCCCCAACATCGGCGAGTGCTTTGGCAAGGGCACGGCCACCTTCATGATCATGGGCGACAAGTGCACACGCCGTTGCCCCTTCTGCGATGTGGGCCACGGTCGGCCCGACCCGCTGGATGTGAACGAGCCCGACAACCTGGCCAAGACGATTGCCGCGCTGAAGCTGAAGTACGTGGTGATCACCAGCGTGGACCGCGACGACCTGCGCGATGGCGGCAGCCAGCATTTTGTCGATTGCATTCGCCGCACCCGCGAGTTGTCACCGCAAACCCAAATTGAAATTTTGGTGCCCGACTTCCGCGGCCGCGACGACCGCGCCCTGGAAATTCTGAAAGCCGCGCCCCCCGATGTGATGAACCACAACCTGGAAACCGTGCCGCGCCTGTACCGCGAAGCCCGACCGGGCAGCGACTACGCCTTCAGCTTGAACCTGCTGAAAAAATTCAAAGCCCTGTTCCCGCAGGTCCCCACCAAGAGCGGCCTGATGGTCGGCCTGGGCGAAACCGACGAAGAAATTCTGGCCGTGATGCGCGACATGCGCGCCCACGACATCGACATGCTGACCATTGGCCAATACCTGGCCCCCAGCAACAGCCACTTGCCGGTGCGCCGCTATGTGCACCCCGACACCTTCAAGATGTTCGAGCGTGAGGCGCTGGCCATGGGCTTCAGCCACGCCGCCGTGGGTGCGATGGTTCGCTCGAGTTATCACGCCGACCAGCAAGCCCATGCGGCGGGCGTCGCTGCCTGAGGCCTCAGCCCTGCAAGCGCCGCTCTAAAAAGTCCAGCCGGTCCTGGCCCCAGAAAATCTCGCCATCCACGACATAGCTGGGCGCGCCGAACACCCCGGCGGCAATGGCTTGCTCGGTGTAGGCCTCGTATTTTTCCTGGACGACCTGGGTTTGCGACTTGTCCATGCATGAAGCGTCCAAGTCTTGCTCGACCAACAGCTCGGCCAGCAGCTTGGCGTCGGCAATGTTGCGCTCTTGCGCCCAGACCGCCGACAAGATGGCGCCGGTGATTTTCATGGCGGCTTCGGTGCCGTGGTGCAAGTCGACGGCAATGATGAGGCGCGAGGCATCGTCGCCAGCCACCGGGAAATACTTGGGCTTGAGGTTCAGCGGTGCCTTCAGGTGCTGGCTGAAACGCTGCAGCTCCACCAGGCGGTACGCCTGACGTTGCGGCGCCCGCTGGCCCAGGGGTAACCCGCCCGAAATGGGAAACACCTTGCCGCCCAGGTCGACGGGCATCACCCGCAGCTTGGCGCCGGCGGCTTGCGCCAACTGGTGCAGCCGCGCATGGCCCAAATACACCCATGGGCTTTGGGGAGCAATGTAATAGTCAATTGTGTGATCCAAGAATGTCTCCTGTCGTGCTATCTTGCGGTTTCAGACAACTGGTTGTAACGGTTTCGAACCATTTTTGCAGGAGACGCTGATGAAACCCGTATTGCTTGTGACAGGCGGCAGCCGAGGCATTGGCGCGGCCACCGCACGGCTGGCGGCCCAGGCGGGCTGGGCCGTGGCGGTCAACTACACCCAAAATTCACAAGCGGCCGACGAGGTGGTTCGTGCCATTCGTGCCGAAGGCGGCCAAGCCATCAGCGTGCAGGCCGATGTCGGCGACGAAGCCCAGATCATGGCCATGTTCGCCCAAGTCGATGCCAAGCTGGGACGCCTGAGCGGCCTGGTGAACAACGCGGGCATTGTGGATTTGCCCTCCCGGGTAGACGAAATGAGCTGGGCGCGCCTGGAGCGCATGATGCGCATCAATGTCCTGGGCAGCATGGTGTGCGCGCGCGAAGCCGTGCGGCGCATGAGCACGCGCCACGGCGGTCAGGGCGGCGCCATTGTCAACCTGAGCAGCGCGGCCGCCAAGCTCGGTGCACCCAACCAGTATGTGGATTACGCGGCCAGCAAGGGCGCCATCGACACCCTGACCCTGGGCCTGGCCAAGGAAGTCGCCGCCGAGGGCATTCGCGTCAACGGCGTGCGCCCGGGCATCATCGACACCGACATTCATGCCAGCGGTGGCCTGCCCGACCGTGTCAAAGAGTTGGCGCCTCAGTTGCCCATGCGCCGTGCCGGCACTTCCGAAGAAGTGGCCCAAGCCATTGTGTGGCTGCTCAGCGACGCCTCGAGTTACACCACCGGCAGCTGCATCGAAGTCACCGGCGGCCGCTGATCCCTTTTTCGATCTTTCATTTTCAGGATTGTCATGAACCTTCAAACCATTCACCATTTTGTGCAGGGCCAGCGTTTTGCAGGCACCTCGTCGCGTCAGCAAGACGTGTTCAACCCCGCCACCGGCGCGGTCACTGGCCGGGTCACCCTGGGCAACACGGCCGATGTGAACGCCGCCGTGGCAGCCGCCCAAGCGGCGTTTCCCGCCTGGGCCGAGATGCCGCCGATTCGCCGCGCCCGGGTGCTGTTCAAATTTCTGGAACTGCTGAACCGCCACCGAGACGACCTGGCCCGCATGATCACCGCCGAGCATGGCAAGGTGTTCACCGACGCCCAAGGCGAAGTGACGCGCGGCATTGAAATTGTGGAGTTCGCCTGCGGCGCGCCCCAATTGCTGAAAACCGCTTTCACCGACCAGGTGTCCACCGGCATCGACAACTGGACCCTGCGCCAGCCCCTGGGCGTGGTGGCCGGCATCACGCCGTTCAACTTTCCCGTGATGGTGCCCATGTGGATGTTCCCGGTGGCGCTGGCCTGCGGCAACAGCTTCATCCTCAAGCCCAGCCCGATCGACCCCTCGCCCTCGCTGTTCATGGCGGACTTGCTGAAAGACGCCGGCCTGCCCGATGGCGTGTTCAACGTCATCCAGGGTGACAAGGAAGTGGTGGACGCCCTGCTGACCCACCCGCAAGTGCAAGGCCTGAGCTTTGTCGGCTCCACCCCCATCGCCAACTACATTTATGAAACCGGGGCACACCATGGCAAGCGCGTGCAGGCCCTGGGCGGCGCCAAGAACCACATGGTGGTGATGCCCGACGCCGACCTCGACCAGGCGGTGGACGCGCTGATTGGCAGCGCCTATGGCTCGGCCGGCGAGCGTTGCATGGCCATCAGCGTGGCCGTGCTGGTCGGCGATGTGGCCGAGCGCATCATGCCCAAGCTGGTGGAACGCACCCGCACCCTCAAAGTGCTCAATGGCACCAACCTGAGCGCCGAGATGGGCCCCATCGTGACCGCTGCCGCGCTGGCACGCATCACCGGCTACATCGAGCAAGGCCAGAAAGAGGGCGCACAGATGCTGGTCGATGGCCGCGGCTTTGACGGCAAGCAAGCCGGCGAGGGCTGCGACCAAGGCTTCTGGCTCGGCGGCACGCTGTTCGACCACGTCAAGCCCGATATGCGCATTTACAAGGAAGAAATTTTCGGGCCGGTGCTCAGCTGCGTGCGTGTGAAAGACTTTGGCGAAGCGGTCAACCTGATCAACGCCCATGAGTTTGGCAACGGCGTGAGCTGCTTCACCCGCGACGGCAATGTGGCGCGCGAATTCTCGCGCCGCATTCAGGTCGGCATGGTGGGCATCAATGTGCCCATTCCCGTGCCCATGGCCTGGCATGGCTTTGGCGGCTGGAAGCGCTCGCTGTTTGGCGACATGCACGCCTATGGCGAAGAAGGCGTGCGCTTCTACACCCGCCAAAAGAGCATCATGCAACGCTGGCCCGAGAGCATTGGCAAGGGCGCCGAGTTCGCCATGCCAACGTCTAAATAAGCGCCAAGCTTGCAAGGAGAGGGCGGGCCATGAGCGACATGCATTTCGACTACATCATCATCGGCGGCGGCACGGCCGGCTGCCTGATGGCCAACCGCCTCAGCGCCAACGCCTCGCACAAGGTGCTGCTGATCGAGGCGGGTCGAAAGGATGACTACCACTGGGTTCACATTCCGGTGGGGTACCTGTATTGCATCGGCAACCCGCGCACCGACTGGCTGTACCAGACCGAAAAAGACCCGGGCCTGAATGGGCGCCAGCTGCGCTACCCGCGCGGCAAGGTGCTGGGCGGCTGCTCCAGCATCAATGGCATGTTGTACTTGCGCGGCCAGTCGCGCGACTACGACCATTGGGCCGAGCTCACCGGCGATGCGCGCTGGCGGTGGGAGCACAGCCTGCCGTATTTCAAGCTGCATGAAGACCACTACAAAGGCGCCAACGCACAGCACGGTGCCAAGGGGACGATGAGCGAGTTGCTGAAGGGTGATTCGGTCTACAAAAAAACCTTGCGGCACCACCAGGCCGGCGGCGAATGGCGCATTGAAAAGCAACGCCTGCGCTGGGACATCCTGGACGCCTTCTCACAGGCGGCGCAACAAGCCGGCATCCCGGCCAGCGATGACTTCAACCGCGGCAACAACGAGGGCGTTGGCTACTTCGAAGTGAACCAGCGCGAGGGCTGGCGCTGGAACACGGCCAAGGCTTTTTTGCGTCCGGCCTGCTACGCCCGCCCGAATTTCGAACTGTGGACCTCGGCGCAAGTCAGCCGACTGATCCTCGAGACCCTGCCCGATGGCAGTCAGCGCTGCCAGGGGGTGGAGGTGTGGGACGGCCATCAAATGGTGACGGCGCATGCCAAGCGCGAAGTGGTGCTGAGCGCCGGCAGCATTGGCACGCCGCAAATTTTGCAGCTGTCGGGCATTGGCCCGGCCCCGCTGTTGCAGCAGCACGGCATCACACCGGTGATTGACTTGCCCGGCGTGGGTGGCAATTTGCAAGACCATTTGCAAATTCGCGCGGTCTTCAAAGTCGAGGGCGTGAAAACGCTGAACACCTTGGCCAACAGCCTGTGGGGCAAGGCCATGATCGGCTTGGAATACGCCTTCAAGCGCACCGGCCCCATGAGCATGGCCCCTTCGCAGCTGGGCGCCTTCACCCGCAGCTCACCCGAGCAGGCCTGGCCCAACATCGAGTACCACGTGCAGCCGCTGAGCCTGGATGCCTTTGGCGAGCCCTTGCACCCCTTCCCGGCGTTCACGGCCAGCGTGTGCAACCTGAACCCCACCAGCCGCGGCTCGGTGAACATCACCAGCCCCGATTTCCGGCAATCCCCCGCGATTGCGCCCAACTACCTGAGCACGCCCGAAGACCGCAAGGTGGCGGCGGACTCACTGCGACTCACCCGCCGCATTGCCGCCCAGCCGGCGCTGGCCCCTTTCAAGCCGGTTGAGTGGAAGCCTGGGCCGCAGTACGAAAGCGACGACGACCTGGCGCGGCTGGCCGGCGACATTGCCACCACCATCTTCCACCCGGTGGGCACGGCACGCATGGGCCGCCTGGACGATCCGCTGGCGGTGGTCGACCCCGAGCTGCGGGTGCGCGATGGCCGAGGCGGCGTGGTCCAGGGCCTGCGGGTGGTCGATGCCAGCGTCATGCCCACGATCACCAGCGGCAACACCAACTCGCCAACCCTGATGATTGCCGAGCGCGCTGCCGCGCTGATGGCCGACACCCTGTAGTTCTTAGGTTTTTGTCGGCTCGACAGGCCGCAAAAAAGCATGCTTTTCGCTTCGCACCCACCTGGTGAAGGGCGGTCAGAATCGGGTAAGCACCTAGACGGTGCGCTTTGCAATCCCTTTACATTCATCTCACTCGATAAGAGCAGCCCGCTGCTCTGGCGAGGGTTCGAGGAGACGAACAGACCGATTCATGATGATGGCATCCCATGAGATGCCCCTGACAAGGCACCGCCCCGGCGGTGCCTTTTTTCTTGGCGCATCGGCAATGGGACAATGTCCGCATGGAAATGTTGTTTGTCACCCTGGCAGCCGGCCTGGCAGGCTTCGTCGATGCCATCGTCGGAGGCGGGGGCCTGATTTTTGTGCCCGCCCTGTTTGCCACGTTTCCAGGCGCGCATCCGGCCACCATGTTGGGCACCAACAAATCGGTCTCGGTGTGGGGCACAGCCTTTGCCTCCTGGCAATACAGCCGCAAAGTGAGCCTGTCCTGGCAGAGCCTGCTCCCGGGCGTGCTCATGGCCTTGCTGGGCGCCTTTGCCGGCGCCTGGACCGTGACCCAAATTTCGCCTGATTTTTTGCGCCGGCTGCTGCCCCTCATTTTGCTGGGTGTCTTGGCTTACACCTTGGCACGCAAAGAGCTGGGGCGGGCGCATCAACCGCGCTGGAGCGGTCCGCGGGAGATGGCGGCCTTGGCCCTGGTGGGTGGCATCCTCGGCTTTTACGACGGCTTCTTCGGGCCGGGCACGGGCAGCTTTTTTGTCTTCTTGCTGGTGCGCTGGCTGGGCTATGACTTCTTGCACGCATCGGCAGGTGCCAAATGGCTGAACACGGCCAGCAATGCGGCCGCCTTGTTGCTTTTTTCCCTGCAAGGCCATGTCTGGTGGCACCTGGCCTTGCCGTTGGCCTTGGCCAACATTGCCGGCAGCCTCTTGGGCACACGCCTGGCCATGCGGCATGGCGCCGGCTTTGTGCGGCTGATGTTCATTGGCGTGGTCAGCGCCCTGATTTTGAAAACCAGTTACGACGCGTTCTTGCGCTGAGCCTCGGGCGCGCCCTCGCGCTTGTCGCGACGCCAAGGAAAGTTGACGCTGGCGGCCTCGCGCGGCTTGCCAATGGGCCGCGTGGCCTGACCGCGTTGCACGGCCGCAATGTCTTCCTCGGAGGGGTATTGGCCCAACAGCACGTAATCAAACACACGGCGTGCAATCGGGGCTGCGTTTTGGGCGCCAAAGCCCGCGTTTTCCACCACCATGGCCAGGGCCACCTTGGGCTGGTCGGCCGGCGCGTAGGCCATGAACAGGGCGTGGTCGCGCATGCGCTCGTCAATGCGCGCGGCGTTGTACTTTTCGTTCTGCTTGACGGTGAAGACCTGCGCCGTGCCGGTCTTGCCGCCGCTGGTGTAAGGCGCGCCAGCAAAGCTGGTGGCCGAGGTGCCTTCCAAATTCACGCCCTCCAGCGCCTTGCGGATCACCGCCAGGTGTTCGGGCTTGTACGGGAGTTGCGCCACCGGCTCTTGCGCGATGCGCCGGCTTTCGCGGGTCTCCACATCCACCACCTCGCGCACCAGGTGCGGTCGCATTTTCACGCCCTGGTTCACCAGCGTGCTGGTGGCCTGCGCCAATTGCAGCATGGTGAAGCTGTTGTAGCCTTGCCCAATGCCCAGCGAAATGGTTTCTCCGGCATACCAGCGTTGCTGCTCGGGCTTGCGGTAGGCGTTGCGCTTCCACTCGGTGGACGGCAAGATGCCGCGCGCCTCGCCCTGCACGTCAATGCCGGTCAACTGGCCAAAACCCAGGGGCTTCATCCAGTCGTGCATCAGGTCCACGCCCATGTCGCGGGCCAGCAAGTAGTAGTAGGTGTCGCAAGACTCGACGATGGAACGGTACATGTCCACCGTGCCATGTCCCCCTTCTTTGTCATCGCGAAACCGGTGGTTGCCAAACATGAAGAAGCCCGGATCGGGGAAAGACTGCAGCGCGGTGCGCTTGCCACTCTCCAGGGCCGCCAAGCTCATGAAGGGCTTGTAGGTGGAGCCTGGCGGGTAAGTGCCCCGCAGCGCGCGGTTCAGCAAGGGCTTGTCGGGTGACTCGTTCAGCGCTTGCCAGTTTTCAACGTCAATGCCTTCGACAAACAGGTTGGGGTCGAAGGTGGGCTTGCTGACAAAGGCCAGCACTTCGCCGGTGCGCGGGTCCATGGCGACCAGCGCACCGCGGCGTGGACCGTACAAGTCTTCCACCAGTTTTTGCAACTGAATGTCGATGGACAGCACCACGGTGTGGCCGGGCGTGGCTGGGCTGCTGCTCAGGCGGCGAACGGCACGCCCGCCGGCGGAGGTTTCCATTTCATGCACGCCGGTGATGCCGTGCAGATCACGCTCATAACTTTGCTCAATGCCGAGCTTGCCGATGTAGTCTGTGCCGCGGTAATTGCCATCGTCATCCTCTTCTTCCAGCCGGTCTTTTTCCGCCTGGTTGATGCGCCCGATGTAGCCAATCACATGGCTGGCCAGGTCGGCGTAGGGGTAGTTGCGAAACAGGCGGGCCCGAATTTCCACCCCCGGGAAACGGTAGCGTTGTGCGGCAAAACGCGCCACTTCCTCGTCGCTTAAGCGGGTTCGCAGGGGCACCGACTCAAAGCTCTTGGATTCTTCGCGCAACTTTTTGTAGCGGCGGCGGTCGCGCGGCTGAATGTCCACCAATTGCGCCAACTGGTCGATCACTTCATCTTGTGGCGCGGTCAGCTTGGAGGGCGTGATCTCCAAGGTGTAAGCGGAATAATTGGTGGCCAACACCACGCCGTTGCGGTCCATGATGACACCGCGGTTGGGCACGATGGGCACCACCGAAGTGCGGTTGCTTTCGGCCTGTTCCAGCAAATCGTCATAGCGCCACAGTTGCAAGTAACCCAGGCGCAGCACCAGCAGTAAAAAAGCCAGCAAGACCAGGGCCGTGGCCACCAGCACCCGGGCCCGGAAACGTCGCAGCTCGATTTCGACGTTGCTGCCCAGGCTCATAGCGGCCGGTTCTCGTCAGGGTTGGGGGCGCGCCGCTGCGGCGCCAGCAGCAGCACGCTGACCACCGGCCACAAGGCCGCCTCCAGCAAAGGCGCCAACAACGCCCAAGCGCCCGGGAAGGTGTTGCCGGTCAGTAGCCGTGCTGTCCAGCTCAAGGCATGCGCCACCAAAAACAGGGGCAACACTTGCAAGGCCTGCGCTGGCCCGCGAAACCAGAGCAGGCGGCGATGAATCAGCGTCGCCAAATAGGCCATGACGGTGTACGACAGCGCATGCTGGCCCAGCAGCGCCACCTCATGCACATCGGTGATGAGGCCAAAGAAAAAGGCCCAGCCCAGGCTCACGCGCAAGGGTTGATGCACCGTCCAAAACAGCAGCACCAGCGCCAGAAAATCGGGCACGCCCGCGGCATTGCCAAACAAGCCCATGTTTTGCAGCATGTTGAGCAACAGCGCCAGCGTGAGGCTGGTGGCGATGAACAAGGGATTGGCTGGCAACAGCAGTTGCTGGCCGCGCGGCATGATCATCGCGGGCCTCCTTTGCGGTTGGCAGGCACCGCCCGCTCGGCAGGCGGGCGCTCGGGCCACGCGGCACCCACCGGGTCCACCACCATCACATGCTGCGCGGCTTGAACGCGCGCCAGAGGCTCACACAAGATGCGCGCAAACACCGACTCCGAGCGACGCTCCACCTTGACCACTTTGGCCACCGGCATGCCCGGCGGGAACACGCCGTCCACGCCGCTGGTGCTGAGCACATCTCCCACCTCCACATCGGCGTTCGAGGCCAGGTAGCGCAACTCCAGCAAGGGCGCGCCAGAGGCCTCGCCAAAGGCCACACCGCGCACACCGGTGCGGGTGTTCAAAACCGGCACCGAGTGCTCGCGGTTGGTGATCAGCGTGAGTTCGCTCACCAGGGGGTACACGCGTGTCACTTGTCCCAAGACACCGGCATCGTCCATCACCGGGGCGCCGGCCTGAATGCCTTGCAGGCTGCCTTTGTCCAGAATCATTTTGCGGGTGTAAGGGTCGGCCGCGTCGTACAACACCTGTGCGGCCTGTGCCGTGATGCCACTGCGCTCGCGCAGCGCCAGCAGGCTGCGCAGTTGCTGGTTTTCCAGCATCAGTTGATCGACCTGCCCCGCGCGTGCGGCCTGGGCCAGCAATTGCGTGCGCGCCAGCTGCTCGTTGCGCTGTGCGGTCTCCCGGTCTTGCAAAAAATCGCCGGTCTTGTCGGCCACCACCATAGGCCGCTGCGCCAGCCATTGAACCGGGTACAGCACCACCGAGAGCGCCGAGCGCAAGGGCTGCGTGACGCCCCAGCGCACGTCGGCCACCATCAGCAGCAGCGACAGGGCACCGAAGAACAAGAGCTTGGTGAGCGGCGTCGGCCCCTGCTTGAAAAACGGAGGGGGCGAGCGGTCCAGGGTTCCCAGGGGCATGGTGGGCCCGCCCTGCGCTTACTCGCTCGTGAAGATGGCGCCCAGGCGCTCCATGCGCTCCAGGGCCAGGCCACAGCCGCGCACCACGCAAGTCAGCGGGTCTTCGGCCACCAGCACCGGCAAGCCGGTTTCTTCAGCAAGCAAACGGTCCAGATCGCGCAACAGCGCGCCACCGCCGGTGAGCATCATGCCGCGCTCGGCAATGTCGGCACCCAATTCAGGCGGGGTTTGTTCCAGCGCGTTTTTCACGGCCGACACAATGTTGTTCAGCGGATCGGTCAGCGCTTCCAGAATTTCGTTGGAGGAAATCGTGAAGGAGCGCGGCACACCTTCGGAGAGGTTGCGGCCCTTGACTTCCATTTCCTTGACTTCGCTGCCTGGGAACGCCGAGCCAATGCTTTTCTTGATGGCTTCGGCGGTGGGCTCGCCAATCAGCATGCCGTAGTTGCGACGGATGTAATTGATGATGGCCTCGTCAAACTTGTCGCCACCGACGCGCACGCTGCCTTTGTAGACCATGCCGCCGAGCGAAATCACGCCCACCTCGGTGGTGCCGCCGCCAATGTCCACCACCATGGAGCCACTGGCGTCGCTCACAGGCAAACCGGCACCGATGGCCGCGGCCATCGGCTCTTCGATCAAATAAACCTCGGAAGCGCCCGCGCCCAGGGCCGACTCGCGAATGGCGCGACGCTCCACCTGGGTGGAGCCGCAAGGCACGCAAATGATGATGCGCGGGCTGGGCTTGAGCACCGAGCGTGGGTGCACCATCTTGATGAACTGCTTGAGCATTTGCTCGGTCACCGTGAAGTCGGCAATCACGCCGTCTTTCATGGGACGAATGGCTTCGATGTTGCCAGGCACCTTGCCCAGCATGGCCTTGGCTTCGCGGCCCACGGCCTGGATGGTTTTCTTGCCCTGGGGTCCACCTTCGTGGCGAATCGACACCACCGAGGGCTCATCCAGCACAATGCCTTTGTCGCGCACATAAATCAGGGTGTTGGCGGTGCCCAGGTCAATCGCCAGGTCGGTGGAAAAATACCGACGAAATGCTCCAAACATGACAGTCCTCTCAGGGATGCCGGCAGCGCGCCCTGGCATCACCACAATTTTTCGGGTCGAAGGCCTGCCAACGGACACGTTTCCGCCAAACAACAGGCCACAAGAAATGCTAAAAATCAGGCGCCCACAAGGGTGGGCGCAAAGGCGAGATAATACCCGATCGCTAGGCTAAACCCGCATGCCTCCGGGCCGAAAACCCCATCGCATGGACCCCCATCATGTCACTGAACGCTTCCGAGATCCAACGCATCGCCAACTTGGCCAGACTTGAGCTCACCCCCGATCAGAGTGAGCGCATGCTTACTCAAATCAATAGTTTTTTCGAGATTGTGGAGCAAATGCGCGCCGTGGACACCACCGGCATTGAGCCGCTGGCCCACCCCGTGGCCGTGATGCAAGACATTGCCCTGCGCCTGCGCGAAGACATCGCCAGCGAGCCCAACCAACGCGAAGCCAACCAGCAAAGCGCGCCCGCGGTCGAGCGTGGCCTGTTCCTGGTGCCCAAAGTGATCGAGTAAGCCATGACCGCACTGCATGACCTGAGCGTGGCCGCCCTGGCCGCCGAACTGCGCGCCAAGCGCGTGAGCGCGGTGGAAACCGCCCAGCACTTTTTGGCCCGCGCTGCCCAGCACACGGCGCGCTTGGGCGCGCCGGCCGAAGGCGCCTCCAACGGCGCCTTTGTGGCCCTGAACGAAGACGCCACGCTGGCCCAGGCCCGCGCTGCCGATGCCCGCCTGGCTGCGGGCACAGCAGGGCGCCTGGAAGGCGTGCCGATCGCGCACAAAGATATTTTTGTCACCCGCGACTTCCCCACCACCGCCGGCTCCAAGATGCTGAGCAACTACCGCTCGCCGTTTGACGCCACCGTGGTGGCCCGCCTGGCCAGCGAAGGCATGGTGACGCTGGGCAAGCTGAACTGCGACGAGTTCGCCATGGGTTCCGGCAACGAAAACTCGGCCTGGAGCGCGGTGCGCAACCCCTGGGATGCCAGCCGCATTCCTGGCGGCTCTTCGGGTGGCAGCGCCGCGGCCGTGGCGGCCCGCCTGACGCCCGCCGCCACCGGCACCGACACCGGCGGCTCGATTCGCCAACCCGCCAGTTTTTGCGGCATCACCGGCATCAAGCCCACCTATGGCCGGGCCTCGCGCTACGGCATGATTGCCTACGCCTCCAGCCTGGACCAAGCCGGACCCATGGCCCGCAGCGCCGAAGATTGCGCCTTGCTGCTCAGCGCCTTGTGTGGCCCCGACCCGGACCGTGACTCGACCTCGCTGGATGTGCCCGCCGAAGATTTCTCGCGTGACTTGCAGCGGCCCCTCCAAGGTTTGCGCATTGGCATTCCCGCCGAATTTTTTGGCGAGGGCCTGGCCGCCGATGTGCGCGGCCCGATCGAAGCCGCCCTGCAAGCCCTGGTCGACCAAGGCGCCGTGCTGGTGCCCTTGCATTTGCCGCGCACCGAACTCGCCATCCCGGTGTATTACATCCTGGCGCCCGCCGAGGCCTCCAGCAACCTGAGCCGATTTGACGGCGTGAAGTTTGGTCATCGCACAAAAAACCCCGCCGACCTGATCGACATGTACAAGAAGACCCGCGCCGAAGGCTTTGGCGACGAGGTCAAGCGGCGCATCATGATCGGCACCTACGTGCTGTCCCACGGTTACTACGACGCCTACTACCTGCAAGCGCAAAAAATTCGCCGCATGATCGCCTCGGATTTCCAGCAAGCCTTCACCCAATGCGATGTGATTGCCGGACCGGTGGCCCCCACCGTGGCCTGGAAGATCGGCGAGAAGTCGGATGACCCCGTGGCCAACTACCTGGCCGACATCTTCACCCTGCCCGCCTCGCTCGCCGGTTTGCCCGGCTTGAGCCTGCCTTGCGGCCTGGGCGACGGCGGCATGCCGGTGGGCCTGCAGCTGATCGGCAACTATCTGAGCGAAGCCCGTTTGCTGAACGTGGCGCACCAATACCAAACGGCCACCGACTGGCACACCCGCCAACCCGGAGCGACAGCATGAGCGCCAAACTTGTCCAGGGCTACGAAGTCGTGATCGGCTTTGAGACGCACGCCCAACTCTCCACCCAAAGCAAAATTTTCAGCCGTGCGCCCACCGCCTTTGGCGCCGAGCCCAACACCCAGGCCTGCGCGGTGGACTTGGCCCTGCCGGGCACCTTGCCGGTGATGAACAAAGGCGCGGTCGAGCGCGCCATCGAATTGGGGCTGGCAGTTGGCGCCCATGTGGCCGAACGCAGCGTGTTCGCCCGCAAAAACTATTTCTACCCGGACCTGCCCAAGGGCTACCAAATCAGCCAGTTTGAAATCCCGGTGGTGCAAGGCGGGGCGGTGGAGTTTTACCTGGGCGATGAAAAGAAAACCGTTCGCCTGGTGCGCGCGCACCTGGAAGAGGACGCAGGCAAATCGCTGCATGAAGATTTCATTGGCCAGTCCGGCATCGACCTGAACCGTGCCGGCACGCCCTTGCTGGAAATCGTGACCGAGCCGGACATTCGCTCCAGCGAAGAAGCCGTGGCCTATGCCAAAGAGCTGCACAAAATCGTCACCTGGATCGGCATTTGCGATGGCAACATGCAAGAGGGCAGTTTCCGTTGCGATGCCAACGTGTCGGTGCGCAAGCCTGGCCAGCCCCTGGGCACGCGCCGCGAAATCAAAAACCTGAACAGCTTCAAGTTCATGCAACAGGCCATCGACTTTGAAGTGCGCTGGCAAATCGACCAGATCGAAGACGGCCATGCCATCCAGCAAGCCACCGTGCTGTTCGACCCGGACACGGGCGAAACCCGCGCCATGCGCACCAAGGAAGATGCGGCGGACTACCGCTATTTCCCTGATCCGGATTTGCCGCCGCTGGTGATTGATCGCGAATGGGTAGAGCGTGTGAAATCCCAAATGTCGGAGTTGCCCCGCGTGATGGCAGCGCGCTTTGTCAGCGACTATGGCCTGCCCGACTACGACGCCACCACCCTCACGCAAAGCAAGGCCATGGCGGCTTATTTTGAAGCCGTGGCGCAAGCCTGCCAACAGCCCAAACTGGCCAGCAACTGGCTGATGGGCGAAGTCTCGCGACGCTTGAACGCCGGCGAAGGCTCGATTGAAGCTTGCCCGGTGAGCGCGGCCCAATTGGCTGCCCTGGTCGGTCGCATTGCCGACGGCACGATCTCCAACAACGCGGGCAAGCAAGTGTTTGACGCTTTGTGGAAAGGCGAAGGTGAGGTTGACGCCCTGATCGAAGCCAAGGGCTTGAAGCAGATGAACGACAGCGGCGCGCTGGACAAAATTGTCGACGAGGTGCTCGCCGCCAATGCCGACAACGTGGCGCAATACAAGGCCGGCAAAGAAAAGGCTTTCAACGCCTTGGTCGGCCAGGTCATGAAGGCCAGCAAAGGCAAGGCCAACCCGCAGCAGGTCAACGAGGCCCTGAAAGCCAAACTCGCCGGCTGATGGCGCGGGTCAGCTCGCGCTGACGCCGTAGCGGTCGCGGTAGGCTTTCACGCGGCTCAGGTGCTCGCCCATGGCGTTGCCCGGCTGCGCGCTCAGGTAGGCCAGCAAGTCGTCGAGTTCGGCGATGGCGCACACCTGCAAGCCCAGGTTTTGGCGCACAAATTGCACCGCGCTGTAAGGCACATCCACCGTGGCGTCGCCCTTTTTCTCGGTGGCCATTTCCTGGCGGTCCAGCGCAATCGCCACCGCATGCGGCGTGGCGCCAGCGGCTTGAATCAAGGCAATCGACTCGCGGGCGGCGGTGCCTGCGCTCATCACATCGTCGACGATCAGGACGCGGCCCTTCAACGGCGCGCCCACCAGCGTGCCGCCCTCGCCATGGTCTTTGGCTTCCTTGCGGTTGTAGGCGAAAGGCACATTGCGGCCCAGGCGCGCCAGCTCCACCGACACGGCCGCGCCCAGGGGAATGCCTTTGTAGGCAGGCCCGAAAATCATGTCGAATTCGATGCCGCTTTTGACCAGGCGCTGCGCGTAAAAAGCCGCCAGGCGACCGAGCTTGGCGCCATCGTCAAACAGGCCTGCATTGAAAAAGTAGGGCGAGAGGCGACCTGCCTTGGTTTTGAACTCCCCAAATTTCAGCACGCCACAATCGAGCGAGAATTGCACAAACTCTTGCGCCAGCACATCGCGGGCCTCTGAAATCACTGCCATGGGAAATTCCTTGTTCAAACTGACCAGCCTCAACCTCAACGGCATCCGTTCTGCGGCCAACAAAGGGGTGGAAGCCTGGCTCGACAAAGCCAAGCCCGATTGTATTTGCGTGCAGGAAGTGAAGGCCCAAGCAGCCGACATCGAGGGCCGCTTTGAGCAGCTCGCCGGCATGCAAGGCTATTTCCATTTCGCCGAGAAAAAAGGCTACTCGGGGGTGGGCTTGTACACCCGCCACACGCCCAGTGACGTGCGCGTGGGCTTTGACAAAGCGGCGTTTGACGCCGAAGGCCGCTATGTGGAGTTGCGCTTTGACACGCCCCAGCGCAAGCTGTCCTTGATCAGCTGCTACTTTCCCAGCGGCTCCTCCGGCCCCGAGCGGCAAGAGGCCAAGTTTCGGTTTCTCGATCTGATGTACCCGCACTTGATGGCCCTGAAAAAAGAGCGCGACTTCATTGTGTGCGGCGACGTCAACATCGCCCACCAGCAGGCCGACCTGAAAAACTGGCGCAGCAACCAAAAGAACAGCGGCTTTCTGCCCGAAGAGCGCGCCTGGATGACGCGCCTGCTCAGCGAGGGCGGCATGGTGGATGTGTACCGGCAACTTCAGCCCAACACCACCGACGCCTGCTACACCTGGTGGAGCAACCGCGGGCAAGCCTATGCCAACAACGTGGGCTGGCGTTTGGACTACCACCTGGCCACGCCTGCGCTGGCCAGCTTGGCGCGCACCGAAGAAATTTACAAGGAAAAAAAGTTCTCCGACCACGCGCCGCTCACCATTGGCTATGCTTTGACGCTCTGATTGGGTCTTTTATGCTGCACTACGAAACCGTTCCCGTCACACCCTTCCAGCAAAACTGCTCCATCGTCTGGTGCGATGCCACGAAAGAAGCGGCCATCATCGACCCGGGTGGCGACCTGTCGGTGCTGCTGGCGGCCATCCAGCAACTGGGCGTGACGCTCAAGCAAATCTGGATCACCCACGGCCACATCGACCATGCGGGCGCCACGGCCGAGTTGGCCGAGCGCTTGCAGTTGCCCATCATCGGGCCGCACGAAGGCGATCAGTTCTGGATCGACGGCCTGCCCGATGCCGCCGCCAACTACGGCTTCCCGCCAGCCAAAGCCTTCACACCCACCCGCTGGTTGCACGATGGCGACACTGTCACGCTGGGCTCACATGTTTTGCAGGTGCGCCACTGCCCGGGCCACACGCCCGGCCATGTGGTGTTTTATTCGCCCGAGATCAAGCGCGCCTTTGTTGGCGATGTGCTGTTTGCGGGCAGCATCGGCCGCACGGATTTCCCGCGCGGCAACCACCAGGATTTGATCGACAGCATCACCCAGCGCTTGTGGCCCATGGGGGACGACACCGTCTTCATTCCGGGCCACGGCCCCGAGAGCACCTTCGGGCGTGAGCGGCGAAGCAACCCCTACGTGGGCGGAACTTGAACGCAGTTTCGTCAGCGGGTGCGCTCGTACAGCGGCAGCACCTTGGGCATGTTGGCTTCCATCTCCTGAATGCGCGTCGTGCCGGAGGGGTGCGTGCTCAGCCACTGGGGCGGTGCGTTCTTGTTGGCGGCGCTCATTTTTTGCCACAGGGTGACGCCCGCGCGTGGGTCGTAGCCGGCGCGCGCGCCCAGCTCCATGCCGACCAGGTCGGCCTCGGTTTCATCTTCGCGGCTGAATTTGAGCGTCAGCAAGTTGGCGCCCTCGCGCGCCACCATGTCGGTCAGACGTGGGTCGATGCCAAACAAGCCCGACACGACCGCACCCCCTAGGCGCGACAAGCCCTGGGTGGCGGCGCTCTTGCCCATGCGCTCACGGGCGTGCTCACGCAAGGCATGGGCAATTTCATGGCCCATCACCATGGCCACTTCGTCATCCGTCAAAGACAACTGGGTGAGAATGCCTGTGAAAAAAGCGATCTTGCCGCCCGGCATGCAAAACGCATTGATCTGGTTGGAGCCAATCAGGTTGATTTCCCATTTCCATTGGCGCGCCCGCGGGTTCCAGTCGTAGCTGTGCGGGATGATTTTGTTGGCAATCTCGCGCAGCCGAACCACTTGCGGATGGCCGTCCGGCCCCAGCGCGTTCTTGCTGGCCGCTTGCTGCAGCATCTGTTGGTATTGCTGCACGGCGGATTTTTCCACATCGACGGCGGGCACCAGTTTGGCAAAGGCCGACTCCTTGCCCACCTCCACACCCTCGCGCGCCCAACCTTCGCCCGTGAAAAGTGACAAGCCCATGGCGCAGCCCGCACAGCGGTGCAGCATTTGGCGACGGTTCAAATTGGCAGGATGCATGGTGTCGAATTGTGCCCAGAAAGCCTGAAAATAAGCCCTATGAACCATAACTCAAGTCCGAGCACGACGTCAGACCCATCGGCGGCGGCTCCCGTTCGGCTGAGCTGGCGGGAATCCTGGCGGATTTACCGCTCGGCCCCCGCTTTGCGCATGCTGGCCCTGGGGTTCTCTGCCGGCCTGCCGCTGCTGCTGGTGTTGGGCACCCTGAGTTTTCGCTTGCGCGAAGCCGGCATTGACCGCGCCACCATTGGCTTTCTCAGCTGGGTGGGCTTGGCCTATGGTTTCAAATGGGCCTGGGCGCCCTTGGTGGACCGTTTGCCCCTGCCCTGGCTGACCCGCACCCTGGGGCGGCGTCGCAGCTGGCTCATGCTGTCGCAAAGCGCCATCATGCTGGGCTTGATCGGCATGGCCCTGAATGATCCGAAAGAGGCGCTCGGCGCGGTGGTGGTGTGGGCGGTGGTGGTGGCCTTCGGCTCGGCCACCCAAGACATTGCACTGGACGCCTACCGCATCGAGTCGGCTGCGGTGGAACACCAGGCTGCCTTGGCCGCCACCTACCAGACCGGCTACCGCCTGGCCATGATCTGGGCCGGCGCGGGTGTGCTGTGGCTGGCAGCACGCGCCGAAGTGGCCGATGCCGGCAACTACCAACCCCAAGCCTGGCAAACCGCCTACCTGGTGATGGCGGCCTCCATGCTCTTGGGCTGGCTGACGGTCTGGCTTTCGCCTGAGCCGACCCAACCGCCTTTGCCCCCGGCCCGCAACCTGCGGGAGTGGCTGCGCGGCGCCTTGGTCGACCCCTTTGCCGAGTTCATCGGGCGGTACCGCTGGCAGGCCTTGCTGATCCTCGCGCTGATTGCGGTCTACCGCATCAGCGATGTGGTGATGGGCATCATGGCCAACCCCTTCTATGTGGACATGGGCTACACCAAGGACGAGGTGGCGGCCGTCACCAAAGTGTTTGGCGTTCTGATGACCTTGTTGGGCGCCTTCATTGGCGGCGTGTTGTCCTTGCGTCTGGGCGTGATGCGCATCCTGATGCTGGGGGCCGTTCTGAGCGCAGGCAGCAACCTGTTGTTTGCCTGGCTGGGCGGCGTGGGCCACAACCTCACGGCCCTGGTCTGGGTGATTTCGGCCGACAACCTGGCCAGCGGCATTGCCTCGGCGGCCTTCATCGCCTACTTGTCGGGCCTCACGCAAGTGCAGTACTCCGCCACGCAATACGCCTTGTTCAGCTCCATGATGCTGCTGATGCCGAAATGGCTGGCGGGCTTTTCAGGGGTCTTTGTGGACGCCCACGGTTACGCCACCTTCTTCACCTGCACCGCTTTGCTGGGCTTGCCGGTGCTGCTGTTGGTAGGCTTGGCGTCCCGCGTCCACCCACGCTGAGGCCCGCCCAAGCGTCCTCAAAGCTGGGCGCGCAGCAGGTCTTTTTGCACTTTGCCCAGCGCCGTCTTGGGCAACGCGCTGACGCGCACCACGCGGCGTGGGTGCTTGTAGCGCGCCAAGCCTGAGCGCACGCTGGCCAGCAAGGCCTCATCGCTGGGCGCGGGCACCTCCTGCGCGCGCAGCACCACGACGGCCACCACCACCTCGCCCCAGCGCGGGTCGGGCTGGCCCAGCACCGCGCACTCGAGCACGGCAGGGTGTTGCAGCAACAGGTTTTCGATTTCTGCGGGGTAGATGTTTTCACCGCCCGAAATGATCATGTCTTTGGCGCGGCCGACAATGCGCCAGCTGCCATCGGGCCCGCGCGCGCCCAGGTCGCCACTGTGAAACCAGCCCTGCGCATCCAGCGCCGGAATGTTCGGCCAGTAATGCGTGACCACGGCGGGGCCGCGCAGCCAAACCTCGCCCACGCCATCCTGGGCGCCCGTGGCGGCGGCCTCGGGCGGCGCCAGGCACGCTGACACGCCCGGCGCTGGCCAACCACAATCGCCAACATGGCTGTACGCCTGCTGTTCAGGCAAGGCAATCGAGAACGGGCCTGTTTCCGTCGCGCCATAGACATTGCACAAAGGAATGCCCCGGTCCAAAAAAGCCTGCACACTGGCGCTGGGCAAGCTGCTGGAGCCGGCCCACACGGCGCGCAAAGAATCCAGCGCAGTGCTGTCCCACTGTGGATGCTCGATCAGCGCTTTCATCGCCGCAGGCACCACCAGCGTCAGGCTGGGGCGCTCCTGGGCAATGGCATGCAAGCAAGCCGTCGGCTCAAAACGCGGCAGCAAGCACACCGAGGCGCCCGCCCACAAGGCTGGCAGGGTCTGAATGCACAAGCCGCCCACATGGAACAAGGGCAGTACGGTCAGTACGTGGTCCGAGGGTTGGAGCGCTTGCACTTGAGCTGCAGCCTGCATGTTGGCCAGCAGATTAGCTTGGGTGTGAACGGCGCCTTTGGGCAATCCGGTGGTGCCCGAGGTGTACACCAACAACACGGGCGCGTTGGCAAGCGCATGCTCGGGTTGCGACAGAGGGGCAAGCGTCGCCTGCGGCTCAGCCGTCGCTGCAAGGCAGTCTGTGATGGGCCAGCAAGGCAGGCTGTGGCGCGCCGCCAGTGCCCGCGCAGCGTCGGCCCAGGCATCGTCATGGCAAAGTACGACAGGGGTGCTATCGAACAGCACCTTGTCCCATTCGGCGGGTGCCAGCCGAAAATTCAAGGGCACCAGCACGGCGCCCAGGCGAGCCAGCGCAAACAAGGCCAACAATTGCGCGGCATGGTTGAGCCCCAGATACGCCACACGATCGCCGGCGCGCACGCCGCGGGAATGCAACTGTTGTGCGACATGCGCTACGGCGCTGGCCAGGCCGGCATAGGTCCAGGCCTGCGATTCAAACTTCAGGGCGAGCTTCGCTGGCCTGTGCGCGGCCTGATGCGCCAGCACGCCCCACAATCCTGAAGCCCCCGCTGCTGCGGGAGCGGTCAATTCAGGGCCAGCGTGCACGTCACGAGGAAAAACACTCATGGGCAGATTGTCCAACATCATGCTGTTGATTTACGATTCTTTACCCCCAGGACAAGCCGTCCGCACATCCGTTGGCGATCCTCAGGGATTCCCTGTCTTACACTGGCCTTCTTATGGACTCCTTGCTCATCATCGAAGACGATCAGCGCCTGGCACACATGGTAAGTGACTACCTGACACAGTCTGGCTTCCAGGTGGTTCACGCGCCCAGCGGTCAAAGTGGCCTGGACGCGGTGACTGGAAGTCAGCCCCCCGACTTGGCCATTCTGGATTTGATGCTGCCCGATCTGGATGGCCTGGAGGTTTGTCGGCGCATTCGCGCATTGCCTGGCGCGCTTGGCTTGACGCCAGTCTTGATGCTGACCGCCAAGGGCGACCCGATGGACCGCGTGGTCGGGCTGGAATTGGGCGCCGACGATTACATGCCCAAGCCCTTTGAGCCGCGCGAATTGCTGGCACGCATCCGGGCCGTGCTGCGCCGGCATGCGCTGTCACCCGCCGGTCACAGTGCCTTGGCGGTCGGGTCCGTGCTGCGCTTTGGCTCGTTGGAGATCGACCGCGATGGTCGCACCCTGTCAGTGGGCGGCAAACCTTGTGACCTCACGTCTTACCAATTTGACCTGTTGCTGGTGCTGGCAGAGCGCGCGGGCCGCGTGCTGACACGCGACCAGATCATGGAAGCCGTGCGCGGGCGCGAACTCGAAGCCTTTGACCGCTCCATCGATGTGCACATGGGCCGCATTCGCGCAGCCATTGAAACCGATGTGAAAGCGCCCAAGCGCATTCTGACCGTGCGCGGCGTCGGCTATGTCTTTGCCAAGCAACAGGATTGACGCTCCCTGAGGTCGGGCACCGGAGAACACCATGCGAAAAGCCCTCGCCAGTCATCTTTACGTCCGCATCTGGCTGGCGGTCGTCTTTGCCGTCGCTTTGTTGACCTTGTTGGCCAGTTGGATCGTGCGGCTGACCACGGAGCCCCCCTTGCGCGAAGTGGTGGTGCGCGCCGAAAGCGGCGTGGTGATTGGCGAAGGCAAAGCCCGCTTGCGGCCCCCCGATGGCTTGCCTGATGAGCGCAAAGCCGTGATTCCCGGCATGGAACACCTGCCCCAGGGAAAGTTCGGGCCAGGCCCCGAATTTTTTGTGCGGCTCAGCGACGGTGAATTGCTGCACATCCATCTGCCACGCGAGCCGCGCACTTTCTGGACGCGCCCCCCCTATGGCTTCTTGTGGTCACTGTCGGTGGTGGCGCTGGCGGTGGCGCTGGCCACCTACCCGATCACGCGTCGCCTGACGCGCCGGCTTGAGCGGCTGCAACATGGCGTCGAACAATGGGGCATGGGTAACTTGTCGGCCCGGGTTGAAGAAACCGGCCACGATGAGGTGGCGTATTTGGCGCAAAGGTTCAACCACGCCGCCTCACAAATTGAAACCCTGGTGATGTCGCACAAATCCTTGCTGGCCAATGCCTCGCACGAGCTGCGCACACCGCTGACCCGCATCCGCATGAGCCTGGAGTTGATGGGCGACAAGGCCTCACCGGCGCTGCGCGAAGAAATCACGCGCAACATTGGTGAGCTGGACCAGCTGATCGAGGAAATTCTGCTCGCCAGCCGGCTTGACGCGCCTCAGGCCGATGTGGGGACCGTGGAGAGCATCGACCTGACCGGCCTGGCCAGCGAAGAGTGTGCCGCCACCCAAGTCGAGCTGGACCTGGGCGACGATCCCAAAAGCCTGGTGGTGCCCGGCGTGTCCAGGCTCATGCGCCGCATGCTGCGCAACCTGATCGACAACGCGCGGCGGCATGGCAGCCAGGAAGACATTGAGGTGAGCTTGCGGGCTGAAAACGAACAGTGGGTCAGCCTGAGCGTCAGCGACCGCGGCCCTGGTGTCCCCGAACCTTTGCGTGAACGCATCTTCGAACCGTTTTACCGCATCCCCGGTTCAGTGGATGGGGGCGCGGGTCTGGGCCTGGCACTGGTGCGCGCAATTGCGCAACGGCACCGCGGCCTGGTTCGTTACGAAGAACGGGCTGGGGGTGGCTCCAGCTTTGTGGTGACACTGCCGCGAGAAACATCCCCCATAATGCCCACATGACTGTCTCGACCCGATTCACGCAACGCTTTGAACTTGCAACGCCCATCGCCTTGGCGCCGATGGCCTTGGCCTCTGGTGGGGCGCTGAGTGCCGCCTGCGCGCGCAGCGGTGCGCTCGGCCTGGTCGGTGGCGGCTATGGCGACCTGGCCTGGACCCAACGCGAGTACACGCTGGCCCACAACTTGTTGCAAGATGCACCCCCTGCGCTGCGGCGCCTGGGCTGCGGCTTCATCACCTGGAAACTGGATGAAGACGCCTCGGCACTCGATTGGCTGCTACACCAGGCGCATGTGCCGGCAGCGGTGATGCTGTCGTTTGGCGACCCACGGCCCTATGCCGCACGCATCCGGGCGCGTGGCGCCGCTTTGATCTGCCAGATCCAACAGCTCTCGCAACTGCCTTGGGCGCTGGAAGCAGGTGCGCAAGTGATTGTTGCCCAGGGCACGGAGGCGGGCGGGCACAGCATCAATGCCTTGCAAGGCCGCAGCACCCTGGCCTGGGTGCCCGAGCTGGCCGATGTGCTGGCCCGCCAAGCCCCCGAGGTGATGTTGCTGGCCGCGGGGGGCGTGGGCGATGGGCGCGGCGTCGCAGCCGCCCTGATGCTGGGTGCCGATGGCGTGCTGATGGGCTCCAGGCTGTGGGCCACGCAAGAAAGCTTGGCCGCTGCTGGCGCGAAACAGCAGGCAGTTCACACCAATGGCGACGGCACCGCGCGCAGTGCGGTGTTCGACATCTTGCGCCGCAAGAATTGGCCTGCCCCCTACGATTTCCGAGCGATACGCAATGCCCTGCACCAGGCTTGGGAAGACCGCATCGACGACTTGGCGCGCGACCCGCAGGCCGCACGCGCGGACTACGATGCCGGCGTGCAAGCGGGGGACTTTTCACGCGCCCATGCCACCGTGGGCGAAGCCGTCGGGCTGATTCACGACTTGCCGGCGGCGGACGAGTTGATCGCGCGCATCACGCTGCACATGCATCAGCAATTGCAGCGCTTTGGCCCTCAGGGCTGAGCCAAAGCGGCCCACACCCGCTCGGGCGAAATGTCCTGCAAGCAGCGGGTATGGCCTAAGGGGCAGTCGCGCTTGAAACAAGGCGCGCAATCCAGGGGGGGCTGGTAGCTGGCATCGCGCTTGAGCCACAGCACCTGCGCCAATGGGTTCAACGGTGGTGTGTGCTCCGGGCTGGAGGAACCGTAGACGGCCACCTGTGGCACGCCGAAGGCCGCCGCCACATGCATCAAGCCGGAGTCGTTGCTGACCACGCGGTGCGCAGCGGCAATCAAGGCAAAGGCCTCCATCAACGAAGTCGCGCCTGCCAGATTGCGGCAATGCTGGGGCCGCAAGGCATTGACGGGCGTCGCAATGTCGTCGCACAGTGCAGCTTCCTTGCCCGACCCCAAGAGCACCACAGGCTTGTCGAGCTGTTGCGCCAGCGCGGAAAAATGTGCAGCAGGCCAGCGCTTGGCCGGACCGTACTCGGCCCCCGGCGCAAACACCACATAGCCCTGCGCGCTCAGGCCTTGCTGCTGCATGGTGGCGGCCAAGACCTGCGGTGGCAATTGCAACTGCGGTGTGACGCTGCTGGGCGTTGTCGATTGGCTCAAGGCCGCATAGAAGTCCACCATGGGTGGGCGCTGGGTTTTGGACGGGTTGGGCAAGCGCTGATTGATCAGGCCCCAACGCGACTCACCGGTGTAGCCCACCCGCACGGGAATGCCCGCGAGCCACGGCAGCAAAGCGCTTTTCAGTGAGTTGGGGCAGACATAAGCGCGCGCAAACCGGCCGCGCCACTGAAGTGCGAGCGCCTTGCGCGCCTGCCATTGCAAGCCGCCATGCTGAAACGGAAATTCAATGACCTCTTGCACTTGCGGCATGGCCCGGTAGACCGGTGCCACCCAAGGCAGTGCGCCCACCGTCAGCCGCTCGCCGCGCGCCGCCAATCGGCGCAACAAGGGCTCGGTCATCACCGCATCCCCAATCCATTGGGGCGCGATGATCAGTGACTCAATGCCCGCCACCCACGTGCTCGCCCGCCTTCAATTGGTAGACGGTGCCGCAGTAAGGGCACTTGGCTGAGCCGGTTTTGGCCACGTCCAGGTAGACCTTGGGATGGCTGTTCCACAAGGCCATGTCGGCCTTGGGGTTGGGGCAGAAAACGCCGCCATGACCGTTCAGGTCTTTGGCCAGGAGTTCAACCACATTGCTCATGATGTTCTCTCTTGAATCAAACCGGTGTCAGCCAGTGCGCGTATTTGGGGTTGCGGCCGTTGACAATGTCGAAGAAGGCATTCTGGATTTTCTCGGTGATGGGGCCACGCGAGCCGCTGCCGATCTCGACACGGTCGAGCTCGCGAATGGGCGTCACTTCGGCAGCCGTGCCGGTGAA
The DNA here is from genome assembly GCA_964442645.1 of uncultured Bordetella sp. Lineage (GTDB taxonomy): Bacteria > Pseudomonadota > Gammaproteobacteria > Burkholderiales > Burkholderiaceae_C > Limnohabitans. The sequence goes on along the minus strand of CAYTZZ010000015.1, from coordinate 50,814 downwards.
GAAAGCCTCATCGGCGATGTAGATTTCGTCGCGGGTGATGCGCTTTTGCACGATCTCCAGGCCCAGGTCCTTGGCGATGTGGAACACCGTGTTGCGGGTGATGCCGTTGAGGGCGCCAGCCGACAAGTCGGGCGTATAAATCACGCCGCCCTTGATGACGAAGATGTTCTCGCCCGCGCCTTCCGACACAAAGCCGCTGGTGTCCAACAGCAAGGCCTCGTCGTAGCCATCGTCGGTGGCTTCCATGTTGGCCAGGATCGAGTTGCTGTAGTTGCTGACGGCCTTGGCTTGCGTCATGGTGATGTTCACATGGTGGCGCGTGAAGCTGGAGGTTTTGACGCGAATGCCACGCTTCATGCCCTCTTCGCCCAGGTAAGCCCCCCAGGCCCAAGCCGCCACCATCAGATGAATGGTGTTGCCCTTGGGAGAGACGCCCAGCTTTTGCGAGCCGATCCAGGTCAGCGGCCGCAAGTAGCAGCTTTCCAGCTTGTTCTCGCGCACCACCAGGCGTTGCACCTCATTGACTTCGTCCTGGGTGAAAGGAATTTTCATGCGCAGGATCTTGGCGCTGTTGAACAAGCGCTCGGTGTGCTCCTGCAGGCGGAAGATGGCCGTGCCATTGACCGTGTTGTAGGCCCGAACACCTTCAAAGGCGCCGCAGCCGTAGTGCAGGGTGTGGGTCAGCACGTGGATCTTGGCATCGCGCCAGTCGACAAGCTGGCCGTCCATCCAAATTTTGCCGTCACGGTCGGCCATCGATGGGGGCAGGACGCTCATGGAAATCCTCTCAGGGTCAAAAAGGGAAAGGTTTGATTTTACGACCCGCCGGGCGAGTCTTCTGTCACTTCAGGTCGGGTCAGTGTCCAGCTTTGGAGGCGGCCGTTCAAAAATTCGCAACGTACCACCGACTGAGAGCCGTCGGTCCAGGTGAAAATTTCGGGCTGGGTGTCCTTGGGCGTTTCCAGCTGGCCCAGGCTTTTGGTCAGGGCAATGACATGCATCAGGTTGACCTGCGGGCGAAGCTTGGCATTGAGCATCACCGCGCTGTCGACAAAGCCAATGGGGCGTTTGGCGGCGCGCTTGAGCACTTGAATCAAACGGGTGAAGTGCAACAACACCCACATCACGCCGCCAGTGGCCGCCATGGCCACGCCGGCCCAACCATAGGCACGGTAAGCCAAGCCCACCAACACGATGCCGCCCAGAGGCACCAGGATTTTTTGAAAATTCATGGCCGCATTGTCTCAGGCTTGCTGGCGCGTCAATCCAATGCCCGGACACATTGAATGGCCTCGTCCACCCGTTCCACCACGTGCACCGTCAGGCCTTCGATCGGCTTTTTGGGCGCATTCGCCTTGGGAATGATGGCTTGTGAAAACCCCAGCTTGGCGGCTTCGCGCAAGCGCTCTTGCCCACGCGGTGCCGGTCGTACTTCGCCGGCCAAACCAACCTCGCCAAACGCAATAAAGCCTTTGGGCAGGGGCTTGCCACGCAAGCTGCTCTGAATCGACAACATCACCGACAGGTCCGCCGCGGGCTCGCTGATGCGCACGCCCCCGACCGCATTGACAAAAACATCCTGGTCCATGCAGGCCACGCCGGCATGGCGGTGCAGCACCGCCAGCAGCATGGCGAGTCGATCGCGGTCCAGGCCCACCGACAGACGCCGCGGGCTCGGGCCGCCGCTGTCTACCAAGGCCTGAATTTCCACCAACATGGGGCGGGTGCCTTCCAGCGTGACCAGCACGCAGCTGCCAGGCACCGGCTCGCTGTGCTGGCTCAGAAAAATGGCGCTGGGGTTGCTGACCCCTTTGAGGCCGCGCTCGGTCATGGCAAAGACGCCAATTTCATTGACCGCGCCGAAACGGTTTTTGATGGCCCGCACCAATCGGTAGGTGGAGTGGGTGTCGCCTTCGAAATACAGCACCGTGTCCACCATGTGCTCGAGCACACGCGGGCCAGCCAGCGCGCCCTCTTTCGTGACGTGCCCCACCAAAATGACGGCGGTGCCGGTGCTTTTGGCCATGCGCGTCAAATGGGCCGCGCACTCGCGCACCTGGGCCACCGAGCCAGGGGCACTGGTCAGTTGGTCAGAGTAGACCGTTTGAATCGAGTCCATGACCACCACGGCAGGCTGCAATTTGTCGACCGTGGCCAGCACTTTTTCCAGCTGGGTTTCGGCCAGCACCTGCACCTGGCTGTGGTCCAGCCCGAGGCGGCGTGAGCGCAAGGCCACCTGTGCGCCCGACTCTTCGCCAGTCACATACAGGGTGCTCATGCCGCTGCGCTGCAGGCCGTCCATGGCCTGCAGCAGCAAGGTGGATTTGCCAATGCCCGGGTCACCACCGATCAGCACCACACCACCCTCGACGATGCCTCCGCCGAGCACGCGGTCCAACTCCTCCTGACCCGAGGGGGTGCGCGCCACGTCACTGGCTTCGATTTCGGCCAAGGTGGCCACCGCGGCGCTGGGTGCCAAGGCGGCCATGCCGCTGTAGCGGTTCTTGCTGGCGCCCGGGGTTTCTGCCACGCTTTCCACCAAGGTGTTCCAGGCACCGCAGCTGGGGCACTTGCCCAGCCATTTCGGGCTGGTGCCGCCGCAATCGGTACAACTGAACAGGGTTTTTTCTTTGGCCATGGGGCAATGGTAGCCGCGGCGCAGGAAAGACCGACTTGACAAAAATTTAATAAGTTAAATAATTTCGCATGGTCACCACTTTTTTGCATCGCAATTTGCCCCGCTTGCTGCTGCAAGCGCGCGAGGCGGTGATGGCGCACACCCGCCCGGGCCTGCGCCAGCATGGCCTGAGCGACCAGCAATGGCGGGTGCTGCGGGTGCTGGGTGAAAACCAGGACCAAGGCGGACGCGGCGTGGAAACCGGCCGCATCGCGCGCGAGGCTTTCATTCTGGGGCCGAGCCTCACGGGCGTGCTGGCCCGCATGGAACGCGATGGCCTGATCGAGCGCGCCCGCGACCCCGGGGACCAACGGCGCACGGTGGTGCTGCCCACGGCGCGCGGCTTGGCCTTGGTGCAATCGCTGTCGGACACGGTCGAAGCCCATTACCAGTGGATGGAACAACAATTGGGTCGCCCCCAGCTGACCCAGCTCTATGCCTTGCTGGACCAGGTGGTGGCCCTGGAAAACCTGGCCCCCGGCCCGATGGCCCAGCGCTTTCCCCGCGCCAGCGCCGACGCAGAAACGGAAACCCTGACATGACCCCTTCTTCCATGCCCCTGCACGGCACGGTCTATGGCGTGCTGCTGAACAGCCAGGCCGAATGGCAAGCCTGCGAGGCCGCCATGCTGTCGCTGCCGTACAAAGCGGCACCGATTGCACCCGTGCTGTATGTCAAAACCGCCAACACCTGGACGCCCCACCAAGGCGCCATGGTGGTGCCAGCCGGTCACACAGAAGTGGAAATCGGCGCGACCTTGGGCCTGGTCTTCAGCGAGCAAGGCGCTTGGCGCGGCTATGTGTTGCTGAACGATGTGTCTTTGCCGCACAGCATCGCCGAGCAAGGCTTTTACCGCCCCCCAGTGAAATACAAATGCCTGGACAGCTTTTTGGGCGTGGGGCCGCACTTGCTGCCCGCCGCCGATCTGCCACAGCCCAACCACTTGACCCTGGAAGTGCGCATCAACGATGTGCTGTGCCAGCAAGTGGACTTGGGCCGCATGCGCCGCCCGCTCTCCACCCTGGTGGCCGATGTCAGCGAATTCATGACGCTGCGCCCGGCCGATGTGCTGATGCTGGGCCTGGATGTGTGTGACAGCGGCCCTGACGCGGGCCGTCGGCCCCGTGCCCGCGTGGGCGATGTGATCGAGATCCGCGTGCCCTCGGTGCCAGGCTTGGGGGTGATGCAGCACCGCTTGGTAGGAGAGGGCGCATGAAGCACGCACGTGTGGTTTACCAAAGCCATGTGGTCAACGCCATTGAGAACGAGGGTGCCTTGCTGCTCGAAGACGGTCAACGGGTGAGCTTTGACGCCGTGCAATGGCTGCCTCCGTTGCTGCCCACACCGCGGCCTCGCACCATCCTGGCGCTGGGCCTGAACTACGCAGACCACGCCAAAGAGCTGGCCTTCAAAGAGCCCCCCAAGGAGCCGCTGGCCTTCATCAAAGGCGAGGGCGCCTTGATCGGCCACCGGGCACTGACCCGCCGCCCCGCCGGGGTGAGCTACATGCATTACGAATGCGAGTTGGCGGTGATGGTGGGCCGCACGGCACGCCATGTGTCCAAAGAGGACGCCCTGGATTTCGTCGGCGCCTACCTGGTGGCCAACGATTACGCCATTCGCGACTACCTGGAAAACTGGTACCGGCCCAACCTGCGGGTGAAAAACCGCGACACCTGCACCCCCATTGGCCCCTGGCGCGTCGACGCCGCCGACATTCACCAACGCCCTGGCGGCGCCATGAACCTGGCGTTGCAAACCACGGTCAACGGCCAAGTCACCCAGCAGGGCAACACCCGCGACATGATTTTTGACGTGGCCACCCTGATCGCCTACTTCTCCAGCTTCATGACGCTCTCGCCGGGCGACCTGATCCTGACAGGCACGCCCGATGGCGTGGTGGACTGCCAGCCGGGCGACCGCATTGTCACCACCATCGAGGGTGTGGGCGCCCTTGAAAACGAAATCGCCCTGATCTGAACCGGAAAGCATCCGCATGAAAAAAATCGATCACCTGATCCATGGCCAATCGGTGGCGGGTCGCACCTATTTTGAAACCGTGAACCCCGCCACCCAAGAGGTGTTGGCCGAAGTGGCGGCTGGCGGGGAAGACGAGGTCAACGCCGCAGTCGCCTCGGCCAAAGCGGCCTTCCCGGCCTGGGCCCAAACGCCTGCACCTGAGCGCGCCAAGCTGATTCGCAAACTCGGCGAGTTGATCACGCGCCACGTGCCCGAGATTGCCCAAACCGAGACCCATGACTGCGGCCAGGTGATTGCCCAAACCGGCAAACAGCTGGTGCCGCGCGCCGCCGACAACTTTGCCTACTTCGCCGAAATGTGCACCCGCGTGGACGGCCACACCTACCCCACGCCCACGCACCTGAACTACACCCTGTTTCATCCGGTGGGCGTGTGCGCGCTCATCAGCCCCTGGAACGTGCCCTTCATGACCGCCACCTGGAAGGTCGCACCTTGCCTGGCCTTTGGCAACACGGCGGTGTTGAAAATGAGCGAGCTCTCGCCCATGACGGCCGCGCGACTGGGCGAGCTGGCACTGGAGGCGGGCATCCCGCCCGGGGTGTTGAACCTGGTGCATGGCTATGGCCGCGACGCTGGCGAACCCTTGGTGGCGCACCCCGATGTGCGCGCCATTTCCTTCACCGGATCGACCGCCACGGGCAACCGCATTGTGAAGAGTGCGGGCCTGAAAAAGTTCAGCATGGAGCTCGGTGGCAAGTCGCCCTTTGTGATCTTTGACGACGCCGACCTGGCGCGCGCGCTCGATGCCGCGGTGTTCATGATCTTCTCCAACAACGGCGAGCGTTGCACGGCTGGCAGCCGCATCCTGGTGCAGCAAAGCATTTACGCCGACTTTGTGCAAAAGTTCAGCGAGCGCGCCAAACGCATTCGCGTGGGCGACCCGCTGGACGAGCAAACCATTGTGGGCCCGATGATCAGCGCCGCCCACCTGGCTAAAGTGCGCAGCTACATCGAGCTCGGCCCCAAAGAGGGCGCAACCCTGATCTGCGGTGGCCTGGACCGCCCCAGCTACGCGCCCGAATTGCCCGAGCGCGTGCGCCGTGGCAACTATGTCTGGCCCACAGTGTTTGCCGACGTGGACAACCGCATGAAAATCGCCCAGGATGAAATTTTTGGTCCCGTGGCCTGCCTGATTCCGTTCAAGGACGAGGCCCATGCGATTGCGCTGGCCAACGACATTCAGTACGGCCTCTCGAGCTATGTCTGGACCGAAAACCTGGGCCGCGCCCACCGCGTGGCGGCGGCCGTGGAAGCCGGCATGTGCTTTGTCAACAGCCAGAACGTGCGCGATTTGCGCCAACCTTTTGGCGGCACCAAAGCCAGTGGCACCGGCCGCGAAGGCGGCACCTGGAGCTACGAAGTGTTTTGTGAGCCCAAAAACGTGGCCGTGTCCCTGGGCAGCCACCCTATTCCGCACTGGGGCGTCTGAGCGTGACCCACACCATCCCCCGCCTGAAGGAGCGCCACCATGGGTAAGCTAGCCCTCGCCGCAAAGATCACGCATGTGCCCTCGATGTACCTGTCGGAGTTGGACGGCCCCCACAAAGGTTGCCGCCAAGCCGCGATTGACGGTCACCATGAAATCGGCCGGCGCTGCCGCGCGCTCGGCGTGGACACCATCGTGGTGTTTGACACGCACTGGCTGGTCAACAGCGAGTACCACATCAATTGTGGGGCGCATTTCCAAGGCGTCTACACCAGCAACGAGTTGCCGCACTTCATCAAGAACATGCCCTATGCCTACCCGGGCAATCCGGCCCTGGGACACTTGATCGCCGATGTGGCCAACGAGATGGGCATTGCCTCGCGCGCGCACAGCAACACCTCGCTCGGCCTGGAATACGGCACCCTGGTGCCCATGCGCTACATGAACGAGGACCAGCATTTCAAAGTGGTCGGCATTTCCGGCTGGTGCGTCTGGCACGACTTGCCCACCAGCGCCCGGTTTGGCCTGGCGGTGCGCCGTGCCATCGAGGAGCGCTATGACGGCACGGTGGCAATTTTCGCCAGCGGCTCGCTGTCACACCACTTTGCCAACAACGGCACCGCCCCCGAATTCATGCACAAGGTCTGGGACCCGTTTTTGGAGCAAGTGGACCACCGCGTGGTGGAACTCTGGACCCAGGGAGACTGGGCCACCTTCTACAAAATGCTGCCCTTGTACAACGAAAAATGCTGGGGCGAGGGCGGCATGCACGACACCGCCATGCTGCTGGGCGCCATGGGCGCTGAACGCTACACGGCCCCGGTGGAAATCATCACGCCTTACTTTGGCAGCTCCGGCACCGGACAAATCAACGCGATTTTTCCGGTCACGCCCTTGCCCTCCGCCTGAACACGAAAGAGCACCGCATGCCACATTTGGTCATTCTTTACAGCCCCAACATCGAAGGCCGCGCCGATCTGACGCAACTCTGTCGCGACTTGGCCGACACCATGCTGGCGCAGCGCGACGAACATGACAAGACCGTGTTTCCGCTGGGCGGCACCCGCGTGCTGGCGTATCCCGCCGCCCATTTCGCCGTCGCCGATGGCAAGCCGCCTGCGGGCAAAGATTACGCTTTCATTTACCTGAACCTGCGCATGGGCCCCGGCCGCAGCGATGCGGTGAAGCAGCGCACGGGGGAAGCCTTGAAGGCGGTCCTGCACCGTCATTTCGACCCTTGTATCCAAAGCGACTTGCTGGGTGTGACGCTTCAAATCGACGATCACGCGCCCGCCTATGATGCCAAGATCAGCAGCCTCCACCCCTATTTCAACCCCCCCACCGCCTGAGACCACGTCATGCAAACACCTCTCAATCCCTTCAAAAAAGCCCTCCACGAAAAACGCGCCCAAATTGGTTTATGGATGGGCCTGGCCAGCCCTTACACCGCCGAAATTTGCGCCGGTGCCGGCTTTGACTGGCTGCTCGTTGACGGCGAACATGCGCCCAACGATCTGAACTCCATCCTGGGCCAGTTGCAAGCCATTGCGGCCTACCCCAACACGCACGCGATTGCACGTGTACCCGTAGGCCACGGCCACGCTGGCACCACGCTGCTCAAGCAGTACCTGGACCTGGGCGTGCAAACCGTGCTGGTCCCGATGGTCGACACCGCCGAGCAAGCCCATGCGGTGGTCCAGGCTTGCCGCTACCCACCGCAAGGCATTCGTGGCATGGGCGGCGCCCGTGCCTCGCGCTGGGGCCGTCTGGCCAACTACGGCAAGGAAGCCAACGACCAAATTTGCGTGCTGGTGCAGGCCGAGACGCAAACCGCGCTGAACAACCTGGATGCGATTGCGGCGGTGGAAGGCGTGGACGGCGTCTTCATCGGACCGGCTGACCTGTCAGCGTCCCTGGGGTACATCGGCCAGCCAGACCACCCGGTGGTGCGTGCCGCCATTGAAGACGCATTTGCCCGCATCCTCAAAGCGGGCAAAGCCCCCGGCTTCCTGACGCCCGACGAAACCCTGTCGCGCCATTACCTGGACCGCGGCGGCCTGTTTGTGGGCGTGGGCCTGGACGGCAACCTGCTGACCCGTCACACGGCTGCGCTGGCGGCACGCTTCAAGCCCGGCGTCACCCCCAGCGCGGGTGGTGGCACCTACTGATATTGGGGCCGTCCAACGATGGCCTGAAACCTGCTGGAGCTTGTCACCATGAGCGTCGCCTCCCCTGCCACCTGTCATCCCGATGAATGGGCTGCCCGCGTCGAGCTGGCCGCCTGCTACCGCGTGTTCGCGCACCTGGGCTGGACGGAAATGATTTACAACCACATCACGGTGCGTTTGCCCGACAGCATCACCGGTGGTGAAAAACATTTCCTGATCAACCCGTTCGGCCTGCATTACAGCGAGGTGACGGCCAGCAACCTGGTCAAGATCGACTTGCAAGGGCGGGTCCTCGATGGCTCCAGCCATCCGGTCAACCCAGCGGGCTTTGTGGTGCACAGCACCTTGCACGATGGCATTGAGGGCGCGCACTGCGTCATGCACACCCACACCACGGCCGGTGTGGCCGTGGCCTGTTTGCAAGGCGGCTTGCAACAAACCAACTTTTACAGCGCGCAGTTGCACAACATGGTGGCCTACCATGACTTTGAGGGCATCACCATCCACGCCGACGAAGGGCCGCGCGTGCTCAAAAGCATTGGCCACAAGCCCGCCGTGATTTTGCGCAACCATGGCCTGCTGGCCTGGGGCCACACGGTGCCCCAGACTTTTGCGATTCTGTGGACCTTGCAACGCGCCTGCGAAATTCAGCTGGCCACCTTCAGCATGGGGCCCGCCATTCCCGTGTCCGAAGCCATTGCCGAGCGTTGCACGCGCGATGCCCTGCAGTTCAACCCGAACCATGGGGCCGGTCGCGATGTGTTCGAGGCCCTGGTGCGCCAAGTCGACCGACTGGACACTTCTTATCGTCAGTGAGGCTGTCATCATGAAAATCTGTGTGGTGGGCGCGGGCGCCATTGGGGGCTGGATGGGCGTGCTGCTGGCACGCTTGCCAGGCGTGCAGCTGAGCGTGCTGGCGCGGGGCGAGACCTTGCAGGCCTTGCATGCGCATGGCTTGCGCATGAGTGATGCACAAGGCGATCACATGGTGCAGGTCATCGCCTCTGACAAGGCCGCGGACTTGGGCGCGCAAGACTTGATTGTGTTGGCGGTGAAAGCCCCAGCCTTGCAACAGGTCGTGCCACAGATTGCGCCGATGATGACGCCCACCACCCAAGTGCTGACCGCCATGAACGGCGTGCCCTGGTGGTTTTTGCAAGGCTTTGGAGGGCCCTGGGCCAACCGGTCCTTGTCCAGCGTGGACCCGCAAGGTCGCTTGGCGCAAGCCATCCCGGCGAACCAGATCATTGGCTGTGTGGTGCACTCCAGTTGTGCCATGCGCTCGCCCGGCCATGTGCAACACCATTTCGGCAACGGCCTGATCGTGGGCGAGCCCTCGGGGGTCAACAGCGCGGCCACACAACGCGTCTACCAATGGCTGCAAGAAGCCGGGTTTCAGGCCACGCTGTCGCCCTGCATTCAGCAAGACACCTGGTACAAGCTGTGGGGCAACATGACCATGAACCCCGTGAGTGCCATCACCGGGGCGACGTCCGATTTGGTGCTGGCCGACCCGCTGGTGCTTGATTTCGTCTCCAGCGTGATGTTGGAGGCCAAAGCCATTGGCAACCTGCTGGGTTTGACCATCGACCAGCAGCCGCAAGACCGCCATGTGCTGACCAGGCGGCTGGGCGCTTTCAAAACCTCGATGCTGCAAGATGTGGAAGCGGGCCGGGCAGTGGAACTCGATGCGCTGGTGGGCGCCGTCCAGGAGCTGGGGCAGATGACCGGGGTGGCCACCCCCTTCACCAACGCCTTGCTGGGTTTGAGCCGCCTGCACGCACGCGTCAAAGGCCTTTACCCGCTGGCTGAAGCATGACGGCAGCCCGCGCGCTCAGCCTGACGGCGTTTGCCACGCTGCTGCTGATTGCCTTCATGATGGGCGCCAACCATGTGGCCGCCCGCGTCGCCTTCAGCAGCGGTCTGGACGTGGCGACCGCTGTGGCTTGCCGCAGCTTGGTGACCGCCCTGGTGGTGGGCCTGCTGGTGATCTTTCAACGCGTGTCCTTGCAACTGACGCCCCAGCACAAACGCGCCCTGCCCTTGATTGGCCTGTGCATCGCCTTGCAAAGCCAGTGCCTCTATTCGTCGGTGGCGCGCTTGCCGGTGGCCTTGGCTCTGTTGGCCTTCAACACCTACCCCTTGTGGGCGGCCCTGTGGGACGGTCTGCTTTACCGGCGCAAGCCCGAGCGCGCCCTGGTCTTGGCCATGCCGGTCATCTTGTTGGGGTTGGCGCTGGCTTTGGATGTGCTGGGTGCCGCTTCTGGCCTGGGGTCGGCCGCGCAATGGGACCGCATTGGCGCCGGTGTCGCCTTTGCCTTGGCGGCCGGCGCGTTCTTTGGCCTGGCCTTGGTCTGGACACAGCATGAAACCCAAGGCCTGGATGGCCGTTTGCGCACCCTCAGCAGCATGTTGCTGGCCGGCGTGGTGGCGCTGGGCTTCATCGGCGCGCAAGGGGGCCCCCATTTGCCCACCAGCGTGGCGGGATGGTGGGGCTTGGCAGCCCTCACCTTCCTTTATGGCACGGCCTTCACCATTTTGTTCACGGTGTTGCCGCGCCTGGGGGTGGTGGGCAATTCAGCGATCATGAATGTGGAACCCATTTTCGCCTTGGTGCTGGCCTGGTGGCTGCTGGACCAGACCATTGCGCCCATTCAACTGGTGGGCGCTGGGCTGGTGGTGGGTGCGGTCATTTGGCTGGGTTTGCGCAAACGCTGACTCAGGGCGTGACGACGTCGCTCACGCTGACGGGCACCCGCGGCGCGAGCGCACACATCAGCTCATAGCCAATGGTGCCGGCGGCACGCGCGGGCTCATCGATGGCCAATACTTCGCCTGTGCTGGCGCGGCCCCACAAGGTGACCTCGCTGCCGAGGTCTGCATTTGGCACATCGGTCAGGTCCACGGTCACCATGTCCATGCTGACGCGCCCGACCAAGCGGGTGCGCTGGCCTTGCACCAACACCGGCGAGCCGTTGGGGCACAGGCGAGGGTAGCCATCGGCATAGCCACAGGCCACAACGCCCAGGCGCATCGCTTGCGTAGCGCGAAACTGCGAGCCATAGCCCACCGTGTCGCCGGCTTGCAGGTGTTGGACGCCAATGATGCGGCTGCGCAGGCTCATGGTGGGCTGCAAATGCCAGTCCGCCATGCTGTGCTGCGGGTCGTCGGGCGAGCTGCCATACAAGGCAATGCCCGGGCGAATCCAGTCAGAAATCACGCCCGCTGTGGCAGCATGGCGCAGCACCGCGGCACTGTTGCCCAAGGAACGCTCGCCCGGCAAATCGGCGGTGACGCGACCAAACACAGCGAGTTGGTGGTCAATGCCGCGCTCGCCGTCGGCATCGCTGAAGTGGGTCATGAGAGAAATTTCGTCCACTTGCGGCAAGGCGTTCAAGCGCGTCCAGGCGGTGCGAAAGCGGTCGGGGGCAAAGCCCAGGCGGTTCATGCCGGAATTCATTTTGAGAAAGACGCGGTGGGGCAGCTGGGTCTTGTGACGGCTCAGCCAGTCGATCTGCGCCTCGCAATGCACGGTGTGCCACAGGTCCAGGCGAGAGCACAGTTCCAGGTCGCGCGGCTCAAAAGCGCCTTCCAGCAGCAGCACCGGGCCACGCCATCCCAGGTCGCGAATGCGTTGGGCTTCATCCAGGTCCAACAAAGCGAAGCCATCGGCGGCGCGCAAGCTGTCGAACACCCGCTCAATGCCGTGGCCATAGGCATTGGCTTTGACCACCGCCCAAATGCGGGCATCGGGCGCGGCTTGTCGCAGGCGCGCCAAGTTGTGCTGCAGCGCAGCAGGATGGATGAAGGCTTGGATCGGACGGGGCATAGGCCAGATTGTGGCAGGGCCGTGATATAACCCACTGCGTCGTGATCCTCCACCTCTTTTTCAAGGGCCTGACGGCCTCGGCCAACTGACCACCCCCACCCCATGAAGCGCGGTTTTTACACCATCATGTCGGCGCAGTTTTTCAGCTCTTTGGCTGACAATGCGCTGTTCGTGGCTGCGGTCGAGTTGCTGAAAAACGATGGCAGCCCCGAGTGGCAACGCGCCGCCCTGGTGCCCATGTTTGCCCTGTTCTATGTGGTGCTGGCACCCTTTGTCGGCGCCTTTGCCGATGCCCGGCCCAAAGGCGAGGTGATGTTCATCAGCAACTCGATCAAGGTGGTCGGCTGTTTGTTGATGCTCTTTGGCACACACCCCTTGCTGGCCTATGCCTTGGTGGGGCTGGGTGCAGCGGCCTACTCTCCCGCCAAGTACGGCATCCTGACCGAATTGCTGCCCGCGTCCCAGCTGGTCAAGGCCAATGGCTGGATTGAGGGGCTGACGATCGCCTCCATCATCCTGGGCGTGCTGGTGGGCGGCCAATTGGTGGGGCCGGCTTTGTCCGGCATGCTGCTGTCCATGAACCTGCCGCTGATCGACACCGGAATTGACACGCCCCCGGAAGCCGCCATCGCCGTGCTCATCTTCTTTTACGGCCTGGCAGCCTGGTTCAACACCCGCATCCCGCTCACCGGTGCCGAGCTGCGCCCCATGCGCAGCAACCCCGAACACAGCATGGCGCGCAACATGCTCGCCTTGTTGCCCGACTTCTGGCACTGCAACCTGGCTTTGTGGCGCGACAAGCTGGGGCAAATTTCGCTTGCCACCACCACCCTGTTCTGGGGGGTCAGCGGCAACCTGCGCTACATCGTGCTGGCCTGGAGTGCGGCCGCGCTGGGCTACGGCACCTCGCAAGCGTCCTCGCTGGTGGGGGTGGTGGCGATTGGCACCGCCGTGGGCGCCGTCATTGCCTCGATGCGCATGCGGCTGGAACAAGCCACCAAGGTCATGCCCATGGGCATCGGCATGGGCCTGCTGGTCATTGGCATGAACTTCATCGACAACGTGTGGGTGGCCGCGCCCTTTCTGGTCTTGCTGGGCGGGCTGGGCGGCTTTCTGGTGGTGCCCATGAATGCCTTGTTGCAGCACCGTGGCCACAACCTGATGGGCGCTGGGCGCTCGATTGCCGTGCAAAACTTCAACGAGCAAACCTGCATCCTGGCCTTGGGTGGCTTTTACACGCTCTCCACCGGCCTGGGGCTGAGTGCCTTTGGCGCCATCACCGCCTTTGGCTTGCTGGTGGCGAGCATGATGTGGCTGATCCAGCGCTGGCACGCCTGGAACCACATTCACCACCGCGACGAACTGGCACGCCTGCTGCACATTGCCCGCCACGATGACATGCACGGCTGAGCGGGCATGACAACGCTTTTGCCCGTGCTGGCCCTGGGCTTCAACGCCCTGGTCTGGGGACTCTCCTGGTGGCCGCTCAAAACCCTGGAAAGCCAGGGCCTGCATCCGCTGTGGGCCACGGCCATCATCTTCGCTGTCTCGATGGTCTGTGTTCTGCTTTGGCGCCCGCAGGCTTGGCGCGGCATGCGCCAGCACCCGGCGCTTTGGATCCTGCTGCTGGCCTCGGGGCTGACCAACGTCTGCTTCAACTGGGCCGTCACCGTCGGCGATGTGGTGCGCGTGGTGCTGCTTTTTTACCTCATGCCCACCTGGTCTTTGCTGCTGGCTTGGTGGCTGCTGGGCGAGCGCCCCACAGGCCACGCCTTGTTGCGTCTCTTGCTGGCCCTGGTGGGCGTGGCCTTGGTCCTGAAAACCCCTGACACCGACTGGCCCCTGCCCCAAAGCCTGGCGGATTTTCTGGCCTTGTTGGGCGGATTTTGTTTCGCGCTGACCAATGTGCTGTTGCGCCGCCTGCATGACACGCCAGAGGCCGCGCGCATGCTGGCCATGTTTGGCGGCGGCACCTTCACGGCCCTGGCTTTCGCGCTGGTGGGCACCGCCGCCGGCTTTGTAACCCATCCGGCGATGGCGCGCGAGTTGGGCTGGCTGGCCATCCTGGGTTTGACCGCCGCGTTTTTGCTCGGCAATCTGGCTTTGCAATACGGTGCGGCGCGCTTAAGTGCACACACCACGGCCATGGTCATGCTCTCCGAGGTGGTGTTTGCCAGCGTGTCTTCGATAAGCTTGGGGGCGTCGGAGTGGACCGCGCGGATTGCCCTGGGGGGCAGCCTGATTGTCTTGACCGCCTTGCTGGCCTCGCGCCCCAGCAAAACCTCTTTGGAGTCGCCATGAACACACTGGATGAATTACAAGCCGATCGCATCGACGGCACACCGTTGGCCCTGTCCGAATTGAAAGGGCGGGTGCTCTTGATCGTCAACACGGCCAGCGCCTGTGGCTTCACGCCGCAGTTTGCGGGCCTGGAAAAGCTGCACCAGACCTATGCCAGCCAAGGCCTCAGCGTGTTGGGTTTTCCTTGCAACCAGTTTGGCGGCCAAGACCCGGGCAGCGACGCAGAGATTGGCGCCTTCTGCCAGAAAAACTACGGCGTCAGCTTTCAGATGATGCACAAAATCGAGGTCAACGGCGACCACGCCCACCCGCTGTACCGCTGGTTGTGCGCCGAAGCGCCGGGCCTGCTGGGCAGCAAGGCCATCAAGTGGAACTTCACCAAGTTTTTGGTCGGGCGCGATGGGCGGGTGATCCGCCGCTACGCGCCGCAAGATGCGCCCGCCAAGCTGGCCAAAGACATCGAGCAGGCTTTAGCCGCCTGAAGCCTGCAAGGCACGGTCCAGCATTTCCACCCAGTGCTGCACCGGCACCTCGGTGCCACTTTGCAAATGGGTGATGCAGCCCACGTTGGCACTCAAAATGGCCTTGGGTTGCATGCTCGCCAAATGGCCCAGCTTGCGATCACGCAACTGGGTGGACAGCGCCGGGTTGAGCACCGAGTAAGTGCCCGCTGAGCCACAGCACAGGTGGGACTCTTGCGCCGTCACCCGCACCTCAAAGCCCAGGGCCGACAAGTGCTGCTCCACGCCGCCTCTGAGCTGTTGCCCGTGTTGCAAGGTACAGGGTGGATGAAAGGCCATGGCGCCAGCGGCTTGGGCAGCAGCGGGCTTCAATTGGTCTTTCAGCACGGGCACCAGCATGGGCAACAACTCGCTGAGATCCCGCGTCAGTTCGCTGATGCGGCGGGCTTTGTCGGCATAGGCCGGATCGTTTTTCAGCAAGTGGCCGTAATCCTTGACGGTCACGCCACAGCCCGAAGCGTTCATCACCAAGGCCTCCACACCCTGCTCGACCCAGGGCCACCAGGCATCGATGTTGGCCCGCATTTGCGCGCGCCCGCCTTGCGGGTCGTTGAGGTGAAATTTCACCGCACCACAACAGCCGGCTTCGGGCGCGATGAGGGTCTGAATGCCAACGGCATCGAGCACCCGCGCCGTCGCGCTGTTGATGTTGGGCAGCATGGCAGGCTGCACGCAGCCCGCCAGCATCAGCACCTTGCGTTCGTGG
This sequence comes from uncultured Bordetella sp., assembly GCA_964442645.1. Lineage (GTDB taxonomy): Bacteria > Pseudomonadota > Gammaproteobacteria > Burkholderiales > Burkholderiaceae_C > Limnohabitans. The sequence goes on along the minus strand of CAYTZZ010000015.1, from coordinate 35,146 downwards.
GGGCGCGTCGGCCAAGTACCCGCCGCCTGGGCACGCGGCACCTTGGCTTTGAGCTTGGCGGGCAAGAGCGCGCGCACCGACTGGCCCAGCTTCATGGCGGGCGCAAACGCCGCCGAGGGCAAGCCCTCTTTCAAGGCCCAGCGCAGCAAGCGCTCGCCGGCGGGGCGTGCGACCTTGCGCTCGACAATTTCTCGGCCGATGTCAACCAGATGGCCATACTGCACGCCACTGGGGCAGGTGCTCTCGCAGTTGCGGCAGGTCAGGCAACGGTCCAGGTGCTGCTGGGTTTTGCGGGTCGGGGTTTCGCCCTCCAGCACTTGCTTGATGAGGTAAATGCGGCCACGCGGGCCGTCGAGCTCATCGCCCAGCAGTTGGTACGTGGGACAGGTGGCGGTGCAAAAACCGCAATGCACGCACTTGCGCAAAATGGCCTCGGCTTCCCGGCCTTCGGGGGTGTCCTGAAATTCAGGGGCAAGATGGGTCTGCATGAAATCCCCTGGGGTTACAGGCCAAGACGGCCGGTTTTGAACACCGCATGCGGGTCCAACTCCGCCTGCAGGGCCTGCTGTAATTTGTGTTGCACGGGTGGCAAGGGCGTGAACACCCCCACGCGGCGGTCTTCGGCACCGTGGCCCGGGCGGGTTCGCCACAGGGTGGCGTGGCCGCCGTGGCGCTGCGCCAGTTCGCGCAACTGCGCGGCCTCGGAAGCGGGCGCCCACAACCAACGCAGGCCGCCATGCCACTCAATCAAAGGCGAGCTGGGCAGGTCCAGCACCGGTGCCGTCGGGGGCAAGGACAAGCGCCACAGGCAAGCTTGGGGGGCTGGCTCGGGCTGGAAAAAGGGCAGCTGCTGATCGGCGCAGGCCTGCCAGTCGCCGGCGGCACCCGCATTGTCCATGCGGCTCACAGCAAAGCCTTGTTGCTGCACATCGCTGGCCATGCGCAGGCAGGCCGCCTCCACAGCAGCTTGGGCGCCGCGCAGGCGCACAAACAAAAAATCCTGGGCCGGCTGCGCGCTGTCGTCATGCACCCAGCAACTGGCATTCAGCGGCAAAGGCTGCGCCATCCAGCGGTGCAGTTGCTGCAAGGCTTGCGCTTGTGGCATGGCCATCATCAGGGTGGCTTCTGCAGGTGCCTTGGGCAACACTTTGAGTGAGACTTCGGTGATCATGCCCAAGGTGCCCATGGCGCCCGCCATGACACGCGACACATCGTAGCCCGCCACGTTCTTCATGACCTGGCCGCCAAAGCGGAGCTCTTCGGCACGGCCATTGAGCATGCTGACCCCCAGCACATAGTCGCGCACGCTGCCCACGCTGACCCGCGCGGGACCGCTCAGGCCCGAGGCCACCATGCCGCCCACGGTACCGCCCGCCGCACCGAAATGCGGTGGCTCAAAGGGCAGGCACTGCCCTTTCTCCGCCAACAAGGCTTCGAGCTCGCGCAGCGGCGTTCCAGCGCGGGCGGTCACGACCAGTTCGCTGGGCTCGTAACTCAGCACGCCGCTGTAGCCGGACACATCGAGCGTGTCGCCCTGGGGCGTCTCGCCGTAGAAGACCTTGCTGCCGTGGCCTTGCAGTGACAAGGTCTGGTGCGTCTCGGCCGCCACCCGAATGCGGTCCTTGAATTCTTGAAGGAGAACGTTCATGGCATGCATCCTAGCTTGCCTGAAGCCCAAAGGGTTTGAATTTTTTGAATCAAGCCTGTGTGGAATTTTGCTGCAGCAACTCGGCAAAGCGCTGCAAATCCACATTGCCACCGCTGATCAGCACGCCCACGCGCTGGCCTTTCAGGGGCACGCCTGCATGGCAAGCGGCCGCCAGCGACAGGCAGCCGGTGGGCTCGACCACCATTTTCATGCGCTCTGCATAGAAACGCATGGCCTGCACCAACTGCGCGTCCGTGGCGGTCAGGATGTCATCCACATGGCGGCGAATGAGCTCGAAGGTCAACTCGCCCACCAGCGGGGTTTGGGCGCCATCGGCGATGGTGACGGGCGTGGGGATGCGCACGCGTTGGCCGCTGCGAAACGACTGTTGGACATCATTGCCGGCCTCGGGCTCCACGCCATACACCTTGCAGTGCGGCGACAGGGCGCGCGCCGACAATGCGCTGCCGCTGAGCAAGCCGCCACCGCCCAAACAGACAAACAGGTGGTCGAGCTCGCCCACCTCTTCAAACAACTCCAGCGCTGCCGTGCCCTGGCCGCACAACACATGCGCGTGGTCAAACGGCGGAATGAAGGTCATCCCTTGCTCGGCCGACAACTGCCGGGCCATGGCCATGGCATCTTCGCTGTAACGGTCGTAATGCACCACCTGGGCGCCATAGCCGCGGGTGGCGTCCAGCTTGGCCGGCGAGGCATCGTGCGGCATGATCAGCGTGGCCGGCAGACCCAGCATGCGCGCCGACAAGGCGATGGCTTGCGCATGGTTGCCAGAAGAATAGGCCACCACGCCGGCACGCTTTTGTTCGGGGGTGAACTGTGCCAGCGCATTGAATGCACCCCGAAACTTGAAAGCGCCCATGCGCTGGAAGTTTTCGCACTTGAAAAAAACCTGCGCCCCCAGTTGCTGATCCAGGGTTGCAGAGCGCAGCACGGGGGTGCGGTGCGCGAAGCCGTGCAAGCGCTGCGCAGCAGCGCGCACGTCCTCAAATGTGGGCAGAGCCAGCGTTGTCATGCCCTGGCCCACCCTTGCTTCAACGCGAAATGACGCGAACCATTTCGAGGCACTTGTTGGAGTAGCCCCACTCGTTGTCGTACCAGGACACGATCTTCACAAAGGTCTTGTCCAAGGCAATGCCGGCCTCGGCGTCAAACACGCTGGTGCAGGACTCGCCGCGGAAATCGGTGGCCACCACCTTGTCTTCGGTGTAGCCCAAAATGCCCTTGAGCGCGCCTTGGCTTTGGGCCTTCATCTCGGCACAAATTTCTTTGTAGTCGGCTTCCTTGTTCAGTTCCACCGTCAAGTCCACCACCGACACGTCGGAGGTGGGCACGCGGAAGGACATGCCGGTGAGCTTTTTGTTGAGCTCGGGAATCACCACGCCCACGGCCTTGGCGGCACCGGTGGAGCTGGGGATGATGTTTTCCAGAATGCCGCGGCCGCCGCGCCAGTCTTTGTTGGAGGGGCCATCCACGGTTTTTTGCGTGGCGGTGGCCGCGTGCACCGTGGTCATGAGGCCGCGCTTGATGCCCCATTTGTCGTTCAACACCTTGGCCACGGGGGCCAGGCAGTTGGTGGTGCAAGAGGCGTTGGACACAATGGCCTGGCCCGCGTAGGTTTTGTCGTTCACGCCGAACACGAACATCGGGGTGTCGTCCTTGGAGGGGGCAGACATCAGCACTTTCTTGGCGCCGGCAGCGAGGTGCTTTTCAGCCGAGGCTTTGTCCAGGAACAGGCCCGTGGCTTCGACCACAATGTCGGCGCCCACCTCGTTCCACTTCAGGGCGGCGGGGTCGCGCTCTTGGGTCAGGCGAATCTTCTTGCCGTTGACGATCAAGGTGTTGCCCTCGACCGAGACCTCGCCTTTGAAGCGGCCGTGCACGCTGTCGTACTTGAGCATGTAGGCCAGGTAGTCGGGCTCGAGCAAGTCGTTGATGCCCACCACTTCGATGTCCTGGAAGTTCTGTGCAGCGGCACGGAACACCATGCGACCGATGCGGCCAAAGCCGTTGATGCCAATTTTGATGGTCATGGTTTTATCCTCTCAAAGTTAAAAATCAGGCACGGCCCAACGCGGCCTGTACCGTGTCGGCCACATTCTGTGCAGTGAAGCCAAAGTGCTCGAACAGCACTGGCGCAGGGGCGCTTTCGCCATAGGTGTCGATGCCGACCACGGCGGCCACGCCGTATTTCCACCAGCCATCGGTGGAGCCCATTTCCACCGCGATGCGCGGCACGTTGGGCGGCAGCACGGCCTGCTTGTAGGCCACGCTTTGGCGGTCAAAGGTGGTGGTGCTGGGCATGGAGACCACGCGCACCGCAATCTTGCGCTCGGCCAGCAAGGCCTGGGCCTTGAGGGCCAACTGAACTTCGGAGCCGGTGGCGATGATGACCGCTTGCGGCTTTTTCTTCAGGCCCACTTCGAGGGGCTCGGCCAACACATAGGCACCCTTGCTAATGGCGTCCAGTCCCGAAGCGTCGGGCACGACGGCCGAGGTGGGCTTGGGGGCATAAGGCAGGTTTTGGCGGCTCAACAGCAAGGCTGTCGGTCGCTGGGCATTTTGCAAGGCCACCGCCCAAGCCACCGTGGTTTCGGCGGTGTCGCAGGGGCGCCAGACATCGAGGTTGGGAATCAGTCGCAGGCTGGCCGCATGCTCGATCGACTGGTGGGTCGGGCCGTCTTCGCCCAGGCCGATGGAGTCGTGGGTGAACACATGGACCACGCGCTGCTTCATCAGGGCCGCCATGCGAATCGCGTTGCGGCTGTAGTCGCTGAAGGTCAGGAAGGTGCCGCCATAGGGGATGTAGCCGCCGTGCAATGCCACGCCGTTCATGATGGCCGCCATGCCGAACTCGCGCACGCCATAGTTGATGTGACGGCCCGATTGGCCTTCGGCGTTGCGCACCACCTGGCCCGCCAAGTCGACGCGCAAATTCGGCGTGCTCTTGGTGTTGGTCAGGTTGGAGCCCGTGAGGTCGGCACTGCCACCCAGCATTTCAGGCAAGGCTGCCGTGAACGCTTCCAGGGCCAATTGGCTGGCTTTGCGGCTGGCCACGGTTTGGGCTTGGGTGTGGGCGTCAATGGCGGCATCGACCACGCTTTGCGCAAAGTTCTTGGGCAAGTCGCCTTTCATGCGACGCAAGAATTCGGCTGCCAGCGCCGGGTGCGCCTTCTTGTAGGCGGCAAACAGAGTGTTCCAGGCGGCTTCACGTTGTTGCCCGGCCTTCTTGGCGTCCCAAGCGGCGTACACCTCTTTGGGAATTTCAAAGGGCGCATGGGGCCAGCCGAGCGCGGCGCGCGTCAGGGCAATTTCTTCGGCCCCCAGGGGCTCGCCGTGGGCTTTGGCGGTGTTGGCGCGGTTCGGGCTGCCTTTGCCGATGTGGGTCTTGCAGACGATCAGCGTGGGCTTGTCGGCGCTGAGCTTGGCGCTGGCAATGGCCTGGGACACAGTCGCTGCGTCATGGCCGTCGACCGGGCCGATCACCTGCCAGCCATAGGCCTTGAAACGCGCGGGCGTGTTGTCGGCAAACCAGGGGGCCACTTGGCCGTCAATGGAAATGCCGTTGTCGTCGTACAGCGCAATCAGCTTGTTCAGCTTCCAGGCGCCGGCCAGCGAGCAGGCTTCGTGGCTGATGCCCTCCATCAAGCAGCCGTCACCCATGAACACATAGGTGTGGTGGTCGACGATGGGGTGCCCGGGGCGGTTGAATTCATTGGCCAGCAGTTTTTCCGCCAGGGCCATGCCCACCGCATTGGTGATGCCTTGGCCCAAAGGCCCCGTGGTGGTTTCCACGCCGGGGGTGACGCCCACTTCAGGGTGGCCGGCGGTCTTGCTGTGCAGCTTGCGGAAATTCTTCAACTCCTGCATGGGCAGGTCATAGCCCGTCAGGTGCAACAAGGCGTAAATCAGCATCGAGCCGTGGCCGTTGGACAGCACAAAGCGGTCACGGTTGGCCCAATGGGGATTTTTCGGGCTGTGTTGCAGATGCTCACCCCAGAGGGCCACCGCAATGTCGGCCATGCCCATGGGCGCGCCCGGGTGACCAGAGTTGGCTTGTTGAACGGCGTCCATTGCCAACGCACGGATTGCGTTGGCCATTTGTGGGTGTTGGGCCATGGTGTGAAAAAGTTGGGGGTAAGGGGAGGATTCAGCGAAGCCTCTGATTTTAGCGGGGCTCGCCCACGCCAAACTGACCCGCTGTCGAGTGGCTACACTTGAACGCTCACCCACCGCTTGGACCATGCAAACCACGCCCCCAGCCGACCCCCACAACCGCGCAGCCACGGCGCTGTTGCTGGCCGCCGGCCGCGGCGAGCGCATGCGCCCCCTGACGGACAACACGCCCAAGCCTTTGCTGCGGGTGCAAGGCAAGCCTTTGATGCAATGGCCGATGGAGGCCCTGGCTCAGGGCGGGGTGTCCAGCCTGGTCATCAACACCGACTGGCTGGGCACGCAAATTTCCGATTTTTTTGGGGCCAGTTTCCAACCGGCCGAAGCTGTCACACCCATGCAACTTCGCTACTCGGAAGAAGGGCGCGATTTTGGCGGCGCCCTGGAAACGGCCGGCGGCATTGTGCGCGCCTTGCCCGCGCTGGACGAGGTCTTCTGGGTGGCCGCTGGCGATGTCTTTGCGCCCCAATTCAGCTTCCATGAAGCCACCCGCCAAGCATTTGCGCAGTCGGGGCGCTGGGCTCACCTGTGGCTGGTGCCCAACCCGACCCACAACCCGCGCGGCGACTTCGGCCTTTCAAGTGACGGCTTGGCGCTGAACCTCCCCCAAGACAGCGCGCTGCCGCGCTACACCTTCAGCACGATCGCGCTTTACCGGCGGCAGTTTTTCACGCCGCCGGTGTGCGACATTCCCAGCGGCAATCCGCAGGGTGTGCGTTCGGCGCTGGCCCCTTTGTTGCGACATGCCATGGACCTGGGGCAAGTGAGCGCCTCGCTTTACAGTGGCCCGTGGACCGATGTTGGCACACCCGAGCGCCTTGCCGCCCTGAACGCCTCCTGAGCGCTAACTGAAGGCCCAGGCCCCTGCCAGACAAGCCATCGCCTTCATAATGAAGTCTGCTCACCGTCATACCCAAAGACTTGCCCATGATTTACCAAGAACGTCGTGCCCGCCTGGCAGCCCAACTCGGTGCCGGCGGCATCGCCATCATCCCGACGGCACCGGAACGCGCGCGCAACCGCGACAGCGATTTTCCCTACCGGCATGACAGTTATTTTTATTACCTCACGGGGTTCACCGAGCCCCAAGCCTGGCTGGTGGTGACGGCCGAAGGCGCTGCCACCCTGTGGTGCCAGCCCAAAGACCTGGAACGCGAAATCTGGGACGGGTACCGTTTAGGTCCCGAGGCGGCCGTGAGTCAATTGAAAGTTCAGGCAGCGCACGCCGTCACCGATTTGGACCGGCTGATGCCGGGCCTGCTGGAAAACCGGCGCACTGTCTGGTACCCCTTTGCCACGCACGGCGGCTTGGAAACACGCATCGATGGCTGGCTGCAAAAAGTTCGCGCGCGCGTGCGTTTTGGCGCCGAGTGCCCCAGCGAACAGCGCGATCTGTGCACTCTGCTCGACGAAATGCGCCTGATCAAAGACGATCATGAATTGGCCATCATGCGGCGCGCCGCACACATCAGTGCGGGTGCCCATGTGCGGGCCATGCAAACCAGTGCGCGTCGCTTGCGCGCCGGGGAAGCGCTGCGTGAATACCATCTTGAGGCCGAGTTGCTGCACGAGTTTCGCCGCCATGGCTCGCAGTTTCCCGCGTACGGCTCCATTGTGGCCGCTGGGGCCAATGCCTGCGTGCTGCACTACCGCGCCGATGCGGCGCCGGTGCGCGATGGCGAGCTGGTCCTGATTGACGCGGGCTGTGAGCTCGATGGCTATGCCAGCGACATCACCCGCACCTTCCCGGCCAACGGTCGCTTCAGCGGCCCCCAACGGGCGCTGTACGACCTGGTTCTGGCCAGCCAGGATGCGGCCATCGCGGCCACCCGTGCCGGCGCCAAGTTCACCGACCCGCATGAAGCCACGGTCAAAGTGCTGTCCCAGGGCCTGCTGGATCTGAGCTTGCTCGACAAGAACCGCCACGGCTCGGTCGAGGATGTCATCGAACAACGCCATTACTTCCGCTATTACATGCACCGCACCGGACATTGGCTGGGCATGGATGTGCACGACTGTGGCAGCTATGTGGAGCCGGGCAAAAACGGCGCCTTGAGCACACGGCGCGACCCGCTTTCTGGCGAAACCCTGATCAACCGCCCCAGCCGCGTGCTCAGGCCCGGCATGGTCTTGACCATTGAACCGGGCCTGTATGTTCGCGCGGCCGAGGATGTGCCCCAGGCGTTCTGGGACCTGGGCATCCGAATTGAAGACGATGCCGTGGTGACCCCACAAGGCTGCGAGCTGATCACCCGCGACGTGCCCGTCAAGGCCGATGAGATTGAGGCACTGATGCGCGATTGAACCTTGCTCACAGACCGGGCGGTGGACAGGCGACTGCGGCCCATTGCCTAGCGAAAAGTAAAAATTCTCCAGACTTCAAGTGCGCATTTCTACGCACGGCGCAGCACCCCCCCAAGCCTACAATCCCACCCCCAGGCAGTCGAACTTTGCAGCGACGCCCCCACTGGAGAACACGCATGAGCATCAGCCCTTCGTCCACCCAAGAAGCCCGTGAAGAACTGCGCCGCGCCGCACTGGAATACCACCAGTTCCCGACCCCTGGCAAAGTGGCCATACAGGCCACCAAGCAGCTGGTAAACCAGCACGATCTGGCGCTGGCTTACTCGCCCGGCGTGGCCGCTCCCTGCGAAGAAATCGTCAAAGACCCGAACGCCGCCTTCAAGTACACCAGCCGGGGCAACCTGGTGGCCGTGATTTCCAACGGCACGGCGGTGCTGGGCTTGGGCGACATTGGCCCGCTGGCTTCCAAACCCGTGATGGAAGGCAAAGGCGTTTTGTTCAAGAAGTTTGCGGGCATTGATGTGTTCGACCTGGAAATCAACGAGCGCAACCTCGACAAGCTGGTGGACACCATTGCCTCGCTGGAGCCCACCTTTGGCGGCATCAACCTGGAAGACATCAAGGCGCCCGACTGCTTTTATGTTGAGCGCAAGCTGCGCGAGCGCATGAAAATCCCAGTCTTCCACGATGACCAGCACGGCACCGCCATCGTGGTGGGCGCGGCCATTTTGAATGGCCTCAAAGTGGTGGGCAAAGACTTGCAAAAGGTCAAAATTGTCACCTCGGGTGCAGGCGCTGCAGCCCTGGCCTGCCTGGGCCTGCTGGTCAAGCTGGGCGTGCCCCGCCACCATATTTTTGTCACCGACCTGGCCGGGGTGGTTTATGAGGGCCGCACCGAGTTGATGGACGAGGACAAGATTCAATTCGCCCAAAAAACCTCGGCCCGCAGCCTGTCTGAAGTGATCGAGGACGCCGATGTGTTCCTGGGCCTGTCGGCCGGTGGCGTGCTCAAACCCGAGATGGTCCAGAAAATGGCGGCCAGGCCGCTGATTTTGGCGCTGGCCAACCCCACGCCGGAAATCCTCCCTGAAGAGGTCAAAAAGGTTCGCGACGATGCCATCATGGCCACGGGCCGCACCGACTACCCCAACCAGGTGAACAACGTTCTGTGCTTCCCCTATATTTTTCGCGGCGCCCTGGATGCTGGCGCGTCCACCATCACCGTCGAGATGGAAATCGCTGCGGTGTACGCCATTGCCGAACTGGCACAGGCGGAGCAAAGCGAGGTGGTCGCCGCGGCCTACTCGGGCGAGAGCCTGGCGTTTGGCCCGGAGTACCTGATTCCCAAGCCTTTTGATCCGCGATTGATGATCAAAATTGCGCCGGCCGTGGCCCAAGCCGCCGCAGACAGCGGCGTGGCCCTGCGCCCGATTCAGAACATGGACGCCTACCGCGAGCGCCTGCAAAGCTTTGTCTACGCCTCCGGCTCCACCATGAAGCCCATCTACGCTGCCGCCAAGCGCGCCAGCAAAAAACGGGTGGCCTATGCCGAAGGGGAAGAAGAGCGCGTGCTGCGGGCGGTCCAAATTGTGGTGGACGAAAACCTGGCGCGCCCCACCCTGATCGGTCGCCCTGAAGTGATCGCCCAGCGGGTTCAAAAGTTTGGCCTGCGCCTGCGCGAAGGCGTGGATTACCAGGTGGTCAACGTGGAAAACGACCACCGCTACCGCGATTTCTGGCAAACCTACCACCAGCTGACCGAGCGCAAGGGGGTGACCGAGCAATTGGCCAAGATCGACATGCGCCGCCGCCTCTCGCTGATTGGCACCATGATGCTGCACAAAGGCGAAGTGGACGGCATGATCTGCGGCACCTGGAGCACGCCGGACGTGCACCTGAACTACATCCATCAGGTCATTGGCCATCGCCCGGGGGTCAGCACCTATGCCTGCATGAACGGCCTGCTGTTGCCCGACCGCCAGATTTTCTTGGTCGACACCCACATCAACTACGACCCAAGCGCCGAGCAATTGGCCGAAATCACCGTGATGGCCGCCGAGGAAATGATGCGCTTTGGGATTCACCCCAAAGCCGCCTTGGTGTCTCACTCCAACTTTGGCAGCAGCAACCAACCGACGGCCGTCAAAATGCGCCAAACCCTGGCCCTGGTTCAGCAACGTGCCCCCTGGCTGGAGATCGATGGGGAAATGCATGGCGATGTGGCCCTGGATGGTGCAGCGCGTCATGCCTTGATGCCACGCAGCACCCTCACTGGCAGCGCAAACCTTTTGGTGCTTCCCAACCTGGATGCAGCCAATATTTCCTACAATTTGCTTAAAACCGCCGCTGGCGGCAACATTGCCATTGGGCCAGTCCTGCTGGGCGCGGCCAAGCCTGTGCATATTTTGACCGCCAGCACCACGGTGCGCCGCATCGTGAACATGACAGCACTGACCGTTGCCGACGCCAGCGCGACTCGGTAAGGCACTTTTTGAGAGCGGGTAATCACTTAATTTTTGATTTCCCGACAAATCCATGCTCAATGATTGGGCATAGACTTGCGTTTTTGTCGCTTTTGCTTCACACTACAGCCTTGAAATCTCGGGTTAACCCGGGGCTTTGAGCGTATGCTGCACAGCAGCATTTGTTTTCAAAGCATGAAATTTGTCAGGCCCTCGTCTTTTTATCAAGGAAAGCCACGGAGATGGATACGCCGCTTCGTACAGTGAAAACCAACATCGTCCAGTCGATTCGCGCCTTCCGCGTGCCGGATCTGCAGGAAGCTGCCCAGGCCTTGGGACACCACTTTTTGTACGCCAACTTGGCCCAAGCACAGAGCAAGCAGGATGTGCTGGACCTCATTGCGCAGCAATTCACCTTCCCGACGCAGGCCAGCAAGAACTTCGATGCGTTGTACGACGGCATGACCGATCCCCTTCACAAGTCGGGCCCGCAACCTGGTTTCATTCTGGTGCTGGAACACATTCCGGCCCATGCCAAATTTGACAAAGAAGCCCGCGAGCAGTTGCTCGACGTGTTTCGTGAAGCCGCGGACTACTGGTCTGACCGCAAGGTGCCTTTCCGTTGCTTCTACTCTTTTTCGGTGGCCCGCGCGCCATCCGCGGTGGCCGAAGGTCTGCCCGAAAGCCCCGAAGCACAACAAGGCATTGACCTGGCCGAGCCGGGCGAGAAAATGCCCACCGACAAGCTGGTGGATATTTCGCCCTTGGCATTGCGCATGAGCAGCCCCTTCAACGCCGGCTACTGGCTGGCAGCGGCCTGATCCAGACCACCGACCCTTGGCGTCAAGCCTGGGGCGGCAACTGCTGGCCCAGCGCCTGGGCCAAAGCGACATACGCCTCAACGGGCACCTCCTCGGCGCGACGCTGAACATCAAACGTGCCGCTCCAGCCACGCGCCTCCAGCCATCGGCCCAGAGTGTGGCGCAACAGCTTGCGGCGCTGACTGAACGCCACCTGCACAAGCTCCGACAACAAAGGCTGCGACACGGGTGCCGCGTCTTGCCGTGGCAGCATGCGCACGACGGCACTGTCCACCCGAGGAGGGGGATCAAAAGCCTCTGGCGGCACAAACAGTGTCATTTCCATGGCGTAGCGCCACTGCAACATCACACTCAAACGGCCATAGGCCGATGTGGCTGGCGCAGCCACCATGCGGTCCACCACCTCCTTTTGCAGCATGAAGTTCTGATCTGCAATGGCAGACACGTGGTCCAACAAATGAAACAGAATTGGCGTGGAGATGTTGTAGGGCAAGTTGCCAACGACGCGCAGGGACGGTGCCCCGATGCGCGCGGCCAAGGCGGTGAAATCCACCTTCAGCACATCCGACTCCACCACGCGCAGTTGCGGATGGCTGCGCAGGCGCTGCGCCAAATCACGGTCCAGCTCAATGACCGTCAACTGACCGAGGCGCTCCACCAACGGCTGGGTCAAGGCTGCGAGACCCGGGCCTATTTCCACCACGGCCTGTCCCGGCACAGGCGCAATGCTGTCCACGATGTCCTCGATGATGGCCGTGTCGGTCAGAAAGTGCTGGCCAAAGCGCTTGCGTGCAATGTGTTTCAAAAGATTCCCGTCTCAGATTACTGCGGCGCTTCGCGGTACTCGATGTACGCACGGCCCCGAATTTCCTGAGCCCAGGTTTCGTAGGTTTCTTCGTACTTGCGTTCTTTCAGGGCATTGCGCGCATACTCGCGCTCTTCTCTTGCCGTCAAAGGGTTGTTGCGCCGCGCCAGCACTTGAATCAGGTGCACCCCAAATCGAGACACCAAAGGTTCGGACACCTCGCCGATGGCCAGGCGGTTCATGACCTCCTCAAACTCCGGCACAAACATGCCCGCGCTGGCCCAGCCCAGCTCGCCCCCCTGGGCTGCGCTGGCGTCCTGAGAAAACTCCTTGGCCAGATCGGCAAAATTGGCCTGGCCTTGCTCCACCCGGCGCTTCATCTGAGTCAATTGTGCGCGCGCTGCGGTCTGGCTCAATTGGCCCCCTGGCCGCAAAAGAATATGGCGCACCTGTGTTTGCGCAATGGTCAGCGCTGTCACGGGTGCGGGCTTTTCAATGACCTTCAAAAGGTGGAAGCCGGCCCCCGAGCGCAGCGGTCCCGCGAGCTCACCCACAGCCAGTTTCTGGGTGGCCTCGACAAACAAACTGGGGTAACGGTCAAGAGGTCGCAAGCCCATCTGGCCCCCGTTGGCACGGTCTGGTGACTGAGAATGCTCTCGCGCCAACCGCGCAAAGTCTGCGCCTTCACGAAGTTGCTTGAGCAAAGCCTGCGCTGTGGCTTGTAACTGCTGCTCTTGCTCGGCACTGGCATTTTCTGGCACGGCCACCAGCAACTGGGCCAAGTGAATTTGCTGCGTCTGGGTTTGACTTTTTTGTTGCGCCAGGAATTGGTCGATTTCTGGGTCAGACACTTTGATGCGGCCAGGCACTTCGCGCTCGCGAAGGCGCTGCAAGATTTGCTGCTGACGCAAGCTTTGACGGAACTGTGTCAGGGACACGCCTTCCCGGGCCAATTGCGCGCGAAAATCGCTCAGGCGCATTTGGTTGCGCTCGGCCACCGAGCGTTCGAGTTGGTCGAGCTCCTCGTCCGTGATCTTCAAGCCCGTCTGCTGCGCCCATTGCAGCTGGGTGCGCTCATAAATCAGCTGCTCCAAGGCTTCGCCCAAGAGTTGCTGGCGCGCGGGCATGGCCACGCCTTGCTGAGACGCCTGTGCGCGCACGCGAGACGCTTGTGCGTTCACCTCCTGGTTGGTCACGGGCTCGCTGTCCACAATGGCCACAATAAAGTCGGAGGTGCCCGAGACCGTTCGCGTCACAGGCACGGGCGGCGCCACGCGCAAGCCACTGCCCGCTTGTGAGGGGGACGTGCGCAAGCCTTGGGCCTGCGCGATGCCGGCCATGACCAGACCCCACACACTCAGCAACACAAACAAGGAATGTCTTTTCTTCATGGAATTTAATCGTAGGCGCCAAAACGGCTGGGCGGGGCAATCTGGTCCCGCAGATACTGGTAACGAGGAATATTTTCTTTCAGATGGCGCAGGGGATTGGACCCGACACGGGTAAAGCCGACAAACTCCAACTGGAACATGATGCGCTGATTGGCCTGATTCGACGCCACCTGCAAACGCTCAAAGACCACGCGACTGAGCCAGCAACCCGCATCGTACTCGAGGCCCACGATGGCATCGACCATTTTGCGTTCCTGCAGGTTGTAATTCAACCGACCCACAGAGTACCACCGGTCCTCGCCCAGGCCCCGGCCTGCGCCTTGATCGCGGCCTTTGTCTCCCCACAAGTCGTTCAGGGGCCACTGCCATGCCGTGTCCAGCACTTCGCTGCTCACGTCGCGCTGAAATCGGTAGGCGGTGCTGAACAACCGGTAGTTGGTCGGGTTGTAGCGCACACCCGCGACCGAGCGCATGGATTGTGCTGTCTTGGGGTTGTACTGCACGGTGGAGTCCAGCATCCAGGCGGGATGGAGGTTGACCGTGGCACCCATCAAGACATCGCTGACACGCTCCGAAATCGGGCCCGCCTCGGTGGGGAGCACCGTGCGTTGGTCTTTCATGCGAAGCCTTTGGGCGATGCCAAAGCGGGCGCCCTCCACGCCCGTTTCAGGATGAATCAGGCGCGAGGTCACGCCCAAGGTCAGCAACTGGTTGTCCGCGATGCGGTCTTGCCCGGAAAAAGGGTTTTCTGTGAAAACCGTGGCAAAGTTGAAATCGTTTCGGCCCGTGTCATAAATGGGCAGATTGTTTTGGTCACGGTAAGGCGTGGAAACGAAAAAAGCGCGAGGCTCCAAGGTTTGCGTCCAGGACGTGCCGCGGAACAGCGCGGTGCGCTCAAACATCGTCGTGGCATCCAGGCTGAAGGTGGGCACGGTCACGCTGGCGCTGCGACTGCCTTGGCTGACCAAAGGGGTGTCAAACTGGTAGGCCCGCGTGTGCAAGGACAGCTTGGGCGTCACCGTGGCATAGGGAAGCTGAAAAGGGTGCGCCAAACGCGTCACCGCAAAAGCCCGGTCGGCATTGGGCTGCAAGCATTCTCTGGACAGGCTGGTCATGCTGCTGCAGACCAAGGCGCGATCGGCCTCGAAACGCGTGTAATCCGCCTCCACGGAGAAGTCCAGCATCGGTGAGGCCGCGCGGTAGCGCGAGACCAGTTGCGGCATGCGGTCGTAGGGCGGAATGATGGGGGCGGTCACATCTTGCAAGGTCTGCCACTTGACGGCGCGAACGGTGGTGTTCACATTGCCGTTGACCCAGGACATCATCACATCGGAGGGCAACAGGCGCTGTGTGAGACTGCCCGAAGAGCGGGGAAAGTCGCGCCAGTAGTTGTCGTCACTGACGCGGTTGAGGTTCAAGTTCAAGCCCAACTTGCCGTCACCCCACGGGGTCCAACCCTGATGGGTCTGGGCATAGCCCCAGCGATTGCGGTCCCGCATCGGGTCGTTCATCATGTAATCCATGCGAATCTGGCCGCGGTAGTCGGGTGCTGCGCTTTCGAGATAGCGGAACTCGCCGCCCAAATTCAATCCCCGTTTGGACCAAAGCGTGGTTTGGATCGTGGCATCCCGGTTGGGTGCAATATTCCAGTAATAAGGTTGCGAATATTCCACCCCACTGAGGTTGTCCAAGCCCAAGATTGGCGGCAACAAACCCGACTTTCGCTCGGCGCTGAGGGGAAAGCTCAGCGAAGGAATCGGCAAGATGGGAATGTCTTTCAAGCGCAGCGAAGCCCCCTGGGCTTGGCCCACATGGGTCTCGCTGTTGATGTCCAAGCGACTGGCCTTGAGCACCCAGTCGGGCATCCAACTCGGGCCCGGTTTTCTCTGACAAGTGGTGAAGGTGGCGTCGTGCACGATGGCACGTTTGTCATCCAAGAATTCAATCTTCGACGCTTGGCCGTACGCCTCGTTTTTCAGAAACCGGTAGGTCGGCTGGGTGAAAAAGCCTTCGAAGCTGTTCACCTTCAGATCCAACTCAGGGCCTTGGTACAAGGTGCCCGCGCGGTTGATGGACACGTGGCCCTGCGCCTTCAAATGGTCACGCGACTGCGAATAGTCCACGCGATCAGCCCGCAAAACGGTGTCGCCCCGCCGAAACACCACCGAGCCTTGCAGCAACACATCTTGATCGGGGTCGCCCTCCAGCCGGTCCGCCTGAATGAAGGAGGGCAATTTGGCTCGCACGTCCTGAGGTATTTTTTCCTGCAACAAACTGCTCGGCTTGAGCGCCATGGATGGGGCCGCCGTCGTGCCCTGCAATGGCTGCGCCAAAGCCGCCAGGGCCGGGCAAAACATCAGGATGAGCAGTCGTTTCAAAGCAGCGGTCAGTCAGAATAAGACAAGTGGCGGGCGCCAGCGGATGGCGTCCCGCACTTTGTAGAATTTGAATTATCCATGACCCTCACCACGACGCCCACACCCATGCCCCTCAGCCCCACATGGGATGACCCCCTGCGCCAACAAGCTTTCACGCAATGGCTTCAAGCCTTGGCACCTGGCCAGGGTCTCCAAACCCACAGCGTGCGCGTGGCCTCTGCCGATGCCAGCTTTCGGCGTTACTTTCGCGTCGACTGCACGCAAGGCACCCGCATCATCATGGATGCCCCGCCCGCCAAGGAAAATTCGCGCCCTTTCGTTCAGATTGCCGCCCTGATGCTGGAAGCCGGCTTGTTGGCACCGCGTGTGCTCGACTGGAACGAAGCCGAAGGCTTCATGCTGTTGGACGACCTGGGCACCGCCACCATGATGGAGGCCATCGACCCCAAGCAGCCTCAGGCCAACTTGCCCCTTTACCAACGCGCCACAGACGCCTTGCTGTCTTGGCAAGAAGCCAGCCGACCTGGCGTCTTGCCGCCCTACGATCAGGCCTTGCTGGCACGCGAGCTGTCCCTGTTTCCCGATTGGTACCTGGTGCAGCACAAGGGCTTGCAGTTGTCGGATGAACAACAGGCGGTGCTGAGCACCACCTTTGAAACCATCATTCAACGCAATCTGGCGGCCCCCAGGGTGTATGTGCACCGCGACTTCATGCAGCGCAATTTGATGATGCCGCACGACCCCAACGAGCCCCGCCTGGGCGTGCTGGATTTTCAAGACGCGGTGTACGGGCCAGTGACCTACGACATCGCCAGCCTGATGCGCGATGCCTTCTTGAGTTGGGACGAGGAGTTTGTGCTGGATGTGACCATTCGCTACTGGGAAAAAGCGCGCAAGCTCGGCCTGCTGGACCACGATGGCTGGGCCAACGACTTTGGCGAATTCTGGCGTGCCGTCGAGTGGATGGGCTTGCAGCGCCACCTGAAAGTGGCCGGCATCTTCGCGCGCCTGACCTTGCGCGACGGCAAGCCCAAATACCTGGCGGACGCCCCCCGGTTCATTCATTACATCCGCGCCACGGCCAGTCGCTACCGTGAGCTCAAGCCCTTGCTGCGCTTGATCGACGATGTCGAGGGCACCACGCCCGCCAGCAGTTACGCTTTTGGCCGCGTCTGATGCCGCGTTTTTTCTGTGATCTGCCCCTGGTCCCCGGCGAGTCCTTGGCCTTGCCTGCGGCCGCAGCCCGCCATGTTCAGGTGCTGCGCCTGCAGCCCGGCCAAGCGGTCACCTTGTTCAATGGCCTGGGCGGTGAGTACCTGGCCGAGGTCACCCACATGGGGCGCAGCGATGTGCAGGTGCGGGTGCTGCGCCATGTGGCGCTGGAACATGAAAATTGGCGTGCCGTCCATCTCGCCATCGGCATGCCTGCCAATGAGCGCATGGATTGGCTGGTGGAAAAAGCCACCGAACTGGGCGTCACCCGCCTGACCCCCCTGATGACCGAACGCAGCGTGCTGCGCCTGCAAGGCGAGCGTGCCGAGAAAAAGCGTGGGCATTGGCTGTCGGTGGCCGCGGCCGCCTGCGAACAATGCGGGCGCAACCGCTTGCCCGAAATCGACCTGCCACAAAGCTTGACCGAGTGGCTGTCCAACTTTCGTGCCGCCGACGGCACCCTGACGCGGGTGCTGTCCCTGTCGGAGGGCAGCCAGCCCTTGCGCAGCAGCGTGGCAGATGCCGGCGCCCCTGTGCTGCTGGTCAGTGGCCCGGAAGGCGGCCTGTCGCCGGCCGAAGAAGCCATGCTGCGCCAACACCACTACGCCCCTGTCACGCTGGGCCCCCGCGTCTTGCGTGCCGAAACGGCCGCCCTGGCCGCCTTGGCGGCCCTGACCCTGTAAGGCAGCGCGCTGACAGACTGTCCCCCGTATCACAGGGGCGTTGGGTTAAATCGTCTATAAAAGCAGCCATGAACCGAAACCTGCTGCTGCTGGCCTTGGCCCAAGGTCTGTTTCTCACGAACAACGTGACCTTCATTGCCATCAACGGGCTGGTCGGGCTCAGCCTCGCGCCCCTGGGTTGGATGGCGACCTTGCCGGTCATGGGCTACGTGGTGGGCGGCGCGCTCAGCACCGGCTTGGTGGCGCGCACCCAGCATCGCTTTGGCCGCAAAGTTTCCTTTCAGCTGGGCCTGTTGGTGGCGCTCTTTTCGGCCGGCTTGGGTGCTTGGGCCGTCAGCCACCATCAGTTTTGGTGGCTGGTGTGCGCCACGGTGGTGGCGGGCTATTACAGTGCCAATGCACAGCTGTACCGCTTTGCGGCCGCTGAACTGTGCCAACCCAGTTTTCGCGAAAAGGCCGTGTCTTGGGTGATGGCGGGTGGCTTGATCGGCGCGGTGATTGGCCCCAACCTGGCCATGTTCACCAAAGACATGACGGCGGTACCCTTCACTGGGCCCTACCTGGCACTGGCAGGCATTGCCTTGCTGTCGATGGCCGTGATCTCGCAAATTCAGTTTCCGCCCTTGCCTCCCAAAAACCAACAGGCAGGGCAAGGCCGCTCCCTGAGCGAAATCATGCGCCAGCCAGTGTTTGTGGTCTCTGCCATGGCCGCGGCCCTGGGCTATGGCGTGATGAATTTGCTGATGGCTGCCACGCCCCTGGCCATGCAGACCTGCGGCCTGTCATTTGAAAACACCGCCCTGGTGCTGCAGTGGCATGTGATTGGCATGTTCGCGCCTGGCTTTTTCACCGGCCACCTGATCCAGCGCTTTGGCGTGTTGCGCATCATGGGTGTGGGCGTGCTTTTGAATGCCGTGTGCATTGGCGTGGCATTGTCAGGGGTGACGCTGCATGATTTCTTGATTTCCATGCTGGTGCTTGGCATTGGCTGGAACTTCGTGTTCACCGGCAGCACCACGCTGTCTTTGCAGGCCTACACGCCGCAAGAAAAAGACCGCGCACAGGGCGCCATCAATTTCTGTGTGTTTGGCACCATGGCCTTCACCTCGTTTGCTTCCGGCGCCTTGGTCACCACCCAAGGCTGGACCCTGCTGAATGTGGGCTCCTTGGTGCCGGTGCTGATCACGGGTGCGGCCTTGCTCTGGCTCAGGGCCAACCCCAAAAGCGGGCGCGCGGCGACCTGAGGCCCCTTGCTCAAAAACGCTGGGTCAACCAGGGGATGAGCACGTCAAACACTTGCTCAGCCTCTGGGTCGTTGAAAATTTCGTGGTACATGGCCTCGAACGCCTGGGCCTGCACCCAGGCCGCCGGGGCCTGCGCCGCAAACCGGGCGCTGCCTTGGGGGTCAACCAAGCGGTCCGTGCCTGCATAGAGCAACAAACTGGGCGTTGTCCAAGCCGGCGCATCGGCCAAGGTCTTGGCGCCCTCGGCCAGGATCCATTGCGCCAGGCCAGCCGCTATTTTTCGGTGCACCAACGGGTCTTGTAAATAGGCTTGCACCACCTGCGGTGAGCGGGCCACCCATTGGGCGTCCAGGCCATTGTCCACGCACAAATGCGGGAACCACCGCGGCAAAGTGGCCAACAAGAATTTCTGCACGGCGTTGGTGGACGCCGCCAACGCGGGTGAAGACATCACCAGCGCGTCGACCGGTCGGATCTTTTCGGCCACGGCACGGGCCACCACCAGCCCGCCCATGCTGTGCCCCAGCAGAATCAAAGGGTGCGCCGCACGCCCCGGCAAGCGACGCGTTGCATCGATCACCTGCCCCAGGTCTTGCAGCAATCGATCAGGTTCAGGCAGATCGCCCCGGCGCCCACCGGACAGGCCATGGCCGACATGGTCGTAGCCTCGCACCGCAAAGCCCGCTTGCAACAAACGCTGGGCAACGCCGTCATAGCGCCCGATGTGCTCGCCCAAGCCGTGCACCAGCAAGACCGTGGCACGCACGTTGGCCTCTGATGGCGAAGGCCAATCCAGCAACGACAGCGCGTAGCTGTCGCGTGGCAATTCAGAGCGGACACCAGCCTGCATGCAAGCGCCGTCCTCAAGGCATTTGCGCAATGACCTGCGCCACCGCCGCGGTCAAACGCTTGGCATAGGGCACATGCAAAAACTCGTTCGGGCCATGGGCATTGGACTTGGGACCGAGCACGCCGCAGACCATCATCTGCGCACGGGGGAAGCCTTGGCTGAGCATGCTCATCAAGGGAATGGTGCCGCCTTGCCCAATGTAGCCCACGGGGGCACCAAAGTGCGCCTGGCTGGCCTGGTTCAAGGCCTGTTCAAACCAGGGGGTGGCGCTGGGTGCGTTCCAACCATTGGCCGAGCCTTCGGCCTCGAAGGTGACTTTCGCCTGGTAAGGCGCGTTGTCTTCCAGCAGCGTTTTCAATTGCTGGACAGCCTGGGCCGCGTCCACCAAGGGGGGCAAACGCAAGCTCAGTTTGAACGCCGTGTAAGGCCGCAACACATTGCCCGCATCTTTCAAGGCCGGAAAGCCTTCGGCACCCGTCACGCTCAGGGTAGGCACCCAGGTGCGCTGCAGCAAAGCTTGGAGCGGGTCGGTGGTCATGGGCAAGGCCACCAGGGTGGCGCCACCGCAGTCGTGGTGCGCCCACGGAAAACGCTTGTACAGCGCGTCGCCCAAAATGGCCGCCGTGGCCTGGGCCTGCGCCAAACGGTCGGGCGGCACTTGGCAATGGAAGCTCTGCGGCAACAAGCGCCCGCTGGCGCTGTCTTCCAAGCGGTCCAGCACTTGGCGCATGATGCGAAAGCTCGACGGCACCACCCCCGAGGCATCGCCGGAGTGAATGCCTTCGGTCAGGATTTCCACTTTCAACACACCGCTGGCCATGCCGCGCAAACTGGTGGTGAGCCAGAGTTGGTCGTAATTGCCAGCGCCGCTGTCCAGGCAAATCACCAAGCCCACATCGCCCAAGCGGTCGCGCAATGCGTCGACATAGGGCAACAAATCATAGGAGCCACTTTCCTCGCAGGTTTCGATCAAGCCCACGACGCGCGGGTGCGGCACGTTCTGGCTTTTCAAAGCCTTGAGCGCTGCGATGCTCGCATACACCGCGTAGCCATCGTCGGCGCCGCCGCGGCCATACAGCAGGCCGTCGTCGTACTTGGGAGTCCATGGGCCCAGGTCAGAACGCCAGCCATTGAACTCGGGTTGCTTGTCCAGGTGACCGTACATCAGCACGGTTTGCGATGACTCTGCCAGCGCGCGCGTGGCAGGCACCTCGAACCACAGGATGGGCGTTCGGCCCGGCAAGCGCACGATCTCCAGCGTGAGGCCTTCGACCTTTTGCGCGCGCACCCAATCGGCGGCACGCTGCACCACGGTTTCCAAATGGCCATGGGCTTGCCATTGCGCGTCAAAGGCGGGCGACTTGGCGGGAATGGCAATGTAGTCGCTGAGTTGCCGCACGATGTCCGAATCCCAGGCTTGGGTGACCTCGCGCAAGACCTGCTCTGCATTCAATCCGGGGACACGTGCGTTCATGGCGTTCTCCTTCAGCGGTTCATGGCGCGAAACCAGCCCAGCCCGGCCGAGGTCCCGCCTGGCTGGCCGCCGGCTTTCGGGCGGTATTCACAGCCGATCCAACCGTCCCAGCCACACTGGGCGCTGACCTCGTCAATCACCTCAAAGAGGTAGGGGTGGTGCAATTCGCCCAGGTCGGGCTCATGGCGCTGGGGCACACCGGCAATTTGAAAATGGCCGACACGCCCGGTGGGCAGGTAAGCGCGGATCTTGCTGGCCACATCGCCTTCGACAATTTGGCAGTGGTACAAGTCCATCTGCACCTTCAGGTTGGCGCACCCAGATTCCAACACAATGGCATGCGCCTGGTCTTGGCGGTTGAGGAAGAAGTGAGGAATGTCGCGTGCATTGATGGACTCGATCAGCACATCGCGCCCCGCCTTGGCCGCTTGCTCGGCCGCCCACCGCAGGTTGGACAGGTAGGTGTCGCGCAATGCGCCGGGCGTGCTGGCGTACGCGGCGCTGGTGGCGAGCGCCACGGGTTCGGCCTGCGGCAAGCGCAGGGCCTCGGGCACCAGGCCGGCCATCACATGCACCCGTGGGCACTGCAGCACCTGGGCGTATTCCAAGGCCAGCAAAAAGCCTTCACGAAACTCTGCTTCGCGCCCCGGGGTGCTGGCCGTGCCGCGCGTGCCGGCCTCCCAGGCTTTGTCGATGCTGGCGCGGTCTGTGCCGCCCGGGGGCGCATTGAAGAGCACTTGTTGCAGGCCATGGGCATGCAGGCGCGACGCCAACTCTTGCGGCGTCCAAGCGTAAGGAAACAAATACTCGACGGCCGTGAAGCCATCCCGGGCCGCGGCTTCAAAGCGGTCCAGAAACGGCAACTCGGTGTACATCATCGATAGATTGGCAGCAAAGCGGGGCATGGTGTTCGGTTCCGGTCGGTTGTGTTCAAAAGCTCACCAACGTGCGCCAAAGCTTTGGCGCAAATCGTCAATCTGTGCGTCGGTCAAAGGGGGCGCTGGCGAGAGTTGCCACAGGCGCGCGGTTTCTTCCAGCTCTTCCAGCGTGGCCATCGCTTGCGCAGGGTTTTCATGCCAGACGTTGGGACCCAAACGCGAGAGCATGACGGCGCGGATGCCCAGCCCCTGCTGGCCATAGCGCGTGATGGTCTGCGCCACTTGCGCGGCCGCCTCGGGCGAGCCCGGGCGGTGGTAGTCGATGCAGGGCACATGGCCCACTTTCATCACGAAATAGGGCGTGAGCGCCGGCAACAGCTCCGGCCCCAGCGGGCCTGGGTGGCTGGGGGGGCGCAAACTGAGCGCCACACAATGGGTGCTGTGGGTGTGAATGACGCAAGCGGTTTGAGGATCGAAGGCGCAGGCCGCCGCGTAAATTTGCCGGTGCAACACCAGGGTTTTACTGGCGCGGGCACCGCTCAGTTGTTGGCCGTTGGCATCCAGATGCGCCAGCTGGGCCGGATCCAGAAATCCCAGACAGGCGTCGGTGGGCGTGATCAAAAAACCGTCGGCCAAGCGCACGCTGATGTTGCCGGCGCTGGCGTGCACATAGCCACGCGCAAACAGGCTGGCTCCCACCCGGCACATTTCCTCGCGCAAGCGATGTTCTTGCGTGTGAAGGTTCAGCTGGCTCATGCAGCCGCCTTGAGCTGAGCGAGTGATTTGTGGAAAAAATCGGGGGTCCCGAAATTGCCCGACTTCAAGGCTACATGCACGCCTTGGCCTGGCGCCAGGACGGTCGGCGCATGGCACCAGGGCACGCCCGGGTCAATTTGCGGGCCAATTTGCAATTGCTCAATGGCCAAGGCCTGCACACAGGCCCCGGAGGTTTCACCGCCCGCCACCACCAGTTGACGCACGCCCAGTTGCACCAGGCCGCGCGCAATCTGGGCCAGGGCTTGCTCCACGCGATGCCCGGCCACGTCCACACCCATTTGCGATTGAATCGCCTGCACGGCGCTGGGCTCGGAGGTCGAGTAGACCAGGACCGGGCCTTGCGCCAATTGGGGCGCCGCCCATGCCAGAGCCTCCTGCACACAGTCAGCCAAGGCTTGGTCATCGGTCAGGCGCAAGGGGTCCAGCGCCCAGGCAGGTGCGCCACGTTGCTTGAAGTCAGCGACCTGGCCTTGCGTGGCCTGCGAACAGCTGCCCGACACAATGGCCTGCAAGCCTTGTGCCGCCGGCAAGCGGCTGGTGGTGGGCGAGGGCTTCAAGCCCCAATTGGCGGGCAAGCCGATGGCCACACCCGAACCGGCCGTCACCAAGGGCAAATCTTTGAGCGCAGGCCCCAGGCGCATCAGGTCGTCGTTGGAGACCGCATCCACCACGGCCAGACGCACGCCTTCTGTCCGCAAGGCCTGAATGCGCGCGCGGATGGCCTCTGCCCCCTGAGCCACAGTCTTGTGGTCGATCAAGCCCACGCGCTGTTGGCACTGCGCCTGCAACACGCGCACCAGGTTCGCATCGTTCATCGGTGTGAGCGGATGGTCCTTCATGCCGCTCTCGCTCAGCAAGCCATCGCCCACAAACAAATAGCCTTTGAACACCGTGCGCTGGTTGTCGGGAAAGGCCGGCGTGGCAACGGTGAAGTCGGTGCCCAAGGCAGCCATCAGTGCTTCACTGACGGGACCGATGTTGCCGCGCACATCGCCGCGGTACCAGCTGTCAAAGGTCGAGCAGTATTTGAAGTACACCTGCTGCACGCCCTGCGCTTTCAGCCAGGCCAGGGCTTGCAGCGACTGGGCCACCGCTTCTTCGGGCGGCAAGGTGCGCGACTTGAGCGCCACCACCACAGCATCGACGTCGGCTTGCAAGGCCTGCGCCGGCACGCCAATGGTTTGCACCACGCGCATGCCCGAGCGCACCAAGTTGTTGGCGAGGTCGGTGGCCCCGGTGAAATCGTCGGCAATACAGCCCAGCAAAAGACTCATGAGTTGATCAAGGTGGCGGGTTCGTCGGCTTCCAGAACGCTCTGGGCCCAGGCCTTCAGGCGCTGGGTGTCGGCGCGCAAGATTTCTTGCTTGACCGCCAGGATCTGGGTCGGGTGCATGGAGAAGCTGCGCAGGCCCAAGCCCAGCAGCAAACGGGTCAGCGCGGGGTCGCCGGCCATTTCGCCGCAAACACTCACGCCTTTGCCTTGCGCCACAGACTCGCTGATGGTGTCGGCCACCAAGCGCAGCACCGCAGGGTGCAAGGGGTCGTACAAATGGGCCACCAGTTCATCGGCGCGGTCGATGGCCAAGGTGTATTGAATCAGGTCGTTGGTGCCAATCGAGAGGAAGTCAAAGTAGCGCAAGAACATCTTGACGCTCAAAGCGGCGGCGGGCACTTCAATCATCGCGCCGATTTTCAGCGGCCCATAGGACAGGCCGCGGTTGTCGAGTTGAACGCGTGCATGGTCCAGCAAAGCCAACGTCTGTCGGATTTCGCGGCCATGGGCCAGCATGGGAATCAGCAGGTGCACCTGGCCGTGGGCGGCGGCGCGCAAAATGGCACGCAACTGTGTCAAAAACATGGCCGGGTCGGCCAGGCTCCAGCGAATGGCGCGCAAACCCAAGGCGGGGTTCAAGTGCGCCTCGTCCTTGACCTGTCGGTCCAGCGGCTTGTCCGCGCCGATATCGACCGTGCGGATGGTGACCGGCAGGCCCTTCATGCCTTCGACGGCGCGGCGGTAGGCCTGGAACTGCTCTTCTTCATCGGGCAGTTGGCCCTCGCGACCCATGAACAAAAACTCGCTGCGGAACAGGCCCACACCCACCGCGCCCACCGCCAACGCTGCGGGCGAGTCTTCGGGCATTTCAATGTTGGCCAGCAACTCGATCTTTTGGCCGTCCAAGGTCAAGGCCGGGGTGTGGCGCAAGCGGGACAAGCGCTCGCGCTCGACTTGTGCCTGGCGCTGCTTGAAACCGTACTCGGCCAGGATGATGGGCGAGGGGTCGACGATCATCACGCCGGCATCGCCATCAATGATGACCCAGTCGTCCTGCTTGACCAAGTGGCTGGCATTGCGCGCGCCCACCACGGCCGGAATGTCGAGGCTGCGCGCGACGATGGCAGTGTGCGAGGTCTTGCCACCGACATCGGTGACAAAGCCGGCAAACACGCTTTGCTTGAATTGCAGCATGTCGGCCGGCGAGAGATCGTGGGCCACCAACACCAGGGGGACGTCCAGGTGGTCGTCCAGCAACAAGTCCTGCTGGCGCGTGCTGCCCGGCCGCTTGACCGTGGGCTGTGTGGGCATGGCGCTGGGCAGGCCCTTCATGCTGCGCAACAGCCGCTCCACCACTTGCTCGAGGTCGCCCTTGCGCTCTCGCAAGTAGGGGTCTTCCATCTCGTCAAACTGGCGCGCCACGATTTCCAGCTGAGAGGTCAGCGCCCACTCGGCGTTGTACAGGCGGTCTTGGATCCAGTGCTTGACATCGTTGGCCAGCATTTCATCTTGCAACAGCATCAGGTGCACATCCAGCAAGGCGGCCAGTTCGGGCGGCGCATCTTTGGGCATGCTGTGGTGCAGTCGGCGAATTTCTTCAATCACCGCATCCCGTGCTTGGGCGATGCGGGCAATTTCTGCCGTGACTTGTTCCGGCTCGATGAAATAGTGCGCCACGTCCACGCGGCTGGAAGCCACCAGCACGGCGCGCCCAATGGCGATGCCGCGCGCGACAGCCAGGCCGTGGATCGAGAAGGTCATGTCACTCGCCCTCGCCGAACTTGTCCTGAATCAGCGCCAGCAGCGCCTCCATGGCCGCCTGCTCTTGGTCGCCAGAGGTTTCTATTTCGACCTCGCTGCCCAAACCGGCCGCCAGCATCATGACCCCCATGATGCTTTTGGCATTGACACGGCGCTCGCCTTTGGTGACCCACACCTCGCAGGGAAAGCTGCCTGCGAGCTTGGTGAGCTTGGCCGAGGCGCGGGCATGCAGGCCCAATTTATTGCTGATGGTCGTGCGTGTTTGGATCATTCTGACGTCGGGCTTGGTTTTGGGGGGCCGTGATGGCCACTTGCATGACGCCCTGGGCACCCCCGGCCAAAGCCCGGGTGACCAAAGCATCGAGAGATTCATGGCGGTAGCACACGGTGCGCAACAGCATGGGCAAATTGACCCCGGCCACCAGTTTGGCGTTGACGCCATCCACCAGTTTTTGCGCGACGTTGGCGGGTGTCGCCCCAAAAACATCGGTCAACACCATGGTGCCCGCCTGGTTTCTTTGCGACAGGGCCAGGCGCGCGCTGGCCAGCGATTCCTCGGGCGAAGCGTTAGGCGCCACATCGATGGCGATCACCTCTTCCGCGCATTCCGGATAGACATGCAAGGCGCATTGGCGCAAGGCTTGAGCCAAAGGGGCGTGAGCGATCAAAAGGATGTTGTTGCTCATGGTGCATTCAGGTTGGGCTTGAATTATCCGCCCGAACGAGCCTGAAAAAAGCATAGGCTGCGATGGAGCACATCAGAAACAGCCCCATGGCGAACTGAAAAGCTTGGGGGGTGGTCGCGCCCAGCAGCAAAAACCCGTCCACCAGCAAGCCAAAGCCCCATTGGACGGCAAAGACGCCCGAAAAAATCACCAAGTTGAAAGCGGACAAGGCGCGTCCGGCCAAGGCCGGCGGGAAAGCCAAACCCACCGCAGGTTGGGCCAGGGACACCACCGAATTGGTCATGCAAAACAAAGCCCAGGCCAGCGTCCCGGTGCCTGGCCCCACCGCGACCAAGACCGCTTGCACCAGCAGATTGAGCGGAATGCCCCAGGTCATCAGCAGGTTGGCATGCCAGCCGCGACGACTGAGCCAAGGGTTGAGCCAACCCCAGGCCCAAAAGGTGAACAGCATGGTCACATTGATCCAGAACAGGCCTGTGGCCGCCTCCAAAGGGCTGTACCCACTGACGCGAACCATCCAGGGCCCAGCCCACAGGGTCTGCATGGCCAACAAACCACCGTAGCTGAAAAAGCCCAGGGGCACCAAGCGGCGAAAGTAGGGATGGGCCCAAACGTCCCGGTAGCCGGCAAACCAGCCGGGTGACGACCCCGCTGGCGGCGCCGGGGCGGCCACGACACGCCATGTCGGTACTTGCCACACGATCAAGAGAATGGCCAGCACATTCAACGCGGCCAAGCCCCAAAACATGGGCCGCCACCCCATCACGGGCAGCAGCCACTGCACTGGCAAGGTCGAACACAACATACCCATGGAGCCCGTCATCAGCATCCAGGAGTTGGCGCGCAACTGTGTGGCCGGGGCCAGCCAGCGCCGAAAGCCTGTGAGCGGGGCCATCAGGCAAGCGCTCACGCCAATGCCGGTCAGAATGCGCGCGATCAGCAAATCACTGAACTGGGTCGCCACCGCAAACGCCACACTCCCCATCACCGCAAAAGTCAGAAAGCAGGCCACCACTTTTTTGGGGCCGTGCCGGTCCAGCCAATGGCCGAGCGGCAATTGCGTGGCCGCAAACCCCAGGAAATAGCCGCCCGCCAGCAAGCCCAGGTCTCGCGCCTGCAAATTGAATTCGGGAATCAGGGTGGGAGACAGCGTGGCCGTGATGGCGCGCACCATGGCCGACAAAAAATAGGCAAAGGCCAGAGCCAGAAAAACCAGCACCGCGGTTTTGCGCGACAAACCGGCGTCACTCATGGCATGCCGCCAGGTTGGCCATGGGCCAGCGCTTTGGTAGGAAGTTTGAACGGCATCGCCATCGTCGGATTATCGTTGCGCGACAATGGCAACATGAACTCTTTAGATGGCATCCGCATCCTCGACCTGTCACGTGTGCTCGCTGGCCCCTGGTGTACCCAGAACCTGGCCGACCTGGGCGCCGACGTCCTGAAAATCGAGCGCCCCGGCACCGGGGACGACACCCGCACCTGGGGCCCCCCCTATTTGCGGGGCGGCGATGGCCAAGACTCGGCAGAAGCCGCCTACTACCTCGGCGCCAACCGCAACAAACGCTCCATCACCTGCGACATCGCCACCCCGCAAGGCCAGGACCTGATCCGCGAGCTGGTCAAACACTGCGATGTGTTCATCGAAAACTTCAAAGTCGGCGACATGGCGCGCTACGGCCTGGACCATGCCACCCTTGCCAAGCTGAACCCCCGCCTGGTGTATTGCAGCATCACCGGCTTTGGTCAAACCGGGCCTTACCGCGAGCGCGCCGGTTACGACTACGCCATTCAGGGCATGGGTGGCCTGATGAGTGTCACCGGGGAGCGCGACGACCTGGGCGGCGGCCCGCAAAAAGTGGGCGTCGCCGTGGCCGACCTGTTCACCGGCATGTACGCCACCGTGGCCATCCTGGCCGCTTTGCGCCATGCCGAGCGCACTGGTGAGGGCCAGCACATTGACATGGCGCTGCTGGACACGCAGGTCGCCATGTTGGCCAACCTGGGCGCCAATTACCTGGTGGCGGGAAAACGCGACGGCAAGGTCCCCGGGCGCATGGGCAATGCCCATCAGAACGTGGTGCCCTACCAGGTGTTCGAAACCGCACCCACCCCCGAAGGCCAAAAAGACTACATGATTCTGGCCGTGGGCAATGACAGCCAGTTCGCCAAATTCTGCGAGCTCGCCGGCCGGCCAGACTTGGCAGCCGATGCGCGCTTCACCAAAAACCAGGACCGCGTGCGCAACCGGGACATCTTGATTCCCCAACTGGAAGCGATCTTCCGCTCGCGCCCCAAGGCCGAATGGCTGGCCGGTCTGGAAAAGGCCAAGGTGCCCTGCGGCGCCATCAACAGCCTGGCCGAGGTGTTTGCCGATCCGCATGTGCAATCGCGTGGCATGGTCAGTGAATGGGAACACCCCTTGGGCGTCTCCTTCAACATTGTGGCCAGCCCGCTGAAACTCAGTGCGACGCCGGTGCGGCAAGATCTGCCACCGCCTTTGCTGGGCCAGCACACGGCCCAGGTGCTGCAAGAAGTGCTGGGCATGAACGCTTCCGACATTCAGAAATTGCGCGACCAGCAAGTGATTTGAAGGAGTTTGAGCATGGCGAATTTTGTTCTGGTTCACGGCGCTTGGCATGGTGCCTGGTGCTGGCGTCACGTCACCGAAGCCCTGATCCGTGCCGGTCACCGCGCCCACGCCGTCACGCTGACTGGCGTAGGCGAGCGCTCACATTTACTGAGCCGTGACATCGGTTTGCAAACCCACATCCAAGACGTCCTGCAAGCCATCCAGACCGAAGAAATGGACGACATCGTGTTGGCCGTGCACTCCTATGCCGGCATGGTCGGCACCGGTGTCGCCGACCAGTTGGGACCCAGGATTCGTCACCTGGTGTACGTGGACGCGGTGGTTCCCAAGCCCGGCGAAGCCTGGAGTGCCACCCACTCCAAGGCCACGCGAGAAGGCCGACTGGCGGCCGCCCAGGCCTCACCGACCTTCAGTTTCCCGGCGCCCGGGCCGGATGTGTTCGGCCTGGAGGGCGAGCAAGCCGACTGGGTCAGGCGACGCCAAACAGCTCACCCCGCCCAGCCCTACATCGACCCATTGGACTTCTCCATTGACCGGCTGGCGGCCATCCCGCGCACCTTCGTCAGCTGCACCCAGCCCACGCTGGCCACGATTGACGCCATCCGCCCGCGCGTGACCGACCCCAAGTTCTGGGACGGCCGATGGCTGCCCGGCTCGCGGGTGGTGGAAATGAAAACGGGCCACGACCCCATGGTCAGTGACCCGCAAGGACTGACGCAGATCTTGTTGGACTGCGCTGTCTGAAAACTTATTTGGCGCGGAAGGTGTCGTGGCAGCCTTTGCAGGTTGCAGCGGTGTTGCCGAAGGCGGTTTTCAAGTCATCGAGCTTGCCGGTTTTGGCGGCAGCGGCCAACTTGACGGACTCGGCTTGAAACTTGTCCGCGGCTTCCTTGAATTTGGGCGCCTCTTTCCAAATCTCGGGGTTGGCTTTGGTATCGCCTTTGTCCGTGCCTTCACCAAAGGCGGCCCAGGGCAAGTGGCTCAGCGTCTCCACCAAGGCAGCATTGTCTGCGGCGACCTTGGCATCAAACGGGACACGGCCTTGTGCCATGGCGCCCAAGCGGCCAAAGTGCTGGCTCATGACAAACAAACTGTTCTTGCGGTACTTGATGGCGTCTTCTGGCTTGGCAAATTGGGCCGAGGCGGGAACAGCCACACCGGCGAGCAAAGCGCTCAGGGCAATCATGGTGATGGGTTTCATGGCATTCCTTGTGGTGATGAGAATATGATGGCAGTTTACGAGAATTGATGCCTGAGTGCTTTTGTCTGAGAATGACCTGCGAAGTTAAGATGATTCACCATGCCTGTGACCGACGCTGAAAAAACCACAGCACCCGCGGTGCACACCCACAGCGTGCGCATTTGGGACCTGCCCACCCGCCTCTTCCACTGGTTGCTGGCCGCCTTGGTGGTGGGGCTGGTGGTCTCCGGCAACATCGGCGCAAACGCCATGCCTGTGCATGCCTTGCTGGGTCAAGCTGTCCTCGCCTTGGTGCTGTTTCGCTTGGTATGGGGTTTCGTTGGCGGTCACTGGTCGCGCTTCACCACCTTCTTGCCAACGCCGCAACGACTGCAAGCCTACTGGCAAAGCTTGCAGCGGCCCGCCTCTCACGTGCATGTGGGCCACAACCCGCTGGGTGCGCTGTCCATCTTGGCCATGCTGTTGATCCTGCTGTTGCAGGTGGGAAGCGGCATGATCAGTGACGACGAAATCGCCTTCACCGGCCCCTGGGCCGTGCTGGCGCCCAGCGAATGGGTCAGCTGGGCCACGAGTTACCACAAGACCTGGGGCAAGACACTGCTGTTGGGGCTGGTCACGTTGCACTTGTTGGCGATCCTGTTTCATCGCCTGCGGCTTCGCCACAATTTAATCCCTGCCATGCTGCATGGCAACCAAGAGGCGCTGCCAGGGACGCTGCCCACACGCGACGGCCTGGGGCAGCGTGTTTGGGCCTTGGTGATTCTGCTGGGGTGTGCCGCGATGGTCCGCTGGCTGGCGGCTTTCGGAAGTTGAGCGTGTCCTCATCCCAGTTCTCATTGACAACGCCCAACTCCCCTGAGGACCTTCAGGCGGCGGCGCTGATTTTTCGCGAATACGCTGAGAGCCTCGGCATTGACCTGAGCTTTCAGCACTTTGAGCAAGAGTTGAGCACGCTGCCCGGTGACTATGCCGCACCCCGCGGCAGCTTGTTGCTGGCCTGGGTCGATGGCGAGCTGGCAGGCTGCTGCGCGCTGCGCCCCTTGGACAATGTGGACATGGCCAACGCGAGCGAAATGAAGCGCTTGTATGTGCGCCCGGCCTTTCGCCGTTTTGGTTTGGGGCGCTTGCTGGCCGAAGCGATTTTGGATGCGGCACGCCGCCAAGGCTATGCCTGTGTCCTGCTGGACACATTGGACGACATGGAGGCCGCACGCAGCCTCTATGAAGACCTGGGGTTTGAGGAAGTGCCGCCCTACTACCATAGCCCGATCGCGGGCGCGCACTACCTCAAAGTGGCGCTTTGATCAGCCTTTGGCTTGGGCCAGCATGGTGTCAGCGTCGCTGACTTCGAATTTGCCTGGGCCTTCCACGTTCAAGCTCACCACCTTGCCGTCTTTGACGAGCATAGAGTAGCGGTTGCTGCGCAGGCCCATGCCGCGTGCCGTCAAGTCCAAGGTCAAACCCACGGCCTTGGAAAAATCGGCGCTGCCATCGCCCAGCATGCGCACTTTGCCATCGGTCTTCTGGTCGCGCGCCCAGGCGCCCATCACAAACGCATCGTTGACGCTCACGCACCACACTTCGTCGACACCGGCGGCCTTCAACTCGGCGTGCTTGGCCACATAGCCCGGCACGTGTTTGGCAGAACAGGTCGGGGTGAAGGCACCGGGCAGCGCAAAAATGGCAATCGTCTTGCCGGCAGTGGCCTTGGCCACGTCGACAGCGTTGGGGCCAATGCTGCAACCATTGCCTTCCACTTCCGAATATTCCATCAGGGTGGCGTTGGGCAGGGTGTCTCCGACTTTGATCATGGGGTGCTCCTAAATGAGAGGGTACAAAAAGAAAAACGACTCACAATTGTGAGTCGTTTTTGTAAGTTGTGCAGCGCGAGCGCTGAAGAACTTAAACCGCAGCAGCCTTTTCAACCAAGCGGGTCGCCACCCAGTTCTTGGTTTTGGAAATCGGTTTGCTTTCGGTGATCTCGATCACGTCGCCCAGGTGAAACTC
This sequence comes from uncultured Bordetella sp., assembly GCA_964442645.1. Classification (GTDB taxonomy): domain Bacteria; phylum Pseudomonadota; class Gammaproteobacteria; order Burkholderiales; family Burkholderiaceae_C; genus Limnohabitans. Next base: position 2,507 of record CAYTZZ010000015.1, on the reverse strand, counting down.
ACCCTTTTCGTCGTGCGCATGGTACTTGCTCGACTTGGCCACGATCTTGCCGTAGAGCGCATGCTTGACGCGACGCTCGACCAGCACGGTCACGGTCTTGGCGCGCTTGGCGCTCACCACCTTGCCAATCAAGGTGCGCTTGAGGGATTTTTTAGCTTCCGTCATGGTCACTCCTTACTTGGCGGCTTGCTTTTCAGCAAGAATGGTTTTCGCACGGGCGATGCTGCGGCGGGTTTGACGCAGCTGGGACGTGTTGTTGAGTTGTTGCGTTGCCTTTTGCATGCGCAGGCCAAAGTGAGTTTTTTGCAGCTCTTTGACTTCGGCTTCCAGGCCAGCAACGTCTTTTTGGCGCAGTTCAGCAGTTTTCATTGATGTTCTCCTGAATTACTGGCCAAGCATGCGCGCCACGAAGGTGGTGCGCAGGGGCAGCTTGGCAGCTGCCAGACGGAAGGCTTCACGGGCCAGCTCTTCGGGCACCCCCACGATTTCGTAGAGGACCTTGCCAGGCTGGATCTCGGCCACGTAGTACTCGGGGTTTCCTTTGCCGTTACCCATACGCACCTCAGCGGGCTTGTTGGAGATCGGCTTGTCGGGAAACACGCGAATCCAGATGCGGCCACCACGCTTGACGTGACGGGAGATCGCACGGCGTGCGGCCTCGATCTGGCGGGCCGTCAGACGGCCGCGATCGGTGGACTTCAGACCGAAATCACCAAACGCCACCGAGTTGCCTCGGGTAGCGATGCCGGTGTTGCGGCCTTTTTGCTCTTTGCGGTATTTACGGCGTGCTGGTTGCAGCATGCTTATTCTCCTTGACCGTCCGTAGCCGTGCCAGTGGCTGCGGGCGCGGCAACCTTGCGGACGCGCTTGACGGTGGTTTTGGGAGCATCCGTGGCTTCAGCGGGCTTATCGCTGCCATCCACAGGTGCGGCATTGGAGCCGGCGGGGCGACGGGCGCCACCACGTGCCGGACGGTCGCCACCCGGGCGGCCATCGCGACGCGGGCCACGCGGACGACGCTCTTCTTCGGCGCGCGGCTCGACGGCGGCGGGCGCATCGTTGCGACCCAGCGTGTCACCCTTGTAAACCCAGACCTTGACGCCGATGACGCCGTAGGTGGTCTTGGCTTCCGAAAAACCGTAGTCGATGTCGGCACGCAGGGTGTGAAGCGGCACACGGCCTTCACGGTACCACTCGGTGCGGGCAATCTCGATGCCGTTCAGGCGACCCGACGACATGATCTTGATGCCTTGTGCACCCAAGCGCATGGCGTTCTGCATGGCGCGCTTCATGGCGCGGCGGAACATGATGCGCTTTTCGAGCTGCTGGGTGATGCTGTCGGCAATCAGTTGGGCATCGATCTCGGGCTTGCGCACTTCTTCGATGTTGACGGCGACGGGAACGCCCAGGCGGGAGGCGAGCTCCTTCTTGAGGTTCTCGATGTCCTCGCCCTTCTTGCCGATCACCACGCCCGGACGTGCCGAGAAAATGGTGATGCGGGCGTTCTTGGCGGGGCGCTCGATGAGCACGCGCGAAACGGCGGCGTTCTTCAGCTTGCCCTTGAGGTAGTCGCGCACTTCGATGTCTTCGGCCAGCATGCCGGCGAAGTCACGGTTGCTGGCGTACCAACGGCTTGCCCAGTTGCGGCTGACCGACAGGCGGAAGCCGGTAGGATGGATTTTCTGTCCCATGTTCTTCCTTTGGCCTCAGTTGCCCACCGTCACGTACACATGGCACGTGGGCTTGCTGATACGGTTACCACGGCCTTTGGCGCGGGCGGTGAAGCGCTTGAGGGTTGCACCCTGCTCGACGTAGATGGTTTTCACCTTCAACTCGTCGATGTCGGCGCCGTCATTGTGCTCGGCATTGGCGATGGCCGATTCGAGCACTTTCTTGACGATGCCAGCGGCTTTTTTCTGGGTGAAGTTCAGGATGTTGAGGGCCTGATCCACCTTTTTGCCACGGATGAGGTCGGCCACCAGACGGCCCTTGTCGACCGAGAGGCGAACGCCACGGAGGACTGCACGTGTTTCCATTGTGTGTCTCCTTATTTCTTCTGGACTTTTTTGTCCGCGGGGTGACCCTTGAAGGTGCGCGTCAGGGCGAATTCGCCCAGCTTGTGGCCCACCATCTGGTCGGTGACGTAAACCGGCACGTGCTGCTTGCCGTTGTGAACGGCGATGGTCAGACCGATGAACTCGGGCAGAACCATGGAGCGACGCGACCAGGTTTTGATCGGCTTTTTGTCCTTGGTGGCCACGGCCTTGTCGACCTTGGCAACCAGGTGATGGTCAACAAACGGACCCTTTTTGAGAGAGCGAGTCATTTGTTACCCCTTACTTTTTACGACGCGACACAATCATGACTTGTGTGCGCTTGTTGTTACGGGTGCGGTAGCCTTTGGTCAGGTTACCCCAGGGATCGACAGCGTGACGGCCTTCGCCTGTGCGACCTTCACCACCACCGTGCGGGTGGTCGATCGGGTTCATGGCGACACCGCGAACGGT
>CAYTZZ010000014.1:0-83331 GCA_964442645.1 uncultured Bordetella sp. | reverse complement strand
CCCAAAGTCAAAAAACAGTTTGCTTAACAGGGAGCGTCCATGTACGCGATGACGCGGAGGCTAGGTCTTACGCCAGTTTTGCCAGCCTTTGGCGCGCAGTTCGCAGGCGGGGCAGCTGCCGCAGCCGTAGCCCCAAGCGTGGCGGTGCGCGCGGTCTCCGAGGTAGCAGGTGTGGGTGTGCTCCACGATCAAGCCGACCAAACGCTCGCCATCTGCGGCATTGGCTGCGCCGCCTTGGCTGGCCGCCCCCAGGTCGTGCGCCAATTGCCAGGTTTGGGCCTTGTCAATCCACATCAGCGGCGTCTCAATCAGAAACCGCTTGTCCATGCCCAAAGAGAGCGCGAGCTGCATGGCTTTCATGGTGTCATCCCGGCAATCGGGGTAACCTGAAAAATCGGTTTCGCACACACCCGTGACGATCACTTGCAAATCGCGCCGGTAGGCCAAGGCAGCGGCCAAGGTGAGGAACAGCAAATTGCGACCTGGCACAAAGGTGTTGGGCAGGCCGGACTCGGCCATCTTGAAGCCCATGTCGCGCGTCAGCGAGGTTTCGCTCACTTGGCCCAAGACGGCCAGGTCCAGAACATGGTCTTCGCCCAAGCGTTGCGACCACAGCGGGAAGCCTGCGCGCAGCTGCCCAAGCACCGCCAGCCGTGCCTGCATCTCCACCCGATGGCGTTGGCCATAGTCAAAGCCCAGGGTTTCAACGCGCTCGTAGCGGGAAAGCGCGTGCGCAAGACAGGTGGTGGAGTCCTGTCCACCAGAAAAAAGAACGAGTGCGGTACGGTGCATAAATAATCAGTCAGGGCATCAGGTCGTATTGTCGGACTTGTTCAGCTTGATGCGACTTTCACGGCGCGCAATCCAGATGGTCGAAAACAAAATCACCAAGGCGCCCAGCAAGGTGGACGAGCTGGGAATGTCGGCGAACGCCAGCCAGCCAAACAATGAGGACCACACCAGGTCCAGGAAGCGCAAGGATTGCGTGGCCGAAATGTCGGTGATCTGGAACGCACGCGTCATGCAATAGTGCCCCACAGAGCCCAAAATGCCTGCCAAGCCAAAGCCCACCCATTGCGAGAGCGTTGGGTTTTGCCAATGCAGCAAGGCCAGTGGCAACGCAAAGGCTGACACCGTCAGCGATTGCCAAAACACAATGACGCTCGGTTTTTCATAACGGGTCAGGGCCTTGGTGATCAGAAACGAGGCCGCAAACATGGGGGATGACGCCAGCATCACCAGGGTGTACCAGCCGGCATCCCCGGTCAGCTTGGGCGCCACCACCACCAGCACGCCCGAAAAACCAATGAGCGCAGCAATCCAGCGATCGCGGCGCATGGGCTCGCCCAAAAACCAGGCGGCCCCCAGCATGATGAAAATAGGCCCCGTGAAACCCAGCGCCGTCATATCGGCCAAGGTGATTTTGGGCAAGGCCGTGAACCACAAGACCAAGCCCACTGTGTGGACGGCCCCCCGCATAAACTGGCCCTTGATGTCTTTGGGCATGTAAGGCGCCAGACCATGCCGCAGCAAAGGCAGCATCACCATCAGGCCACAAAAGTAACGCAGGAAAAGCGATTGGTAGGGGTCCAGGTTCAATGTGATGCTGCGCACGATGGTGTTCAAGGTGCACAAGACCAGGCCCGACACCGCTGCCCACAACATGCCTTTGATGGCCGGCGGCAAATTCAGCATGCGCTGCTCGCCTTGACGCCGCGCGACGCGCAGTTGGCGGCGCAGGGAGGGGCGTGAAGAACGGCGACTCATGCGCACTCACCTGCCGTCATCGCGAGCGCAGCGCGGCGATCTCTTTTCGCGAAGAGATCGCCGCGCTGCGCTCGCGATGACGGGGGTAGGCATCGGGATATGCTACTCCACCGTCACCGACTTCGCCAAATTCCGAGGCTTGTCCACATCCGTCCCCCTTGCACAGGCCGTGTGATACGCCAGCAACTGCAAGGGCACCACATGCAACAGCGGCGACAACTCGCCATAGTGCTCGGGCATGCGAATCACGTTCAAACCTTCGCTGGACTCAATGTGCGTGTCGGCATCGGCCAGTACATACAGCACGCCACCGCGCGCGCGCACTTCTTGCAAATTGCTTTTCAACTTTTCCAGCAAGGCGTCGTTGGGGGCCACAGTCACCACCGGCATGGCGCTGGTCACCAGCGCCAAGGGGCCGTGCTTGAGCTCGCCAGCAGGATAAGCCTCGGCATGGATATAGCTGATTTCTTTCAGCTTCAACGCCCCTTCCAAGGCAATGGGGTAATGCAAGCCACGCCCCAGGAACAAGGCGTTTTCTTTGCTGGCGAAATCTTGCGCCCAGGCCATGATTTGCGGCTCCAGCGCCAGCACGCTTTGCAAGGCCGCTGGCAAGTGGCGCATGGCTTTGAGGTGGCGCGCCTCATCGGCCGTACTCAACAAGCCGCGCGATTGCGCCAAGGTCAAGGTGAGCAAAAACAGGCCAGCCAATTGGGTGGTGAAGGCCTTGGTGGAAGCCACGCCAATTTCAACGCCAGCGCGGGTGATGTAGGACAGCTTGCACTCGCGCACCATGGCCGATGTGGCCACATTGCACAGCGTCAGGGTTTGCGTCATGCCCAAAGATTGCGCATGGCGCAAAGCGGCGAGGGTGTCGGCAGTTTCACCCGACTGTGAAATCGTGACCACCAGGGTGCGGGGGTTGGGCACCGACTCGCGGTAGCGGTATTCGCTGGCCACTTCCACTTGGGTGGGCATTTTGGCGATGCTTTCCAGCCAGTATTTGGCGGTGCAGCCGCTGTAGTAGCTGGTGCCACAGGCCAAAATGAGCACCGAGTCAATGTGGCGAAACACGTTGTAGGCGTTCTCGCCCGGCGCGGGGTGCTCGCCATCGAACAGCTCGGGCACGATGCCTTCAATGCCTTCCAGCGTGTCGGCAATGGCACGCGGTTGCTCGAAAATTTCCTTCTGCATGTAGTGCCGGTAAGGGCCCAGCTCTGCGGCGCCGCTGTGGGCATGAACGGTTTTGACGACGCGCTGCACCGGCTTGCGGGCGGCGTCTTCAATCCAGTATTTGCCCAGTTGCACGTCGACGATGTCGCCTTCTTCCAGATAGACAATTTGATCGGTCACGCCGGCCAGGGCCATGGCGTCGCTGGCCAAAAAGTTTTCGTCGGTGCCCACACCGAGCACCAGCGGCGAGCCGGCGCGTGCGCCCACCACGCGGTGGGGCTCGTCACGGCACAACACGGCGATGGCATAGGCGCCATTGAGTTGTGCCGAGGCCGTCTTGACGGCCTCGAGCAAATCGCCGTTGTAATGCTGGTCAATCAGGTGCGCGATGACTTCGGTGTCGGTCTGGCTGGTGAACACATAGCCGCGCGCTTGCAAAGCGGCGCGCAGCTCTTCGTGGTTTTCAATGATGCCGTTGTGAACCAAACCGATGCGGCCCGCGCGCTGTGCAGCGTCTGACCCCGGGCCATGGCTGAAATGCGGATGGGCGTTGTGAACTGCGGGGGCGCCATGGGTGGCCCAGCGGGTGTGGGCAATGCCAGAGCCGCCTTGCAAGCCAGCAGCCGCATCGTTCACTTGCGCCGCCAACTCGGCCACACGGTGGGTGCTGCGGGCACGCTGCAAGCCAGGCGCCTGGCCCAGTTGCGGCACAGCGGCATGCACCGCCACGCCACAGGAGTCATAACCTCGGTATTCAAGACGTTGCAAACCTTGAACCAGCAGAGGAACGATGTTGCGCTTTGAAACTGCGCCGACGATACCGCACATGGTGATGACCCCTCTTGAGAATGGGGTCTAATGTAGAATCATCAAAAAGAAATATCTGTTCATATTGAGTGAATTTTTGAATTTTTATTTCTCTATTGGCAAGATCTAAACTATTCTTTCAATTAACAGGTTAAAGTGAAAAAAATCATCCTTGACGACACAGACCTTCAGCTCTTGGCGCTTCTTCAAGAAGATGCCAGCCTGAGCAACCAAGCCCTGGCCGAGCAAGTGCATGTGTCAGCGCCCACCTGCCTGCGCCGCATCAAGCGCCTGCAAGACAGTGGCCTGATCGAACGTCAGATGGCCGTGCTGAACCCGGAAAAAATGGCGCAGCACATTGGCCACGGCTTGCAGGCCTTGGTCGAGGTCAGCCTGGAGCGCCAGGATGCCCAAGCCTTGGCGGCGTTCGAAGCACGCGCCGTGGCCGATGCCGAGGTGTCCATTTGCTGGCAAGTGTCGCCCGGGCCCGATTTCGTGCTGGTGGTGCAGGTGCGTGACATGCCCAGCTACCACGCCCTGGTTCAAAGGCTGTTCACCCGCGATGCCAATGTGCGCAATGTGAAGGCTTTCTTCAGCGTGCGGCGCAGCAAGTTTTCTGCGGCGCTGGCCCTGCCGACCCGCATGTCAGCGACCAGCTGAGGTTCAGCGCTTTTCTTTTTGGGGACGCTGCCAGTTGGCAATGCTGATTTGCTTGCCCCGCGCCACACTCAATGCGCCCGGGGCCGTGTCTTTGGTGATGGTCGAGCCGCCACCAATGGTGCCCCCCGCCCCCAGGGTCACAGGCGCCACCAGCACGCAGTTGCTGCCCACATGCACGTCAGCCTCGATGACGGTGCGGTGCTTGTTGGCGCCATCGTAGTTGGCGGTGATGCTGCCCGCGCCGTAATTCACGCGTTCCCCCACCGTGGCGTCGCCCAGGTAGGCCAGATGGTTGGCCTTGGCCCCCGCCGCCAAGCTGGCGTTTTTGATTTCCACGAAATTGCCCACATGCACCTCGGCGCCCAATTGCGCCCCCGGGCGCAAGCGCGCAAACGGCCCGACCGTTGCCTGCGGGCCCACCGTGACGCCAGCCTGTTCGCCATCGATGTGGGTCATGGCCTGAATCACAGCCCCTGCCTCAATGCGGGCATTGGCAATCACGCAATTCGGGCCAATGCGCACACCGTCGCCCAGGCTGACATGCCCTTCAAACACGCAGTTCACATCGATTTCAACATCGGCGCCGCAGACCAGCGTGCCACGCACATCCAGGCGGGCGGGGTCTGCCAGACGCACGCCTTGGGCCATCAAGGCCTCGGCTTGTCGCAGTTGGTACGCGCGCTCCAAAGCGGCGAGTTGTAGCGGGCTGTTGACGCCGTCCACCTGCACACGGTCATCGATCACGTGCGCGGCCACGGACTGGCCATCAGCCACGGCGAATTTCACGATGTCGGTCAGGTAGTACTCTTGCTGGGCGTTGTGGTTGTCCAGGCGCGCCAGCCAGGGCTTGAGCAAGCGGGTGGGCACGGCCATGATGCCGCTGTAAATTTCGCGAATCGCGCGCTCGGCCTCGCTGGCATCTTTGTGCTCCACAATGGCCCGCACCTGGCCCTGGGCATCGCGCACGATGCGGCCATAACCCGTGGGGTCCGGCATGGTCAGCGTCAGCAGTGCCAGGCGCTCGCCCGCACACTGTGCGATCAGCGCTTGCAAGGTTTCAGGGCGGGTCAAGGGCACATCGCCCGACAAGACCACGGTGATGCCGTCATCCGTCAGCACAGGGACCGCCTGCTGCACGGCATGGCCGGTGCCGAGTTGCGGCATCTGGCGCACAAACTGCAAGCCCGCTTGGCCTGACAAAGCCGCCTCCACCGTCTCAGCGCCATGGCCCGTGATGGCCACAATGCGGCGAGCCGCCAAATTTTGCGCGGTGTCAATGACGTGCTGAACCAAAGCCCTGCCCCCAATACGGTGCAAGACTTTGGGCATACTGCTCTTCATGCGGGTGCCTTTGCCCGCAGCCATGATCACCACATCGATTGCTGCCATGTGTTTGTTCCTCACTTGGAAAAAGATTATCGGCGAGCTTTGCGCCCCTGCCCAGCGCAGCTTGCGCGCCCTGCTCGCCCTGGCCTTGCTGTTCAGTCTGGCGGGCTGCAGCTTTGTGCAAACGGTGTACAACCAAAGCCATGAATTGGTCTATTGGTGGGTGGACAGTTATGTGGACCTGCAGGGGGAGCAGCGCCAAACCGTGCCGGCCGACCTGCTGGCCTTTCAGCAATGGCATCGGCAGGAACAATTGCCGCAATACATCCGGTGGCTGCAAACCATGCAAACCATGGCGCGCCAGGATGTGCAAGAAGAAGAGGTGTGCCAAATGCAGGGGCAGTTCATCGCCAGCCTGGATGACCTGACGCGCCAGATCGAACCCGCTGCCGCCCGACTGGCTGTGAGTTTGTCCCCCGCCCAAATGCGCCATTTGCGCAGAAAGCTCAACCGCAGCCACGAAGACTGGCGACGCGAATGGGTGGAGGGCAGCGCCGCCGAACGCCTGGAGCGGCGCGTCAAAAAAGCCGTGGAGCGCTCAGAAGATTTCTATGGTCGCCTGGATGCCGCACAACGCACGGCCCTGGCCCAATGGGTGGGCGCCTCGGGTCTGGACATCGCCCTCAGTGAAGCCGAACGGCTGCGCCGGCAGCGCGACATGCTGGACACCTTGCAAAAACTGCAGGACAGCCGCGCGCCCCTGGAGGTCGCCCAGTTGGAAATTCGGCAACTGGTGCAACGCAGCCTGCAGTCACCCGAGCCCGCCCACCTGGCGCACACCCAAAAGCTGATTCGGCACAACTGCCGCCAATTGGCCTGGCTGCACAACACGACGACGCCTGCCCAACGGCAAAAAGCCCTGGAGCGCCTGCAGTTTTATGAAAAAACGGCGCGCATCCTGGTGGCGCAGCGTTAGGCCTGCAAGGCCTTCCACATTTCCATGTCGCGCTCGGCGGTCCAGATGCGCGGGTTCTTGATGCCCTTGGCTTCGTCGTAAGCGCGGCTCACGTCAAATGGCAGGCAGTGCTCGTAAATGAAGACATGGCCAAAGACCGGGTCCATGCTCTTGCGGGTGTGCGCCATGGCGGCCTTCAAGTCCATGTTTTGGGCCGCCGCCTCTTTGCCGCAGCGGAACAAGGTTTCCACCCAACGCTTGGTGTAATCCAGCGCTTTGTTGACATCGGCGGGACCTTTCATGGCGTCGCCTCGGCCGGGCACGATGGCCTGGGCATTCAATGCGCGCAAGGCTTCCAGCGTGGCAGGCCATTCTTCAAGTTGGGCGTCGCCGGTGTACACCCCCGCCTCGTACTCGACCAGGTCGCCGCTGAACAAGACTTTTTCAGCCTCCACCCAGGCAATGGTGTCGCCCCGGGTGTGGCCCGGGCCCGGATGCCAAATTTCAACCACCACGCCGCCCAAATCGACTTTCAGGCTGCCCTGACGACCGGGTTGGCCATTGCCCACCACCAGGGTCGGCCAGGTCAAGCCGGGCACGCCTTCGGCGCCACGGAACAGGCGGGGGAAGCGCTCCATTTCGCTTTTCATGTCTTGCGCGCCGCGCTCGACGATCAGCTCGTAGGTGCCCTGGCTGGCAATGATTTCGGTGGCGCCTTCGGCCGCATAGGCGCTGGCCCCCAGCACCCGCACCGCGTGGTAGTGGGTCAACAGCACGTACTTGATGGGCTTGTCGCTGACGGTGCGGATTTTGGCAATCAGGTCCTGCGCCATGGCCGGCGTGGCCGTGGCATCGCTCACCATGATGAATTTGTCGCCAATGATCACGCCGGAGTTGGGGTCGCCCTCGGCGGTGTAGGCCCAGCAATGGGCGCTCAACTGCTCAAAGGTGATTTTCTTGTCCGACAAATCGGCTTGGCTGGCAAAGGCTTTGGACATGGTGTCTCCTGAAAAGTGAGCGGGTCGGAAACTCTGAATTTTACCTAAACGAAATGAATTTCACATAAGTGAATCTCATGGGGGCACCTGAAGCCCTCGCTCCAGCATCGCCACCACCTCGTCGGCGAAGGCGGAATAGCTCATGGTACCGCCGGGTCGCAGCCAGGTGAAGGTCCAGTTGATCATGCCAAACAACATCATGGTAAGCGCGGTCTGGTTGACGGCGTTGAAGCGCTGGGGGTAGGCCCGCTTGAGAAAACGGGTGAAGGCGGCCACCACGTCGCGCTGCCGACCCACGATCAGGGCGCGCTGGGCCTCGCCCAAAAACTTGGTGTCGTTGAGCAAGGCCACATGGCGCGTGGCCGAGTTTTCGTACTCCACCAAAAAGCGGCGAATCAGTGCGTGCAGCGTTGCGCGATCGTCCAGGTCCTGGCGCTGGGCCACCGCCTCGGTTTCACCAATCAGCGCCAACAAGCGCTGGGTGTAGCGGTCGAGCAAGTCGAACAGGATGGCTTCTTTGCTCTCGTAATAGTGGTACAGCCGCGCCTTGGAGGTGCCGCCCGCGGCAGCGATGTCGTTCATGCTGGCGGCAGGGTAACTGCTGTCGGCAAAACACTGCGCGGCAATGTCCAGAATTTCTTCGCGGCGCAGGTCGTGCGAGGCGGACTTGGGGCGGGCCATGGTCTGCTCAATAAGAACTGACGGGCCAGACCACGCCGTTTTCGTTGAGCACGGCATCCAGCGGCACATCGTGCGGCTCGGGCGCCAGCTCGGGCAAAAAGCCTTGCGCAAAGCCCAGCCCCAGCGTGAAGGGCTTGGGCTGAATGGCCGCGAGGGTGCGGTCGTAAAAACCACCGCCATAGCCCAGCCGGTAGCCGCCAGGGCCATAGCCCACACAGGGCACGATCAAAAGCGTGGGCACCACCACCTCGGTGTCTTTGGGCTTGGGGATGTTGTAGGCATCCTCTTCCATGGGGCAGCCGGGGTACCAGACATGGAATTGCAAAGTTTTGGTTTCGCGGTCCACCACCGGCAAGCCGATGCGACGGCGTTGGGGCTGGTCCAGCAATTCACCATCCTCTTTCCAGCGGTGCAGTGCCGGCAAGGGGTCAAACTCGCCTTTGATGGGCCAATAGGCGCCAATGATGGTGTCAGGGCGGCCCACCAGCCAAATGCGCATGACGCGCTGCAACAGGTCGGCACGCTCCAGCCGATCGGGCATGTTGAGGCGCTGCTCAATCAGTTCCTGGCGCTGGGTCTTTTTGTTCATGACGGTTCATGTGGATAGGCAGAAGAATCACGGTGTCTCCGCTTGACGATGATAATCACGCCATGCTGGAACAGTTGATTGTGTCATTGATGGGGCGCTGCGGCCCTTTTCGCCCTCTTTTTCATGTGAGCTTGTTGGTGGCTTGCCTGGCCTTCGCGCCTTGGCCTGTCCTTGCCTCCGAACGCGGCGACGCTGTCGTGCTGGACATGGCCGCTGCCTTCAAAAAGGGCGACCGCAAGCGCCTCACGCAATTGCTGCCCCAAGCGCGGGGCCACCTGCTGGAACCCTGGGCCGCTTACTGGGAGTTGCGGGCGCGCCTGGACGAGGCCAGCCACAGCGAGATTCGTGACTTTCTGAACCGCTACCCCAACACTTACCAGGAAGACCGCCTGCGCAACGACTGGCTGCTGCTGCTGGGCAGCCGACGCGACTGGACCACTTTGGCGGGCGAACACCCCCATTACCGCATGCGCGACGACCGCGAGTTGCAGTGCTATGTGCTGCTGGTGGACTTTTTGGAGCAAGGCCCCAAGGCCCCCGCCGAATTGTCAGAAGAGGTTCGCCGCCTGTGGATGAGCCAGCGCGAAGCCGATGATGGCTGCGCCTTGGCGGCTGACCGGCTGTACGACGCCAAAAAAATCAGCACCCTGTCGGTTTGGCGCAAAGCGCGCCTGGCGGCCGAGCACAACCGCCCACGCAGCGCACGCCAAGCCGTGAACATCGTGGCCCCCGACGCGCTCAATGGCCTGCAAGAAGCCTTTGGGCAGCCTGCCAAGTTTCTGGCGCAGCGCATTGCCGCCCCCCAAAAGACACGCCAGGAGCTGGTGGTCATCGCGCTCATTCGCATCGCCACCAGCGAGCCCGATGTGGCCGCAAAACTGCTGACCAGCAAATGGACACCCTACCTGACGATTGAAGAGCGCAACTGGGTCTGGGGCGCGATTGGCCGCCAATCGGCCATGCGGCTCGAAGACGATGCCCTGAGCCACTTTGGCAAAGTCACCAAAGAACAAGACTTGCACGACGACATGTTGGGCTGGAAAGTGCGCGCCGCCCTGCGTGCAGGCGACAGCCCCCGTTGGGCGGCCGTCGAGTCGGCCATTGGCGCCATGAGCGCCGAAGCCCGCCGCGACCCCTCCTGGGTTTATTGGCTGGCTCGCGCGCAAATGGCGCGCCACAAAAACAACCCTAAGCTGCGGCAAGAGGCCTTGGCGCAGCTGGAGAGCATTGCTGGCGTGAAAGGGTTTTACGAGCAGCTGGCGATGGAAGAGCTGGGGCGCAAAATCACGCCGCCGCCCAAGCCCGAGCCTCCCAGCGCCGCCGAGCTGGACAGCATGCGCCAGAACCCCAGCCTCAAGCGCGCGTTGTATGCCATTCAAATGGGCTTGCGCACCGAGGGCGTGCGCGAATGGAATTACGCCACCAACCTGGTCAATGCCCAAGGGCAAAGCGGTCGCATGAGCGACCGCGACTTGCTCGCGGCTGCCACTCTGGCCTGTGAACATCAAGTGTGGGACCGCTGCATTAACACCAGCGATCGGGCCCGCGAAGCCATTGACTTCGACCTGCTGTTCCCCATGCCGCACAAGGATGCGGTGCTGCAGCGCACGCGCGAGATCGGGCTGGATCCGGCTTATGTCTATGGCCTGATCCGCCAGGAGAGCCGCTTCGTGATGGACGCGCGCTCCGGCGTGGGCGCCTCGGGCCTGATGCAAGTCATGCCGGCCACCGCACGCTGGACTGCGCGCAAAATTGGCATGACCAACTTCACCCCCGAGCAAATCACTCAGCGTGATGTGAACATCGCCATTGGCACGGGCTACCTCAAGCTGGTGCTGGACAACTTCGAGGGCTCCATGCCCTTGGCGGCCGCAGCCTACAACGCCGGTCCCAGCCGCTCGCGCAAATGGCGGCAAGGCCCCACCCTGGAGGGCGCAGTGTGGGCCGAGAACGTGCCGTTTCACGAAACCCGCGATTACGTGAAAAAAGTGCTGTCAAATGCCACCAATTACGCAGCCGTGATCACCGGCGAGCCGCAGTCGCTGAAAGCGCGCCTGGGCATGGTGGGCCCCAGGGACGCTGCGGCCGTGGCCGACAACACGGAACTGCCTTGAGGTTTTAAGCGGGCGCGGCCTCTGCGTTTTGTTGCATGGCCCACATTTGCGCATAACGCCCGTTGCGCGCCAGCAAATCGGCATGGCGCCCGCGCTCCACGATTTGGCCGGCGTCGAGCACCAGGATTTCGTGGGCGTCCACCACGGTGGACAAACGGTGGGCAATGACCAGGGTGGTCCGGTTCTGGGCCACGCTTTGCAACTCGGCCTGGATGGCGCGCTCGTTGGCACTGTCGAGGGCAGACGTGGCCTCGTCAAAAATCAGGATGGGTGGATTCTTGAGCAAGGTGCGGGCAATGGCCACGCGCTGCTTTTCACCGCCAGACAGTTTCAGCCCACGCTCGCCCACCACCGTGGCATAGCCGGCTGGCGAGTTGGCAATGAAGTCGTGAATGCGCGCCGATCGGGCCGCCTCTTCGATGTCAGCTTGCGCAGCGCCAGGTCGGCCATAGGCAATGTTGTAGGCCACGGTGTCGTTGAACAACACCGTGTCTTGCGGCACGATGCCAATGGCGCGGCGCACGCTGGCCTGGGTCACATCGCGCACATCCTGCCCCCCGATGCGGATGGCGCCATGGCTCACATCGTAAAAGCGGTAAAGCAAGCGCGCCAGCGTCGACTTTCCCGAGCCCGAAGGGCCAACGACGGCCACAGTTTTCCCCGCAGGAATCTCGAAGCTGATGTCGTGCAGGATGGTGCGCGCCGGGTCATAGGCAAAGGCCACGCGGTCAAACTGCACCGCCGGCGGCTGGGACCACTGCAGATCGGCCGCCTGCGACCGGTCGGCGACCTCGCGCTCTTTTTCCAGCAAGGTGAACATGCGGTCCAGGTCGGTCAGGCTTTGTTTGATTTCACGGTACAGCACGCCTAAAAAATTCAAGGGAATGTAGAGCTGGATCATGAAGGCATTGATCATCACCAGGTCGCCCAAGGTCATGCGCCCGTCCACCACCCCTTGGGTGGCCCGCCACAGCATCGCCACCAAGGCACAGGCAATGATGAGTTGCTGCCCTGTGTTCAACAAGCTCAGCGAGGTTTGCGCCTTGAGCCGTGCGCGGCGCAAACGGTCCAGGCTTTCGTCGTAACGGCGGGCCTCGAAGGCCTCGTTGTTGAAGTACTTGACGGTTTCATAATTCAACAGCGAGTCAATCGCGCGGGTATGGGCGGCCGAATCGAACTCATTGGCCTGCCGCCGAAACTGGGTGCGCCACTCCGTCACCGTCACGGTGAAGCCGATGTAAAGGGCCAAGGCCAGCAAGGTGATGACGGCAAACCACAAATCGAACTGCACCGACAAAATCACCAGCACCAAGGCGATTTCAATCAGGGTCGGAACGATGCTGTACAGCGAATAAGAAATCAGCGACTCGATGCCCCGCACACCGCGCTCGATGTCGCGCGTCATGCCGCCGGTTTGGCGCTCCAGGTGAAAACGCAAGCTCAGGCCATGCAAATGCTCAAAGGTTTCCAGCGCGATGCGCCGTGCGGCGCCCTGCGTGGCCTTGGCAAACACCAGCTCTCGCAACTCGGTAAAGGCAGACACAGAGAGTCGCAAAACGCCATAGCCCAAGAGCAATCCGGCCGGCACGACCAGCACCGCGCGCGGGTCGCCTGGCTTGAGCGTCATGGCATCGATCAAGTGCTTCAACAGCACGGGCACGCCCACGTTGGCCAGTTTGGCGCCCACCATGAAGGCCAAAGCCGCCATCACGCGCCATTTGTAGTGCCACAGGTAGGGCAGCAATCGGCGCAGGGTGTCGCGGTCGGTGTGCTGTCGCGGCGTCCCCACGGGCAAAGTTGGCGAAGGCGCGGAATGGGGTCTCATGCGTGACAATCGGAGTTCTGAAGAATTCAACCAATTGTGCCCATGTCTGCCACTTCCCCTCTTCTCCCCGAAACCGTGGCCCTGCCTGTCGACCAGGAACTGGTGCTGAAAGTCATCCCCATGCCCGCCGATTGCAACGCCAATGGCGATATTTTTGGCGGCTGGGTCATGGCCCAGGTGGACTTGGCCGGCGCGGTGCTGCCCGCACGTTATGTCAAAGGGCGCATGGCCACGGTGGCGGTGAACCAGTTCATTTTCAAGCAACCGGTGAAGGTGGGCGATATTCTGAGCTTTTTTGCGCAGGTCACCCGCATTGGCAACACCTCGATCACCGTGCGGGTGGAAGTATTTGCCGAACGTTTTCGCGCCCAAGGCCAATACCTCAAAGTGACCGAGGCCAGCTTGACCTATGTCGCCATCGATGATCAGGGTCGACCGCGCAGCATAGACAAATCCTGATTTTCCCTACGCAGGGGTTATCACCGAGAGCCACAGCGCCCCCTCCCAGCTATATTTTTCTCTCCAGCCAACTTGCTGGTGTTGATTCATTTCTGGAGGCGATGTGCAGTTTCTGCAACTGGTGATCAGCGGCATCTCGCAAGGATGCATCTACGGGCTGATCGCACTGGGCTTTGTGCTGATTTACAAAGCCACCGAAACAGTCAGTTTTGCTCAAGGCGAGTTGATGATGCTGGGCGCGTTTTGCGGCCTGGGCGTCATGACATTTCTCGAATACCCGTTTTGGGTGGCGGTGCTGGCCAGCATCGCGGCCATGGCCTTGTTCGGCATCCTCCTGGAGCGTGCAGTGATTCGGCCGATTTTGGGGCAGCCCGCCTTTTCCATCGTCATGCTGACCATTGGCATTGGCTATGTGCTGCGCGGCTTGGTGACCACCATCCCAGGCATCGGCACTGAAACACACTCCTTGCCTGTCCCCTACAAAGACATGGCCTTCAACCTGGGCGCGCTGACCTTGAACGCAGAGCAATTGGTGGTCATTGGCACCACCGCTGTGTTGTGCGCGGCCTTGTTTGCCCTGTTCAAGTACAGCAAGCTGGGCATTGCCATGCAGGCCTCTTCGCAAAACCAATTGGCGGCCTACTACATGGGCATTCCGGTGAAGCCCCTGAATGGCCTGGTCTGGGGCCTGGCCTCGGCTGTGGCCGCGGTGGCGGGCTTGCTGTTGGCCCCCATCACCTTTGTCCACGCCAACATGGGCTTCATTGGCCTGAAAGCCTTCCCCGCGGCCGTGGTCGGCGGTTTTGGCAGCCTGCCTGGCGCCATTGTGGGTGGCCTGATCATTGGCGTGGTGGAGTCGCTGTCCGGCTTTTACCTGCCCGATGGTTTCAAGGACACTGCCGCCTACATCGTGGTCTTGGTCATGCTGATGGTGCAACCCAACGGCTTGTTCGGCGAGCGCCTGCGTAAAAAGGTCTGACCATGCGCTTTATTTTCAAGACCGATTACGCCCAAGACATCCGACTGGCCAAGCACGGCGGCCATGTGTTCTGGTACAGCCTGCTGGTGCTGTGCCTGCTCGCTGCGCCCTGGCTGATCGACGAATACTGGCTGGCACAACTGACCTTTGTGCTGATTTACGGCATTGTGGGGCTGGGCCTGATGTTGCTGGCAGGCTTCACCGGACTCTTCTCGATTGGTCATGCGGCCTTCCTGGGGGTCGGCGCGTACACCCAAGCTGTCCTGACCAACCTGGGCATCCCCTTTCCCATTGCTTTGGCCATGTCGGCCCTGCTTTCTGCGGCCGTGGGCCTGGTCGTGGGTTTGCCGGCGCTGCGCGTGAAGGGCATCTATCTGGGCATTGCCACGCTGTCGTTTGGCTTCATCGTGGAAGAGGTTTTTGCACGCTGGGAAAAAGTCACAGGCGGCAACGCCGGCATCCACATCAAGGCGCCCGACCTGTTTGGCTTCAAGGTGGACACCGCCGACGGCTTTTACTTCTTGTGCCTGGTGTTGGCGGTGCTGGCCACCCTGGCCATTCTGAATTTGCTGCGCTCGCCCACAGGCCGGGCTTTTGTGGCCATTCGCGACTCTGAAATTTCTGCGCAAAGCATGGGCATCCAATTGGCCTATTACAAAACCTTGTCGTTTGCTTTGTCGGCCGCCCTGGCGGGCATTGGCGGCGCCTTGTATGCGCACAAGCTGCAGTTCATTTCACCCGACCAGTTCAACATTGTTCAATCCATTGACCTGCTGCTGATGATCGTGGTGGGCGGCCTTGGCTCGGTGCATGGCGCCTTCCTGGGGGCCATCTTCCTGATTGTGATGCCGCAACTGATTTCACTCAGCAAAGACTTTCTGCCCGAGGCCATTGGCCAAGCCCCAGGCTTGCAGTCGGTGGTGTATGGCTCGGTGCTGATTGCCTTTGTGCTGTTCGAGCCCATGGGGCTGTATGGCCGCTGGCTCAAGGTGCGCACCTATTTGCAAATTTTCCCCTTCTATCGGCGTGGCATGTTCAAGCGACAGAAGTCTTTCCAGAAATCCGATCGGCTGAAATAACACCATGGACAGCTTGCTTTCAGCCCAAAATTTGAGCGTGCGCTTTGGCGGCGTGCTGGCGGTCAACAACGTCAGCTTCGACGTGAAGCGTGGCGAAGTGTTCACCTTGATTGGCCCCAACGGCGCGGGCAAAACCACGGTATTCAACCTGATCAGCCGCATCTACACCCCAACCACGGGCACCATCGACTACCAGTCGTCCCAGGGCATGTTGCGACTGACCGAGCAGCCCGCGCACAAAATCGCCAGCCTAGGGATCGCGCGCACCTTTCAGAACATCGAGTTGTTCGAGCATGCGACGGTGTTGCACAACCTCTTGATTGGCCGCCACACCCACCGCCAAACCTCGCTGTGGCAAGACATGCTGTTCACCGGCACGGCGCGCGCAGCTGAGCTCAAGGCCCGCGAAAAAGCCGAGGAAGTGATCGACTTTCTCGACCTGCAACACCACCGCGACTCTTTGGTGGCGGGATTGCCCTACGGCGTGCGCAAAGTGGTGGAGTTGGGCCGAGCGCTCTGCACCGAGCCCCAATTGTTGCTGCTCGATGAGCCTTCGTCCGGACTCAACGTGGAAGAAACAGAGGACATGGCGTTCTGGATCCAGGACATTCAGCAAGAACTGGGCATCACCGTGCTGATGGTGGAACACGACATGACCTTGGTGTCCAAAGTCTCCAACCGGGTGCTGGCCATGAACCAGGGCGAGGTGCTGGCACTGGGCTCGCCGCGCGAGGTGCAAACCCATCCCGGCGTGATCGAGGCTTACCTGGGCACGATTGACGATGTGTCCAACTTGCGCAGGGAGGCGGCATGACTTCGCCCGTGTCCGATCAGCCGGTGCTGAAACTGCTCAACGTGGAAAGCACCTACGGGCCCATCAAGGCCATCCGCGGCGTGAGCCTGCAAGTACGGCGCGGCGAAATTGCCACCGTGCTGGGCTCCAATGGCGCGGGCAAAACCACCATCCTGAAAACCATCTCCGGCATCATTGACCCGCGCAAAGGGTCGATCGAGTTTCAGGGCGACAACATCACCGCACGCGATCCTGCCTGGATCGTGCAGCGCGGGCTGTCGCATGTGCCCGAAGGCCGTGAGGTGTTCCCGCTGCTGAGCGTGCGCGACAACCTGTTGATGGGCGCCTACACGCGCAGCGACCGCGATGGCATTGCCCGCGACATGGAGCGTGTGTTCGATTACTTCCCCATCCTCAAAGAGCGTGCCGAGCAGGACGCCGGCTTGCTGTCGGGCGGCCAACAGCAAATGCTGGCCATCTCGCGCGCCCTGATGGCCAGCCCCGACCTGATTCTGCTGGACGAGCCCAGCCTGGGCCTGAGCCCCAAGCTGACCAAAGAGATTTTCGAAATTGTGGTGCGCATCAACCGCGAGCGCGGTACCACGATTTTGCTGGTCGAGCAAAACGCCAACATGGCACTGAATGCCGCCGACTATGGCTATGTGCTGGAAAACGGCCGCATCGTCATGGAAGACACCTGTGCCCGTCTGCGCGAGAAAGAAGACATCAAAGAGTTCTACCTCGGCATGAAAGACGCCGGCGTGCGCGGTGAGCGGCGCTGGAAGAAAAAGAAAAATTGGCGCTGAGCCTGCACTGTTTCTGGAACACCCTCACACCATGAGCAACCTTTGGGACCTTGAACACCTTCAGCCGGATCACCGCATCGCCGCGCCTGGCGACACGCTTGCGAGCATGTTCTGGCAAGCCGCCCAAGCGCGCAAGGACAAGGTGTGGATGCGCCAGAAAGAGCTGGGCCTGTGGCGCAGCTGGACTTGGGCCCAGACCGCCGAGGCGGTGCGCGAGATTGCCAATGGCATGATGAGCCTGGGCTTTGCGCCCCATGAGCGCGCATCCATTTTGTCCAACACCGTGATTGAATGGGTGTTGGCCGATTTGGCGATTTTGTCCTGCCAAGGCGTGTCCAACGGCATCTACCCCACCGATGCAGCCGAGCAAGTGGCCTACCTGTGCGAAGACTCCGAGTCCGTCATTTTGTTCGTGGAAGATGACGAGCAATTGGACAAAGCGCTCGAGGTGCGCGATCACCTGCCCAAGCTGCGCCACATCGTGGTGTTCGACATGGAGGGCCTGCGCGACATGCACGACCCGCGTGTCATCAGCCTGGAGGCCCTGCGTGAAAAGGGGCGCGCCTGGGGTGCGCAGCACCCCGCCGAACTCGACCAAAGGGTTCAGGCTTGCCGCCCCGAAGAGTTGGCCATTCTGGTTTACACCTCCGGCACCACTGGCAAGCCCAAAGGCGCCATGCACAGCCACGCGGGCTTGGTGTATTCGGTGCGCGGCTACAACACCGTGATTGCCCAGCATGAGGGCGATGAGCGCATGTGCTTCTTGCCCTTGTGCCACATTGCCGAGCGCCTCGGGGGGGAATACCACGCGCTGTACACCGGCGCGGTGCTGAACTTCGTGGAAAACCCGGAGACCATCCCTGAGAACGTGCGCGAAATTGCGCCCACGGTCTTTCTCGCGGTGCCGCGGGTCTGGGAAAAATTTTATTCAGGCGTGATGATTGCCCTGAAGGAAGCCAGTGCGCTGCAACAAGCGGTGTACGGCTGGGGCATCCAGGTGGGCCACCAGATTTCAGACCGCGTCCTGCAAGGGCAACCCATTGGCGCCTGGCTGAAAATTCAGTTCACCCTGGCGCGCTGGCTGGCCCTGAACAATGTGCGCAAGATGATTGGCATTCACCGCTCGCGCCTGCTGGTGACGGGCGCGGCGCCGATCTCGCCCGATCTCATCAAATGGTATTTGGCCCTGGGCGTGCCCATGCTGGAAGTGTGGGGCATGACCGAAACCTGCGGCGCCTCCACCGCCATGACGGCCAAGCACATCAAGCCCGGCTCGATCGGCCCTGCCACCTCTTACAACGAAGTACGCCTGGACCCTGAAACCCAGGAAATATTGGTGCGCGGCCCCAATGTGTTCATGGGCTACCTGAACCTGCCCGACAAAACCGCCGAAGCCATTGATGCCGAGGGCTGGCTGCACACCGGCGACGTGGGCACGGTGGACGAGGATGGTTTTTTCCGCATCACCGACCGGATGAAGGACATCATCATCACGGCCGGCGGCAAGAACATCACCCCCAGCGAGTTTGAAAACGAGCTCAAGTTCTCGCCCTACATCACCGACGCGGTGGTGATTGGCGACAAGCGCGCCTATCTCACCGTGATCATCATGATCGACCAGGAAAACGTCGAGAAGTTCGCCCAGGACAACGATGTGCCCTTCTCCAACTACGCCAGCCTGACCCGCACGGCGGAAGTTCAACAGTTGATTCAGGACATCATTGACGGCGTCAACAAAAAATTTGCCCGGGTCGAGCAAGTCAAAAAGTTTTGGCTGCTCGACACCCAACTGAGCGCCGAAGACGAAGAACTCACGCCCACCATGAAGCTCAAGCGCAAGCTGGTGCAAACCAAGTACGCCGAGCAAATTGAGGCCATGTACCGATGACTTTCAGGAGACCTGCCATGCGTCACTCGCTGTCCGCTTTGTTGTTGGCTGCCGCCAACTGCGCCTTGCCCACGGCCTCGTTGGCCCAACAAGGCGTGAGCAAAGACCAAATTCTCATTGGCAGCATCCAGGATTTGTCGGGCCCGCTGGCAGGCTATGGCAAGCAGGCCCGCGCCGGCATGCAGTTGCGAATTGACGAAGCCAATGAGCAAGGCGGCGTGCACGGTCGCAAGCTCAAGCTGGTGGTGGAAGACTCGGGCTATGACCCCAAGAAGGCTGTGTTGGCAGCGCAAAAGTTGGTCAACCAGGACAAGATTTTCATCATGGCGGCCCACCTCGGCACCGCGCACAACAACGCGGCCATGCCGATCCAGTTTGAAAAGCATGTGGTGAACTTCATGCCGCTGACGGCCGCGCGCGAGATGTACGAGCCGACCCACCGCTACAAGTACGCCCTGCTCAGCGCTTATTACGATCAACTTCGCATTGCCCTGCCCAAGATGGTCACGGACAAAAGCGTGAAAAAGATTTGCATCATTTACCAGGACGACGAGTTTGGCCTGGAAGTGCTGCGCGGCGCCGAGGCCGGCTTGAAAACCCTCAACATGGAGTTGCTTGAGAAAACCAGCTTCAAGCGTGGCGCCACCGATTTTTCCTCTCAGGTGGCGCGCATGAAGTCGGGCGGCTGTGAGTTGGTGGTGCTGGGCACCATCATTCGCGAAACCATCGGCACGATTGCCGAAGCACGCAAGACCGGCTTCAACCCCCTCTTTTTGGGCTCGGTCGCGGCCTACACCGACTTGATTCACAAGTTGGGCGGCAAAGCCATGGATGGCATGTATGCCACCAATTCTGTGCAGAACCCCTACTTGGATGAAGCGTCACAACCCTTGCGCTTTTGGGCCAACAAGTACAAGACCAAGTTCAACGAAGATCCGACGGTGTTCTCTGCTTACGGCTACATCATCATCGACATGTTCATTCGCGGCGCACAAAAGGCAGGCCCCACACTGACCACCGACACGTTTGTCAAAGCCATGGACACCTTGAGCGTGGAGTCCGATATTTTTGGCAGCCCGCCTGTGACCTTCAGCGCCACCAAGCGCTTGGGCAGCAACTGGTCGCGACTCTCTCAAATTCAGGATGGCAAATGGAAGCCCGTCTCGGATTACATCAAGCACTGACCCTTTTCTTAACACCCACGCAACACTCCAAGGAGCTCACGATGAAATACCGTTTACTTGCGCTGACTGCCATTCTGGCCGCTGGCACCTCAGCGGCCCTGGCGCAATCCCAAGGCGTCAGCAAAACCGAGATCACGCTGGGTTCGATCCAGGATTTGTCTGGCCCGATCGCTGGCTTTGGCAAACAAGTTCGCCTGGGCATGATGCTGCGCGTGGACGAAGCCAACGAACAGGGCGGCGTCAATGGCCGCAAGCTGGTATTGAAGGTGGAAGACTCCGCTTACGACCCGAAGAAGGCCGTGTTGGCAGCGCAAAAGCTGGTCAATCAAGACAAGATTTTCGCCATGATCGCGCACATCGGCACAGCCCAAAACCTGGCCGCCATGCCTGTGCAGTTTGAAAAGAACGTGGTCAACTTTTTCCCGGTGACCGCCGCGCGTGAAATGTATGAGCCCTTCCATAAGCTGAAATACGCCTTTGCCGCCACCTATTTCGATCAAATCCGCTTGGCCGCGCCTCAATTGGTGAAAGAGAAAAATGCCAAGAAGGTTTGCACCATGTACCAGGACGATGAGTTCGGGCTCGAGGTGATGCGCGGCGCTGAGGCAGGCTTGAAAACCATCAATGTGGAATTGGCAGAAAAAACGTCCTACAAGCGCGGCGCCACCGACTTCTCTTCGCAAACCGCCAAGATGAAAGCTGCGGGCTGTGACTTTGTCATTTTGGGCACCATCATTCGTGAAACCATTGGCGCGATTGGGGAGGCCCGTAAAACTGGTTTCAACCCTACCTTCTTGGGCTCGAGTGCGGCCTACACCGACCTGATCCACAAGCTCGGTGGCAAGGCCATGGACGGTTTGTACGCCACCATGACCTCGCAACACCCCTACCTGGACGAAGCTTCGCAGCCCATTCGCTTTTGGGCCAACAAGTACAAGACCAAGTTCAATGACGATCCCACCGTGTTCTCGGTGTATGGCTACAACGCCGTGGACATCTTCATTCGCGCAGCACAGAAGGCCGGTCCCAACCTGAGCACTGACAGCTTCATCAAGGCCATGGACACCATGACCGTGGCGCCTGACATGTTTGGCAGCCCGGAGTTGTCCTTCACCGCGCAAAAGCGCCTGGGCAACAACGCCTCTCGCCTGTCCCAAATTCAGGATGGCAAGTGGAAAGTGGTGTCTGACTACATCAAGCCCTGAACCTGCACCCGCCGGCGGCCTGCCTCACGACACGATGTAGGCGCCGGCGCCGGTGGACATCAGTTTGCCATCCGGGCCGCGAAACTCCATGCGCGTGGAGCCCACGCGCGAGCCCAACCGCATCACCTCGGCAGTGAGCTCGAAAAAAGCGCCTATGCCCGGGCGCAAATAATCGATTCGCAAGTCGATGGTCCCCAGTTTGGCAAAGCGCTCAAGCCGCTTGGCGGGCGACTCGTCCATGTGACGCGCGCCAATGGCGGCCATGCAGGCCAAGCCGCCCATGGCATCCAAACTGGCACTGATCACGCCGCCATGAATGCGGTTGTAGCTGTAGTGCCCAATCAACTCGGGCCGCATCTCGATGCGGCCTTTCACATGGGTGGGCTTGAGCTCGGTGATCTTCAGGCCCAGCACTTGGTTGAAAACAATTTTTTCTTCAAAGATGCTTTTCAGGCCATGCAAAAATTCGGGCTCAAACTCGATGGGAAGCGTGTGTTTGGAAGTCATGGTGTTCGCAGAAAAAGAGACAAGGCCTGATCGGTCAAGGTCGACAGGCTCGCGGGTCCATGGGGGTTGAACCATTGAACGGACCAGTTCAATGCGCCCAAGATCATCAGCCGAGCCAGTGCCGGGTCGGCGGTCAGGCGGCCGTCCTTTGCAAGGGCTTCCAACACGGGCACCCAAGGTGCCTCGTAGGTTTCGCGCAGTTCGGTGATGGCCGCTTGTTGTTCCGCGCTCAAGCAGCGGCCTTCGTAAAGCATGACCGGAATGAAGTCGCTGTCAGGCCCCAGCAAGACCTCGTAATGGTGCCGCACCAAGGCCCGCAAGGTGTCCACAGGCGCTGCAGACGCCGATCGCACGATGGCCTCCTGGCTGGCAATGGCGGCTTGCATGCCGGCTTGAATGATGGCGAACAGCAGCACACCCTTGGTTTCGAAGTGATAAAAGGGCGAGCCACTGTGCATGCCAACCGCAGCGGCAATGTCGCGCGTGGTCACGGCATCGAAGCCTCTTTGTCGAAACAGCCGGGCCGCCACCCGCATCAGGTCTTGCCGGCGGTTGCCCTCGGCTTCGGTGCCCGGTAATTTGCGAGGCCGCCCACGCGGGCGCTTGGCCAGCTCAGGCAGCGCCGAAAAACTTGGATTGGGGGAACGCACAGAAGAATGGGGCATGGCATCGACAACGCAAGCCCCATTTATACCAAGCAAATGCTTGATTTTTTGCGCGCAGCAAGGTTTTAAAGCTTGGAGAAGTCCGGCTTGCGCTTTTCCATGAAGGCACCAAAGGCCTCACGTGCTGCCGGCTCACGCAACATACGGCCGAACACAGCGCCCTCCTCGTCCATGCGCTGCAACACCGCAGCTTGCTGGCCGCCCTTGAGCAAACGCTTGGTTTCGATGAGAGAACTCAAAGGCTTGGCGGCCAATTTGCGCGCCTGCTGTTGCGCCACGCCGTTGGCTTCGGTCGGCGGCACCACGCGGTTGACCAGTCCGACCTCCAGGGCGGCCTCGGCCATGAAAGGCTCCCCCATCAGCAAGGCTTCGGCAGCGCGGTGGTAACCCATCATTTGAGGCACCAGCAAGCTCGAAGCCGCTTCGGGGCACAAGCCCAAATTCACAAAGGGCATGGAGAAGGCCGCGTTGTCGCCGGCAATCACCAAATCGCAGTGAAACAGCATCGTGGTGCCAATGCCCACTGCCGGGCCGCTCACCGCCGCCAGGATCGGCTTGGGGAAACTCGCGATGTTGCGCAAGAAGCGGTACACCGGCGACTCTTTGCCGGAGGGCGGCTGGTTCAAAAAATCGCCAATGTCATTGCCCGCGCTGAAAATGGTTTCGTGCCCTTGAAACACCACCACGCGAACTTGCGCATCGTCCACCGCTTGCGCCAGCGCATCAGCCAAGGTGGCGTACATGGCAGAAGTGATGGAGTTTTTCTTGTCGACCCGGTTGAAGGTCAGGGTCATCACGCCGTTGTCAACGTGGCGCAGGATATCGGACATGGTCATTCCTTGTAATAAACAATTTGGTGGGTGGTGACGAACAAATGGCCCGCGCGGCTCCAGATCTGGCCGTGCTGGTCAAAGAAGCCATCGTGGAAGGCCTGTGCCTGGGCTTGGCCTAAAAGATAGTCGGTTCCTGCGGCCAACAGTTCTGCTTGGCCAACATGGAAGTAAACCGTCATGGACACGGTGCCCACAGGCACGCGGGTGGCGCGACGCACCCAAACCCGCGGAAGAAACAAATCCGATAGGGAAGTCAGCGACAAAAAATCCAGCGCACGCGCCGGGGTGTCGCGCATCCACAGCAAGCTGCGGCTGTGTTCTCCGCTGCCATCCCAAACCGCCGGCAGACCCCCATCGATGGCGCGCATTTCGTAACGGTCCAACCAGGCCACGCCCTTGGCACGACGCGCCACCTCGACTTGCTCGGGCGGTGGCACGGTGGGCATGGGGTGGTCGATTTGGCGCCAGGTGCTGCGCCGCGCGGCCGTCACGGCCGTGGCCGTCAGCACCACCGTCGGCTGACCCTGATCGTCCAGCTGCGTCATCTCCATCGTCCAGTGCTGGGTGGAGCGGTTGGTGCGCGCAGGGCGTGCGGTCAGTGTGAAAGGCTTCAGGGTCAGGGCCGCAGCGTAGTTGACCGTCAAGGCGATGGGCTCCCCCAGACGCTGCGGGTGCTGCATCAAGGCTTTGACCACTGTGGCGGCCGTGATGCCGCCGTAAGGTCCCACCATGTTCCAGTAGTACGCGCTGGGCAGGCCTTCAAAACGGCCCTCGCTGGGTTCGCCCACGACGCTCAGCGTCATGGCCTGGTCGAAAGGATGGTCCGTCATGCAAAAACGGCCTCGGTGTCCATCAGGCTGGCCGCGCCCGCACGGGCGCTTTGCACCAGGGAGGCAGTCTCTGGCAGCAAGCGCGCGAAATAAAAGCGTGCGGTCTGCAACTTGGCCGTGTAAAAAGGATCGCGCTCGCCAGCAGCGATTTTTTGCAACGCGGCCTGCGCCATGCGGGCCCAGAAGTAGCCCAGCACCAAATGCCCAATGACGCGCAGGTAGTCCACAGCAGCAGACCCGACTTCGTCGGCGTTTTGCAGGGCCTTGTAGCCCAGCTCCCCGGTGAGCTGCGTGACCTGCTGGCCCAGTTGCGAGAGCGGGCGCACAAACTCCGCCAAGTCTTCGTCGCCTTGCGCGGCCATGACCCACTGCGTGATTTGCTGGCCGAATTTTTTCAGCGAGGCGCCTTGGTTGCCCAAGACCTTGCGTCCCAGCAAGTCCAGGCTTTGAATGGTGTTGGTGCCTTCGTAAATCATGTTGATGCGCGCGTCACGCACAAACTGCTCCATGCCCCATTCGCGAATGTAGCCATGGCCGCCCAAAACCTGCAAACAGTTGGACGTGGCCTGCCAGGCGTTGTCGGTGATGAAGGCCTTGACGATGGGGGTGAGCAAGGCCACGAGCTCGGCGCAATCGGCCCGCACCGCGGCATCCGGGTGGTTCAGCTCTTGGTCGATCAGCAAAGCGCTGTACAGGCTGAGCGCACGGCCGCCTTCGGCATAGGCCTTGGCGGTCAGCAGCATGCGCCGCACATCGGGATGGACCAGGATGCTGTCGGCCGGTTTGGCTGGCTCTTTGACGCCGGTGAGGCTGCGCGACTGGATGCGCTCACGCGCATACGCCAACGCGTTTTGATAGGCCACCTCGGTCAGACCCAGCGATTGCATGCCAACGCCAATGCGGGCGGCGTTCATCATCACGAACATCGCGGCCAGGCCTTTGTTCGGCTGCCCGACCAATGTGCCCACGGCGCCATCGAGCATCATCTGGCAGGTGGCACTGCCATGGATGCCCATCTTGTGCTCGAGGCCACTGCAAAAAATGGCATTGCGTTCGCCCAAGGAGCCATCGCTGTTTACCAAGAACTTGGGCACCACAAACAGGCTGATGCCTTTGCTGCCCGCCGGCGCATCGGGCAAGCGCGCCAGCACCAAATGCACGATGTTGCTCACCATGTCGTGCTCGCCGGCGCTGATGAAGATTTTTTGCCCGCTCAAACGGTAACTGCCATCGGGCTGCGGCTCGGCCTTGGTGCGCAACAGCCCCAGGTCGGTGCCGCAATGGGGCTCGGTCAGGCACATGGTGCCGGTCCACTCGCCGCGCGTCATCTTGGGCAAATAGGTTTGCTTTTGGGCCTCCGTGCCGTGCGCATGCAAGCACTCATAGGCGCCATGGGTCAGGCCGGGGTACATGGTCCAGGCCTGGTTGGCGCTGTTGAGCATTTCATAAAAGCACTGGTTCACCACGATGGGCAAGCCTTGGCCACCATACGCCGGGTCACAGCTCAGTGCCGGCCAGCCCCCGGCCACAAAAGCCTCGTAGGCCGCCTTGAAGCCTTCGGGCGTTTTGACGTCGTGAGTCTCACGGTTGAGTTGGCAGCCCTGCGCATCCCCCACGGGATTCAGCGGCGTCAGGATGTCGGCGGCAAATTTCCCGCCCTCTTCCAATACGGCGGCCAAAGTGTCTGCATCCAGTTCTGAATGGGCTGGCAAGTCTTTGAGCACGTCCATGACGCCCAACACATCATGTAAAACAAACTGCATGTCCCGTAACGGCGGTTGATAGCTTGGCATAAGGTCTCCAGAAAAAGAATGGTGTGCTTGGGGGCAGCTTAGTGCGCACCGTAGCGCTGCAAGATGTTTTCAAACCCTTGCTGCGTGCGGGACAAGGCATGCGGTGATTTCAAAAAACGGGCTTCGTAGTGCAAGGCCAGAATCAGGCCGTGAATTTCAAAGGCCATTTGCTGCGCGTCGGTTTGGGAGGCCAGATGCCCCGCCTCACAGGCCTGCACCACGGCACGGTGCAAGGCCGCCAGCCAGGTGTTGACGGAGTGCGCCAGCGCATCGCGCACGGGGCCGGGCCGGTCGTCAAACTCGGCGGCGCCACTGACATACAAACAGCCGGAATCGATCTCGGCCGAGGTGCGGCTCATCCAATTGCTGAACAAGGCGCGCAAGCGTGGCAAACCGCGCGGCGCGTTCATGGCGGGGAAGAAAACTTCGTCTTCAAAACGTTGGTGGTACTCGCGAATCACCGAAATTTGCAATTCTTCGCGCGAGCCAAAATGGGCAAACACGCCCGACTTGCTCATGCGCATGACTTCGGCAATGGCGCCAATGCTCAGGCCTTCCATGCCGATTTGGGTGGCCAGGCCCAGCGCCGCATCCACAATGGCGGCCTTGGTTTGCTGCCCCTTGAGCATGGCGCGCCCTTCCCGGCTGCCAACGGCAGCATCGGCCAACCCCTCGGGGCTGATGCGGCAGGAAAGGGACGATGTCGCCATGCAAACTCCAAAAAAAGTACGACCGTGCTATTTTGTCTCAAATCGGGGGTTCAGGGGCATTCCCTGGCAGGGCATCGGGTTTGTCCGCGCCAAGTCGCCTAAACTTTCTCCATGGAAACCACCCGCATCATCGCCATCCGCCACGGTGAAACCGCCTGGAACGTCGACACCCGCATCCAGGGGCAAACCGACATCGGCCTCAACGACAAAGGCCACTGGCAAGCGCGCCAGGCCGCTGCTGCCCTGGCCCATGAGCCCATCGCGGCCATTTACACCAGTGATTTGTCCCGCGCACACGACACTGCGCGGGCGATCGCGCAGGTGCAGGGACTGACGCCGCAAACCGAGAGGGGCCTGCGCGAGCGCGCCTTTGGCATCTTTGAAAAGCGCACCTGGGCGGAAATCGAAAGTCTCTGGCCCGACGACGCGCGGCAGTGGCGCGAACGCGTGCCCGAGTGGGCGCCCGCAGAGGGTGAAAGCTTGCTGGCCTTGCGCGAACGCATCCAACACCTGACCCATGCCCTGGCCGCGCGCCATGTGGGCGAACAAATTGTGTTGGTGGCGCATGGGGGCGTGATGGACATCTTGTACCGCCTGGCCACCCAGCAAACGCTGCAAGCTCCTCGCACCTGGGCCTTGGGCAATGCCAACATCAACCGCTTGCTGTGGTCACCCCAAGGATTGTCCCTGGTCGGTTGGGGCGACGCGCGCCATTTGGAAACCGACAGCCTGGACGAGTCCACCACCTAACGTCGTTGCGAGGCCCCGCAGGGGCCGCGGCAATCCCTCTCCGGCGCGAGATCGCCGCGCTTCGCGATGACGCGTCAGCGGCAACCCCTCACTCGGCAAACAACCCGCTGTCGTTTTGCGGCGGCGACACGTCCAGATGCCGGTAGGCAGCCAAAGTCGCAATGCGACCGCGTGGGGTGCGTTGCAGGTAGCCTTGCTGAATCAGGTAAGGCTCGATCACGTCTTCAATGGTGTCGCGCTCTTCGCCAATGCTCGCGGCAATGTTGTCCAGGCCGACCGGGCCGCCATCGAAGCGGTGAATCACGGCCTCCAGCAGTTTGCGGTCCATCAGGTCAAAGCCTTGCGGGTCGACATCGAGCATGGCCAAGGCCTTGTGCGCCATGTCCTGGGTGATGCGCCCGGTGCCTTTGACCTCGGCATAGTCGCGCACCCGGCGCAACAAGCGGTTGGCAATGCGGGGCGTGCCGCGCGAGCGGCGCGCGATTTCAAAGCCGCCTTCCACATCGATGGGCGTGGTGAGCAAGCCGGCGCTGCGCATGACAATGCGTTGCAACTCTTCGGCGGTGTAAAACTCCAGGCGCGACACAATGCCAAAACGGTCGCGCAGCGGGTTGGTCAGCATGCCGGCACGGGTGGTCGCGCCCACCAGGGTGAAGGGCTGCAGGTCGAGCTTGATGCTGCGTGCCGCCGGGCCTTCGCCAATCATGATGTCGATCTGGTAGTCCTCCAGGGCCGGGTAGAGAATTTCTTCCACCACTGGGGACAGGCGGTGGATTTCATCGATGAAGAGCACATCGTTTTTTTCCAGGCCGGTGAGCAAGGCGGCCAGGTCTTTGGGCTTTTCCAGCACCGGCCCACTGGTCTGGCGCAAGTTCACGCCCAACTCGTGGGCGATGATGTGGCTCAAGGTGGTTTTGCCCAAACCGGGTGGCCCAAACAACAGCACATGGTCCAGGGCTTCGCCGCGCTTGCGGGCCGCGCCAATGAAAATCTCGAGCTGCTCGCGCACTTTCATCTGCCCCACATACTCCTCGAGCAGCTTGGGGCGCAAGGCGCGCTCGATCGCCTCTTCGTTGGACGACACCGGCGCCGCAGACACCACGCGGGGCGAGGGAGCGAAATCGTCAGTTTGAATGCTCATGGCGGTCGAGGAAAGTTTTATTTGGCCAGGGCCTTCAGCGCCAGCTTGATGCCATCGCTCACGCCCACATCGGTTGGCAAGGCCTTGAGGGCCAGGGCCGCTTCGCGCTCACTGTAGCCCAAGGCCATCAAGGCTTGCAGGATGTCGGTTTGGTGGTCGTGCGTGGGGACCAAGGCAGGTCCCAGGTCGGCGCCCAGCTTGCCCTTGAGTTCCAGCAACAAGCGCTCGGCGGTTTTTTTGCCAATGCCCGGGATTTTCACCAGGCGCCCCGCCTCTTGCTCGCTGATGGCACGCGTCAGCTCGGCCACGCTCATGCCGCTGAGCACGCCCAGCGCCGTGCGCGGCCCGACGCCAGAAATTTTGATCAACTGGCGAAAGACCTCGCGCTCGCTGGCCGACGCAAAACCGTACAGAATCTGGGCGTCTTCCCGCACCACAAAATGGGTCAGCAGGGACACTTTTTCGCCCAGCGCAGGCAGGTTGTAGAACGTGCTCATGGGCACATCCACTTCATACCCCACACCATGACAATCCAGTAACACCTGGGGCGGATTCTTTTCGCTGAGGATGCCGGTCAACTTGCCTATCATTGGAACACCTTTACACGGATTATCGACTTGATTCTCAAACACGCCTTCACCCCGCTGAACAATACCCGCCTGTCCAACCTCTGCGGCCCGATGGACGCGCACTTGCGCACCCTGGAGCAGGCCCTGCAGGTCAAGATTGCCCATCGCCATGAGCAATTCAAGGTGGATGGCCCCAAAGCCAAAGCCGAGCAAGCGCTGGAGGTGCTGCAAGCCTTGTACGAACGGGCTGCGCGCCCGGTCTCGGCCGACCAGGTTCAGCTGATGCTCAGCACCGACGCCGCCATGGTCGAAGGCGAGGACGGCAACATGCAGCTGCAAACCCGCCGCGCTGACTTGCGCGCCCGCACGCCCAACCAGAGCGTGTACCTGGAGAACATTTCCCAGCACGACATCACCTTTGGCATTGGCCCGGCCGGCACCGGCAAGACCTACCTGGCGGTGGCTTGCGCGGTGGACGCGCTGGAGCGCAGCGCCGTGCAACGCATTGTGCTGACGCGCCCCGCGGTGGAGGCCGGTGAAAAGCTGGGCTTCTTGCCCGGTGACCTGGGCCAAAAAGTCGACCCTTACCTGCGCCCCCTGTACGACGCCCTCTACGACCTGATGGGGTTCGAGCGGGTGCAAAAAGCCTTTGAACGCAACGCCCTGGAAATTGCGCCCCTGGCCTTCATGCGCGGGCGCACCTTGAACAATGCCTTTGTGATTCTGGACGAAGCCCAGAACACCACGCCCGAACAAATGAAGATGTTCCTCACACGCATCGGCTTTGGCGCCAAGGCCGTGGTGACCGGCGATGTGAGCCAAATCGACCTGCCCAAGGGCCAACTCAGTGGCTTGATCGATGCCGAGCGCGTTTTGCGCCGCGTCAAGGGCATTTCCATGTGCCACTTCACCAGTGCCGACGTGGTGCGCCACCCCCTGGTGGCCCGCATCGTGGACGCTTACGACGCGCAGCGCAGCCCGCGCACGGCCGTGCGGAGTTGAGCCATGGCCGCCCGT
Organism: uncultured Bordetella sp.; assembly: GCA_964442645.1. Lineage (GTDB taxonomy): Bacteria > Pseudomonadota > Gammaproteobacteria > Burkholderiales > Burkholderiaceae_C > Limnohabitans. Next base: position 53,231 of record CAYTZZ010000014.1, on the reverse strand, counting down.
TTGCAAGCGCTTCAACTGTCGCTTCAATTCAGCCGCCTGAGCGATGCCGCAGCGCACCGGGCCGCTTTGCCGCGGTCGCAGGTCATGCGCTGGATTCGCCACGCCTTGGAGCGGCCCGCCGAAATCACGGTGCGCATTGTGGACGCCGAAGAAGGCCTGGCCTTGAACCGGGACTACCGGCACAAAGCCTATGCCACCAATGTGCTCACCTTCGATTACGCGCAAAGCCCGGTGGTCATGGCCGACCTGGTCTTGTGCGCGCCAGTCATTGCCCAGGAAGCCCGCGAACAAGGCAAGTCATTGCGTGACCACTATGCGCATTTGTTGGTGCACGGCAGCTTGCATGCCCAGGGCTGGGACCATGAAACCAGCACCGCCGATGCCGAAGCCATGGAGGCCCGGGAAGTTGACATCCTGGCGGGCCTGGGCATTCGCAACCCCTATCAGGGCTGAGGCGGCGGCACCCGCAGGGGAATCGTCACCGGCCCGTCGTTCACCAAGGCGACCGCCATGTGGGCCGCAAACTGCCCGGTGGCCACCTGGGGATGGGCGGCGCGGGCTTTGGCGACAAACGCATCGTACAAACGCCGCCCCTCGGCCGGCGGCGCGGCCTGGGTGAAGCTGGGGCGCGTGCCGCCCGAGGTGTCGGCGGCGAGCGTGAACTGGCTGACGATCAACAGGCCGCCCGCCGTGCCCTGACCGTCCAGGTCCTGAACCGAGCGGTTCATCTTGCCAGTGTCGTCGCTGAAAATGCGCAACTTCAACAACTTGGCGAGCAACTTGTCGGCCTGCGCCTCGGTGTCGCCTTGCTCGGCACACAGCAGCACCAGCAAACCGGCCCCAATCTCACCTATCACCTGGCCCTCGACTCGGACGCTGGCCTGGCTGACACGTTGAATCAAGCTGATCATGGAGCCTCCCTGGGGTCGTCCAGATGCGCCTCGACATCGCTGGGCAGCAACTGAATGGTGGCACGCAAGCCAGGCACGGCCTGCATCAGGGCTTGCTCAACTTGGGTGCGCAGGGCCGCCGCCTCGCCCAGGGTCCAAGCGGCGGGCATATGCAAATGCAGGTCCACAAACTGACGCTGCCCGGCCTTGCGGGTGGTCACATGGTCAAAACGAAGGGTGTCGCCACCCGCGCTGCGCGCCACAAAACCATCGAGCACGGCTTGAATGGCTTGGCGCACCGCCGGCTCCACGGCTTCGTCCATCAAGCCTTGGGAGGAGCGCCAAATCAAGTGTGCGCCCTCTCGCAAAATGTTCAAGGCCACGCCAATGGCCACGACCGCGTCCAGCCACAGCCAACCGGTAACCGACACCAGCAAAATGCCAACCAACACGCCCACCGATGTCCAGACATCGGTGACCAAATGACGGGCGTCGGCCTCCAAGGCCATGGAGCGATGCAACTTGGCCGCATAAAACATCGCCCAGGCCAGCAAGCCGTTGAGGGCCGAACTGGCCACCGACAGCGCCAGCCCCAAGCCCACTTGTTCCAGGGGCTGAGGGTCGAACAAACGATGGGCCGCAGCCCAGACAATGCCCAAGCCCGCCACGATGATCAGGATGCCCTCGAAGCCCGAGGAAAAATACTCTGCCTTGTGGTGTCCGTAAGGGTGGTCTTCGTCGGCCGGGCGCTCCGCCACAGTGACCATCAGCAGGCCAAACATGGCGCTGGCCAGGTTGACCAGCGACTCCATCGCATCCGACAACAAGCCGACCGAGTCGGTGAGCCACCACGCCAGGGTTTTCAAGGCGATGGTGACCACGGCCACCCCGACCGAAGCGCCCAGCAGCGCTTTGGGGGTGAGGAACTTGGAGTCTGGCGACAAGGTCATGGGGCGATGCTACGCCCACTGTGTGTCAAGCCAGGGTCACACGGGCAAATTTACGCTTGCCCACCTGCAGCACGAAGGTGCCAGCGTTCAGCTTCAAGCCTTTGTCACTGACCACCTGGCTGTCAATGCGCACCCCACCGCCCTCGATCAGGCGGTTGGCCTCGCTGGTGGAAGGCGCCAGCGAAGCGGCTTTGAGCAAGGCGCCAATGCCCATGGGCGCCCCTTGCAGTTGCACTTCGGGAATCTCGTCGGGCACGCCGCCTTGGCTGCGGCGAATGAAATCTTGCTCGGCCGCCTCGGCCGCGGCCGCGCTGTGAAAGCGCGCGGTGATTTCCTTGGCCAGCATCACTTTGGCGTCCTTGGGGTTGCGCCCGCTCTCGACTTCTTTCTTCAGCACCGCGATGTCCGCCAGTGACTTGAAGCTCAGCAAGGTGTACCAGCGCCACATCAAGTCGTCACTGATGGACAGCACCTTGGCAAACATGGTGTTGGGCGCTTCGGTGATGCCGATGTAGTTGTTCTTACTCTTGGACATTTTGTCCGCGCCATCCAGGCCTTCCAGCAGCGGCATGGTCAAAATGCACTGGGGCTCCTGGCTGTATTCCTGCTGCAGGTGACGCCCCACCAGCAGGTTGAACTTTTGATCGGTGCCGCCCAGCTCCAGGTCGCTGCGCAAGGCCACACTGTCATAGCCCTGCATCAGGGGGTACAAAAACTCATGCACGCTGATGGACTGGCCGCCCTTGAAGCGCTTGCTGAAATCGTCGCGCTCCATCATGCGGGCCACGGTGTACTTGGCCGCCAGCTGGATCATGCCGCGCGAGCCCAGGGGGTCGCACCACTCGGAGTTGTAGCGAATTTCGGTGCGCGCGGGGTCCAGAACCAGGCTGGCCTGCTTGTAATAGGTCTGGGCGTTGGCTTCAATTTGCTCGCGCGTCAGGGGCGGGCGGGTGCTGTTGCGCCCCGAAGGGTCGCCAATCATGGTCGTGAAATCGCCAATCAGGAAGATCACCTGGTGCCCCAGGTCCTGCAGTTGGCGCATCTTGTTCAGCACCACGGTGTGCCCAATGTGGATGTCAGGGGCTGTCGGATCCAGGCCCAACTTGATGCGCAAAGGCTGCCCCGTGGCCTCGGAACGGGCGAGTTTGCGCACCCATTCGTCCTCGGGGATCAATTCCTCGCAGCCGCGCAAGGACACTTCAAGGGCATTCCGGACCGAATCGGTCACCGGATGGCTGGGAACAGAGGCTTGATTCATAAGGATTTTTTGGGCTTGGCGCTTGCGCGACACCGGGCTATACTAGCGCTTTCGTTGCCGATTTTAATTGGCGTCGGTCTTTCCTTGCCGTCCTTTGGACGCCAAGGCCTAGGAGTTTTTTTGCAGCATCGCCTGATCGCCCAATGCGCCCACTGGTTGGCGCGCCTTGAAAAGCTTCACCAGCAGCATCCGAAACGGATTCTGGCCGGTGTGGCGGCTTTGCTCATGGTAGGCGCAGGCGGTTCCTACGCTGTGGCCACCTTGGGCCCCGATGCCGCGGCGCTGCCCACGCGGGAAGTGGTGGAAGCCGTGCAGCCCTTGCCTTTCGCGGTCACGGACATGGCGCCGCAGGCTTTGCGGCTGTACCGCAGTGAAATCACCCGCTCCAACGACACCGCAGAATCATTGCTGCGTCGCCTGGGGATATCGGATTCCATAGCCGCCGCCTTTATCCGCAATAACCCGCAAGCTCGCCAGGCCTTGCTGGGCAAGGCTGGTCGACTGGTCTCGGCCGAAGCCGATGAGCATCACCAATTGCTGAGTCTCAGCGCCCGCTGGGCCCGTGACGACTCCCCAGAATTCCAACGCCTGGTGGTGGCCAAAGCCGACACGGGCTTCAGCGCTCGCCTGGAAAGCGGCAAACTCAGCGTCAGCTCGCGCATGGCGGGCGGCGTGATTCAAAGCTCGCTGTTTGCCGCGACCGACGACGCCAAAATTCCAGATTCGGTGGCGACCCAGTTGGCGGACATCTTCGCCGGTGACATTGATTTTCATCGCGCCTTGCGCAAAGGCGATCGTTTCTCCGTGGTCTATGAAACCCTGGAAGCCGATGGCGAGCCCATGCGCGCCGGCCGGGTGTTATCAGCCGAGTTTGTGAACAACGGCAAAACCTTCCAGGCCGTCTGGTTCCAGGAGCCTGGGGCACCGCGCGGCGACTACTACAGCATGAACGGCCAGAGCTTGCGCCGCGCCTATTTGGCCTCGCCGCTGGCCTTCTCGCGCGTAACCAGCGGCTTCAAGATGCGCTTCCACCCGATTCTGCAAACCTGGCGCGCCCACCTGGGCGTGGACTACGCCGCACCGACCGGAACCCCTGTGCGCAGCGTGGGCGATGGCTTGGTAGAAACTGCTGGCTTTCAAAATGGCTTTGGCAACGTGGTCATCCTGAAGCACCGCAATGGTCATAGCACGGTGTATGCCCACCTCAGCCGCATTGATGTGCGCAAAGGCCAAACGGTCACCCAAGGCCAAACCTTGGGCGCCGTTGGCGCCACGGGCTGGGCCACCGGCCCGCACCTGCACTTCGAGTTCCGCGTGAACGGCAAACACCAAGATCCCATGACCATGGCCCGCCAAAGCGAGTCCATCCCGGTGTCTGCCGCGGCCCGCCCGCAATTCCAGCGCAACGCCAGCAACGCCCAAATGGAACTGGCTGCGGCCGCCTCGCTGCAACCTGCCAACAGCCAATAAGCCCATGTCAGAGCTGTTCATCGGCTTGATGTCTGGCACTTCGCTGGACGGCGTCGATGGCGTAGTGGCTGATTTCTCATCGAGCTTCCAAGTCCTTGCACACGCCAGCCGGCCGTTCGCTGCGGATTTGCGCAGCGAGTTGTGGGCGCTGAACACACCGGGCGACAATGAACTCCATCGGGCGGCGCTGGCGGCCAATGGGTTGGCCAGAACCTACGCCGAGGTGGTGCAAGACTTGTTAGACCACCTGCAACTCAGCCCCAAGGACATTGCCGCCGTGGGCGCCCATGGACAAACAGTGCGGCACCAACCGGGTCTGCATGACGGTACGGGCTACACCTTGCAACTGAACAACCCCGCCCTGTTGGCTGAATTGACGGGCATCGATGTGGTGGCCGACTTTCGCAGCCGCGATGTGGCCGCGGGTGGTCAAGGTGCGCCCTTGGTTCCAGCCTTTCACCAAGAGGTTTTCGGCCGCCCAGATGCCTGCGTGGCGGTCTTGAACTTGGGCGGCATTGCCAATCTGAGCGTGCTGCGGCCCGGTGAAATAGCGCAGGGCTTTGATTGCGGTCCGGGTAACGCCCTGTTGGACCATTGGTGCCATCTTCACCGAGGCCAAGCCTATGACCACCAAGGGCAATGGGCCGCCTCTGGACAGGTTCAAGTCGATTGGCTGGCCTGTTTGCTGAGCGAGCCTTTTTTTCAGGCGCCCCCGCCCAAGAGCACCGGGCGTGACTTGTTCAATCCTGCATGGCTGCAAGCCCAGCTGCAGGGTTTTGAAACGGTTCAGCCTCAGGACGTTCAGGCGACCTTGTCGGCGCTCACCGCCAGCACCAGCGCCACTGCGCTTCAGCAGCAAGCGCCGGACTGCAGGGAGTTGATTGTGTGTGGCGGCGGCGCCTTCAACTTGCATTTGATGCGCCAGCTTCAAGAAGCCTTGCCCGCCGTGAAAGTGATTTCGTCCTCCGAACGCGGCCTGCCGCCATTGGAGGTGGAAGCCAGCGCGTTTGCCTGGCTGGCCCGGCAAACCGTGTTGCGCCAAACTGGCAACTTGCCAAGCGCAACGGGCGCCCAAGGCGCCCGTGTGCTGGGTGCGGTGTATCCCGCCGGTACGGTGGTGAATTAAACCGAGAAAGAAGAGCCGCAGCCGCAGGTGGTGGTGGCGTTGGGGTTCTTGATGACGAACTGTGCGCCCTGCAAATCTTCTTTGTAGTCGATTTCAGCGCCCACCAGGTACTGGTAGCTCATGGCATCGATGAGCAGTGACACGCCGTTCTTGCTCATGGTGGTGTCGTCTTCGTTGGTCACCTCATCGAAGGTGAAGCCATACTGAAAGCCAGAGCATCCGCCGCCCTGCACAAACACGCGAAGCTTCAGGTCGGGATTGCCCTCTTCGGCAATCAGATCGGCCACCTTGGCAGCTGCGCTGTCGGTGAACAAGATCGGGGCAGGCATTTCGGTTTGAACGTTTTCAGCAACTGCACTCATGGCGAACTCCAGACGAAAAAATCAATTGGCACGAATAGTAACGTATTTTGCTCAACAATACCCGCAACAGGGGTATGGGCAAAGCAAAGGCCGCCAAAACAAAAGCCGCTGACGGCGAACCGCAGCGGCTTTGGCTGAGAACAGCGACAGGTCAGCGCTTGCTGAACTGCTTGCGGCGGCGTGCAGAGTGCAAGCCAACCTTTTTACGTTCCACTTCACGGGCGTCACGGGTGACATAACCGGCAGCAGACAAAACGGGCTTGAGGCTCGCGTCGTAGTCGATCAGGGCACGGGTGATGCCATGGCGCACGGCGCCGGCTTGGCCGGACTCACCGCCACCGTGAACATTGACTTGCACGTCGAAAGCTTCGGCGTTTTGGGTCAGCACCAGGGGTTGCTTGGAAATCATGATCGAGGTTTGACGGCCGAAGTATTCGGCGATGTCTTTGCCATTGATCGTGATCTTGCCAGAGCCTTTTTTCAGAAACACGCGGGCGACGCTGGATTTGCGACGGCCGGTGCCATTGTTCCATTCACCAATCATTGTGGGGCTCCTTAGATGTCCAGCACTTGAGGCTGTTGGGCACTGTGCGGATGCTCGGCGCCGCCGTAAACCTTGAGCTTCTTGATCATGGCGTAGCCCAGGGGGCCTTTGGGCAGCATGCCCTTGACAGCCTTCTCGAGCGCACGGCCAGGATGCTTGGCTTGCATGTCACGGAAGTTGGTTCCGTAAATGCCGCCAGGGAAACCGGAGTGGCGATAGTAGACCTTGTCCAGGGCCTTGTTGCCCGTGACACGGATTTTGGAAGCGTTGATGACGACAATGAAGTCGCCAGTATCGACGTGAGGCGTGTAAATGGCCTTGTGCTTGCCGCGCAAACGGAGTGCTGCTTCGCTGGCAACACGTCCGAGCACCTTGTCGGTGGCGTCAATCACAAACCACTCGTGCTTCACGTCAGCGGGTTTTGCGCTGAACGTTGACATGGATTTCATCCTTGAGTTGGTTTGTTGGGTCCTTTTCCACGGTCGGTGTTCTTCTGACGAGAACCTCTTAGGTGGGATGATGAACTTCGCCGCGGGACCACGGTGGCGCTGCGAAGCCCACGATTCTACGACAAAAATGCCAATGCCATCAAGCAGTTAGCGGCAACCGGGTTACCATCGCCCCATGTTCAGTTACCGCCACGCCTTCCACGCCGGCAACCATGCCGACGTGCTCAAGCACGCCACCTTGATTGCGGTGCTGCGCTACATGACCGAAAAGCCAGTGCCCCTGACCGTGGTCGATACCCACGCCGGCGCCGGGCTCTACCGCTTGGACGGTGACGCCGCCGCCACCAGCGGCGAGGTGGAAGAAGGCCTGCAAAAGCTCAGAAGCCAACTGGCGCAGCTCCCGAGCGCGCCTTCGCCCTTGATTCAGGACTACTTGGACGTGGTGGGCGGCTTCAACCGCGATGGCAGCGGTCGCATTTATCCCGGCTCGCCCTTCATAAGTCAGCGCCTACTTCGAGAGAGCGACAAGCTCAAATTGTTCGAGCTCCACCCCACCGATACCCGGCTGCTGGAGCAACACGTAGCACAACTGAAAGCCGGCCGCCAGGTGGCTGTTCTGCGGGAAGATGGCTTTGAAGGCCTGAAAAAGTTTTTGCCCCCGCCCAGCCGCCGTGCCCTGGTCATGATGGACCCCAGCTACGAAATCAAGTCGGACTATGCCAAGGTGGCCGCCGCCCTTCAGGATGCCCTGAAGCGCTTTGCCACCGGAAGCTACATGGTCTGGTACCCCGTCATCCCGCGCCCCGAGGCACACGACTTGCCGCGGCGCCTAAAAACACTGGCCAACCAAGCCCAGAAACCTTGGCTGCACGCCACCCTGACCATCAAGTCGGGCAAGCAATCGGCCATGCCCAGCGGTTTGCTGGACGGCGCCAAACCCCAGCGACCGGGACTGCCCGGCAGCGGCGTCTTCTTGATTCACCCCCCCTACACCCTGAAGGCACAACTGCAAGAAGCCCTGCCACAGCTGGTCAGCCTTCTCGGGCAAGACCGCAGCGCGGCTTTCACGCTGGAGTCGGGCGGCTGAGCCTTCGTTCGGGAAAATCCCAGCAAAATTAACCAACCGATCGGTCGGTTAATTCGCTATACTGTTGTCTTGACTTAGCGCAACCCCGCTGCGACTGGAGATGACGCATGTACACACAAGCCCTAGACCTGCCGCCTGGACCAGAAGACAAAACGCAGCCCGTGCGGCTGGCGCTGTCCGCCGACGAAGCCTCGTTGCAGGCCCAATTTGACCGTCGCATTGACGCCGATGGCCGCATCGAGCCACAAGACTGGATGCCAGAGGCTTACCGCAAAACCTTGGTGCGCCAGATCAGCCAACACGCACACTCGGAAATTGTGGGCATGCTGCCCGAAGGCAACTGGATCAGCCGCGCGCCCAGCTTGAAGCGCAAAGCCATCCTGATTGCCAAGGTCCAAGACGAAGGAGGCCACGGCCTCTACCTGTACAGCGCCGCAGAGACCTTGGGCACCAGCCGTGACGAGATGCTGGCGGCACTGCACAGCGGTCGCGCGAAGTACAGCTCCATCTTCAACTACCCCACGCTGAACTGGGCCGATGTGGGCGTGATCGGCTGGCTGGTGGATGGCGCGGCCATCATGAACCAGATTCCCTTGTGCCGCTGCTCCTATGGGCCCTATGCACGGGCCATGGTGCGCGTGTGCAAAGAAGAGTCCTTCCACCAGCGCCAAGGCTACGAGGCTTTGCTGGCCATGATGCAAGGTACTGACGAACAAAAAGCCATGGTGCAAGACGCGGTCAACCGCTGGTGGTGGAAATGCCTCGCCATGTTTGGGCCGCCGGATGCCGACAGCCCCAACAGCGCACAAGGTATGCGTTGGGGCATCAAGCGCATCAGCAACGACAACCTGCGCCAAAAATTCGTGGATGCCACCGTGCCACAAGCCAAAGTGTTGGGCGTCACCTTACCCGACCCCGATCTCAAGTGGAATGAAGAACGCCAACAGCATGACTATGGCGCCATCGACTGGGACGAGTTCTGGGCCACGGTGAATGGCGAGGGGCCCTGCAACAAGGAACGCCTGGCCACCCGCGTCAAAGCCTGGAACGACGGCCAATGGCTGCGCGATGCGGCGTTGGCCCACGCCCGCAAACAACAGCAACGCACCCTGAAGGAGGCCGCATGACCACCCCCGCTTTGAAAGAATGGCCTCTTTGGGAAGTCTTTGTGCGCAGCAAGCAGGGCTTGGAACACAAGCACTGCGGCAGCCTGCACGCCAGCGATGCGCAACATGCTTTGCAAATGGCCCGTGACGTTTACACCCGACGCCAGGAAGGCGTGAGCATATGGGTCGTACCCTCGGCCACCATCACGGCCAGCGCGCCTGATGACAAGGGGGAGTTTTTCGAGCCGGCGAGTGACAAGATTTACCGTCACCCCACGTTCTACGAAATTCCCGACGAAGTGGGGCACATGTGATGACCACGGTCACCCCAGCAGCCACCGCCTCGGTCGACTATTTGCTGCACTTGGCCGACAACGCCTTGGTGCTGGGCCAGCGCAATGCCGAATGGTGCGGCCATGGCCCCATCCTCGAGGAAGACATTGCGATGGCCAACATCAGTCTGGACCTGATTGGCCAGGCGCGTTTGCTCTACCAAGCGGCGGCCGAGCAGATGGGCCCGGGGACCACCGAAGACCGACTGGCCTATTTCCGTGATGTGCCCGAGTTTCGCAACTACACCCTGCTGGAATTGCCCCACAGCCCGCCTTTGGCCGGCACGGCGGCGTCCGATCGCGATTACGCCACCACCATCGTGCGCAACTTCCTGTACAGCGCCTTGATGGTCATGGTTTGGGAAAGCTTGCAAACGTCGTGCGACAGCCAACTGGCGGCCATCGCCGCCAAGTCGCTCAAAGAAGTGCGCTACCACTTGCGCCATGCCCGCGACTGGCTGATCCGCATGGGCGACGGCACGGAGGAATCGCAGGCCCGCGCGCAGTCAGCGCTGAATCATTTGATGCCCTACACCCAAGAATTTTGGACCGCATCGGCTTTTGAGCAAGCCGCCCAGAGCGATGGCACGGGTTTGGACATGGCAGGCCTGCAAGCCGATTGGCTGGCCTTGGTGCAAGATGCCTTGGCCGATGCGCAATTGCAAACACCCTCCAGCAAAGGCTTCGTCCCCACGGGCAAGCACGGCGTGCACTCGGAGCATCTGGGCTTTCTGTTGGCCGAAATGCAAAGCCTGGCACGTGCGCACCCGCACGCCAACTGGTAGGGCGCAGCATGACCGGCACCCGCACGCCAGAGATTCCCGCCGAGTTGCAAGCGGTGTGGCAAGCCCTGGAAGTGTTGGCCGATCCGGAAATTCCGGTGGTCAGCTTGCGCGAGTTGGGCATCCTGCGCGGCATTCGCCAGACAGACAGTGGGCTGGAAGTGGTCATCACGCCGACCTACAGCGGTTGCCCCGCCATGGGCCAGATCGAAGACGATGTTCGCGCCCTCCTTCAACAACAAGGTTGGGAGGCCAAGGTCGTGACACAACTGTCGCCGGCATGGACCACCGACTGGATGACGCCCACTGCGAAAGACAAATTGCGGGCCTATGGCATCGCACCCCCACAGGCCTGCACTGACCCCGCAGCCGACCGCGGTGGGTCCAGTCGCGTGCTGCGCTTTGCGGCGCGTGCAGCAGCGACTGAAGCCATCCCGTGCCCCCACTGTGGCTCGTCACTGACCACGGAAACCTCTCAATTTGGCTCGACCGCGTGCAAAGCGCTGTACAAGTGCCTGGACTGCCAAGAGCCCTTCGATTACTTCAAACCCTACTGAGCGCCCACCATGTCTGCAGCTCCCCGTTTTCATGAATTGACCGTCGCCCGCATCGATGCCGAAGCCGCAGGTGCCGTGGCGCTGACCTTGTCGGTCCCCGCGGCATTGAAAGACAGTTTTCAATTTGAGCCCGGCCAGTTCCTGACCCTGCGCGCCCAGGTGAACGGGCAAGACTTGCGCCGCAGCTACTCCATTTGCTCCACCCGCAGCCGCTTGCAGCAGCGGGGTGAACTTCAAGTGGGCATCCGTCCCGTTGAAGGCGGGCTGTTTTCCAATTGGGCCGCCCAACAGCTGCGCGTGGGCGACAGCTTGCAAGTGATGCCGCCCGAAGGCCGCTTTGTCATCCAGCGTCCGCGTGCCGTGCACCGCGTGGGCTTTGCCGCGGGCTCGGGCATCACCCCCATCCTGTCCATCATTGCCAGTTCAATGGAAGAGCATCCAGGCACCAAATTCACCCTGGTCTATGGCAACCGTCGCATGGACAGCGTGATGTTCAACGAGGCCTTGCAAGACTTGAAAGACCAGTACCCGGATCGCCTGACCCTGATCCACATCCTGTCGCGCCAAGCCCAAGAGGTGGATCTGCTGGAAGGCCGCATCGATGGCGACAAAGTGCGCGCCATCATGAAAGCCTTCCTGCCCGTGAAGAGCATGGATGAGGTCTTCATCTGTGGCCCCGAGGCCATGATTGAGGCCACGCAAAAGGCCCTGGTGGATGCAGGCGTTCCGGCCAACCGTGTCTACACTGAACGCTTCGCCAGTGGCGCTGCGCCTGCCCCCCCCCAAGCCCCCCGATCCGAAAAAGCAAAGTCACTGAGTGGCATGGCCTTGACGGTGGTGCTGGACGGCAAATCACATGAGATGCGCATCCAACCTGATGAGCACATTCTGGATGTGGCGCTGAATGCCGGGCTTGATTTGCCCTACTCTTGCAAAGGCGGCGTGTGCTGCACCTGCCGCGCCAAGGTGACCGAGGGCTCGGTGGCCATGGACAAGAATTTCACCCTGGAATCTTGGGAAATGGACAAAGGCTTTGTGCTCAGTTGTCAGGCGCGGGCCACTTCCGCCAAGGTGGTCATCAGCTTTGATGACCGATGAAAAAAGCCTCCCATGAGGAGGCTTTTTGTGGAACGCTTCCCAACTCAGAAGCGATAGCCAAGACCCAAGCCCACCAAGGTCGGATTGATTTTGAACTCGCCTGGCTGCTGTGCGCCCGCCAAGAACACATTGGTTTTGATGTGGACCTGTTTCACATCCAAGTTCAGCGACCACTTCTTGTCGATGGGGATGTCAATGCCCGCCTGGAAAGCGAAGCCAGTGCTCGATTTGTCAATGCCCGCACCAGCGGTTTGTACATCGGTGAAGCGCGTGTAGTTCAAGCCTGCGCCCAAGTACGGCTTGACGACCGAGAACCCGGTGAAGTGGTATTGCAAGGTCAGTGTTGGAGGCAAATGACGGAGCGTTCCGAGCTCAGCAACCCCTGCTTTCAATGTGTGCCTTTGCGGGACCGTCAGGATCAACTCTGCTGCGACATTCGGGCTGAAAAAATAACTGATGTCCACCTCGGGAAAGGTCTTGTTGTTGATGCTCAAATCAAGACCCGTGGTGTCATCGTTGGCACTGTGCAAGTTGACAGCGCGCACGCGCACCAACCAAGGGCTCTCCTGGGACATCGCCTGTCCTGAAACCAAAGCCAGCACTGCAACGGCAATCCATCCTTTTTTCATAGTAAATTCTCTATCTTAGCAAGTCAAACAATGGCTCTATTGGACACTGATACCCCGTTAGGGTTCTTGTCCAAGATCAAACAGCCCCCCAATGTGTTTGAACTGCAACAGTTCACGCAAGCTTCGCGGGCAATAAATTCAACTGCTCGCAGATCGCCAAGGTCGCCACACTCTGGTTCATCGAATAAAAATGCAGGCCAGGCGCACCGGCACAGCGCAACTGGTCACACAAATCGGTCACCACTTCCAGCCCAAAGGCTTTGATCGAGGCCACATCGTCGCCATAGGCTTGCAAGCGCAGGCGAATCCAGCGTGGAATCTCCGCACCGCAAGCATCCGAGAAGCGAAGCAACTGCGAGGAACTGGTGATGGGCATGATCCCCGGCACGATGGGCACATCCACGCCCAGCTTGTGCGCATCGTCAACAAAGCGGAAATAGGCGTCGCTGTTGTAGAAGTATTGCGTGATGGCCGAGTCTGCACCGGCTTTGACCTTGGTCGCGAAGGCCTGAAGGTCGGCTTCAGGTGACTTGGCTTGCGGATGAACTTCAGGGTAGGCGGCCACTTCCAGATGGAAGTCGCGCCCCGTTTCTGAACGAATGAAGGCCACCAAATCGCTGGCGTATTGAAACTCGCCCCCGGCGCCATAGCCGCTGGGCAAGTCACCGCGCAAAGCCACCAGGCGGCGAACCCCCATCGCCTTGAACTGCGCCAGTTGCTGGCGAACGCTGTCGCGCGTCGCGCCGATGCAGGAAAAGTGCGACGCTGCAGCGACGCCCTCGTTCAAAATTTCTTGCACCGTGGCCAAGGTGCCCGCTTGCGTGGAGCCGCCGGCACCAAAGGTGACCGAGCAAAATTCGGGCTTCAAGGCATACAGCGCCTGTCGCACGGCCCGCAGCTTGTCAGCACCCTCGGCTGTTTTCGGCGGGAAAAACTCAATACTGATGGCGTTGCCAGAATGGCCGGCTTGTGTTGTCATGCTCACTCCTCAGGCCGGCTTGCGGCGGGCCTGGATCCAAAATTCACGGTTGCCATCACCCCCGGTGACGACACTTTCCCAATAGCCCTGCACCTGCATGTGCCAGGACGCAAAGGCCTCGCGCAGGCGCGCTTCCACGCGCGCATAGCTCGCCGCCTCTTTGACCAAGCCGCCCTTGCCGATGTCCTCGGGTTGCAACTCAAACTGCGGCTTGACCAGGCTCAACAACACGCCAGCAGGACGCAACAAGGGCAGAACCGCCGGCCAGACCAAGGTTTGCGAAATGAACGACAGGTCGGCCACGATGCCATCAAAGCCCAAGGCTGCGTCAGGGATGCGCGCATCCTGGGGTTCCAACTCGCGGGCGTTCACCCGCTCCACGCAGACGACACGCGCCTCCTCGCGCAAACGGGGATGCAATTGCCCATAGCCCACATCCAGGCCCACCACTTGGGACGCGCCATGCTGCAGCAAGCAATCGGTGAAGCCGCCGGTGCTTTGTCCGACATCGAGGCAGCGCCAGCCGCTGACGTTCACGCCACTGTGGCGCAACGCGCCTTCGAGCTTCAGCCCCCCGCGCGAGACATAGCGCGCCTCGGCCGTGTCCAGCAATTGCACTTGCGCATGCGCCGGCAACACATCGCTGTTTTTGGCGACCTGCTGCCAAGCGCCTTGGCCCACGCGCCATTGCACCCCCGCCGCAATCAGGCGCTGGGCTTGCGAGCGAGAGCTCGCCAGCCCATGCGCCAGCAGCCACTGGTCTGCACGCATGGGGCCCGTGCCCATCAATAGCGGTAGGTGTCGGGCTTGTACGGGCCGTTCTTGGGCACACCGATGTAGTCGGCTTGCTCGTCGTTCAGCTCGGTCAGCACAGCGCCCACCTTTTTCAAATGCAGGCGCGCCACTTTCTCGTCCAAGTGCTTGGGCAGCACATAGACCTTGCCCACGTCATAGCCGTCCGCATGGGTGAACAACTCGATTTGCGCAATCGTCTGGTTGGCAAACGAGGAGCTCATCACAAAGCTGGGGTGGCCGGTGGCGCAACCCAGGTTGACCAGGCGGCCCTTGGCCAACATGATGATCTTCTTGCCATCGGGGAAGATGATGTGGTCGACCTGGGGCTTGATTTCTTCCCAGGTGTATTTTTCAACCGAGGCGATGTCGATCTCGTTGTCGAAGTGGCCAATGTTGCACACGATGGCCTGGTCTTTCATCTTGGCCATGTGGTCATGGGTGATGACGTGCTTGTTGCCGGTGGCGGTCACGAAGATGTCGGCCTTGTCGGCGGCATAGTCCATGGTCACAACCTTGTAGCCTTCCATGGCGGCTTGCAAGGCGTTGATGGGGTCGATCTCGGTCACCCACACTTGGGCGCTCAAGGCGCGCAAAGCTTGCGCACTGCCCTTGCCCACATCGCCATAACCGGCCACCACGGCCACTTTGCCGGCGATCATCACGTCGGTGGCGCGCTTGATGCCGTCCACCAGCGATTCGCGGCATCCGTAGAGGTTGTCGAACTTGCTCTTGGTCACCGAGTCATTGACGTTGATGGCGCGGAACATCAGCGTGCCTTTGGCCGACATTTCCTTCAGGCGATGCACGCCGGTGGTGGTCTCTTCGGTCACGCCAATGATTTGCGCGCTTTTGCGGCTGTACCAGGTGGGGTCTTGGGCCAGCTTGGCCTTGATGGCGGCATACAGGCAGGTTTCTTCTTCGCTGGTCGGGTTGGCCAGCAAGGAGGCGTCCTTCTCTGCGCGCTTGCCCAAGTGCATGAGCAAGGTGGCGTCGCCGCCGTCGTCCAGAATCATGTTGGGGCCTTCGTTGGGCGTATGGGCCGTGCCGAATTCAAAAATGCGGTGGGTGTAGTCCCAGTACTCCGTCAGGTTTTCGCCCTTGATGGCGAACACCGGCGTGCCATTGGCGGCAATGGCGGCGGCGGCGTGGTCTTGCGTCGAGAAAATATTGCAAGAGGCCCAACGCACTTGCGCGCCCAGGGCTTGCAAAGTTTCGATCAGCACGGCCGTTTGAATGGTCATGTGCAAAGAGCCGGTGATGCGTGCGCCTTTGAGGGGCTGCTTGGCGGCAAACTCTTCGCGAATGGCCATCAGGCCGGGCATCTCGGTTTCAGCGATGCGAATTTCCTTGCGGCCCCAGGGGGCCAAGGACATGTCTGCCACCACGTAGTCGGTGGCTTGTTGCGGTTGGAGAACTGCGCTCATGAGAAAACTCCTCTTTCAGTGGTGTGGACCACTGCCGGCCCAGGGCTGTGCGGGGGAGTTCTGAAAGATTCTCGAGGAACTCACCTCACATCGACAGTGGGTGAGCGCGGTTAGAAACAAAGTTCCCGAGCCTCACCTGCCATTCGACGTGCGATGGCGAGATTGCAGCGCTCCTCGGATGACCGGTATTTTAGCCGAAACTGCCCTATGATTCTGGACCTCCCGGAATCCTCTATGTCGACTTATCTCCAAGAAGTGCGCCGCCGGCGTACCTTTGCCATCATTTCTCACCCTGACGCGGGCAAAACCACGCTGACCGAAAAGCTACTGCTGTTCTCGGGCGCGATTCAAATTGCGGGCTCGGTCAAGGCGCGCAAAGCCAGCCGCCATGCCACCAGCGACTGGATGGAAATTGAAAAGCAGCGCGGCATTTCGGTGGCCTCCTCGGTCATGCAGATGCTGTACCGGGAGCATGTGATCAATTTGCTGGACACCCCGGGCCACAAAGATTTCTCGGAAGACACCTACCGCGTTTTGACGGCTGTGGACTCGGCCCTCATGGTGATCGATGCCGCCAACGGCGTCGAAGCCCAAACCCGCCGCCTGATCGAGGTCTGCCGTCAGCGCGACACGCCCATCATCACCTTCGTCAACAAGATGGACCGCGAAGTCCGCGACCCGCTGGACATTCTGGACGAGGTGGAGCGCGAGCTCGGCATGCCATGCGTCCCCATGACCTGGCCCGTGGGTCAAGGCAAGTCCTTTGGCGGCATCATCGATTTGCGCACCCAGGCCATGAAGGTGTTTGAAGCCGGCAGCGAGCGCCGGCCGCAAGACTTTGAAACCATTCCTTTGTCAGAGCAAGCGGTTTTGTCCGATCGCTTCGGCCATGACTTCGCTACCGCGCTGGAAAGCATGGAGCTGGCCACCGGCGCATCACCGCAATTCGACCGCGAGGCCTTTTTGGCCGGCAAACAAACGCCCGTGTTTTTTGGCTCGGGCGTGAACAACTTTGGTGTCATGGAAGTGCTGGATGCCCTGGTGGACCTGGCCCCTTCGCCGCGCGCGCGCACCAGCTCGCTGCTGGTGAACAAGCAGCCGGTGGTCAAAGAGATCGCGGCAGAAGACAGCACTTTTTCAGGCGTGGTCTTCAAGGTGCAAGCCAACATGGACCCCTCGCACCGCGACCGCATCGCCTTTGTGCGTGTGGCCTCCGGCCGCTACTCACCAGGGATGAAGCTCAAAGTGCAACGCACGGCCAAAGAGCTGCGCCCCACCTCGGTGGTGACTTTTCTGAGCCAGCGACGCGAGGCGGTGGAAGAAGCGTATGCCGGTGACATCATTGGCTTCACCACCCATGGCGGCGTGCAACTGGGGGACACCATCACCGACGGTGCCGCCCTGCAGTACACCGGCTTGCCCTTCTTTGCGCCAGAGCTGTTCATGACCGTGGTCCTGAAAAACCCCTTGCGCACCAAGCAACTGCAAACCGGACTGGCGCAACTCGGCGAAGAAGGCGCCATTCAGGTGTTTCGCCCGGAAATGGGCGGCGCCATGCTGTTGGGCGCCGTGGGGCAGTTGCAGTTTGAAGTGGTGCAGCACCGCCTGAAGGCCGAGTACGACTGCGATGTCCGCCTGGAAAGCTGCCAGTACACCGGCGCGCGCTGGATCACCGCCGACACGCCCGCTGAATTGCGTGAATTCGTGAACGCTTATCCCGCCCGCATGGCGCAAGATGCGGCCAATACCCTGGCCTATCTCTGCACCTCGCCCTACGACGTGCGCCTGGCACAAGAGCGGTTTCCGAAAATTCATTTTCATCCGCTGCGCGAGCACGCCGGGCTCTCGCTGCAGTCTGCGGCTTGAGCCTGTAGGCCATGTCGTCCAGCGAGCGCCTCCAGCCTCTGGCCGACTGGCCTCGGGCTGCCCGCCAAAAGCTGAAAGGTGTCTTCACGGACATCGACGACACCCTGACCACGGACGGTGCCATCACCCCGGATGCGCTGCAAGCCTTGCACAATCTTCGCGCGGCGGGCTTGGCCATCGTACCCATCACTGGTCGACCGATTGGCTGGAGCCTGCCCTTTGCAAGCGCGTGGCCTGTGGACGCCATCGTGGCTGAAAACGGGTCCGCCGCTTTGCAATGCGTCAAGGGCCAGGTGCACAAGCACTACCAACTCGATGCCGCCACCCGAGCGGTGCATTGGGAGCGCATGCAGGCGGTGGCCTCGCATATTTTGCAAGTGGTGCCTGAAGCCAGACTGGCCACTGACAGCATCGGCCGCGAAACCGACATCGCCATCGACCACAGCGAGCACCACACCTTGTCCTCAGCGCAGATCCAGCAGGTGGTCGAATTGATGCAAGCCCAGGGCATGCAAGCCACCGTCAGCAGCATTCACATCAACGGCTGGTTCGGCCGGCACGACAAGCTCTCAGGCGCACGCTGGTGGGTGCGCACCCAGTGGGGGCGCGACCTGGACCAGGAGTTGGATGCCTGGGTTTATGTGGGCGACTCCACCAACGACCAGTTGATGTTCGGCCATTTTCCGCACAGCATGGGCGTGGCGAACATCGCCCGTTTTTTGCCGGAGCTGAAGCACCCACCGCGCTACATCACATCGCAGGCGCGCGGCGCGGGCTTTGCCGAAGTGGCGCAGGCCATTTTGCAAGCCCGCGGCTGAACCTCAACGCGCCAGCACCGGCGCCAAGGCCTTGCCGGTGTGCGTGCCCAACTTCACCACTTGCTCCGGTGTGGCCGCCGCCACAATTTTCCCGCCTTCGCGGCCGCCTTCGGGCCCCAGGTCAATGATCCAGTCGGCTTCGGCAATGACGTCCAGGTCGTGCTCGATGACCACCACGCTGTGGCCCCCATCGACCAAACGGTGCAGCACCCGAATCAGCTTGTCCACATCGGCCATGTGCAGGCCCACGGTGGGCTCGTCCAGCACATACAGGGTGTGGGGCGCCTTTTGGCCGCGGCGCGTCACATCGTCGCGCACCTTGCTCAGCTCGGTCACCAGCTTGATGCGCTGCGCTTCGCCGCCGCTCAGCGTTGGCGAAGGTTGGCCCAGGGTCAGGTAGCCCAGCCCCACGTCTTTCAACAATTGCAACGGGTGGCTGATGTTGGGCATGGAGGCAAAGAATTCCACTGCCTCGTCCACCTCCATTTGCAACACCTCGCCAATGCTCTTGCCGCGCCAGCTGACCGCCAGGGTCTCGGGGTTGAAGCGCGCGCCGTGGCAGGTTTCGCAGGGCACTTTCACATCGGGCAAGAAGCTCATCTCAATGGTGCGCATGCCTTGCCCTTCACACGACGGACAACGGCCCTCGCCGGTGTTGAAGCTGAAGCGACCAGGGCCGTAGCCGCGCGCCCGCGCCTCCAGCGTGTCGGCAAACAATTTGCGAATGGTGTCCCAAAAGCCGATGTAGGTGGCCGGGCAGCTGCGCGGGGTTTTGCCAATCGGCGTTTGGTCGACCTCGAGCACACGGTCAATGTTCTTCCAGCCCACCACCGATGCGCAACCAGTCCAGGCGGGGGCTTTCTTGGCCTGCACCGCGGCTTGCACATTGGCCAGCAACACATCTCGGGCCAAGGTGGACTTGCCCGAGCCACTGACACCGGTCACGGCCACCAGCCGCTTGAGCGGGATGCTGATCGAGACATTTTGCAAATTGTGCAACTGCGCCCCTGTGAGCACCAGGGCTTCGCCTTGCTCGGCGGCAGTCAGGCACTGGTCAAGGCTGGCGTTGGCACGCAAGGGCATGCTGCGTCGGGGCTGCAAAGGGTGCTTCATGGCGTGCAGCAGGTAGCGGCCGGTTTGTGACTCTGCTTGCGCAGAAATGTCGTTCACCGAGCCCTGCGCCATCAGGCGGCCACCGCGCTTGCCAGCGCTGGGGCCAATGTCAATGATGTGATCGGCGCGGCGAATCGTGTCTTCGTCATGCTCGACCACCACCAGGGTGTTGCCTTTGTCGCTCAGCACATGCAAGGCATTGAGCAACATTTGGTTGTCGCGTGCATGCAAGCCAATCGTGGGCTCATCCAGCACATAACAGACGCCTTGCAAATTGCTGCCCAGTTGTGCGGCCAAGCGAATGCGTTGTGCCTCGCCGCCACTGAGGGTGGGCGCGCCGCGATCCAGCGTCAGATAGCCCAAACCCACTTGCTCCAAAAACTCCAGGCGGCTGCGAATTTCAGGCATCAGGTCGCGCGCGATGTCGGCCTCGCGGCCACTCAGCTTCAAGGTCTCGGCCCAGGCGCGGATGTCGGTCACACTGAGGCGCGCCAAGTCTGCAATGCCGACGCCGGCAAATTTCACAGCGCGTGCGGTGCGGTTGAGGCGCGTGCCGTCACAGGCGGGGCAGGCGGCGTCCAGCACTTCGTCCACCTCGGGCTCGGCAAAGGTTTGCTCACGCCCTTTGTTGTCATCGTCACGCACCGAGTCGTCCAGCAACTTGCGCTGCTCTTTGGTGAGCTTGACGCCTGTGCCTACACAGTCCAGGCACCAGCCGTGCTTGCTGTTGTAGGAAAACAGGCGCGGGTCCAACTCGGTGTAGGAGGTGGCGCAGACAGGGCAAGCGCGCAAGGTTGAAAAAACCTGTACCTGTCCCAGCACCTGGGTCGAGGCGCCCGACTGCATGGCCTCGCGCAGCCCATCGAGCGGCGCCAGCACATGCACCACCCCTTTGCCATGCTCGAGCGCTTGCGTCAGCGCGCGGCGAAGTTGCGGCTCGGTTTCGGGCGACACCACCAAGCTGGCCACTGGCAGCTCGATGGTGTGCTCTTTGAAGCGGTCGATTCTGGGAAAGCCTTGCGTGGGCAAGAACTCGCCGTCAACCCGCAAATGGGTGTAGCCCCTAGGGCGCGCCCAATCGGCGAGTTCGGTGTACACCCCTTTGCGGTTCACCACCAGGGGGCTGAGCACACCGATGTGCTGCCCGCGGTATTGCTTCAGCCATTGGGCCGCAATGCTGTCGGGCGTTTGCGGCTTCACCGCAGCACCATCGTGGATGCAATGCTGCGTGCCCAGTTTCACATACAGCAGGCGCAAGAAATGCCAGACCTCGGTGGTGGTGCCCACAGTGGATTTTCGGCCGCCGCGCGACAGGCGCTGCTCGATGGCGACGGTGGGCGGAATGCCATAGACCGCGTCGACCTCGGGGCGTCCTGCGGGCTGGACAATGCTGCGCGCATAGGCATTCAAGCTTTCCAGGTAGCGGCGCTGTCCTTCGTTGAACAAGATGTCGAAGGCCAGGGTTGACTTGCCCGAACCACTGACCCCGGTGATGACGTTGAACTTGCCGCGTGGAATGTCCACGCTGAGGTTCTTCAGATTGTGTTCTTTGGCATGAATGATCTGGATGGCATCTGTGCCGGCTTTCAGCATCGGTTTGGCATGCGCCAAGTAAGCGCCCTGCGCATCTGCGGTGCGCTCTTTGACCACCGCGGCCTCGACGCCCATGGCGACATCGTATTCACGCAAGGCCTTGCCGGTGTGCGAGGTGGCGTGCAAGCGCAGCGTCTCGGGCGTGCCTTCGGCCACCAGCAGGCCACCTGCGTCGCCGCCTTCGGGGCCGAGGTCGATCAGCCAGTCGCTGGCACGGATCACGTCCAGGTTATGCTCGATCACGATCAAGGAGTGTCCCGCCTCCAGCAAGCGGCGCAAGGCGCGCATCAACTTGGCGATGTCGTCAAAGTGCAAGCCCGTTGTCGGCTCATCGAACAAGAACAGCGTGCCTTTGCGCGCGGTGGGCTGTCGGCTGGATGCTGCGGTCTTGGCGGCTTCGGCCAGGAAGCCGGCCAGCTTGAGGCGTTGCGCCTCGCCACCGCTGAGGGTGGGCACCGGCTGACCGAGCTTCACGTATTCCAAGCCCACATCGACGATGGGTTGCAAGGCTCGAATCACCTCGCGGTCGTTGGCGAACAAAGTGGCGGCCTCACTCACCGTCAGGTTGAGGATGTCTGCCACATTGTAAAAATGTGTATCTGACCCCAATTGATTTCTCTCGAGGGTGATTTCGAGGATTTCGGGGCGGTAGCGTTGGCCGTTGCAGTCTTGGCAGCGGAGGTAGACGTCGCTGAGGAATTGCATTTCGACGTGCTCGAAGCCGGAGCCGCCACAGGTGGGGCAGCGGCCATCGCCACTGTTGAAGCTGAATTTGGAGGCGGTGTAGCCGCGTTGGCGGGCCAGCGCGGTGGTGGCAAAGAGTTCCCGAATGGCATCCCAGGCACCGACATAGCTGACCGGGTTGGAGCGCGCGGTTTTGCCGATGGGCGATTGGTCGACAAAGACCACATCGCCCAAATGATCTGCGCCCAGCAAGCGGTCATGCGCGCCCGGCGTTTCGGTGGAGCGCCCAAAGTGGCGCACCAGCGCAGGCGCCAGAATATCCTGAATCAAGGTGGACTTGCCTGAACCGCTGACGCCCGTCACGCAGACCAGGCGTTGCAGCGGGAATTCGATCGCGAGGTTTTGCAAGTTGTGCTCGCGCGCCCCTTCCAGAATGAGACGTGGCGTGGCGTCGGTCACGGCGCGCTTGAAGCCCATGCCCACATGCTTGCGCGCGCCGAGGTAGGCACCCGTCAAGGTATCTGCATGGCGCAAATCTTCCACCGTGCCATCGAACACAATGGCCCCGCCCTTTTCACCGGGACCGGGCCCCATGTCGATCACGCGGTCGGCCGCCAGCATCACCGCGGGGTCATGCTCCACCACCACCAAGGTGTTGCCCGCATCGCGCAAACGCTGCATGGCCTCGGTGATGCGCTGCATGTCGCGCGGGTGCAAGCCAATGCTGGGTTCGTCCAGCACGAACAAGGTGTTGACCAGCGAGGTGCCCAAAGCCGTGGTGAGGTTGATGCGCTGCACTTCACCGCCGCTGAGGGTGCGGCTCTGGCGGTCCAGCGTCAGGTAGCCAATGCCGACGTCGCACAAATACCGCAAGCGGGTGCGAATTTCGTCGAGCAACAACTGCAGGGCCTGTTGTTCGGGCGTGGCCTGAATCACCGCATGCAAGCTGGTTTGCAGGCGGTCGAAGAACACGCGCAAGCGATCGATGGGCATGAGCATCAGGTCGTGCAGGCACAAGCCTGGCAGCGCTTCCAGTTGTGCGCGTGTCCAGGCCACGCCCTGTGGCAAAAACCGCTTGTCCGGCGACATGACCGCCAGCGCATCTTCAGTACTGCCGATGCGCCACAGCAAGCTTTCGGTTTTGAGGCGTGCGCCCGCGCACACGCCACAGGGGGTGTAGCTTCGGTATTTGGAGAGCAGCACGCGGATGTGCATCTTGTACGACTTGCTCTCTAGGTATTCAAAAAAGCGCTTGATGCCGTACCACTGCTGGTTCCACTTGCCATTCCAGTTCGGTGAGCCCTGGATCACCCAGTCCTGTTGCTCGGGGGTGAGTTTGTTCCAGGGCGTGTCCCGCGGAATGCCGGCTTTTTCGGCATGCCGCATCAGGTCGTCCTGACATTCCGACCAGGCGGGGGTTTGAATGGTTTTGATGGCGCCTGCGCGCAGGGTCAGCTTGTGGTTGGGAATGACCAAACCGTAATCGACCCCAATCACCCGCCCAAAGCCGCGACACGTCTCGCACGCGCCCACGGCCGAGTTGAAAGAGAACATGGAGGGCGTGGGCTCGCTGTAGCGCAAATCGCTTTCAGGGCAATGCAGGCCCGTGGAAAAGCGCCAGACTTCTTCGGGCTGTTGCTCATCGGCCAGGGCGTAAACCGTGAGTCGCCCACTGCCGCGCTTGATGGCGGTTTCCAGGGCTTCCATCACGCGTGCTTTTTCGGCGCCCGAGATACGGAAGCGATCGGCCACCACATCGAGCACGCGGCGTGGGCCGGTGGGCGTGGCCACTTCGCGCTCGGCATGGGTGCGGGTGAAGCCGCTGGCGCTCAGCCACTGCTCCACTTCTTCGGCCGTGGTGCCCGCAGGCAACTCCACCGGAAAGGTCAGCACCAGGCGAGGGTCGCGGGGCGCCGCGCGGCGCTGTAGCTCGGCGTACAAACTTTCGGGGGTGTCGTGTTGAACGGCTTGCGCTGTCTGGCGATCAAACAGCTGCGCAGCCCGCGCAAACATGAGCTTCAGGTGATCGTTCAGCTCGGTCATGGTGCCCACGGTGGAGCGGGAGCTGCGAACCGGGTTGGTTTGGTCGATGGCAATCGCGGGTGGCACCCCCTCGACACGGTCAACCGCCGGGCGGTCCATGCGGTCCAGAAATTGCCGGGCATAGGCGCTGAAGGTTTCAACGTAACGCCGCTGGCCTTCCGCATACAAGGTGTCAAACACCAGGCTGGACTTGCCGGAGCCGCTGGGGCCCGTGACCACCGTCAGCTCACCCGTGCGCAGGTCCAGGTCCAGGTTCTTGAGGTTGTGCTGGCGTGCGCCACGTATTCGAATAAGGCCCTGGGTCATGACAGCTCGATCGGGAGAGTGAGGGCCATCATTCTAGGCAGGATTAAATGCCCTTTGCTAGGCACTGGCGCAGGTGCCGTCGCACCCCCCCCAAAAAAGCCACGGCCAAGGCCGTGGCTTTCAGCGCCGCGCCAAATTTATTTGGCAGCAGCAGGGGCCGCAGGCGCTGCGGGTGCAGCAGCCGCCGGTGCTGGCGCGGCGGCGGAAGCCGCAGCTTCAGCCGGCTTGGCAGGTTCGGGCGCATGCACGGCATCGGCGCCATGCTTTTCACCCCCCATGTCCAGGTTGTCGCCACCCTTCATGATCACAAACAGGGCCAATGCCGCAAACACGACAAATCCCACAGCAATTTTCCACATCTTGATTCTCCTAGCGTCCGAAAAAAAAGCCCTCCACCAAGGGAGGGCTTGACTCTAGCATCCGGGTCCCCCCGGAATGCTTACAAAGCTCAGTC
Organism: uncultured Bordetella sp.; assembly: GCA_964442645.1. GTDB lineage: Bacteria > Pseudomonadota > Gammaproteobacteria > Burkholderiales > Burkholderiaceae_C > Limnohabitans. The sequence goes on along the minus strand of CAYTZZ010000014.1, from coordinate 28,516 downwards.
ACCCGCGTAGATGTCCACGTCCTTGGTTTCCTTGACGAACAACATGCCAACGACGAAGGTCATGCCGGCAATGATGATCGGGTACCACAAACCGTTGTACATGTTGCCGGTCTGCGCCACGATGGCGAAGGCCGTGGTAGGCAGCAAACCACCGAACCAGCCGTTGCCAATGTGGTAGGGCAAGGACATCGAGGTGTAGCGAATGCGGGTGGGGAACATTTCCACCAGCATGGCCGCGATCGGGCCGTACACCATGGTCACCAGGATCACCAAGTAGGTCAGGATCACGGTGATCATGAACTTGTCAACCTTGGCGGGGTCCGCCTTGGCGGGGTAGCCGGCAGCCTTCAGAGCATCCAGAACACCCTTCTTGAACTCCGCATCCTTGGCTTTGGCTTCCTCGGCAGGCAGGCCTTTGGAGCTGTAGCTGACGATTTCAACATCGCCCACCTTGATGGTGGCAGGTGTACCCGCGGCGCCCGCTTCGTTGGAATAGCTCACCGAGTTGGCAGCCAAGAGTTGCTTGGCAATGTCGCAAGAGCTGGTGAATTTGACCGTGCCCGTGGGGTTGAACTGGAAGGAGCACTCTTTGGCATCGGCCGTGACCACCACCTTGCTCTTTTGCTGAGCAGCGTGCAGGTCAGGGTTGGCAGCCTTGGTCAGTGCTTCAAACACCGGGAAATAGGTCAGCACGGCGAGCAAACAACCCAGCATGATGATGGGCTTGCGGCCAATTTTGTCCGACATGGAGCCAAACAAAATGAAGAAAGGCGTGCCGATGATCAGCGAGACCGCGACCAAAATGTTGGCCGTGGCGCCATCGACCTTCAGGGCCTGGGTCAGGAAGAACAAGGCATAGAACTGGCCCGAATACCACACCACCGCTTGACCGGCGGTCAGGCCGATCAGGGCCAGAATCACGATCTTCAGGTTTTTCCACTGGCCGAAAGACTCGGACAGGGGGGCCTTGGAGGTCTTGCCTTCGGCCTTCATTTTCTGGAAGGCGGGCGATTCGTTCATCGACAAACGGATGTACACCGAGACGGCCAGCAAGGCGATCGACACGATGAAGGGAACGCGCCAGCCCCAATCGGCAAAGGCGGCTTCGCCAATTGCGGTCCGCGTGCCCAGAATCACCATCAGCGACAGGAACAGGCCCAGGGTCGCGGTGGTTTGAATCCAGGAGGTGTAGGCGCCACGCTTGCCATGGGGCGCGTGTTCTGCCACGTAGGTTGCGGCACCGCCGTACTCACCGCCCAGCGCCAGGCCTTGCAGCAAGCGCAAGCAGATCAGGATGACGGGCGCTGCCACGCCAATGCTGGCGTAGGTGGGGAGAATACCCACGATAAAGGTCGACAAGCCCATGATCAGGATGGTCACCAAGAAGGTGTACTTGCGACCGATCATGTCGCCGAGGCGGCCAAACACCAGCGCGCCAAAGGGGCGCACGATGAAGCCAGCGGCAAAAGCCAAGAGCGCGAAAATGAAAGCAGAACCAGCGTCCAGTCCGCTGAAAAACTGCTTCGCAATGATTGCGGCGAGTGAACCGTAAAGGTAAAAGTCATACCACTCGAACACGGTGCCGAGCGACGAAGCGAAGATCACTTTCTTCTCTTCGGCGGTCATCGGGCGTGCGGCTTCTGCTGTTGCCATAGCGATGTCTCCAAAAGTTAAGCCCCCTCGAAATTGAAGGGATGCGAGATTCTTAAGGGGCGTCCTTTCCAGGTTCTGACGGGAAACTGAATGGCTGCTGACAAGCTAGGTAATAACCCTTGTCTTTGATTTCACATCGCGTCAATCGGAAATTATTTTCGGGAAATCCCCGACGGCAACGCTTGTGCAGCTTGCCAAGCACCCGACTCAAACCAGGCGTCTCCCTGCAGAAAAGCCCTGAGCATGGGGAGTGCGTCAAAGCCCCAAAACAGTTTGCCATCGACGGCCATGGTGGGCACGCCAAAGAGCCCGGCGGTGATTGCATTTTGCGTGGCATCGATCAAGCGCTGCTTGACCTGCGGGCTCGAGGGATCTTGTTGCGGCGCCAGCTGTTCTGTCAACGCACGCAATCTGTCGGGGGACACAGGGTCGCCGCCCTCTTTCCAAGCATGCCTGAAGATGGCTTCACAGACCCAGCGATTGGGCAGGCCCGCCTCGGGGCAAGCCAAAGCCAGACGCAGCAAAGCCAAAGGATTGAACGGGTGGGCCGAAGGCAATTGCAAGGGGATGTTGTGCTGATGCGCTGCCCATTGCACTTGCTGGTAAGTCCAATCGCGCTTTCCGGTAATTTCAGCGGGCCCCAATTGGCCATGGTGCTTGAGCAAGCCCGCAAACAAAATTGGCTGGTAGTGCACCTGGTGGCTGATGCCCTGCAAAGCCTGCGGCAAGGCTTCAAACGCCAGATAGGCATAGGGCGAAATGAAGTCGAAATAAAAGGTGATCTGCTTCATGCGCGGCCCTCCTCGGGTGGTGTCAATCGCTGGGCAATGCGTTGCCAGACAAGGCGGCGCTGCGCGTCCTGCAACTGCCCCCAGCTGGCAATTTCATCCAGGGTGCGCCAGCAACCCTGGCACAAGCCATCGGCCATTTGGCAAACCGAGACACAGGGCGAGGGCAGGGGGCCGGGCTGCGCCAACAACTGCGCGGACCAGTCTCGCATGGCCTGTGCCAACCGATGTTGTTCAGAGGGTTCCAAGGCCTTTACCCTGCGCGCTTGCTCAGCAAAGCACGGGCCACCCGCGAAGACGTCTGGCGGCCCAAAGCCTCGCTGATGAACACGCCAGCATCGACCAAACGATCCAGATCGATGCCGGTGTCAATGCCCATGCCGTGCAACAAATACACCACGTCTTCGGTGGCCACATTGCCTGTGGCGCCCTTGGCATAGGGACAGCCGCCCAAACCAGCCACCGAGGTGTCAAATTGCCAGACGCCCAGTTCCAGACTGGCCAGCGTGTTGGCCAAGGCTTGGCCATAGGTGTCATGGAAGTGCCCCGAGACATCGTCCAGCGCATAGTGTTGCAAGGTGGCTTCCAGTGCCGCTTGAATTTTTCGCGGGGTGCCCACGCCAATGGTGTCGGCCACGCCCACATGCTGCACGCCGATGTCTTTCATCAACTTGGCCAGGTACCCCACCCGCTCGGGGGCCACTTCGCCTTCGTAAGGGCAGCCCACGGTGCACGACATGGCGCCACGCACGTAGATGCCTGCAGCGCGCGCCGCGGAAACCACCGGCGCGAAGCGCGCCATGCTCTCGGCAATCGAGCAATTGATGTTCTTGTGGCTGAAAGCTTCGCTGGCCGCGCCAAACACCACGATTTCATCAGGGCGCGATTTCACCGCTGCCTCGAAGCCTTGCATGTTGGGGGTCAACACCGAATACCGCACACCAGCCTGGCGTTGAATGCCCGCCATCACCTCGGCGTTGTCGGCCATCTGCGGCACCCACTTGGGGGAAACAAAGCTGGTGACTTCGATCTCTCGCAAACCGGCCGCTTGCAGCTTGTGGACCAAGGCGATCTTGGTGGCCGCAGGAACTGGCTGCTTTTCATTTTGCAAGCCGTCACGCGGGCCAACGTCCACCAACTTGACGCGAGAGGGCAACATGTCAATAACCTTTCTTCGGATCGACCACTCCAGCCAAACTGGCAAGGGGTTCGCCGCGTTGCAGGGCCGAAATTTTTTGCGCGATTTGCGCAATGCTTTCATCGCGCAAGGTGCGCGCCGAAATGTGCGGCGTCACGGTGATCTTGGGGTGCTGCCAAAAGGCGTGCGCCTGAGGCAGCGGCTCGGTTCGAAACACGTCGAGCGTCGCGCCAGCCAAATGGCCTTGGTCCAGCAGCGCCAGCAAATCCTCGTCGACCAAATGCGCGCCGCGCGCCACGTTGATGACATAAGCGCCAGGCTGCAATTGCGACAGCGTCTGACGGTTCATCAAGCCCTGCGTGTCGGGCGTCAAGGGCAGCAAACACACCAGCACACGCGTGGCGGCCAGGAACGCCGACAAGCCGGTCTCGCCTGAAAAACAACTGACCCCTTCGATCTGTTTGGGGGTGCGACTCCAGCCATTCACCGGAAACTCAAATTGCCGCACGGCCTCTGCGACACGCTTGCCCAAAATACCCAAGCCCAAAATACCCACCGAGAATTCCTGGCGCCGATGAGGCTTGCGGTACGCCCAATGCGATTGGGTTTGGGCCTGGTCGTAGGCCTGGAACTCGCGAAAGTGACGCGTCACGGCATGCACCACATACTCGGCCATTTGCACCGACATGCCGGCGTCGTCCAGGCGCACCAAGGTCATGCTGGCGGGTAGCTTCATGCGCAGCAAGGCATCGACGCCCGCACCGGCATTGAACAAGGCCTTGAGCTGCGGTTGTTCATCGATGAATTGTTGCGGCGGCGTCCACACCAGCGCATAGTCGGCGGGAGGCGCACCGGGCACCCACTCATACACCTGTGCTTCAGGCAAGGCGGCTTGCAAACTGGCAATCCAGGGCGCGGGCTTGGTGTTGCTCAAACAGACAGCGATCTTCATCCCTGCATTCTCACCCAAGCCTGGGATTCATGCCGCCAGGCGCAGCAATTCCGCCCCTTCGGTCACCTGGTCACCGGGGGCAAAAAGCAACTCAGCGACTTTGCCGTCTGCGGGCGCCTGAATGGTGTGCTCCATCTTCATGGCCTCCATCACCGCCAGGGCCTGGCCGGCTTTCACGGCATCGCCTGCCTTCACGGCGAAGGACACGATTTTGCCGGGCATGGGCGCGGTGAGTCGGCCGGCTTCCTGGGCGGCCTCACCGGCATGCGCCAGGGCGTCGACCACGCCCAGTCGGGCAGCGCCTTGCGGCGTGAACACATGGGCGGTTTCGCCTTGCCGATAAACCGATGCCACGCAACGCACGGTGCCCCACTGAAGCTGCAAGCTGTCGCCCAGGCGTTGCCATTGCAGGGCAGTTTCTGGCCCGCCTTGAAGGGCCAATGACAAGGCCCCACCCGCGCCATAGGTGAGCGTGGCCGTCACCAACTCGCCCGCATCGTCAAACGACCAGTGACGCAGTTGACGGCCGTGCGATTGCCAGCCATCACGGTGCGCGAAAGGGTCCACCCAGCCCGATGCGTCGGCTTGTGCCATCGCCTGCTCGGTGGCCAGGGTGTGGGCCACCACGGCGGCGATCGCCAAGTCACGACTGAGGGGTCGCTGATGAAACAACACGTCTTTTTCGCGTTCAATCAGGGCGGTGTCCAATTGCGCTTGGGCAAAAGAGGGGCTGCGCAAGACATGGCGCAGAAACTGCACATTGGTGGCCAGGCCCACAATGTGCGTCTGCGCCAAGGCGGCATCGAGGCGCGCCAAAGCTTGTTCACGGGTTTCGCCGTGCACGATCAGCTTGGCCACCATGGAGTCGTAATAAGGGCTGATGGCGTCGCCCTCGCGAACGCCATCGTCAATGCGCACATTGCCCTGCGCAAAAGCGCTGGCGTGGGGCTTGCGGTAAACGTTCAGGCGGCCGGTGGCCGGCAAGAATTGGTTGTCGGGATTTTCAGCGCACAAACGCGCTTCGATCGCATGGCCATGGATGCGCAAATCGGCCTGCTTCAAGGGCAAGGGCTCGCCCGAAGCCACCCGCAACTGCCACTCCACCAAGTCCAGGCCCGTGATGGCCTCGGTCACTGGGTGTTCCACTTGCAAACGGGTGTTCATCTCCATGAAGAAGAAGTCCATGCCGCGCTCTGATTGCTCGACGATGAACTCCACCGTGCCCGCCCCCACATAGCCCACAGCTTTGGCAGCAGCCACCGCTGCCGCACCCATGCGGGCGCGCAAGTCTTCGGTCATGCCAGGCGCGGGCGCTTCTTCCAACACCTTTTGGTGGCGGCGCTGCACCGAGCAATCGCGCTCGAACAAGTACACACAGTCGCCTTGGCTGTCGCCAAACACCTGAATTTCAATGTGGCGCGGACGCTGCACGTATTTTTCAATCAAGACGGCATCGTCGCCAAAGCTGTTGCGCGCCTCGCGCTGGCACGAGGCCAAGGACGGCGCGAACTCCGAGGCTTGCGTGACGATGCGCATGCCCTTGCCCCCACCGCCGGCACTGGCCTTGATGAGCACAGGGTAGCCAATGCGATCGGCTTCGCGCTGCAGCAAGCCAGGGTCTTGGTCCTTGCCGTGGTAGCCAGGAACCAAGGGCACACCGGCTTTTTCCATTAATTGTTTGGACTCGGCTTTCAAGCCCATGGCCTGGATGGCCGAAGCCGGTGGGCCGATGAACACCAAGCCCGCTTGCGCGCAAGCTTGGGCAAAGGCTTCGTTCTCACTCAAGAAACCGTAGCCCGGGTGAATGGCTTGCGCGCCCGTGGCCTTGGCCGCCTCGAGAATGCGCTCCCAGCGCAGGTAGCTGTCCTTGGGCGCGCTGCCACCAATGTGCACCGCTTCGTCGCAGGACTGGGTGTGTTTGGCGTTGGCATCGGCATCCGAGTACACCGCCACGGTGCGAATGCCCATGCGGCGCGCTGTGGCCGCCACGCGGCAGGCGATTTCGCCTCGGTTGGCAATCAGAATTTTTTGAAACATCTCGGAATCCTCACAGCAACCAGTTGGGTTTGCGTTTTTGCAAGAAAGACTGCACGCCCTCCTTGCCCTGCGCACTGGCGCGAATATCGGCAATGCCGGCCACGGTTTGGGCCACCAGCGCGGCATCGATTTCGCGCTCGGCCACATCCTGCACCAGGCGCTTGCACACTTGAACGGCATGCGGGCTGGCACTGGTCAGGGCCTGCACCCATTGGCCCACGACCGCATCCAGCCCATCGGCCGTGGTCACCTCGTGGACCAAGCCCACGCGATGCGCTTCGGCCGCACTGAAACGCTCGGCCGTCAAAAAATAACGGTGCGCTGCACGCGCGCCCATGGCGCGAATCACATACGGGCTGATGGTGGCGGGAATCAGGCCCAACTTGACTTCGCTCAGGCAAAACTGGGCGGTGTCGACGCTGACCGCCATGTCGGCCGCGGCCACCAGGCCCATGCCGCCCGCAAACACATCGCCTTGCACCCGGGCAATGACCGGCGCACGGCAGACATAAATGGCTTCCAGCATGTCGGCCAACTTGCTGGCATCGGCCAGGTTTTCGTCGCGGGTGTAGTCGGCCATGCGCCGCATCCAGTTCAGGTCGGCGCCGGCACAAAAGGCAGGGCCTTCGGCTGCCAACACCACGCAGCGCACGCGCTCATCGGCGGAGGCCTGACGGAAGGCTTGGGTCAATTCGGCAATCACTTCTTCATTGAAGGCATTGCGAACTTCGGGACGGCACAGCGTGATGGTGGTCACGGCCGCTTCATGGGTGATGCGTACGGCGGTCATGGCATCACATCCTGAATACGCCAAACTGGGTCTCGGGGATGGGTGCATTCAGCGATGCGCTCAAACCCATGGCCAGCACACGGCGGGTGTCTGCGGGGTCGATCACGCCGTCGTCCCACAAACGCGCCGTGGCGTAATAAGGATGGCCTTGCACTTCATACTGTTGGCGAATCGGGGACTTGAAGGCCTCTTCTTCGGAAGCGCTCCACGCACCTCCTTTGGCCTCGATGCCATCGCGCTTGACCGTCGCCAGCACGCTGGCGGCTTGCTCGCCGCCCATGACGCTAATGCGTGCATTGGGCCACATCCACAAGAAGCGCGGACTGTAGGCCCGTCCACACATGCCGTAGTTGCCAGCGCCAAAGCTGCCGCCGATGATGACGGTGAACTTGGGCACCGCCGCCGTGGCCACCGCGGTCACCATCTTGGCGCCGTTGCGGGCGATGCCCTCGTTTTCGTATTTGCGGCCGACCATGAAGCCGGTGATGTTTTGCAAGAACACCAAGGGGATCTTGCGCTGGCAGCACAGCTCGATGAAGTGCGCGCCTTTCAGGGCCGACTCTGAAAACAAAATGCCATTGTTGGCAATGATGCCCACGGGCATGCCCTCGATGCGCGCAAAGCCACAGACCAAGGTGGTGCCAAAGCGCGACTTGAACTCATCGAATTCGGAGCCATCGACGATGCGCGCGATGATTTCGCGCACGTCAAAGGGCTTGCGGGTGTCGGTTGGGATGACGCCATACAGCTCTTCGGCTGCAAAGCGAGGCGCTTGCGGCGCCTGGGTCGCGATGGGCGGCACTTTGCGGGCGTTCAAATTTTTCACCGCTTGCCGAGCCAGGGCAATCGCATGCAAGTCGTTTTGCGCCAGGTGATCGGCCACACCCGACAGGCGGGTGTGCACATCGCCGCCGCCCAGGTCCTCGGCCGTGACCACTTCGCCGGTGGCCGCTTTCACCAAGGGCGGTCCGCCCAGGAAAATCGTGCCCTGGTTTTTCACGATGATGGCTTCATCGCTCATGGCGGGCACATAGGCGCCACCGGCCGTGCAACTGCCCATGACCACGGCAATCTGGGCAATGCCCTGGGCGCTCATGTTGGCCTGGTTGAAAAAGATGCGGCCAAAGTGATCGCGGTCGGGGAACACTTCGTCCTGGTTGGGCAAGTTGGCGCCGCCCGAGTCCACCAGGTAAATGCAGGGCAAACGGTTTTGCTGGGCCACTTCCTGGGCGCGCAAATGCTTTTTCACCGTCATGGGGTAGTAGGTGCCGCCCTTGACCGTGGCGTCGTTGCACACAATCATGCAGTCCACGCCACTGACGCGGCCAATGCCGGCAATCAGCCCGGCGCTGGGCGCGTCGTTTTGGTACATCTGCAGGGCCGCCAGCGGCGCCAACTCTAGGAAAGGCGTGCCAGGGTCCAGCAGGCGCTGAACGCGCTCGCGGGGCAGCAATTTGCCGCGCGCGGTGTGCTTGGCACGGGCGGCTTCGCCGCCGCCTTGGGCCACTTGGGCAAGCTGGGCCTGAAGATCGTCCACCTGGGCGCGCATGGCCGTGGCATTGGCTTGAAATTCAGCCGAGCGAGGGTTGAGTTTTGTCTCCAGAACAGGCATGGCTCACTCTTTCGGAAAACCAGCACTCTAATTGACGTTTACGTAAACGTCAATTGATTCGTCCACTTTTTTGCCGACCTCAGGCGGCTTGGATCAGGCCCGGCAAGTCGGCCATGCTGTGAAAAACGCGCTGGGCGCCCGCTTGCCGCAAGACTTCGATGTTGCGCGCCATGTCCTGCGCGCCGGGCGCCACATAGGCCCACACCTCGGCCCCCGCGGCCACGCCGGCGGTGACGCCCGTGGGCGTGTCTTCGATCACCAGGCAATCGGCTGTCGGGACCGCCAAGTGTTCTGCGGCGGCCAGGTAAACATCGGGCGCGGGTTTGCTGCGCGGCATTTCATGGCCACTGAAAATGCGGCCCGCAAAATAAGTGTGCAACCCGACCTTTTTCAATTGCAACTCCACCTTGAAACGGTCCGCTCCCGAAGCGCAGGCCATGCGTTGGGCAAACACCGGTTGCAGGGCCGCCATCGCGGCATGAATGTGCGGCACAGCTTGCAGGTGCTCTTCCAACGCCTGGTTGCGGCGTTCACGAAAAGCTGTCAGCCAGGCTTCTGTCAACGGTTGCTGGGTGTGGTGCTCGACGACGGTGCGCTGGTCTTTGACCGCCCGGCCCATGAAATGGTGGACACACTCCTCCATCGTCAGGCGCCAGCCCTGCTCGTGCAGCATCGCTTGCAAAACGCCATGGGTGATGGGCTCGCTGTCGACCAAGACGCCATCGCAATCGAATAGAAGGGCTTGAAAGCGCATGTCAGCTCACATCTCCGTCCACGTAAAACCAGCGCCCATTCTCGCGCACAAAGCGGCTGTGCTCTGTCAAACGAACAGCCCGGCCTGCCAAGCGAAAACGCGCCACAAATGACACCTCGGCTAGGTTGTCCCCTGTTTGCAGTCGCTGCTTGACCTCCAGGCCCAACCACTTGGCGGCGGGATCCAGTTCCAGCGTGGCGGGGCGAGTGCGCTCGTGCCAAGTGGCCAACAAGTAATCTGCATGGCCCAGCACATAGGCCGTATAGCGCGAGCGCATCAAGGCCTCGGCATCCGGCGCAGGTTGCTCGCCTGAGAACCTTGGGCCACAACAGTCAGCAAGCGTAGCCAGTCCACGACCACTGCGTTGGCCGCAGGGGCAAGCCAACAAGGCCGACGCAGAAGCCTTCATGCCAATGCGCGTTGGATCAGGATCTTTTGAACGTCCGAGGTGCCTTCGTAAATTTGGCAAACACGCACGTCACGGTAAATGCGCTCCACAGGAAAATCGCTCACATAGCCATAACCGCCCAGGGTTTGAATGGCGGCACTGCAAACCTCCTCGGCCACTTCGCTGGCGAACAGCTTGGCCATGGCCGCCTCTTTCAGGCAGGGACGGCCGGCATCGCGCAAGGCGGCGGCATGCCAGATCAACTGACGCGCGGCCTCGAGTCGCGTGGCGCAGTCGGCCAAGCGAAAGCCAACCGCTTGGTGATTGAAAATCGCGGTGCCGAAGCTTTCGCGCTGGCGCGCGTAATCCAGGGCCACCTCCAGCGCGCTGCGCGCCATGCCCACGCTTTGCGCGGCGATGCCAATGCGCCCGCCCTCCAAGGCACTGAGGGCAATTTTGTAGCCCTCGCCCTCTTGGCCAATCAGGTTTTCTGCGGGCACGCGGCATTGGTCAAAATTGATTTGCGCGGTGTCGCTGGAATGCTGCCCCAGCTTGTCTTCGAGTCGCGCCACCACATAGCCGGGCGTGTCGGTTGGCACGATGAAGGCGCTGATGCCTTTTTTGCCGGCGGCCTTGTCGGTCACCGCAATCACAATGGCCACATCGCCATGCTTGCCGCTGGTGATGAACTGCTTGACGCCTTGCAACACATAGCTGTCGCCCTCGCGGGTGGCCGTGGTGCGCAAGGCCGAGGCATCGGAACCGACATGGGGTTCGGTGAGGCAAAAAGCACCGAGCATGTGGCCTTGCGCCAAGGGCATCAGCCATTTCTTTTGTTGCTCGGGGTTGCCGTAGCGCATCAGGATGGCATTCACCGGGCAATTGGTGACGCTGATGGCGGTGCTGGTGCCACCGTCGCCCGCGGCAATTTCTTCCAGCACCACGGCCAGAGTCAGGTAATCCAGGCCGGCGCCGCCTTGGGCTTCAGGCACGCAGATGCCATAAGCCCCCAGGTCGGCCAAACCACGGTGCACTTCTTTGGGAAAAGTGTGCTCTTTGTCCCAGCGTGCGGCCTGCGGCCACAACTGTTCCTGGGTAAAGGCCCGTACGGCATCGCGAATCATTTCCTGGTCGGGGGTCAGTAGCATGGGAACTCCATCAAAGCAAGGGCCTCACCACGCCAAGGGCGAGCCATCATGAGAAAGAAATTGGCCGTGGTGTTCAGGCTTCAACGAAGCCAGCGTGGCGCGCATGGCGGCCACACTCTCACGGGGCGTCAAAGGCGCGGCGCGGCCACCCATGTCGGTTTGCACCCAGCCAGGATGCAAGGCCACCACAGCGATATCAGGGTAGCCCGCTTGCGTCGTGCGCACCACCATGTTCAGCGCCGCCTTGCTGATGCGGTACAGCGCGGCATCGCTGCTTTGCGTCAGTGCCAAGCTGCCCATGCGGCTGCTGATGCAGGCCAGCGTGCCCTGGCCCGCTTGCAGCATGGGTGCGACTTGGGGAATGACTTGCATGGCGCCCAGGACATTGGCGTGCATGACCGCGTCAAAGGCCTCGCGCGTGGGCGGGGTCTGCGCATCGCCTTTGTCCATGACGCCGGCCACATACAGGGCCAGGTCCAGCTTTTCACCATCGAGGCGCCAGGACAGACCGCTGACGCTGGCCGGGTCACTGACATCCAGCGACAAAGCCTCCGCACCGACCGCTTGTAAACGCGACAAGCCCTCGGGCGTGCGCGCCGTGCCAATGACACGCCAGCCCGCGGCAGCGTACTGCGTCGCCAACTCCAAGCCCAAGCCGCGGGAAGCGCCAATGACCAGGACGGTGCTCATCTTTGAACCTTCCAGCCCACAGGCTCAGAGCATTTCAACGGCCATGGCCGTCGCTTCGCCACCGCCAATGCACAGCGTGGCCAGGCCTTTTTTCAAGCCCCGCGCCCTCAAGGCGTGCAGCAAGGTCACCAAGATGCGCGCGCCACTGGCCCCAATGGGGTGTCCCAAGGCACAGGCGCCGCCATGCACGTTCACTTTGTCGTGCGGCACCTTCAGGTCGGCCATCAAGGCCATGGGCACCACCGCAAACGCTTCGTTGATTTCCCAAAGGTCGACATCGCTCACTTGCCAGCCCGCTTTGGCCAAGGCTTTTTGCGTGGCGCCCACCGGGGCAGTGGCAAACCACTCGGGCTCTTGCGCATGGCCGGCGTGGCTCACGACGCGCGCCAGCGGTTGGCAACCGAGTTGGCGCGCCGTGGACTCGCGCATCATGACCAAGGCAGCGGCACCATCGTTGATGGAAGAACTGGAGGCCGCGGTGATGGTGCCGTCTTTCTTGAAGGCGGGCTTCAAGCCGGTGATTTTGTCGAGCTTGACTTTGCCCGGGCCTTCATCCTGGCTCACCACACGCTCGCCACTGCGGTCCTTCACCGTCACCGGCGTGATTTCGGTGGCGAAGTGACCAGAGCTGATGGCGGCCTTGGCCCGCTCCACACTGGCGATGGCAAACGCATCCTGCTGCGCGCGCGTGAAGCTGTACTTGGCTGCGCAATCTTCGCCAAAGGTGCCCATGCTGCGCCCGGGCTGGTAGGCGTCTTCCAGGCCATCGAGCATCATGTGGTCGAAAATCCGGTCGTGGCCCATACGGTAACCGCCACGGCCCTTGAGCATGAGGTAGGGCGCGTTGGTCATGCTCTCCATGCCACCGGCCACCAACACATCGTGCGAGCCCGCCAGCAGCATGTCGTGGGCAAACATGGCTGCACGCATGCCCGAGCCACACATTTTGGACAAGGTGACCGCACCGGCACTCTTGGGCAAGCCGCCTTTGAACGCCGCCTGACGCGCCGGCGCCTGGCCTTGGCCCGCCATCAGGCAGTTGCCAAACAAGACCTCGGTCACCAACTCGGGCGCAATGCCTGCACGCTGCACGGCCGCCGCAATGGCGGCACCGCCCAGGTCATGGGCCGCCAATGCGGAAAAATCGCCCTGAAAACTGCCCATGGGGGTGCGGGCAGCACTGACAATCACGATCGGATCAGACATGAAAAACTCCTGCAAATAAAAACTCAAGCGTTGCCGCGCGGGTAGCGCTTGAAAGCACTTCGAAACACATCGACCACTTCATGCGGGCCACTCATGGTGACCCCCAGGTCTTTGACCAAGCCATCGTTCAAGCCGTAAATCCAGCCATGCACTGATATTTTTTGGCCACGGCCCCAGGCGTCCTGCATCACATTGGACAAGGCGACGTTGCCCACTTGCTCGATCACATTCATTTCGCACATGACGCTTTCCAGCTCGGCCTGAGGCAAATGGTTCAAGCGTTGGCGATGCCGCAAACGCACATCTTGCACATGGCGCAGCCAGTTGTCGGCCAGGCCGATGCGGGTGCCGCGCGTGGCCGCCAGAACGCCACCACAGCCATAGTGACCCACCACCATGATGTGCTCAATGCGCAAATGCTCGACCGCAAACTGGATCACCGACAAGGCGTTCAAATCGGAATGCACCACCACATTGGCCACATTGCGATGGACAAACACCTCGCCCGGGTCCAGGCCGGTGATTTCGTTGGCGGGCACGCGACTGTCAGAGCAGCCAATCCAGAGGTACTTGGGGCTTTGCTGTTGCGCCAACTGGTTGAAAAACCCGGGGCGCTCTTGTTCCCGGCGCGCCGCCCAGGCACGGTTGTTGTCAAACAAATGTTGCAGTGAGGCGCTCATGCTGGGGTGCCCATCACAGTGTTTCAGCGAACAGCTCGCGGCCAATCAGCATGCGCCGGATTTCGCTGGTGCCAGCGCCGATTTCATACAGCTTGGCATCGCGCCACAAACGGCCCAGGGGGTACTCGTTGATGTAGCCATTGCCCCCAAAAATTTGCACGCCCTCGCCCGCCATCCAGGTGGCCTTTTCGGCGCACCACAAAATGACGCTGGCGCAATCCTTGCGGACCTGGCGCACATGCTCGGCGCCCAACAAGTCCAGGTTTTTGCCGATGGTGTAACAAAAGGCACGGCCGGCTTGCAACACGGTGTACATGTCGGCCACTTTGCCCTGGATGAGTTGGAACTCGCCAATGCTTTGGCCGAATTGCTTGCGGTCATGGATGTAGGGCACCACGTTGTCCATCACCGACTGCATGATGCCGATCGGGCCGGCGGCCAACACGGCACGCTCGTAATCGAGACCGCTCATCAGCACCTTGGCGCCATTGTTCAAGCCGCCCAGGATGTTCTCGGCGGGCACCTCCACATTTTGGAACACCAATTCGCCGGTGTGGCTTCCGCGCATGCCCAGCTTGTCCAGCTTTTGCGCAATCGAAAAGCCCTTCATGCCCTTTTCAATCAAGAACGCGGTGACGCCACGGGCGCCCATTTCCGGCTCGGTCTTGGCGTAGACCACCAAGGTGTCGGCATCCGGGCCGTTGGTGATCCACATCTTGTTGCCATTGAGCAGGTAATAGCCGCCCTTGTCTTCTGCCTTGAGTTTCATGCTGATCACGTCACTGCCTGCGCCTGGTTCGGACATGGCCAAAGCGCCGACATGCTCACCGCTGATCAGCTTGGGCAGGTATTTCTGCCGCTGTGCGTCAGTGCCGTTGCGCTTGATCTGGTTGACGCACAAATTGCTGTGCGCGCCATAGCTCAGGCCCACGCTGGCGGAAGCGCGTGAAATTTCCTCCATGGCAATCATGTGGGCCAGGTAACCCATGTTGGCGCCACCATAGGCCTCGGGCACGGTGATGCCAAGCACGCCCAAATCGCCCATCTTGCGCCACAGGTCCATGGGGAATTGGTCGGTGCGGTCGATCTCAGCGGCGCGTGGCGCGATTTCCGCTTGCGCGAACTCGCGCACGGCGTCGCGCAGGGCATCGATGTCTTCGCCGAGTTGGAAGTTCAGTCCGGGTAAGTTGCTCATTCAGGTCTCCTGGCTTGTCGGTCAGATAGGGGTCAGTCGTAAGTTTTGGGAACCGGCATCACGGTTTGCTGCATCACGGCGCAGTCCGATGTCTTGCCTGCTGTCGAAACATGTTGCACGAGCACCGAGGTCACGATCAGTCGCTTGCCAGCGCGCAGCACTTTGCCCGAGGCACGCAACTCGCCGCCTTGGAAGGCGGCAAGAAAATTGATTTTGTATTCCACCGTGGTCACCTCCATGCCTTCGGGCGCCACGGTCAAGGCCGCATAGCCTCCGGCAATGTCGGCCAAGGCACCCATGGCGCCGCCATGAAACCCGCCTTGCTGTTGGGTCACGCGGTCAGAATAAGGCAAAGCAATTTCAACCTCGCCTGGCGCGACGCGGTCCAACCGCGCACCCAACTGCTGCATCATGCCCTGGCGCAGAAAACTCTGGTGGATCCGATCCCACAAAGGCGTGGATACCGTGTCGTGTGGCGAGGTGCTCATGCTTTCTCCATGGCTTTCTTGGCATGCTTGGCCAGCAACGCGCGGGCTTCTTTTTCGTGCACTTTCACTTCATCCAGGTTGGCCTCGACCTCGCGCAATTGGGCCTCGAGCTGTTGGCGGTGGGCCGCCAAAATGACCAGAAACTTTTGCAGCTGCGGCACGGTGTCGCGTGGGCTGTCGTACATGTCGATGATTTCTTTGGCCTCGTTCAGTGACAGGCCCAGCCGCTTGGCGCGCAAGGTCAGGCGCAAGCGGGTGCGGTCGCGGGCGCTGTACACCCGGCTGCGCCCGCCTGCGCCGGAACGCTCGGGCTGCAGCAGCCCCATGTCCTCGTAAAAACGGATGGCGCGTGTCGTCAGGTCAAATTCCTGGGCCAGGTCGCTGATGGAGTAGGTGGTCGCCATGATGACAAATTGACGTTTACGTAAACGTCAATTATGAAGGAAAATCGGACACATGAACCATTTAGAAGCGCAACTTCACTATCCGCTGGGCGACGTCATGCCGCCACCCGCCCAGACGCTGGAGGTTGCGCCGGGCATCCGCTGGATTCGCATGGCCCTGCCCTTCGCCCTGGACCACATCAATTTATGGCTGATTCGCGACAGCTTGGATGGCCGCCAAGGTTGGACGGTGGTGGATTGCTGCATCGACCGACCGGAATCGCGCGCCCAGTGGGAAGGCATTTTTGAAAGCCAGCTGGAAGGCCTGCCGATTTTGCGGGTCATCGTGACCCACATGCACCCGGACCACGTTGGCCTGGCGCATTGGCTGTGCGAGCGCTGGCAAGCCCCGCTGTGGATGAGTGGCATGGACTATTACAACGCCCGGGTGGCCACCTTGGGCACCAGCGGCAACGGCGGCGAAGCCGCCGCCCGTTTCTTTGCCGCCCATGGCATGACCGATGCCAAGGCCTTGGCTGAAATTGGCGGACGCACCAATTACTACCGCAACTTGGTGCCGGATCTGCCGGCGAACTACCGCCGCTTGATGGACGGCATGCGCTTGCGCATTGGCGCGCACGAATGGGTGTGCATTGACGGCTTTGGCCATGCGCCAGAACACATTGCGCTGTACTGCGACGAGCTGAAGGTGCTGATCAGTGGCGACATGGTGCTGCCGCGCATCAGCAGCAACGTGAGCGTTTACGAAGTGGAGCCCGAGGGCGACCCGCTCACCCAGTTCCTGGCATCGATTGACCGCTTCAAACCCCTGCCAGCAGACACCTTGGTGTTGCCCTCGCATGGCCGCCCCTTCACCGGCCTGCACGAGCGCATCCAACAACTGCATGACCACCACCGTGACCGCCTGCATGACGTCATGCAAGCCTGCGATGGCCATGACTTGACGGCCATGCAAGTGCTACCGGTCTTGTTCAAGCGCGCCTTGGATTTGCACCAAACCACGTTTGCCATGGGCGAAGCCATTGCCCACATCCATGCGCTGTGGCATGCCGGCAGACTACAGCGCCATCAGGACGCGCAAGGCGTGTACCGCTTCACGGCCACGGCGGCAAAGTCTCCGTCTTGAGGGTGGCGCGACGCTGGGCGTAGTCCGGCAGCACGGTTTTGACGGTGTCCCAAAAGCGCGGACTGTGATCCATCACCTGCAAGTGGCTCAGCTCATGAACCACCACGTAATCGAGAACATCGAGCCGGTGGTGAATCAGCCGCCAGTTCAGGCGAATCGACCCATTGGCACTGGCACTGCCCCAGCGCGTGCTGGCACTGCTGAGGCTCAGGCGCGTCCAGGTCACGCCGAGTTGTGGCGCAAAGTGCTTGAGGCGCTCTTGAAACACGCGCCGCGCCTGGCGCATCAGCCAGGCTTGGGTGGCATCCCGAATTTGCTCGGGCGTGGCGGTCAAGGGCAGGCCGATGTGCAAACAAGCCTCTTTGCCCTGCAAGGGCTCGCCCGGCTCGAGCACGGCCCCAGCGCCTTCAGACCATGCAGAAGGCCCCAGGCGAATTCGAACGGGTTGCCCGAGGTAGGGGAACACGGCGCCTTCGGCCCAGGCGATTTGCGCTTGCGCCTGTTGGGCTTGTTGTTGGCGCATCTCTTCGAGCTTGCGCACAATCCAGTCGCTTTTTTCGCGCAAGGTGCTCTCAATTTCCGCCATGCCCACCCAACGCGGCGCCCGCACTTCCAGGCCATCGGGGCCCACCAACATGCCAATGGTGCGTCGACGCGCGCGCACCATGGCGTAGGCCACCGGGGTGTTGGACAACACAATTTTTCGGTTGGCCCGCGGATGCGCGAAATGCGGTTCGCCCACGGTCTTGGGCGCTTCAGAGGTGGCCGTCGGGGACGCGGCAGCTGGCTCAAACAAGTCCAAGACCAGTTGCACCAAGCGCTTCATGGCTGTGAGGAAGCTTCGTCGGGGTAGGCGTCGGGGTCGAGGCGACGCATTTCAGACTCGATCCAGCACGAGACTTCCTGCATCAGCTCTTCCGGCTCTCGGCCTTGGGTCGGAATCGGGGCGCCGATGGACACATCCACCATGCCGGCATGCTTCACGAAGGCCTTGCGCGGCCAGCATTTGGCGGAGGTGACGGCAATGGGAATCACTGGCGCGCCGGTTTCAATGGCCAGGCGCGTGCCACCCGTTTTGTAAACACCGGCTTCACCGCGTGGGATGCGCGTGCCTTCGGGAAACATGATGACCCACACCCCTTGCGCCAGCAACTCACGTCCTTGTTGCACCACCTTGGTAAAGGCTTGGGCGCGTTGGCTGCGATCGATGTGAATCATGTCCAGTCGCGCCATGGCCCAGCCGAAGAAGGGGATGCTCAGCAGCTCACGCTTGAACACATAGGCCAGCGGGTGCGGCATGATGGCCGGCATCAAAAATGTTTCATAGGTCGATTGGTGCTTGACCAAGAGAACGGCAGGGCTGGTGCTGCCGGTGGGCAAATTTTCCATGCCCGTGACGCGGTACTGAATGCCCACCAGAACCCGAGCACTTTGGATCGCCATGGTCAGCCACTTCGCCGCCAGCCAGTACAGGCGCTCGCCTTTGACGCCCGCAGCAGCCATGCCCAAAATGAACAAGGCATAGGGCACCACGGTCAGCAACAACCACACAAAGTGAACCGTGGATCGCAAAAAGGCCATCATGCTTTGTCTTTGGCCGGCGCGCCGTCTTCAGACACGCCCAACAACCAATCGACAAATCCGCTCAGGTCGTTGTGAACCCGGGTGCCTGCTGGGAATGTAGGGGGCAACTCGCGCTGACGAAACTGCTCGCCCTTGCCCGTCAACACCAAATGGGGGGCGCAGCCCACAGCATGCCCAGCTTGGAGGTCGCGCAGAGAATCGCC
The DNA here is from genome assembly GCA_964442645.1 of uncultured Bordetella sp. Lineage (GTDB taxonomy): Bacteria > Pseudomonadota > Gammaproteobacteria > Burkholderiales > Burkholderiaceae_C > Limnohabitans. The sequence continues at coordinate 9,680 of CAYTZZ010000014.1, read as the reverse complement.
CACACAGGAAACCCCTTGAAGGTCAATGCCATAACGCTCTCCGATTTGCTCAAACAAGCCCGGCAAAGGTTTGCGACAGGCACATGCCTCATCCGGGCTGTGGGGGCAGTAAAACACCGCATCCACACGGCCACCCGCAGCCGCCAGTAACTTGTTCATCTTGGCGTGCATGGCGTTGAGCGTGGCCACATCGAACAGGCCGCGTCCCAAGCCCGATTGGTTGGACACCACCACCACATGCCAACCCGCATGGTTCAACCGCGCAATGGCCTCCAAGGCGTGCGGCATGGGTTGCCACTCTTCGGGGGACTTCACATAATCGTCACGGTCGTAGTTGATCGTGCCGTCACGGTCCAGGATGACCAGTTTCAGGTTCTGCATGGTGACGCTGCCTCAGGCCGCCAGCCGAGACAAATCGGCGACGCGGTTCATGGCCACATGCAATTGCTTGAGCAGGCCTTGTCGGTTCAGGCGCAAGTCCAGTTGCTCGGCGTTCACCATCACGTCCTCAAAGAAGGCGTCGACCGGCGCACGCAACGCGGCCAAGGTTTGCAAGGAGGCTGTGTAGTCGCCTTGCAGCCATTGTTCTTGGGCCTTGGGCGTCGTGGCTTGCATAGCCGCAAACAAAGTCTTTTCGGCCGGCTCTTGCAGCAACACCTCGCTGACATGCGGGTCCACTTCCTGGGCTTTTTTCAGGATGTTGCTGATGCGCTTGTTGGCAGCCGCCAGCGCCGCAGCTTCGGGCAACTGGGCAAAGACCCGCACCGCTTCCAGGCGCCGACGCACTTCGCCCAGGCGCTCGGGTCGCAGCGACAGCACCGCATCCACCTCTTGCGCACTGAAGCCTTGCTCACGCAGGCTGCCGGCCAGGCGATCAAACACGAAAGTGAGCAAAGCCTCTTGAGCAGCCTGGGTGTCTTGGGCCAGCTTGCCGGCCAAGGTGTCAAAAGCCAAGGCCAGCAAGTCGGACACATTCAAGGACAAAGACTGCTCGCTGAGCATGCGGATCACGCCCAGTGCATGGCGGCGCAAAGCGAAGGGGTCTTTGTCGCCGCTGGGCAAGTTGCCAATGCCGAACATGCCGGCCAAGGTTTCCAGCTTGTCCGCCAGGGCCACCACCGAGCCCACCAGGTTGCGGGGCAATTCGTCGCCGGCAAAGCGCGGCTTGTAATGGTCTTCAATGGCTTGCGCAATGTCTTCACCCAGACCATCGTGGCGGGCGTAATAACCGCCCATGATGCCCTGCAGTTCAGGGAACTCGCCCACCATGTCGGTGAGCAAATCGGTCTTGGCAAGTTGTGCGGCGGTGTCTGCGGCTTGAGACAGGCCTTTGTGGCCGGCCTGCTCCAACAAACCGGCAATGCCGCGCGCCAAGGCACGCACACGCTCGGTGCGCTCACCCTGCGTGCCCAGCTTGTTGTGATAAACCACTTTGGCCAGCCCGTCGACACGCGAGGCCAGTGATTTTTTGCGGTCTTGGTCAAAGAAAAACTTGGCATCGGCCAAACGCGGGCGCACCACCCGCTCATTGCCCTGAATCACCGCACTGGCATCGGCAGGCTGGATGTTGCTGACCACCAGAAATTGGTGTGTCAGCTTGCCTTGGGCATCCAGCAACGGGAAGTACTTCTGGTTGGCCTTCATCGTCAGAATCAGGCACTCTTGGGGCACGGCCAAAAACTCTTTTTCAAAGCTGCAGGTCAGCACGTTGGGCCGCTCGACCAAGGCGGTGACCTCGTCCAACAACGCCGCATCTTCGATGGGGCGCGCACCCCCACCCACGGCGAGCGCGGCCGCTTGCAGTTGTTGCACGATGGCGGCCCGACGCTCGGTGAAACTGGCAATCACGGCACCTTGCGAGGCCAACAAGCTCGCATAGTCTTGCGCGTGCGCCAGGGAGATCACTTCTTTTTGCGCCTCAAAGCGATGGCCGCGTGTGTCGCGGCCTGCGCGCAAGCCCAGCGCCTTGACAGGAACGATGGCGTCGCCATGCAAGGCCACCAAGCCATGCGCGGGGCGCACGAAATTCACGCTGCTCCAACCGGGCAATTCACAGTCTTGCGCCAACTGGTAGCTCATCACCTTGGGAATCGGCAACTTGGCGATCGCCTCATCGAGCGCGCGTTGCAAGCCCTCCACCAAACTGGCGCCATTGACCATGCTTTTGTAGAACAAGGCTTCAGCTTTGCCATCGGGTTTGCGTTGCAACTGGGCCACCGCTTCAGCGCCGGCCCCCAGGGCGTTCAATTTTTTGAGCAAGGCAGGCGTGGCTTGCCCGTTGGCATCCAACCCCACGCTGACGGGCATCAGCTTTTGCTCGAGTTCGCGGTCGGCCGCTTTGGCCTGCACATTGGAAATGAGAACGGCCAGACGGCGCGGTGAGGCATAGGCGATGAAATCTGAAGTGGCCAGCGTCAAGCCCTGCGTCTTCAGTTGCTCAAACAAAACGCCGGCAAAGGCGTCACCCAATTTTTGAAGCGCCTTGGGCGGCAATTCTTCAACAAACAATTCAACGAGGAGATGCGGTGTGGTCATGAGAGCGATTCCGTTCAGGCTGTCTTGCGGGTCATGGCATCGACCCATTCACGCGGCGCCATGGGGAAGCCCAGGCGCTCACGGCTCTCAAAATAACTCTGCGCCACCGCACGGGCCAGGTTGCGAATCCGGCCAATGTAGGCGGCACGTTCGGTCACGCTGATGGCGCCGCGCGCGTCCAGCAGGTTGAAGGTGTGGGCCGCTTTGAGCACTTGCTCGTAAGCCGGCAAAGCCAGTTGTTGCGCCATCAGGTGCTGCGCCTGCTTTTCATGGGCGCCAAACGCCGTGAACAAGAACTCGGCATCGCTGTGCTCGAAGTTGTAGGCCGACTGTTCTTGCTCGTTTTGCAAATAGACGTCGCCGTATTTCAAACCCTCGGTCCATTGCAGGTTGTAGACATTGTCGACCCCTTGCAAGTACATCGCCAAGCGCTCCAGGCCGTAGGTGATTTCGCCGGTGATGGGGCGACAATCGATGCCGCCCACTTGCTGGAAGTAAGTGAACTGCGTCACCTCCATGCCATTGAGCCAGACTTCCCAGCCCAAGCCCCAGGCGCCCAAGGTGGGGTTTTCCCAATCGTCTTCGACAAAACGAATGTCGTTCTTTTTCAAGTCAAAGCCCAATGCCTCCAAAGAGCCCAGGTACAGCTCCAGGATGTTGGCCGGCGCAGGCTTGAGCACCACCTGGTATTGGTAATAGTGCTGCAAGCGGTTGGGGTTCTCGCCATAGCGGCCGTCTTTGGGGCGGCGGCTGGGCTGAACATACGCTGCCTTCCAGGGCTCCGGGCCAATGGCGCGCAAAAACGTGGCGGTGTGCGATGTGCCAGCCCCCACCTCCATGTCATAGGGTTGCAGCAAGGCACAACCCTGCTGGTCCCAGTAAGACTGAAGCTTGAGAATGATTTGTTGAAAGGTCAGCATAAAAGCGAAATCGGGGTCGGCGGCAGACACCGCAAGCGCAGCCTTCGGCGTCAAAGGCTGAAAGCATTGATTTTACGGGCCTGCGAGGGCATTTCTGGCCCTCACGGGCCAGCTTTTAGGCTCTTTCGCCAACGGGCCCCAAGTGCCAGGGCCGTGATGCCCAGACAGATGCACCACAAAGGGCCCAAGCCCCAGCGCCCCGCCCACCAGGCGAAGAAGGTAGGCGGCCCGGCCTGCCCCATCACCTCTCCCACCAAAACACCGCGTGTTTCGGGCGCCAAGCGGTGCGTGACTTGCCCTCGGTGGTCGATGATGGCCGTGGTGCCCGTGTTGGTGGCCCGAATCATGGGCCGCGCCAATTCCAGCGTGCGCAAGCGCGAGATGGTCAAATGCTGGTCCAGCGCCACGGTGTTGCCAAACCAGGCCAGGTTGCTCATGTTGACCAGGAGGGTGGGTGACTGAAGCGGGTCGCGAAAGCGGACGGCCAGTTCCTCGCCAAACAAATCCTCGTAACAAATGTTGGGCGCCAATCGTTGCCCGGCCACATCGAACGTGGGCGGCGTGGGCGTGCCGCGGCCAAAGTCGCCCAAGGGAATGCTCATCAACTGGGTGAACCAACGAAACAGGGGCGGCACAAACTCACCAAACGGCACCAGATGCGACTTGTCGTAGCGGTAGGCGCCCCCCGCATGCAAGCCCACGGCACTGTTGTGGTACTGCCCCTCCTCCAACAGCGGCAGCCCGATCAAAGCGGCCTGTGCGCCCGCTGAAAAATGGCTCACCAATTGCGGCCAATACCCTTCGGGCAAGTGTTGCGTCGCCATGGGCAGGGCGGTCTCGGGTGTCACCACCAGGTCCGCGCTGCTTTGGGCCAACTGCGACCCGTACCACTGCAGTGCTGAGGCGCGTTGGTTCGTGAATTTTTGATCTTGCGGCACATGGCCTTGCAACAAGGCCACGCGCAAGGGCCGCGGTACGGGGATGGCATCTGCGCGTTGCGCCGGGACATAGGGCCAGGCCATCCAGGCCAACACGCCAACAGCGCCGACCATTGCCCAGGGACGCAGCCCTTGGGCATGGTTCAGTCCCTCTGCACAGGCCATGGCCAAAGCCGCACTGACCATGCCCATGCCGTACACGCCCACCCATGGGGCCAGCGCGGCCAGGCCGCCATTGACATGCGCATAGCCGGCAGCCGCCCAGGGAAAGCCGGTGAAAAACACGCCACGGGCCAACTCGGCCAAGCCCCAACAAGCCGCAAACAGAAGAACGCGCGACACCACCGAATTCAGAGCTGGGCGACAGGCCATCCACAAGCCGCAAACCAAGGCCAAATACAAAGACAAAGCTGCACTCAGCAAGAGCACGGACACGGCGGCCATAGCGGCCGGCAAGCCGCCGTAGGTGTTCAAGGAGATGAACAGCCACCAAGTCGCGCCGGACAAACTGAGGGTGCCAAAACACCCCCCCCACAGCGCGGCTTGTCGCATGGAAGAGAGTCGGCAAAGCGTCCACGCCAAACCCACAAGTGCCAGCCATTGAAGCCAGCCACTGGTGGCGCCTGTGCCGGGCCAGCCCATGGCCAGGGCGTGCGCCACGGCAGCGACAACGACCAGGCCGGCCAGTCCCCTGGCGCCTGTCACGTTGTCGCGCTGGAGGGGGACACCCGGAACCATTTGACCGCCCCACCCCGGGTGTGCATCACCTCGAAACGCAAGCCACCAAGCTCATGCACTTCGCCCCGCACCGGGACATGCCCCATTTCATGGGCGATCAAGCCGCCAATGGTGTCGAACTCTACGTCGCCCTCTCGCACCGACAAGGTCACGTTGAAGGCTTCGTTGACACGCTCAACGGCCGTGCTGCCGGCCACACGGTAGGTGCGGTCTGCCAAGCCAAAAATATCGCCGGCTTCGGCCTCGGTATCGAACTCATCCTCGATTTCACCGACGATTTGCTCCAGCACGTCTTCAATGGTGACCAAGCCGGCCACGCGTCCAAACTCATCGATCACGATGGCCAGATGGTTGCGGTTGCCGCGGAAGTCACGCAGCAAATCCACCAAGCCTTTGCTCTCAGGAACAAACACGGCTGGGCGCAGGAGGGCGCGAATGTTGAGCTCAGGCGCGCGCTGCAATTTCAACAGGTCTTTGGCCAACAAAATACCCAGAATGTTTTCTCGCTCGCCTTCAAACACCGGAAAGCGGGAATGGGCAATGTCGATCACCTGGTTCAACAAGTCTTCCATTGGGGCCTGAATGTCCACCAGATCCATGCGCGGCGCGGCAATCATCACGTCGCCTGCGGTCATGTCGGCAATGCGCAGCACGCCCTCCAGCATGACGCGGCTCTCGGAGCCAATCAGCTGTCGGTCCTCTGCTTGCGCCAACACCGCCAAAAGTTCTTCTCGGGAGTCGGGCCCCGGATGCAGGAAATCCGTGAGTTTTTGAATGAGGCTGCGCTTGTCTTGTTTGTCATGCGCACGCGAATGAGGTTCAGCCACAGTGTTGCGGCCCCGGGGCCGCGTGAGTTGCAATCCTGCAAGGATAGCGGATTGTCAGGACAGTTCAAGACAAGCCCGACAAAGAGCGTTGTCTTGGCGCTATTCGGCAGACTGATGGCGTGCCTCGCGCACCCCTTGGCGCACCTCTTGGACCTGCGCCAAAAAATCCAGGAAACGTCGCACTTGTTCCTTGATGGCGTAATTGGTCTGGGCAAACTGCTCGGACACCAACTCGGTCAATTGGCTGTCGAAGTTGGCGAGCGGCAAGCGAACATAGGCTTCGGTTTCGGAGCCATCGCGCTCCACCGTCGCGCCAAATTTTCGGGCGATCTTGATCATGGGAACGTTTTCGCTGAGCGCATGAATGAACAGCAGCAACACCCCTTCGTTGCGCGCATGCATGGCCGCGCGCTCAAACAAGCGCGCGCCATAGCCTCGGCCACGCGAACGTTTTTGCACCGACACACCAAACTCTGCACAGGCCTCGGTGCCGGACTCCAAATTCAAAGCCAGGTGAGCCATGGCCACAATGTCCAATCGGCTGTTGAAGATGCCGAAAATTTCATCGCGCTCGAAGTGCAAGCCGTCCACATAGCGCTGAATTTGCTCATCGTTGGCCGCATAGCCAAAGCGCAGGTAGCGGTCTTGCGGGTCCAAGGCCAGCAGGTGTTGAAGGATGCGGGGCCGTTGCTCCGGTCCCAAGGAGCAAATCGGCACCATCACACCTTGCATGGGCGCCACATCCACCGCGCCCGACAAGGGCCTGGTGAGGATCTGGCGTCCTGCATCCAGCGAGGTTTTGAGCAAGGTCCGGATCAAGGTCATACCTTGAGGATAAGGGTTTTCCCTTATTTTTCAAAGAAATCTGGCGGTTTTCTTTAGAGTTTGCCGCTTAGACACAGAAATGTATGTGCACACTCTCACGCGAAGAACGCTTTAAATCGATTGTCAAAGGGGGATAAGCCCCAATCTGGCCGCACCTGTTTTGCATCGAAAATGCCCCCTGGAGACCACACCATGAACAAGCCTTGGCTAGCACATTACCCCGAAGGGGTTCCAGCAGAGATCCACCCCGAGTCCTTCACCTCATTGGGGCAGTTTCTTGAATCTTCCTTTGCAAAGCATGCACAGAATCCTTTTTCGGTGTGCATGGAGCGGTGGATGTCGTTCGCCGAGTTGGAGCGGCACTCGGCCGCCATGGGTGCTTGGCTGCAGCAACAGGGTTTGGCGAAGGATGCGCGCATCGCGTTGATGCTGCCCAACATTCCGCAGTTCGCAGTCACCATGTCTGGCATTTTGCGGGCGGGCTTCACCTGCGTGAACGTCAACCCGCTGTACACCGCCCGCGAGTTGGAGCATCAACTCAAGGACTCGGGAGCCACCGCCATCGTCATTTTGGAAAACTTTGCGCACACCCTGCAACCCATTCTGGACCGCACACAAGTGGAAGTGGTGGTGGTCGCAAGCTTGGGCGACATGCTGGGCGCACTGTACGGTCGCTGGATCACCTTTGCCGTGCGGCACCTCGCGAAAATGGTGCCGCGCTATGCCTTGCCCGCGGTCACGGCAGACGGCAAAACCCGCACCATCACCACCTTCCAGCAAGCCCTGAGTGCAGGCCATGGGATGCGCATGCAGCCTGCCACAAGCAACTTGGACTCGATCGCCTTTCTGCAGTACACGGGCGGCACAACCGGTTTGTCCAAAGGGGCGGTGCTGACACACCGCAATGTGATTGCGGCAATTTTGCAAGCGGAGGCCTGGTTTTCGCCAGCCTTGAAGCGCATCGGCGACGTCTCCAAGTCCAACAGCATCGCCGCTTTGCCGCTGTACCATATCTTCGCGCTGACGCTGTGTTTCTTGTCGATTCGTTGGGGCTCGCAATTGACCCTGATTCCCAACCCGCGCGACATTCCCAAGTTCGTGGCGGTGCTGAAGCGTCGCCCTTTCCATTTGATGCCGGCGGTCAACACCTTGTTCAATGCGCTGTTGCAAAACCCCGATTTCAGAGCGCTGGATTTTTCTTCCCTTTGTGTTTCTCAAGCGGGCGGCATGGCTGCCTCCGAAGGCACGGCCAAAGAATGGCAGAAAGTCACAGGCTGCGCCATGGTCGAAGGCTGGGGTATGAGCGAGACCTGCGCCATCGGCACCAACAACCCGATCAACACCACCGTGTTCAGCGGCACGATTGGCTTGCCCCTGCCCAGCATCGACATTGCCATCAAAGACGATGAGGGCCAGGACGTGCCCACCGGACAGACGGGCGAGATCTGCATCCGCGGCCCTAACGTGATGACAGGCTATTACCAACAACCGGAAGAAAACCAAAAAGCCTTTACTGCTGACGGCTTCATGCGAACCGGCGACATTGGCGTCATGGACGAGCGAGGCTACACACGCATCGTGGACCGCAAAAAAGACATGATTCTGGTCAGCGGCTTCAATGTGTTTCCCAACGAATTGGAAAATGTGGTGTCCCTGTGCCCCGGCGTGCTGGAGTGTGCGGCGGTGGGCGTGGCCGATGACAAGCAAGGCGAAGCCATCAAGTTGTTTGTGGTGCGCAAGGATCCCGCGCTCACAGAAGAAGCAGTGGCTGCTTACTGTCGCTCACAGCTGACGGGCTACAAAGTGCCTAAATTCATAGAGTTTCGAAACGAGCTCCCCAAAACCAATGTCGGCAAAATTCTTCGCCGAGAATTGCGCTCACCCCATTAATTTTTGACTGAGATTCTTTTGCACCCTTTGCTTCCTGCGGACATGCGCTTTTTTGAGCGCGGCTGGCTGTCCTCCAACAATGTGTTGCTGATGGGTCCCGATGAAACTGTCTTGATTGACAGCGGCTACACCACGCACAGCGCACAAACACTCAGCCTCATTCAGCATGCCCTGGGCACACGCCCGTTGAATCGCTTGCTCAACACCCATTTGCACAGCGACCATTGCGGTGGCAACTCGGTGCTACAGGCGACCTGGTCCGATTTGCAAACCCTTATCCCCCCCGGCCTGGCCGATGCGGTGAGGACATGGAACACGGTGGACTTGACTTACGAACCGACGGGGCAAACCTGCCCCAGGTTTCGAGTGGACGGCGTCTTGCTGCCCGGTTCTTCGCATCAATTGGCGGGACGCACTTGGACCGTTCACGCAGCTCCCGGTCATGACCCACATTCCGTGATCCTATTTGAACCCTCATCCCGGATTTTGCTGTCCGCGGATGCACTGTGGGAGCATGGCTTTGGCGTGGTGTTCCCGGAGATCGTGGGTGAAAGTGGCTTCAAGGAAATTGGCGAGACCTTGAACTTGATTGAAAGCCTCGACCCTGCTGTGATTGTTCCAGGCCATGGTGCTGTGTTCACCGATGTGGCGAGCGCCCTGGTGCGTGCGCGCGAAAGGCTGGCTGTGTTTCAACAACAGCCCGTCAAGCATGCAAGCCATGCCGCCAAGGTGCTGTTGAAATTCAAGCTGCTGGAGTTGCAGCGCATCAGCTTGGCCGACTTCACGCAGTGGTCCGCTGCCAGCGCTTATTTGCGCAACTTGCACGAAAGCCATTTCGCGCAAGAGGCGTTTGCCGTCTGGATCGATCGGCTCCTGGATGACTTGGTGCGCGCCAAAGTGATGCAGCGCATGGGTCTTGAACTGATCAACCTCTAGTCAACGAGCTACCCAAAAACAAAAAGCCCATCTCTGAGGAGATGGGCTTTTTGGGCTGTAAGAGCCTGACG
>CAYTZZ010000013.1:0-84400 GCA_964442645.1 uncultured Bordetella sp. | reverse complement strand
CAGAATGCGGTTGTACATGGTGTGTTCCTTGGTTGTGAATGAATTTCAATGACGTTTTAAGCGTACGCCGATTCCCAGGGGCGGACTTGATCCATGTCAAGACTCGTGAAAGCTTCCGTGGTTAACCTCCCCCCCCATGAGCTCCGAAAGTCTTCTTGACGACCCGCAAACTTGGCAGCAGTACAGTCTGCCGGTCAAAGCGTCGGCGCCAGGCGTCTGGGCCTCCCAAGTCGTGATCGAGGGCATGCACTGTGCGGCTTGCGCCTTCACGCTCGAAGCCGCGCTGTCTGCGGTACCCGGTGTGCAGGATGTCACGGTCAATGCCGCCACGCACCGCGCCAAAGTGGTGTGGTCTTCAGGCCAGGTTCAGCCCTCGGCTTGGTTTTCGGCCGTTGAGCGTGCCGGTTACCGGGCCATGCCAGCGCATGACAACGCACAACGCACCGCACGCCAAGCTGAATCGCGCAAAGCCTTGTGGCGCTTGTTGGTGGCCTGCTTTTGCATGATGCAGGTCATGATGTATGCCGTGCCCGCGTATGTGGCCGCTGAAGGGGAGATCAGTCCTGACATGGCGCAATTGCTGCGTTGGGCCTCTTGGGTGCTGACCCTGCCCGTGGTGTTGTTCTCCTGCACGCCCTTTTGGGCCAATGCCTTGCGTGACCTGCGCTTGCGCCGTATCAGCATGGACCTGCCCGTGGCATTGGGCATGGCCATCACCTTTTTGGTCAGCAGTTCGGCCACCTTCGACCCACATGGTCTGTTTGGCGGCGAGGTCTATTTCGATTCCCTCACCATGTTCGTTTTTTTTCTGCTGTCAGGGCGTTGGCTGGAATGGCGTTTGCGAGATCGCACGGCAGGCGCCTTGGAAGCCTTGATGAACCGCCTGCCTGACAGCGTGGAGCGGCGGTTGCCGGATGGCCAATTCGAGCGCGTGGCCTTGCACCGCTTGCGCGCCGGCGATGTGGTGCGGGTGCTGCCCGGCGAGTCTTTTCCTGCGGACGGTGAAATTCTGGAAGGGGAAACCTTGGCCGAGGAGGCTTTGCTGACGGGGGAGTCCAAGCCCTGTCGCCGAGGGATTGGCGACGCGGTTCTGGCCGGCAGCCACAACCTGTCCAGCGCGGTCACGGTGCACATTCGCGCAGTGGGTGAGGACACCCGCTTTTCCCAGATCGTTGGGCTGATGGAACACGCTGCGCTGGGCAAGCCAAGGTTGGCATTGTTGGCCGACCGGATTGCCAAGCCATTTTTGATGTTGGTGCTGCTGACATCGGGAGCCGCCGTGCTGTGGTGGTGGCCTGTCAACCCGGCCCAGGCCATGATGGTGGCCGTGGCGGTGCTGATCGTCACTTGCCCCTGTGCGCTTTCCTTGGCCACCCCAGCCGCCATGCTGGCGACGGCAGGCCGTTTGGCGCGTGAGGGCGTGCTGGTGCGAGAGTTGCAAGCGCTTGAGGCCTTGGCGCAGATTGACACCGTGGTTTTTGACAAAACCGGCACGCTGACACGCGATGCACAGCGATTGAATGTGCTTCATACGCCGCAGGGAACCCAATGGCCGAGCTCATTCGACCACGCTGTCTTGTCGATCGCGGCCGCATTGGCCAGCCACTCTTGGCACCCATTGTCTCGGGCCCTGGTGGCGGCCACGCAAGAGAAGGCGACCGCACGCCATGTTCAAGAGTTCACAGGGCAAGGGCTCGAAGGGGAAGTTCAGGTCTCAGCAGGCGGTGCTTGGTCTCGTTTTCGGTTGGGCTCGCTGGCATTTTGTTCTCCATGGCTGGGAACCTTCGAGCTGCCTGCCGATGCACAACTTTGTCAAGTTCACCTGTGTGATGCCCATGGCTGGGTGGCCAGTTTTGGCCTGAGCGAAGACTTGCGCGAAGGCGCCGCCCAAGTGGTGGCCTCTTTGCGCCAGCAAGGCCTTTCGGTTTGGGTGTTGTCTGGCGACCGGCCGCAGGCTGTGGCAGACATTGCAAGCCAACTGGGTGTAGAGCCTTCGCAGGCCTTGGGCGGGTGTACGCCGCAAGACAAGTTGCAACGGCTTCACCAAGCGCAAGCCCAGGGGCGTCGCGTGTGGATGGTGGGGGATGGCTTGAACGATGGCCCGGTTCTGGCTGCTGCCGAGGTCTCGCTTGCTTTTGGCGCTGCCGTTCCATTGGCACAGTCTCGGTCCGACCTGGTCATGATGGGGGGAGACCTGAACGCCATTCCTTGGGTGCTTGTGCGTGCCCGGCAAACGATGCGCGTGGTACGCCATAACCTCTGGTGGGCGGCACTTTACAACCTCGTTTTTGTGCCCTTGGCCTGGGGGGGCTGGCTACCCGCGTGGCTTGCCGGATTGGGCATGGCTGCCAGTTCGTTGTGGGTCGTGCTTTATTCGCTGCAATTGGCACGCTCTGATGCGCCGCCTACCGCGACACATGCCGAAGAACCACGCCGCGAAGCCTGGATAGTTCAAAACAATTAATTTCAATGGACATTCTCTACCTTTTGATTCCCTTGTCCGTGGTTCTGGTGCTGTTGGTACTGGGCGGGCTGTGGTGGGCCATCTACCACGGCCAATTTGAGGGCGTGGAGCAAGAAGGGGAGAGGATTCTTCACGACGATTGACATGCATCAATATGAAAACGGGTGCTAACCCGGATACTCGAAAGGTATGAAGAAAGGCAACTCATGAATACTTCAGCGTCACAAGCTGTCTACAACGACACCGTTGTCCGGCAGTTCTCCATCATGACCGTGGTTTGGGGGGTGGTCGGCATGTTGGTTGGCGTGATCATCGCTGCCCAGCTGGCCTGGCCCGAATTGAACTTCGGCATTCCCTGGCTGACCTACGGCCGCTTGCGCCCCTTGCACACCAATGCAGTGATTTTTGCGTTTGGTGGCTGTGCCCTGTTTGCGGCCAGCTACTATGCGGTGCAACGCACTTGTCAGGTGCGGCTGTTTGCGCCAGCCTTGGCCAGTTTCACCTTCTGGGGTTGGCAATTGGTCATCCTGCTGGCGGCCATCAGCTTGCCGCTGGGGATCACCAGCGGCAAGGAATACGCGGAGCTCGAGTGGCCGATCGACATCCTGATCACCCTGGTCTGGGTGGCTTATGCCATCGTGTTCTTCGGCACGGTGGGCACCCGCCGCGTCAAGCACATTTATGTGGCCAACTGGTTCTTTGGCGCATTTATCTTGACGGTGGCCATTCTGCACTTGGTCAACAGCGCGGCCATTCCGGCCAGTTTCATCAAATCCTACTCTGCGTATGCGGGCGTGCAAGACGCCATGGTGCAGTGGTGGTACGGCCACAACGCCGTGGGCTTCTTCCTGACCGCAGGCTTCCTGGGCATGATGTATTACTTCATTCCCAAACAGGCCGAGCGTCCGGTTTATTCGTATCGCCTGTCTATCGTGCACTTCTGGGCGCTGATTTTTACTTACATGTGGGCGGGTCCGCACCACCTGCACTACACGGCCTTGCCTGACTGGACCCAGTCGCTGGGCATGATGTTCTCCCTTATTTTGTTGGCACCCAGCTGGGGCGGCATGATCAACGGCATCATGACCTTGTCAGGGGCTTGGCACAAATTGCGTGACGACCCGGTGCTGCGCTTCCTGATCGTGTCGCTGTCCTTTTATGGTATGAGCACTTTCGAAGGTCCGATGATGTCGATCAAGACGGTCAACGCGTTGTCGCACTACACCGACTGGACCGTGGGCCATGTGCACTCTGGCGCTCTCGGTTGGGTGGGGCTGGTGTCCATGGGCACCATTTATTTCCTGATCCCGCGCCTGTTTGGCCAGAAAAAAATGTTCAGTGTCAAAGCGGTTGAAGTTCACTTCTGGCTGGCCACGATCGGCATCGTGCTGTACATCGCCGCGATGTGGATTGCCGGCGTGATGCAAGGCCTGATGTGGCGCTCCATCAACGAGGATGGCACCTTGACCTACACCTTCGTGGAGAGCGTCAAAGCCACCTATCCCTACTACGTTGTGCGAGTGCTCGGGGGTTTGTTGTACCTCAGCGGCATGCTCGTCATGCTCTGGAACGTGCTCAAGACCGCCACGAATGGACGCCCAGTGGCAGTGAACATTCCTGCCCCGGTGGCGCACGCTTAAGGAGAAATCATCATGGCAGACAATTCCAAAAAAGGCTTCACGCACGAAAAGCTGGAGACCAACAACTTCCTGATGATCGTTTTGATTCTTCTGGTGGTGGCGGTTGGTGGCTTGGTTGAAATCGTGCCGCTGTTCTTCCAGAAATCCACCACCGAGCCGGTGCAAGGCATTCAGCCTTACCCTGCGCTTCAATTGGCTGGGCGTGACATTTACATTCGCGAAGGCTGCTACAACTGCCACTCCCAAATGATTCGCCCCTTCCGTGCCGAGACCTTGCGCTACGGCCATTATTCGGTGGCCGGCGAGTTCGTGTACGACCACCCCTTTCAGTGGGGCAGCAAGCGCACCGGCCCTGACCTGCACCGCGTGGGCGGCAAGTACAGCGATGAATGGCATCGCGTCCACCTGAACAACCCGCGCGACCTGGTGCCCGAGTCAAACATGCCAGCCTACCCGTGGCTTGAAAAAAACACGGTCAATCCGGCTGACATGGCGCCGCGCATGAAAGCACTGCGCGTGGTCGGCGTTCCCTACACCGATGAAGAAATCGGCAAAGCTGCGGATGACGTGCAGGGCAAAACCGAGATGGAAGCCCTGGTGGCTTACCTTCAAGGCATGGGCCGCGCGCTCAAGTAAGGAGGCATGTTCATGGACGTCACCACCCTTCGTGTTGCAGCCACCGTGCTGAGTTTTGTCACCTTCATTGGCATTGTGTTGTGGACCATCGACCGCCGCAAAACACGCCAATTTGAGGAAGCGGCCCAGTTGCCCTTCCAGGAAGATTGAGGAAAGATCATGAGCGACTTCATTAGCCAATTCTGGTCACATTACATCACTGTCATCGCCTTAGCAGGCATCTTGGGCTGTTTGCTGCTGCTGTGGGCCACGGCCCGCACCAAAGTGACCTCTGCTTCCGACAACACCACCGGCCATGTCTGGGACGAAGACTTGCGTGAAATGAACAACCCCTTGCCCATGTGGTGGGTGGGACTTTTTCTGATCACCATCGTTTTCTCCTTCGCTTACTTGGTGGCTTACCCTGGTCTGGGGTCCTATGCTGGCAAGCTGGGGTGGAGTTCGCAGGGTCAATATGAGAACGAGGTGGCCAAGGCCAATGAGGCTCTCAAGCCTTTGTACGCCAAGTTCGATGGCATGCCGCCGCACGAAGTGGCAGGGGATGCCAAAGCCATGGCCATTGGCGAGCGCTTGTTCATGAACAACTGCGCGCAATGTCATGGCTCGGATGCGCGCGGCTCCAAAGGCTTTCCGAATTTGACGGATGCCGATTGGCTCTACGGTGGTACCCCTGACAACATCAAGGAAACCATCACCAAGGGCCGTGTCGGCAACATGCCGCCCATGGTCGCTGCGGTGGGAACACCAGACGACGTGAAGAACGTGGCCAACTATGTGCTTAGCCTGTCTGCCAGCCCGCATGACACGGCGCGCGCTCCCCTGGGAAAAGAAAAATTTGCGGTCTGTGCCGGTTGCCACGGTCTCGATGGCAAGGGCAACACAGCCATGGGCGCGCCCAACTTGACTGACAAGATCTGGCTGCACGGCGTGGGCGAGGAGGCCATCGCGGCCATGGTCAATGGCGGTAAGGTCAACCAGATGCCAGCGCAAGAAGAGCGGCTGACTGCTTCGCAAATCCATGTGCTGACAGCTTATGTCTGGGGTTTGTCCAACAAAGCGCTCCCCACCGTCAAAAACTGATTCCTGCGAAAGTCAATTGAACGGTGTCTGATTCATTGCCTCGAAAGACCATTCCCATCGTGCCAGATCCTGCTGGCACCGATGGCGATGAAATTTCCCTTTACACAGCCAGCAAAAAAATTTACCCCCGCACCGTTCAGGGCGTGTTTGCCCAATGGCGCTGGGGTTTTGTCGTTCTGACGCAGCTTCTTTTTTATGGCTTGCCTTGGCTCGAATGGGGCCAGCGCCAGGCGGTGTTGTTTGACCTGGGGGCGCGGCGCTTTTACATTTTTGGCCTGGTTCTGTATCCGCAGGACTTCATTTATCTCACCGGCCTGCTGATCATTTCAGCGCTGTCCCTGTTTTTGTTCACGGCAGTTGCCGGGCGGTTGTGGTGCGGCTATGCCTGTCCCCAAACGGTGTACAGCGAACTTTTCATGTGGATCGAGCGCAAAATTGAAGGCGATCGATCAGCGCGCATGCGCCTGGACGAGGGGGACTTTTCCCTCGAAAAGCTGGTCAAGAAATGGTACAAGCACCTGATCTGGATTTTTCTGTCCATCTGGACCGGCTTTACCTTTGTCGGCTATTTCACGCCCATTCGTGACCTGGTGATGGAATTTTTCCTCGAGCGCATGAGCTCTTGGGAAGTGTTCTGGGTGTTTTTCTACGGTTTTGCCACCTACGGCAATGCCGGCTTCATGCGCGAGCAAGTTTGCAAGTACATGTGCCCCTATGCGCGCTTTCAAAGCGCCATGTTCGACCATGACACCCTGATCGTCACCTATGACGCCGAGCGCGGCGAGCCACGCGGCGCACGCTCGAAAAAAGCCGATGCGGCCGCATTGAACTTGGGCGCTTGTGTGGATTGCAGTTTGTGCGTGCAAGTCTGCCCAACGGGCATCGACATACGAAAAGGCTTGCAGTACGAATGCATCGGCTGTGGCGCGTGCATTGACGTCTGCGATACCGTCATGGACAAGATGGGCTACCCACGTGGTCTGGTGCGTTACGCCACGCAAAATGCATTGAGCAACCGCTGGACCTCGCGCGAAATGTGGTTGCGTGTCATGCGCCCTCGCGTCCTCATCTACACCGGGATTCTGGTCGTGCTGACCCTGGGTTTGCTCATCAGCTTGTCATTGCGGACACCTTTGAAAGTAGATGTGGTGCGCGACCGCGCCGCTCTGGCGCGCATCACAGAATCGGGCACATTGGAAAATGTTTACCGCTTGCAACTGATGAATGCCACCGAGCAGGCACAGACCTACCGCTTGAGCGTTTCCGGGCTGGACCGCTTGGAAATCAAAACAGCCACCGAAATTGAGGTGGCACCCGCGCAGGCGCGGTGGGTGATTGTGCGTGCGGACATTCCCTATGGCTCAGCGACCCAGGGATCGCACAAAATTGTTTTTGACATACAGGCTGCCAACGGCAAGGACCGCGTGACCGAAAAATCGGTCTTCATGGTCCCCCGCTGAGCGTTGCAACACGGAGCTGACATGACAACACCTTTGATTCCAACCGTTCAGCCCTGGTGGCGTTACGGACATGTGTGGCTGCTCATCTCTGGCCCCTTGCTGGTGGTCATTGCAGGCTTTGTCACAGCCTATATTGCCATGCGAAATCCGGATCCGGTGATTGCCGAGGACTATTACCGCCAAGGCTTGGAAATCAACCAAACCCTGAAGGACCCGTCACGCAGTCTGGCGCCGGCCCATCAAGCACGCAACCACGCGGCCACGCCTCAGGATGTGCCTCTGAAGCTCAAGCCTTGAGCGGCCTGGTCAGGCGTTGCAGGTTTGCGGGTTGACGATCATCTTGAGCCCCTCGGGGTTCAGGATGCGTACGTGGCGTTGCTTCACCTCCACGATGCCGTCTTCCACAAATTTGGAGAAAGTGCGGCTGACCGTTTCCAGCTTGAGACCCAGATAGCTGCCAATTTCTTCGCGGGTCATGCGCAGCACCAGTTCGGACTGCGAGAAGCCACGGGCGTGCAAACGCTGAACCAGGTTCAACAAAAAAGCGGCCAGCCGCTCTTCCGCCCGCATGCTGCCCAACAACAGCATCACGCCGTGCTCGCGGACGATTTCCCGGCTCATGATCTTGTGAACATGGTGCTGCAGGGCATTGACCTCACGGGACAGCGTTTCAATTTTGTCGAAGGGCATGACGCACACCTCGGCATCTTCCAGGGCAATGGCATCGCAGGTGTGGTGGTCGCTGACGATGCCATCCAGTCCGATGACTTCACCGGCCATTTGAAACCCGGTGACTTGGTCTCGGCCGTCCTCTGTGGCAATGCAGGTTTTGAAAAAGCCTGTGCGAATCGCGTACAAGGAGCTGAATTTTTCGCCGTTGCGAAACAAAGGGGTGCCGCGCTTGACCTTGCGTCGCACCGCCACAATTTCTTCAATGCGCTTCAAGTCGGGCTCGCTCAATCCCATGGGCATGCACAACTCCCGCAGGTTGCAATTGGAACAGGCGACTTTGATGGCGTTGGGATTCATAGGATGAGCGTCTAAAACTTGATTGTGGTCATTTTTGACTGGCATTGATTTGATCCACGTCAAGAACAGGATGGACAACCCAAGGCACATTTAGGGCAAACACAAAAGCCTACGCCATGGAATTTATCACGCCAGAATTACTGCAGCGCTACGACGTCGCTGGACCGCGCTACACATCCTATCCGACCGCGGATCGGTTTGTCGAGGCATTTGGCGAGGCGGATTACATCCAGGCCTTGCAGCAGCGCAAAGAGGGCGTGGCTTCACGGGTTTCGCCGCTGTCTTTGTATGTGCACATTCCGTTTTGCGAGTCGCTGTGCTATTACTGTGCCTGCAACAAGATCATCACCAAACACCATGAGCGCGCCAAAGTCTATCTGGCGTACCTGCGGCGTGAAGTGGCCTTGCACACGGCTTTGCTGGGCAAGGGCCATTCGGTGTCGCAATTGCACTTGGGCGGCGGCACGCCCACCTTTCTGAGCGACGAGGAGCTCACCGAGTTGCTCGAAATGCTTCGCAGCGCCTTCAGCTTTGTGCCGGGCGGCGAGTATTCCATTGAGGTCGACCCCCGAACGGTCACAACCCAGCGGCTGCAAACCTTGCATGGCTTGGGCTTCAACCGGCTCAGCTTTGGCGTCCAGGATTTTGAGCCGGCCGTGCAAAAAGCGGTTCACCGCGTTCAGCCGGCCGAGCAGGTCTTTGCACTGACGGACGATGCCAGGCGCATCGGCTTTGAGTCGGTCAACGTTGACCTGATTTACGGTCTGCCACAACAAACCGCCGAAAGCTTTGAGCGGACCATGGCCCTGGTCAACCAGTTGCGTCCGGACCGCATCGCACTGTATGCCTATGCGCACCTGCCGGAGCGCTTCAAGCCTCAGCGCCGTATTCACATCGAGCAGCTGCCGGCCGCCGGCGACAAGGTGGCCATGCTGTCGCAGGCCATGACAGCCTTGATGTCGGCGGGCTATGTGTACGTGGGCATGGACCACTTTGCCTTGCCCGACGATGCGCTGGCCGTGGCCAAGCGGCAAGGCCGCTTGCACCGCAATTTCCAAGGCTACAGCACGCAACCCGATTGCGACCTGATTGCCTTGGGGGTCTCTTCCATTGGCCGTGTGGTCGCCACTTACAGCCAAAACGCCAAGACGCTGGAGGAGTACTGTGACCTGATTGACCAGGGGCGTTTCCCCGTGGTGCGGGGCCTGGCGCTGAACCGGGATGACATTGCCCGCCGCGCCATCATCATGGCCCTGATGTGCCAGGGACGGGTGCTGTTCGAGTCCATCGAGCTGGCGCATTTGCTGCATTTCAAAACCAGCTTTGCCGCCGAGTTGGACGCCTTGAAAGCCTTGCAAACACAAGGCTTGGTGACCTTGGACGACACCGGCATCCAGGTCACCCCCAAGGGCTGGTTTTTTGTGCGGGCCGTGGCCATGGTGTTTGACCGTTACCTGCAGGCCGACCGCAACCGCGCGCGCTTCTCTAAAATCATCTGATGAATTCTGCTTTGGCCTTGACCGCTGTCCTGATGGGATTGGCGGGTGGCCCTCATTGTCTGGCCATGTGTGGCGCGGCTTGCCTGGGCGTTGGCCAGGCGGCGGCGCCCCGCAGCACACAAGCCTTGGTGCTGTTTCAGGTCGGGCGCGTCCTGGGCTACGGTGCGCTGGGTGCCTTGGCGGCTTCTTCGCTCCAAGGGGTGGGGTGGCTCAGCGTGCACAGCGCGGCCTTGCGACCGGTGTGGAGCCTGATCCATGTGGCGGCCATTTTGCTGGGCTTGTTGTTGTTGTGGCGCGCAGAGCAGCCTGTGTGGCTGCAAGGCACGGCGCGCAACATCTGGGCGCGTGCCAAAGCCTTGAATGCGCGCTGGCATTTGCGCGCAGACCGTGGCACGCCGTTGATCATGGGCGTGCTGTGGGCCTTGCTGCCGTGTGGCTTGCTCTACTCGGCCCTCATGGTGGCGGCCTTGGCGGGTGGGCCGCTGGCGGGTGCAGCGGTCATGGTGTGTTTTGTTCTCGGCAGCGGTTTGGTGTTGCTGTTGGGTCCCTGGCTTTGGTTCAAGTTCGGGCGGCAAGGTCGCGTGAGCCTGGGCACAGGGGCATGGGGCGTGCGCTTGGCCGGCCTGACCCTGGCGCTCACTTCAGGTTGGGCGCTCTGGATGGGCCTGGTCCACGACCAAGCCCCTTGGTGCGTCACACCTTGAGGTGATCGGCCAGCAAGCGGGCCACGTGCACGGCCTGTCTTTGGGCGCCATCATGAATTTGATGGCGGCAACTGGTGCCGTCGGCCACGATGACCGCGTCGGGTGCTGCACGCACCGCGGGCAACAAACTCAGCTCGGCCATGGCCATGGACAAATCATGGTGCTGCGCCTCATAGCCAAAGCTGCCGGCCATGCCGCAGCAGCTGCTTTCGATCAGCTTGGGATGCGCGCCAGGAATCAGCCGAATGGTTTCCAGCACGGGGTTCATCACACCGAAGGCTTTCTGGTGGCAGTGGCCATGCAACAGGATGGTGCGGTGGGTAGGGTCCAGTCGTTTTTGCAGGACCGCGAGCTTGCCAGCCTTGGCTTCGCGCGCCAAAAACTCTTCGAACATCATGGCCTGTTGGGCCACGGTGTGCGCCACATCTCCCAGGCCCAACACCAGGGCTTCGTCACGCAGGCTCAGCAAGCACGATGGCTCCAAGCCCACAATGGGCAAGCCCTTTTCAGCGAAGGGGGCCAAGGCGCTCAGCAACTCGCTGGCTTTTTCTTTGGCTTTGTCGACCATGCCGGTGGCCAGAAAGGTTCGGCCGCAGCACAAATGCCCCTGGTTGCTGCCGTGACCATGGGCATGCTTGGACGCCACATGCACCACATAGCCCGCGGCTTGCAAGACGCGCAAAGCGGAGAGGGCCACATCCGACTCAAAATGGCCGTTGAAGGTGTCGACGAACAGCACCACGCCACGCTCAGCCGCCAGCACTTCCTGGGCCGAGGCCCCCACCGTGCTGTGATTGAAAAAATGCGCTGACTCCCAGTGCGGCAAACTGCGCTGCGCGGAAATGCCGGTGAGCGCTTGCATGAGCTTGGCCAGCAAGGGTGAGCGGTTGCGCCAATTCATCACGCCGGCCGCGCGCGCCGCCCAGCGTGCGTAGTTCGGCAGGTAGGCCACCAGTCGGTCGCGCAGCGTGAAGCCGCGGCGTTGCTTGACCTGGTGCAATGTTTCAATTTTCATGCGCGCCATGTCCACGCCGGTGGGGCAGTCGCGCTTGCAGCCCTTGCAGCCGACGCACAAGGACATGCTGTCCAGCAACTCCTTGCTGGTCATGGCCTGCGGACCGAGTTGTCCGGACAGGGCCAGTCGCAAGGTGTTGGCGCGCCCGCGCGTCAAGTGTTTCTCATCGCGCGTGACACGGTAACTCGGGCACATGGTGCCGGCATCAAATTTTCGGCAGTGGCCGTTGTTGTTGCACATTTCAACGGCTTTGGCAAAGCCTTGCGCGGGGTCTCCGCCGGTGCCAGGTTCAGTGGTTTCTTCGGTGCGCGCATTGTTTTGCACATTCCAGGCGCTCCAGTCCAAGGCCGTTTGCAAGGGGATGACTTTGTAGCGCGGCGAGAAGCGCATCAACGAGGTGTCATCCATTTTGGGTGGATTCACGATGCGTTTGGGGTTCAGCAGGTTTTTCGGGTCCAGGTGTTCTTTGATGTCGGCAAAGGCATCGTGAATGGCGTCGCCAAACTGCCAGCGAATCCACTCGCCACGGCACAGGCCATCGCCGTGCTCGCCGCTGTAGGCGCCTTTGAATTTGCGCACCAGCGCGCTGGCTTCTTCGGCAATGGTGCGCATTTTGTAGGCGCCATCGCGGCGCATGTCCAAAATGGGGCGCACATGCAAGGTGCCCACCGAGGCATGGGCGTACCAGGTGCCGCGGGTGTCATGGCGCGCAAAAACTTCGGTCAGGGCACTGGTGTATTCCGCCAGATGCTCAAGGGGCACCGCACAATCTTCAATGAAGCTCACGGGCTTGCCGTCGCCGCGCAGGCTCATCATGATGTTGAGGCCAGCCTTGCGAACTTCCCACAGGTTTTTCTGCGGGGTGTCTTCAATCAGTTGCACCACGCTGTCGGGCAAGCCGAGGTCGCCCATCAACTCCACCAGCGCGTGGATTTTGGGAATCAGGGCCTCTTTGTCTTCGCCCGAAAACTCCACCAGCAGCACGGCGTCCGGTGAGCCAATCAAGGCGCTGCGCACGGTGGGCGCAAACGCCGGATTTTTCAGCGAGAGCTCGATCATGGTGCGGTCGACCAACTCCACCGCCGTCAGCGTGCCATCGTTGCCCAACTTCACGATGTGCTGTGCCGCGTCCATGGCCTGGAAGAAGGTGGGGAAGTTGACCACCCCCAGCACTTTGGTGGCGGGCAAGGGGCTGAGCTTGAGCGTCAAGGAGCGCGTCAGGGCCAGCGTGCCTTCGCTGCCAATCAGCAAATGTGCCAGATTGACCGAGCCATCCTCGGTGTAGGGTCGCACATTTTGGTTGTGAAAAATGTCCAGGTTGTAGCCCGCCACACGCCGCATCACCTTGGGCCAGTTGGCGTCGATCTCGGGCTTGAGGTTGTTCACCAGGTGACGCACAAAATCGCCCGTCAATCGGGCGCGGCCGGTGCTGTCTTCATAGCGGCCCCAATCGACCAGGGTGCCATCGGAGAGCCAGGCCTTGGCGCCGGCCACGTTGTGCACCATGTTGCCGTAGGCAATCGAGCGGCTGCCGCAGGAGTTGTTGCCAGCCATGCCGCCCAGGGTGGCTTGGGCGCTGGTGGATACATCCACCGGGTACCACAGGCCGTGCTTTTTGAGGGCGGCGTTCAGGTGGTCCAGCACCATGCCGGGCTCGACCTCCACCGTGCGGTTGTCGACATCGAGCGCCAGAATGTTGCGCACATGCTTGCTGTGGTCAATGACCAGGCCCGCCCCCACGGTTTGGCCGCATTGGCTGGTGCCGCCGCCGCGCGCCACGATGGGCACGCTCAGGTCGCGGCACAGGTCCAGCGCGATGGCCACTTCGTCCACCGATTGCGGCACAAACACGCCAACGGGCGTCTCCTGGTAAATCGAGGCGTCTGTGGCATAGCGGCCGCAATCGGCGGCGCTGAACAGCACCTCGCCTTGGGTGTGCTGGCGCAGGCCGGCGGCCAGTTTGCCAGCCACTTCCTGGCTGACACGGGCCACCGAGTCATAGACTTTGCCGGTGGGTTCAAGTTGCAAATTGCGGGGCAGGGGTGCGTTCATGCGGTTCAAACGTGTGAGGCGAGCGGGGCGGTGTCGCGCAGCTGCGCCACCACCACCTCGCATTTGTGTTGCAGGTGTTGTTGAAGAATGTGGGCCAGGGCCGGGCCATCGCGTGCGGCCAGTGCTTCCACCATCTGGGTGTGCTCCGCCATGGCGGCGCCCCATTTGGTTTCGTCCTGGTTGGAGCGAAACCGCAGGGCTTGCAATCGGGCATTGACTTGCTGGTAGGTGGCACTCAGCACGGGGTTTTTGGCGGCCAGGTTGATGGCCTGGTGAATTTGGGCGTTGAGCCGGTAGTAATGCGACAGGTCTCGCCGAGTGTAGGCCGCCAGCATTTCGAAGTGCAGGGCCTGGATTTCTGTCAACTCTGCTTCGCTGATCCGCTCAACGGCCAACCGCCCAGATTGAGACTCCAGGCCTGCCAGGACCTCAAAGGTGTGCTGAATGTCTTCTTCGGTGAGGGCCAGGGCCACGGCACCGCGGTTGGGGACCAAGGCCACCAGGCCCTCGGCGGCCAGGGCCTTGATGGCTTCGCGCAGCGGCGTGCGAGAGACATGCAAGGCCTCGCACAAGGCCCGCTCGTTCAGTTTGGCGCCGGGCGGAATGTGGTTTTCTACCAGCATTTGGCGCAATCGGTGCGTCAGTTGGTCGTGCAGTGCGGCCGGTGGCAGGCTCAGAATTTCAGCGGTCATGCTTTATTTTGCATGCAAAAAAGCATGGTGGTCAATGCATAAAGCCTGTTGAATATCGCGTAGATCCTGTTGACAAATAAATTTTGCATGCAAAAAATCCAGAATCATTTTTCAACTCCATCATGCTGCAACTCGACTTCCATCCCACTGGCCGCCATTTCCTTCAAATTCCGGGGCCCTCCCCAGTGCCTGACCGCGTGCTGCGGGCCATGAGCTTGCCCACCATTGACCACCGGGGTCCCGAATTTGCCGTGCTGGGGCGCAAAGTGCTGTCGGACATGCAGAAGATTTTCAAGACTCAGCATCCTGTGGTGATCTATCCTGCCTCTGGAACGGGCGCTTGGGAGGCGGCCTTGGTCAACGTGCTGAGCCCAGGCGACAAAGTCATCATGTTTGAGACCGGCCACTTTGCCTCCTTGTGGAACAAGTTGGCGGGCCGCTTGGGCTTGCAGACCGAATTGTTGGGTCTGCCGGGAGCGGAAGGCTGGCGCCAGGGGGTGCAAGCGAACATGATCGAGCAGCGCTTGCGCGCCGATGCGGGCCACCAGATCCGGGCCGTTTGCGTGGTTCACAACGAAACCTCCACAGGCGTCACCAGCGACATCGCGGCGGTTCGAGCGGCCATCGACCGGGCAGGGCACCCCGCCTTGTTGATGGTGGACACCATCTCCGGGTTGGCAGCGGCCGATTACCGTCACGACGAGTGGGGCGTGGATGTGTCCATCAGCGGTTCCCAAAAAGGCTTGATGCTGCCCCCCGGCATTTGCTTCAACGCGCTGTCGCCCAAGGCCATCGAGGCCAGCAAATCGGCCAAACTCCCACGATCATTCTGGGCCTGGGATGAGATGCTGGAGATGAACAAGACGGGCTATTTCCCTTACACCCCCAACACCAACCTGTTGTACGGCTTGAGCGAGTCCTGTGACATGCTGTTGGGCGAGGGTTTGGACCAAGTCTTTGCGCGCCACCAGCGCTGGGCCGCCGGTGCGCGCACGGCCGTGCAAGCCTGGGGCCTGGAGATTCAATGCGCTGACACCGCACTCTATTCACCCATCCTGACGGGCGTCATGATGCCAGAGGGGGTGGATGCCGATGCGGTGCGCCGCGTGATTTACGAGCGCTTTGACTGTTCTTTGGGCACCGGCCTGGGCAAAGTCAAAGGGCGCATGTTCCGCATTGGGCACTTGGGCGATTGCAACGACCTGACCCTGATGGCGGCCCTGGCCGGTTGTGAAATGGGCCTGAAACTGTCGGGCGTGAAGCTGGCGGGCTCTGGGGTGCAAGCGGCCATGGCTTATTTTGCCGAGCATCCCGCGCCTTACACCTTGGCATCCGGTCAGTGATCTTTTGATTTTTTTTGGAGGTGACCATGAAACGTAGAACCTTGTTGTCGGCGGCCAGCGCGGGCGTTGCAGTGCTCGGCGCGCCCATGCTGCGTGCGCAAACCTTGCCGACAGGCGCGATCCGCGTCATCGTCGGCTTCCCGCCGGGCGGTGGCACCGATGCCCTGGCGCGTGTCATGGCGGTGAAGTTGCAAGCCCTGTGGAACACCTCCGTGGTCATTGAAAACAAGGCAGGAGCCGCAGGGGTGATCGCCGCAGACTACGTGGCCAAGCAACCCGCCGATGGCAACACCTTGCTGATGGCCCACATCAACAGCCATGCGATTGCGCCGAGCCTGCAACCCAAGCTGGGCTATCAGATCGAGCGCGACTTCACGCCCATTGCCTTGGTCGGCGTCACCCCCAATTTGCTCATTTGCAACGCTCAGCAACCCGCCAAGACCGTTCAAGACTTGGTGGCGCTGTGC
The DNA here is from genome assembly GCA_964442645.1 of uncultured Bordetella sp. Classification (GTDB taxonomy): domain Bacteria; phylum Pseudomonadota; class Gammaproteobacteria; order Burkholderiales; family Burkholderiaceae_C; genus Limnohabitans. The sequence goes on along the minus strand of CAYTZZ010000013.1, from coordinate 68,319 downwards.
AAACAACAACCCGGCAAGATCAGCTTTGCCTCAGCAGGGGGCGGCTCTGCACAACATTTGGCCTTGGAGATGTTCAAGCTGCGAGCGGGCATTGACGCGCTGCATGTCCCCTACAAAGGCTCTGGTCCTGCCTTGACCGACTTGATTGGTGGCCAGGTGCAATATTGCTTTGAAACCATGACCTCGGCCACCCCCCATGTGAAGGCGGGCAAGGCCATTGCGTTGGCGCAAACCCGCACCAAGCGGGCCAAAGGCCACCCCACGGTGCCCACCATGGATGAACAGGGTTTTGCCGGCTTTGATGCCACCACCTGGTACGGCATGGTGGCTCCCGGTCGCCTGCCCACGGCCATGGTCAAGCGCATGAACGAGGACATGAACCGCGTGATGGCCATGCCCGATGTGATCGAGAAGTTCGAGCAGTACGGCGCCGAGGACGGTGGCGGAACGCCCGAGAAATTCGCTGAATTCATTCGCAGCGAACAACAGAAATGGGCGCGCGTCGTCAAGGACGCCAAAGTTCAGGTTGACGCCTGATCAGCTGGTAAAGCCCTTGTAGAACATGTAGGCCGCCAGCAAATACAAAATGCTGGCGAAAGTTCGCTTGAGCTTTTTCACGGGCAGGTTGTGCGCGGCTTTGGCGCCCAGCGGTGCCGTGAACACGCTGCACACCGCGATCACGACCAGGGCCGGCACCCAGATGTAACCAAAGGCCCCGCTGGGCAGGTTCTCCACCTTCAGCCCGCTCACGACATAGCCGGCCACGTTGGCCACGGCGATCGGAAAACCCAGTGCCGCGCTGGTGGCCACTGCGTTGTGAATGGCAATGTTGCACCAGGCCATGAAGGGCACGCTGATAAAGCCGCCGCCCGCGCCCACCAAGCCCGACAAAAACCCGATCACCCCACCGGCCGCCAACTGGCCGCCAAAGCCTGGCATTTGCCGCGAGGGTGCCGGTTTTTTGTCCAGAAACATCTGCGTGGCCGAGAAGCCCACAAACAAGCCAAAGAAAATCGCCAAGGAGGCGCCTTTGAGCATGGCAAAAACGCCCACACTGGCAATGGCACTGCCTAACACGATGCCAGGGGCCAAGCCTTTGACCAGGTCCCAACGCACTGCACCGCGCTTGTGGTGGGCCCGCACGCTGGAGACGGAGGTGAAGATGATGGTGGCCATGGAGGTGGCAATGGCCATTTTGACGGCCAGGTCGGCGCCCACCCCTTTGTTGGACAAGAGAATGGTCAGAAAAGGCACCATGATCATGCCCCCGCCAATGCCCAGCAAGCCAGCCAGAAAGCCGGTGCAAATGCCGAGCGTGGCAAGTTCAAGAATGACGTGTAACTGCAGGTCCATGAGGGGCCGATCTGTGAAAAAGAAGGAAGGTGTCTGCAAAAGCCACCGGACCGTCATCCTGAACGCAGGGGTTCAGGTGGGCGAGGTCAGGCTGGCGTTGGGTTCATCTGACGCGAGACGATCACGCTCCCCAGCCGATGTTCCAAGCCCTGGCTCATAAGAGCATTGGTTCAAGGAAATATAAAGCCCGGCGGTTTTGCAGACGGGTTCATTGTAGAAGAAGGGGGTTGCGTTTGCAGGCGGGTGTGTCGCTCTGGGCGCAAGGGCTCAGAGCAATTGGCCGTCCACGCCCAGGGCCACGTCGAGGCGGTCCAGCAGGTCTTGCAGTTGTTGGCCGTCCATCGAAGCCTCGGCTGCAGCGGGCGCTTTTTCGGTGAGGTCAAAGGCGAGGTTCAAGGCCGCCAGCACGGCAATGCGGTCGCGCGCCTTGATTTTGCCGGCATCGCGAATCTTGCACATGGCCCCGTCCACCCGATCGACGGCGGCCTGCAAGCGTTGCTCCCCCCCTTCGGGGCAGCCCAGCACATAGCCCTGGCCCATGATTTGAACTTCGACTTGTTTCATTCACTGTCCTTGCTGATGGCCAGGTCCTCGGGCAATCGCTCCAACAGGGCGTCAATGCGGGTGCGCGCCACATTGAGCCTGGATTTCAGCGTGTCACGCTCATGGGAGAGTTGAGAGACCTGCGCCGACAACAAAGCGTTGGTGCGCTGCAGTTCCTCATGGCGAACCAGCAAACGCTCCACGCGTTCGGTGATTTGGTCGAGCAGGGATGGATTGGCCATTTTGTTATTTTAAGGTCCATGCAAGGCTTCTGCCTACAATAGCTTTTGTTGGTGCTCGCAGCGTGGTTCACACGCAGCAGTTCAACGGGAAGCAGGAGGGAGAGTTCTACCGAACCGACCCAGCCTGCGCTGCCCCCGCAACGGTCAAGCGAACGTGCCTTTTGAAAGGTGCCGCCCCGTCCAAACAAGCCACTGGATGCCTTGAACAAGCATCTGGGAAGGCGGACGAGGTTGTCTTCGCCAGCCCGGATACCGGCCAACAAGGTGGCGCTGCGCTTGCGCAACGCTGTGACGCCCAAGCACTGTCGGGGAAGGCAGTGAGGGCTGCTTGCAGGTCAGTTCATATGAAAATCAAACCAATTTGCGCTTTGGGCGCGTCCGCTGCGGCTTGTGCCGTGCTTTCCTCATCCCCCCTTGGTGCGCAAACGCTGGACACCCAAGTGGTGATTGCCTCGCGCATTGCCGAGCCTTTGGCCGAGGTCTTGCCAGCCGTCTCAGTCATCACTCGAAAAGAGATCGAGCAGCAAAATTTCGACGACATCTTCAGCGTTCTGCAGGGTATTCCTGGCGTTGAGTTGTCTCGCATGGGCGGCCCAGGCAGCCCGATCTCCATCTACTCAAGGGGCGCCAGCAGCTCACAGACCCTGGTTCTTGTGGATGGCATCCCATTTTCTGCACAAGGAACCATTGGCGCCTTGTCACCGCTGGAAACCATTCCTTTGCAACTGATCGAGCGCATTGAAATACTGCGCGGCAATGCCTCTGCTGTTTATGGGCCGGGTGCCGTCGGAGGGGTCATTCAGATTTTCACTGAGCAGGGCGGCGCTTCTCAAGGCGCTCATGCCGCCATGACGGCGGGCTCCAAGGGAACGCAACAGCTTGCGGCGGGTTGGTCGGGCACAGTCGACGACACCCGTTTGCAATTGTCGATAGGGCAGAACAGCAGTCGTGGCATCGAGGCGCTCTCTCACTTGAAATACCCGGCGGTGAACCCAGGTTTGAATGGCTATCGCAATGATTTTGTGAACGGCTCGCTGACGCATGCTTTCTCGGCGGCATCCAAGTTGCGGCTTCATTACATGGGCAGCCTTCTCAGTTCGGAGTTTGACAACAACTACGCGGCTTCCCCTGCAGATCAGTGGAAAAATCGCTCCAAGACAGAAGTCTTGGGCATGGAGCTTGATCAGCGCCTGTCGGGCCGCTGGCACTCGAAGTTGCAAATGTCACAGTCGATCAACGACCAGTCAACCCTCACCAACAATCAATTGAATGCCAGCTATGGCTCTTTTGTCACCAAGCATCAAACATTTCGGTGGGGCAATGAGTACGAACTGACGGCCCGTGACGTCCTGAGTTTTGGCTACAACAGCACGCGTTCGAGTTTGGATGCCCGTCATACCGGGTACTTGGCCGATTGGTCTGAAATTCCGGTGAGCCTCAACCCCTCCATGGGCGCGCAGCGTGTTCATGGTGGTTTGAACGCCACACGGGACCGCTGGAATTTCCAAGCTTCCCTCGGTCATGAAATGTTGCCGCACAACATCCATGGGAATACTTATTTGTTAGGCGCAGGGTACCAGTTGGGGGGCGGTTACAAAGCCACATTGACCCGTTCCAATGCTTTGCAATCGCCCACCGTGGGCCAGTTGTACGACGTGTCTTTTGGGGGAAGCCAAACCCTCAAACCTGAAAAGTCGAAGAGCTTGGAGGTGGGCTTGCAGTACAACAGCGCCCACAAGCAATGGCGCGCGGTGGCCTTTCAAGTGGACTACACAGACTTGATCGCGGTAGGTAACACCTTGGTTGCAGACCCCTTTTGGGCACTGCAAAACATCATGCAGTTAGAGAACGTCAACAAGGCTAAAAACTCAGGCATAGAGACTTCCTACAAGCAAAGCTTTGGACGCTTCAATCTTGGCTTCACCTTGACCCACCAAACACCGATGAATGTGGACTCCACCGTGGCTGTCATGAACAAATCCAGAAACTTTGGCGCCTTCAACGCGGACTATGCTCTCGATGCCAAGTCCAACGTCACTGCCAAGTTATTTGCCACGTCCAAAAGAAAAACTTTTGATCCAGATTCCAATAAAGTCGACACCGCAGGCTACGCGGTTTTGAACCTTGGCTACAAACGAGCGCTCGACCGTTCCTGGACTGCGACGGCCAGCATCAACAATGCGCTGGACCGCAGCTACTTCCATGTGGCAGGCTACAACAACTTGCCCCGAACCTACATGCTGGGACTGCGCTACCAGGGACAATGAGGTGATCGCACCATGAAAAACCTCCTCCCCACCCGCATCATCTGCCTCACCGAGGAAACCACCGAGTGGCTGTACCTTTTGGGGCAGGAGGCGCGGATTGTGGGGATTTCGGGCTACACGGTGCGCCCGCGCCGGGCCCGCCAGGAAAAGCCCAAGGTCAGCGCGTTTCTCAGCGCCAAGGTGGACAAGATCCTGGCCCTGGAACCCGATTGCGTGTTTGGCTTTTCCGATTTGCAAGCCGACATTGCCTCGGCCTTGATCAAGGCCGGCGTACAGGTCACGGTGTTTAACCAACGCAGCGTGGACGAAATTTTCGCCATGCTCTACCAGGTTGCCGCCATGGTGGGGGAGGCTGAGCAAGGCTTGGCGCGCCTGCAAGCCATGCGCGCGCGCTTGGACGAAGTACAGGCGCTGACGCAGACCTGGCCGCGGCGGCCACGGGTCTATTTCGAAGAGTGGGACGAGCCGCGCATCAGCGCCATTCGCTGGGTTTCGGAGTTGGTCGGCATGGCCGGTGGGGACGATTGCTTTCCCGAATTGGCGCGCGAGTCCTTGGGCAAAAACCGCATTTTGGCCAGTGACGAGCCGGTGCTGGCGCGCGCGCCGGACATCATCTTGGGGTCCTGGTGCGGCAAAAAGTTTCGCCCCGAAAACGTGGCGGTGCGTCCGGGTTGGTCTGCGGTGCCCGCGGTTCGGGATGCGCAGATTTTCGAAATCAAGTCGGCCGACATTCTTCAGCCCGGCCCTGCTGCCCTGACAGACGGCTTCGAGCAATTGCATGCCCGCATGAAGCAATGGGTGGATCGCCATGCGTGAGCTGCTGCGCTGCTGTGTGTGGCTGCTGTGTCTTTGGGGTGGGGTCCTGCAAGCGCTGACCGTCACCGACGATCGGCAAGTGCAAGTGACTCTGGAACGCGCGCCGCAACGCATCGTCAGCCTTTTGCCCTCCTTGACCGAAACGGTGTGCGTGCTCGGCGCCTGCGATCGTTTGGTGGGCGTGGACCGCTATTCGAACTGGCCACCATCGGTGGCGCGCTTGCCGCACCTCGGTGGCTTGGAAGACACCCAAGTGGAAGCCCTGGTACGCTTGAAGCCCGACCTGGTGCTGCTGGCGCGTTCCTCGCGGGTGACATCGCGTTTGGAGTCGCTGGGCTTGAAAGTCATGGCTCTGGAGCCTCAGAACCTGTCAGACGTTCAACGCGTGATGCTCAAGCTGGCGCAAGTCCTGGCCTTGCCCGAACCTGCACAGCGCGCGGATCAACTTTGGCGCGAATTACAAGCCGGACTGCGCAGTGTTGCCCAGGACATGCCAACGCCCCTGCGCGGTGCGCGCGTTTATTTCGAGGCTGGGGCCGGTGGCTATGCGGCCAGCGAAGCTTCCTTCATCGGCGAGGTCTTGCATTCGCTGGGCTTGAGCAATGTGGTGCCTGCGTCGCTGGGAAGCTTTCCGAAATTGAACCCGGAGTTTGTGGTGCGTGCCGACCCCGACTTTATTTTGTTGGGCGAAACCGCTGGCGAATCTTTGCAAAAACGCCCGGGCTGGGCGAGCTTGCGAGCGGTGCGAACGCAGCGCGTCTGTGCCTTTGACCGAAGCCAGGTCGATGTGCTGGTGCGTTCCGGGCCGCGCATGGTGGACGCTGCTCGCAGCATCGTGGAATGCTTGAAAAAGCATGCGAGTGCATGAAAAGCACAGCACGTTCATGGGCTTGGCGCTTGTTGGCACTCAGCGCCCTGGTTCTGATGTTGGGCGTGTTGACCGGCAGCCAAGGCCTGTCAACATGGCCTATGCTCCGTGACGACCCGGCCCTGGCCGATGTGGTGCTGAACTTGCGCTTGCCGCGCACCCTGGGCGCATGGCTTGCAGGCGCATTGTTGGGCTTGGCGGGGGCCATTGCCCAAGGCTTGTTTCGCAACCCCCTGGCCGATCCGTATTTGTTGGGCAGCGCTTCTGGCGCTTCTCTGGGTGTGGCCTTGGTGTTGGGCTTGATGGGCGCGTGGGCTGCCCCCTTGTTACACGACGCAGGCTTGTCGGGTTGGTTGCGACTGGGGCTGACTGGCGCTGCCTTTGTAGGCGCTTGGCTGGCCGTGTTGCTCACCTTGGCCTTGGCACGCGGTGTCCAGCAAACCGTGCGCTTGTTGCTGGCCGGTGTGGTGGTGGGGGTGGTGCTGGGCGCTTTGGCCTCCTTGGTCATGCAGTGGTCACCTGAGGCCTGGCCTGTGTTGCAGTCGTTCATGCTGGGCCAGACCGCCATGATCGATTGGACGGCTTGCGCCTTGATGGCAGCGGTTTGCATGGCCTGTGCCTTGGCCGCCTGGGGCCTCAGCCCTTTGCTGGATGGTTTGGTCTTGGGCGAAAGCACTGCTTTGAGCTTGGGCTTGCGTGTGCTGCCAGGCCGCATGGCTTTGGTGGCGGTGCTGGCTTTGGCCACCGCCACCTCGGTGGCCCAAACCGGGCTGATCGCCTTCGTGGGCTTGGCCGCACCGCACCTTGTGCGTGCGCGCGTGTCGGTGGGCCATGCACGTTTTGTCGGCTTGTCCATGCTGGCAGGCGGTGTGCTGTTGTGCGCGGCCGATGTGCTGGCGCGTGGCCTGCTGGCGCCACGTGAATTGCCCGTAGGGGTGGTGACCGCTGTGGTGGGCGGTATCTATTTGCTGCGCTTGATGCGTCAACCGATGCCTGGAGGGCGCGCATGAGCACGGAACCCAAGCACGCCTTGGCGGCGCGCCAGTTGTCCGTGACCCTGGAGCAGCGCCCAGTTTTACAGCAGGTTGACTTGCAGATTCCCTCGGGCCTGTGGACCTGCATCGTGGGCCCCAATGGCGCGGGCAAATCCACTTTGCTGCGCGCCTTGGCAGGCTTGGCGCCCTGCGAGGGTGACGTGATGTTGCAAGGGCGAAGCCTCGCCGAATGGCCTGCCCGGCATCGCGCGCAAGCCTTGGCTTGGCTGGGCCAAAACGAATCGGGTGCCGACGATCTCACGGTGTATGACCTTGCCATGCTGGGGCGCTTGCCCCACCAACGCTGGCTGGCGCCACCCAATGCGCAAGATCGGCAAGTGGTGGAGAGGGTGCTGCGACAAACCCTGCTTTGGGATTTGCGTGACCGCCCTATGGGCCAGTTGTCTGGGGGAGAGCGTCAGCGTGCCTTGTTGGCCCGAGCCTTGGCGGTCGAGGCGCAAGTGGTGTTAATGGATGAGCCTTTGGCCAGCCTGGACCCACCTCACCAGGCCGATTGGCTGGCCTGGGCGAAGGCGCTGGTCTCCAAGGGCGTCACGGTGGTCAGCGTATTGCACGAGTTGAATGTGGCACTGCAAGCCGATGCTTTGGTGGTCTTGGGGCAAGGCCAGGTCTTGCACCAAGGGCCGGCGCACGACCCTGCCACGCACATGGCCTTGCAAGCGGTGTTCGACCACCGAATTCGGCTGCATGAAATAAATGTTGCTGGCGAATCCCGCTGGGTGGCTCTGCCGCAGGCCTGAGCCAGGCGGTAAACTGACCGCATGACGTCCCCGGTCACGCAGCACACCGTTTCCATTTTGCAAGTCCAGCATATTTTGCTGGGGGCCCGCCAGCGTGGGCTGGACATGTCGGTCTTGCTGCGACGCGCGGGCATTTCAGAAGAAATGTTGGCGGCGCCACTGTCGCGTGTCACCCAAACCCAATACGCGCGCTTGATTCGCATTTTGCGCAGAACCCTGCGCGACGAGCTGTGGGGCCTGTGCAGCCAGCCGCTGCGCATGGGCAGCTTTGACCAAGCCTGCCGCTTGCTGGTGAATTGCAAAACACTGGGTGAGGCCTTTCAAAAGGGCTTTCACTTTTACCACCTGTTGTTGAGCGATTTCACGCCACGCTTGCAGCGCGAGGGCGATGTGGCCAGCGTTCGCATGGTCGATGCCGGTGACAGGGATTTGTTGCTGGCCTACGCCGAGCGCTCCTTCAGTTTCATGGCCTACGGCTTGGCCTGTTGGCTGGTGGCACGCCGCATTCCTTTGCTCGAGGTGGTGTATCCCTCGATGGATGGCCATTTGGGCTCTGAAGCCAGTCGCTTGTTCCATGCCCCGGTCATCGAAGATGGCGCCTGGATTGGCTACCGTTTCGAGTCGCGCTGGCTGGATTTGCCCATCGTCCAAACCGCTCAGAGCTTGCAAGAGTTTTTGCAAGCAGCGCCGGCGGGCTTGCTGGTCAAGTACCGTGACCAGGCCCGCTTGAGCGAGCGCATTCGTCGCTTGCTGCGCAAACACTTGGCCAGTGAGATGCCCTCTCTGGAAGAGGTCAGCGTCGCGCTGGCCATCACGCCGCAAACGCTCAAGCGGCGCTTGCGCGATGAGGGGCTGGGCTTTCAGGCCATCAAAGACAATTTGCGCCGTGACGTCGCCATCGAGTTTTTGAGCGACCCCCAATTGACCTTGCCGGACATTGCCAACCGGCTGGGCTTTGCCGAGGCCAGCAGTTTTCAGCGGGCCTTCAAAGCCTGGACAGGTCTGGCGCCTGGGGTGTACCGTTTGCGACAGCTTGCGGGCGGCTGAGCTTTTTTGCCATTCATTTTGAGCCAATCCGTCATTGGTGAATGAGGCGGGCCGTTTCACACTGCCTCATCACCAACCGAGGAGACGGTATGACACGGATGCAAAGAGCCGTTCACGTTGTGGGCGTGGGCATGATTCCCTTCACCAAGCCGGGTGCCAGCGCCCCTTACCACGAGATGGGCGCCCAGGCGGCACGCCTGGCACTCGACGATGCCGGCGTCGATTACGCCAAAGTCCAGCAAGCCTATGTGGGCTATGTGTATGGCGACTCCACGGCAGGCCAGGCTGCCATCTACGGTGTGGGCCTCACAGGCATCCCGGTTTTCAACGTCAACAACAATTGCTCCACCGGCTCCAGCGCCTTGTTTCTGGCGCGTCAGGCCGTGGAAAGCGGCATGGTGGAGTGCGCCATCGCCGTGGGCTTTGAGCAGATGGTCCCCGGCGCCCTCAAAGGCGCCTACGACGATCGCCCATCGCCTTTGCACCGCTTTGCCGATGCCATGAAAGCGCACCAAGGCTTCAGTCCGGACGCACCGCGCGCGGCGCAGTTCTTTGGCGGGGCAGGGCGCGATTACATCAAGGAACACGGCATTCGCCCCGACACCTTTGGCCGCATTGCGGTCAAGGCACGCCAGCACGCGGCACGCAACCCCTTGGCGGTGTTTCGCCAAACCCTGACGCTGGACGAGGTCATGGCTTCTGCCAAAGTGTTCGACCCCTTGACCCGTTTCCAGTGCTGCCCGCCCACCTGTGGCGCCGCCGCGGCCGTGGTGTGCTCTGCCGACTTTGCGCGCAAGCATGGCCTGGACATGCGCGTGGTGATCGCTGCCCAAGCCATGACCACCGACCAGGCCAGCACCTTCGAGAGCCATGACATGCGCAAGCTGGTGGGCTACGACATGACCGCCGCCGCCGCCAAGCAAGTGTATGAGGCGGCCGGTGTCAGCCCGGAAGACGTGGACGTGGTGGAACTGCACGACTGTTTCACCACCAACGAGCTCCTGACCTACGAGGGTTTGGGATTGACGGCTCCTGGCACGGCCGAGAAATTCATTCTGGACGGTGACAACACTTACGGTGGGCGCGTGGTCACCAACCCGTCGGGCGGCTTGCTGTCCAAGGGCCATCCCCTTGGCGCCACGGGCCTCGCGCAATGCAGCGAATTGGTCTGGCAGTTGCGTGGCCAAGCCGACCAGCGTCAGGTGGAAGGCGCACGGCTGGCCTTGCAGCACAACCTGGGCTTGGGTGGCGCTTGCGTGGTCACGTTGTACCAAGCAGTCTGAGCAGGGGTTCCAGATGATCGACCGTCGCTACATCGGCCACAGCTTTCCTGCATTTCAAGTCGAGGTGGAAAAGGGGCGCTTGCGTTTCTTTGCCCAAGCCATTGGCGAAACCAACCCCATTTACTTTGATGAGAAGGCTGCACACGCTGCCGGGCACCGCGCCTTGCTGGTGCCGCCCACGTTTTTGTTTTGCCTGGAAATGGAAGCGCCCGATCCTGCCGCCATTCGCAACCTGCTGGGGCTGGATTACCGCCGCTTGCTGCATGGCGAACAAGGCTTTGTCTACAACGCGCCGGTGTATGCGGGCGACACGCTCACCTTCGAGCAGCGCATTGAAGACATTTACGACAAGAAAAATGGCGCCCTTGAATTCGTGCTGCGCAAAACCAAGGTGAGCAACCAGCAGCAGCAGTGGGTGGCCGATTTGCGCACCGTCACGGTCATGCGCAACGCTTGAAGGAGATTGAACATGACGGCTTCCCTTTTGACCGCAGCGCAAGTGCAAGTGGGCGACAAGCTGCCCCCACATGAATTGCCCCCTGTCTCCCGCCACACCCTGGCCTTGTACTGTGGCGCCTCTGGCGATCACAACCCGATTCACGTGGACATTGACTTTGCCCGCAACGAGGCCAAGGTCCCCGATGTGTTTGCCCATGGCATGTTGTCCATGGCCTGGCTGGGACGCTTGCTGACCCAGTGGGTGCCGCAATCGCAGTTGCGCGAATACAGCGTGCGCTTTGCGGCCATCACCCAGGTTGGCGAGCGCATCACCTGCGCCGGCGAGGTGACTGAGAAATTTGAGCGCGGCGGTCAAGCCTGCGCACGCTTGACGCTGACTACGACCAATGAGCAAGGCCAAGTGAAGCTGACCGGCGACGCCGTGATCACCCTGGCTTGAATCGATAACGCAAAGGAATGAACATGCAAGCCAAATTGCAAGGAAAAGTGGCCCTGGTCTCGGGCTCAGGCCGTGGCATTGGCCGCGAGATTGCCCTGAAATTGGCCAGCGAGGGGGCCAGTGTGGTCATCAACGACCTGGATCCGGCACCTGCAGAACAAACGGTGAAAGACATCGTGGCCGCCGGCGGCAAGGCCGTGGTCTGTGTGGGCAATGTCACCGAGGCTGGTTTTGCCGACCGCTTTGTGGCCACCGCCATCGACCAGTTCGGCGGCTTGGACATCATCGTCAACAACGCCGGCTACACCTGGGACAACGTGGTCCAGAAAATGACCGACGAGCAATGGGAGGCCATGCTGGCGGTCCATTTGACGGCCCCTTTTCGCATCATGCGCGCGGCGTCGGGCTTTATCCGTGAAGCGGCCAAACGTGAAGCAGATGCCGGCCTGTCGGTGCACCGCAAGGTGGTGAACATCTCTTCCACCTCGGGGGTGTATGGCAATGCGGGGCAGGCCAACTACGCGGCGGCCAAGGCCGGCATCAACGGCTTGACCAAGGCCATGGCCAAAGAATGGGGGCGTTACAAAGTGAACGTCAACAGCGTGGCGTTTGGGCTCATCAAGACCCGTCTGACGGAGGCCTCGGCCGACGCCGATGCCAAGATCGAGATTGCCGGCCAGGCAATCAAAGTGGGCGTGAATCCGCAAATTCTCAAAACAGCGGAGGCCATGATTCCCCTGGGGCGTGGCGGCACCCCAGAGGAGGCCGCAGGCGCGGTCTACATGTTCTGCATTCCCGAGTCCAATTACGTCAGCGGTCAGGTGCTGGTGTGTGGCGGAGGTCGGCCATGAAGCAGGCCCCACGCGCCTGGATGACGCCCGAGTTGGAAATGCTACGCGACACCGCCAAGCGTTTCTTTGAGCGCGAATGCGTGCCCAACGACAAGCGATGGAGCGAACAGCGCCACGCCGACCGCGAGATCTGGCAGAAAGCCGGCGCCGCTGGCTTGTTGTGCGCCAGCATTCCAGAGGCTTATGGTGGCGGTGGTGGCAACTTTTTGCATGAAGCGGTCATTGCCGAAGCCCAGGCCGAGTCTTTGGTGGCGGGCTTCAGCAACAGCGTTCACAGCGGCATCGTGGCCCACTACCTGTTGGCCTATGGCACCGAAGCGCAAAAGCAGCGCTGGTTGCCGCGCATGGCCACGGGCGAGTGTGTGGCGGCCATCGCCATGACCGAGCCCAGCGCCGGCACCGACTTGCAGCGCATCCGCACCCGCGCGGTTCGTGAGGGTGACCACTACCGCATTCAAGGCTCCAAAACCTTCATCACCAATGGCTACCACGCCAACCTGATTTGCGTGGCGGTCAAGACCGACGCCACTGCCGGGGCCAAGGGCGTGTCGCTGGTGTTTGTGGAGACCGATGGCCTGGCCGGCTTTCGCCGTGGCCGCTTGTTGGACAAAATGGGGCAAAAGACCATCGACACCGCCGAGCTTTTTTTTGACGACGTGCGCGTGCCGGTGGACAACCTCCTGGGCGGCGAAGAAGGGCAGGGCTTTGCACAGTTGATGCAACAGTTGCCCCAAGAGCGCTTGCTGATCGGCATTGGCACCGTGGCCCTGATGTATCGCGCTTTGCAAGAAACCACGGACTATGTTCGCCAGCGTGAAGTGTTTGGCAAACCCTTGTTGGCACAGCAAAACACCCGCTTCAAATTGGCGGAGTGCGCGACCCAGGCCACGATTGCACGCAGCTTTGTCGACGATTGCGTGGCCCGCCTGCAGCGCGGTGAGCTCGATGTGCCCACCGCCGCCATGGTGAAATGGTGGACCACCGATGCCTACGGCAAACTGGTGGATGAATGCTTGCAGTTCTTTGGTGGCTATGGCTACATGAACGAATACCCCATCGCCCGCATGTATGCCGACGCGCGCGTGGGCCGCATTTACGGTGGCGCCAACGAGGTCATGAAGGAAATCATTGCCCGCGCGATTGAGCGGCACTGACCATGACCGCCATGCTTCCTCCTGCACCGGTGCATTGGCCGCGTGGCTTGCCACGCGATGCGCGCGTGCCCCACGCCACCTACATGCACTACCTGGACACGGCCGCTTTGCGCTATCCCGACAAGCCTGCCGTCATCTATGGCGGTGGCGTGCTCACCTACGCAGCTTTTCAACGCCGCGTCACCGCCATGGCGGGATTCTTGCAGCAGACCTTAGGGGTCCAACCTGGCGACCGCGTGCTGTTGATCAGTCAGAACTGCCCGCAGTGGGTGGTGGCCTTTTACGCCATCTTGCGCGCGCAAGCGGCAGTTGTGCCTGTCAACCCCATGAGCACAGCCGGAGAAATTGCGGGCTACCAGCAAGACAGTGGTGCCACCGTCGCCTTTGTGGCGCAAGAGTTCCTGGCCAATGTTGTTCCTTGTTTAGAGGACCATGGCGGTGGTCTGCGACATGCGGTGGTGCATGCCTACAGCGATGTGCTGCCCTGCGAAGGCGCTGACGCCGATTTGCCCGAGGTGGTTACTGCAGCGCGGGTTCCCTTGAGCCATGCCTGCCTGCATGCCTTTGAGGACGCGCTGGCCCTGGCACAGCAGCCGCTGCCCTACCAGGGGCAGCCAGAAGACCTGGCGGTGTTGCCTTACACCTCTGGCACCACAGGCCATCCCAAGGGGTGCATGCATTCACACCGTTCTCTGGTGGCGGCCAACGTCACCTCGCAGCAGTGGCGCAGCTTGCATGCCGATGTCACGGTTTTGTGTGTGGCGCCCTTGTTCCACATGCTGGGCTTGCAAAATGCCATGAACCTGCCCGTGACCCTGGGGGCCACGGTGGTGATGATGCCGCGCTGGAATGCAGCCGTGGCCGCGCGCCTCATGGAGCGCTACCGCGTGACCACCTGGGCCGCGCCGCCGGCGATGGTCATCGATTTCTTTGCGCACCCCGACGCTGCCACGCGTGACTTGTCCAGCCTGAGCTTGCTGTCAGGCGGGGGTGCGGCCATGCCAGAAGCCATTGCCAAGCTTTTGTTTGAGCGCTTTGGCCTCAGCTACAACGAGGCCTATGGCCTGTCAGAAACTGCCTCGTTTTTGCTGGCCAACCCGGTGCACCGTGGTAAGCGCCAGTGTCTGGGGGTGGTGACGCCCGGCGTCGATGCGCGCATCATCGATCCCGAGACCTTGCAAGAGGTGGCGCCAGGCGAGCAGGGCGAGTTGGTGGCGCGCGGCCCCCAAGTGATGAGTGGCTATTGGCGCAACGACGCCGCCAATGCAAGCGCCTTCATCGCGTTGGACGGACAGCGCTTTTTTCGCACGGGCGACCTGGCCACGCAAGATGAAGAAGGCTACTTCTTCATGAAAGACCGGCTCAAGCGCATGATCAATGTGTCGGGCTACAAAGTTTGGCCCGCCGAAGTCGAAAACGTAATGTACCGCCACCCCGCCATTCACGAAGCCTGCATTGTCGGCGTGCCCGATGCACAGCGTGGCGAGCGTGTGGTGGGCTTGGTGGTGCTCAAGCCCGAGCAGCGCGGAAAGTTAAGTGAGCAGGCGCTGATCGACTGGGGGCGTGAACACATGGCGGTGTACAAGGCCCCGCGTGCCATTCGCTTTTTAGACAGTTTGCCCAAATCGGGGGCAGGCAAAATTTTGTGGCGCGAGCTGCAAGACCAAGAACGTGCCAGCGCAACACAAGCAGGAGCAAGCGCATGAGGGACAGCGAATTCAAAGGCCAAACCGTTTTTGTGGCCGGCGGCAGCAGCGGCATCAACCTGGGCATTGCCCGTGCCTTTGCGCAAGCGGGCGCGAAAGTGGCCATTGCCAGCCGCTCGCAAGAGCGGGTGGATGGCGCCGTGGCTGAGCTGAAAACCTATGGCGCGCCAGTGCTGGGCTTCAGTGCCGATGTGCGCGATCCGGAAGCCATCGCGCAGGCCTTGCACCAAACCCATGTGGCATGGGGCGACATCGATGTGCTGATTTCAGGCGCCGCAGGCAATTTTGTGGCACCCGCCCTGGGCATGTCGGCCAAGGGCTTTCGCACCGTCGTCGACATCGACTTGAATGGCACCTTCCATGTGTTGCGAGCCGCCCATGAGTTTTTGCGCAAGCCGGGTGCCTCCATCATCAACATCTCGGCGCCGCAGGCTGTCAACCCCACCATGTTTCAGTCGCATGTGTGTGCCGCCAAGGCCGGCATTGACATGCTGACGCGTGTGTTGGCGATGGAGTGGGGGCCCGATGGCGTGCGCGTCAATGGCATTGCGCCGGGCCCGATTGCTGACACCGAGGGCATTCGCCGATTGGCGCCCACACCCGAAGACATTGCCCGCATGACTAACAGCATTCCCTTGCGCCGCATGGGCACCACCGAAGAAATTGCCGACATGGCGCTGTTCCTTAGCTCGGCGCGCGCGCAATACGTAACGGGCGCTGTGATTCCCGTGGATGGGGGCAGCGCGCTTTCGGGCGGTCGCAACCTGGGCGGCGCCCTCAACAATTAAAGGAGACACCATGACGACTTACAAACATCTGGGTTTTGAAGTGCGCGACCAAGTCGCCACCTTGACCCTGAACAACCCCAGCGCCCGCAACGCCTTGAGCGCCGACATGCGCTTGGAAATAGAAGATGCCATGACGCGCATCCGCAAGGACGACCAGGTGCGTGCCGTCATCCTGACCGGTGCCGAGGGACATTTTTGCGCAGGTGGCGACATTCGCAACATGTCGACCAGCCCGCGCGACCCGGCCACCTGGCGGCAGAGCATGAGCCGCCTGCATGACAACCTGATGCCCTTGATGACGCTGGACCGCCCCTTGATTGCTGCCGTGGACGGCGTGGCCTATGGCGCTGGCTTCAGCTTTGCCTTGATGGCCGATTTTGTGTTGGCAACGCCGCGTGCGCGTTTCTGCATGTCCTTCCTGCGCATTGGCTTGATTCCCGACTGTGCGGCCTTTCACACCTTGCCACGCATCGTGGGTGTGCAACGTGCCAAAGAGTTGATGCTGTCAGCGCGCGAAGTCAAAGCCGACGAAGCTTTGCAACTCGGCATCGTCATGGAATTGCACGCCCCCGAACAATTGATGGCGCGCGCCCACGCTTTGGGTGCCAGCATGGCCAATGCCTCGCCGGTGGCCGTCAGTCTCATCAAGCGTGCCTTGGCCACCGTGGGCGGCGCCGATTTGCCGGGGCTTCTGGAAATGGAAGCCACCGCGCAAGGCGTGGCGGGAAGCACCGATGCGCACCGCCAGGCGGTACAGCGCTTTTTGAACAAAGAACCGGCGGCCTTCCAGTGGCCCAACAAAGTTTGAATGTTGAATTGAAAAGGAGAACAACATGAGTGACGCAAAACAAGCCCGCATGGTCGAGGGCAAGGTCGTGGTGGTGACCGGAGCGGGTGGCGGCATTGGCCGTGACATTGCCCTGGCCATGGCGCGCGAAGGTGCCCGTCTGGTGGTCAATGACATCGGCGCCTCAGTGACCGGTGAAGGCGCCGATGCCGGGCCGGCGCAAAAGGTGGTCAACGAAATCAAGGCCCTGGGTGGCGAGGCCGTGGCCAACACCGACAGCGTGAGCGAGGCGGCCAGTGCTTCGCGCATTGTGCAGACCGCGTTGGACCATTTCGGTCGCATCGATGTGGTGGTGAACAACGCAGGCATCTTGCGTGACCGTTTTTTCCACAAGATGAGCCTGGACGAATGGGATGCCGTGATCAAGGTGCATTTGTATGGCGCCTACCACGTGAGCCGTGCTGCGGCACCGCACTTCAAAGAGCAAGCGTCGGGCAACTACATTCACATGACCTCCACTTCCGGCCTGATTGGCAACTTTGGGCAAGCCAATTACGCCGCCGCCAAGTTGGGCATTGCCGCGCTGTCCAAGTCGATTGCGCTGGACATGCTGAAGTTCAATGTACGCTCCAACTGCATTGCGCCCTTTGCCTGGAGCCGCATGATTGGCTCCATCCCCACTGACACGCCTGAGCAGCAGGCCCGGGTGGACCGCATCAAGCAAATGACTCCTGCCAAAATCGCGCCACTGGCGGTGTGCCTGGCCAGTGAGGCCTCGCGCGATGCCAATGGCCAAATTTTTGCGGTGCGCAACAACGAAATTTTCTTGATCAGCCAGCCGCGCCCTGTGCGCTCGGTGCAACGCAGCGAAGGCTGGGACCCGCAAACCGTGGCCAGCCATGCCTTGCCCGCTTTGCAAGCCAGTTATTTCCCGCTGGATCGCTCGGGCGATGTGTTCAGCTGGGATCCGGTTTAAGGAGTTTGGAAAATGACAACCGAAACCCCCAACCCCGCAGCTGCGGGTGTACAAGCACAGCACACGGCCGCCCTGGACCAGGGCCGCTTTCTGATTCAGCGCTGCCACAGCTGCCATGGCGCCATTTACTTCCCTCGCGAAGTCTGCCCCCATTGCGGCAGCGATCACCTCAGTTTCGAAGCGCCCAAGGGCACGGGCACGGTGTATTCGGTCACCACGGTGCGCCGCAAGGCCGATGCCGGGGGCGATTACAACGTTTCCTTGATCGATCTCGATGAAGGCGTGCGCCTGATGTCGCGCGTGGAGCAACTTTCGCCCGACCAAGTGAAAATTGGCCAACGGGTGAAGGCGCGCGTGCAAGTCACCGATGGCAAAGGCCTGGTGGTGTTCGATCCTTTGAAGGAGGGCCAAGCATGAGCGCCCAACTGTCTTCTTTGCGCGGCAGCGCCGTCATTGCCGGTGTGGGCACCTTTGGTTGTGGCGAAGCCCATGGCTTCACCGAAATGGAACTGCTGGCACGTTCTGCGCGCCAGGCCGTGGCCGATGCGGGCTTGAAAATGTCGGACATCGATGGCATTTGTACCGCCAGCGTGTCCTCCACCATGTGGAGCATGGCCGTGCCCGAGTATCTGGGCATCAACCCACGTTTTCTGGATGGCACCATGATCGGTGGCTCCAGCTTTGTCGCCCATTTGATGCCAGCCATGTTGGCCTTGCAATCCGGTCAATGCAATGCAGTGTTGGTGTGCTACGGCAGCACACAACGCACGGCGACCATGGGCCGCAAGGAAATGAACGCCAGCCGGCGCGTGCTCGAGCCCATGCCCTATGAGCATCCTTTTGACCCCGTGATGCCCGCCAGCGCGTATGCCTTGGCCGCTGCGCGCCACATGCACCAGTACGGCACGACGCGTAAGCAGTTGGCCGAAATTGCGGTGGCGGCCCGTGCCTGGGCGCAGCTGAACCCCGAGGCCTTCATGCGCGACCCATTGAGCATTGACGATGTCTTGTCAGCCCGCATGGTCTGCGACCCCTTGTCGGTGCGCGACTGCTGTTTGGTGACCGACGGTGGCGGGGCCTATGTGCTGGTGCGAGCCGACCGCGCCAAAGACCTGCCCAACAAACCGGTCTATGTGCTGGGCAACGGCACTGCCACCTGGCATCGCCAAATTGCCAGCATGCCTGACTTGACCGTCACGGCGGCCACACAGTCTGGCCAAGAGGCTTATGCCATGGCGGGCCTGTCGGCCAAAGACATGAATGTGCTGGCCTTGTACGACGCCTTCACCATCAACACCCTGCTGTTTCTGGAGGACTTGGGCTTCTGCAAGAAGGGGGAAGGCGGTGCGTTTGTGGAAAACGGTGGCATTGCGCCGGGTGGCCGCTTGGCCGTCAACACCAATGGCGGTGGCTTGTCCTGTGTCCACCCGGGCATGTACGGCATCTTCTGCTTGATTGAGGCCGTTCGCCAATTGCGGGGTGAGGGTGGTGCACGCCAGGTTCAGGGCGCGCACACAGCCTTGGTGCATGGCAATGGGGGCACGCTCTCCAGCCAGTCCACCGCCATTCTCGGCACGGCCGACACGCTGTGAGGTGAGCGCACATGATTCGTGATGCTGAAACCCTTAAGGTCTTACTCGATTCGGTGGAGCGCTTTGTGCAAGAGCGCTTGGTGCCCGCCGAGAACGAGGTGGCGGAAACAGACGTGATCCCCGCCGACATCGTGGCCGACATGAAGGCCATGGGCCTCTTTGGCTTGACCCTTCCGGAGGCCTATGGCGGTCTGGGGGTCACCATGGAGGAAGAGGTCATGGTCATGCTGGCCATGGGGCAAACCTCGCCATGTTTTCGGTCCCTGTTTGGAACCACCGTGGGCATTGGCTCGCTGGGCATTCTGTTCGATGGCACGCAGGAACAAAAAGACAAGTACCTGCCGCGCCTGGCCAGTGGCGAATGCGTGGCCTCGTTCGCGCTGACCGAACCCGAGGCGGGCTCCGATGCGGCGTCGCTCAAAACCACCGCCATTCGCGATGGCGACCATTACGTGGTCAACGGTACCAAGCGCTACATCACCAACTCGCCGCATGCCGACATCTTCACCTTGATGGCGCGCACCGACCCCAACAACAAGGGCGCGGGCGGCGTGTCGGCCTTCATCGTGGAGGCCAACACGCCCGGCATCACCATCGGCAAGATCGACAAAAAGATGGGGCAACGCGGTGCCCACACCGCCGATGTGATTTTTGAAAACTGCCGTGTGCCTGCCACGCAACTGATTGGCGGCAAAGAAGGGCAAGGCTTCAAGACCGCGATGAAGGTGTTGGAGAAAGGGCGCATTCACATCGCCGCCATTTGTGTGGGCGCGGCCGAGCGCATGCTGCGCGATGCCTTACGCTATGCCACCGAGCGCAAGCAATTCGGCCAACCGATTGCCGAGTTCCAGTTGGTGCAGGCCATGCTGGCCGACAGCCAGGCCGAGTTGTATGCGGCCCGCACCATGGTCATTGACGCAGCACGTCGCCGCGACGAAGGGCGCAACGTTTCAACCGAGGCCTCCTGTTGCAAGCTCTTTGCCTCCGAAATGTGTGGCCGGGTCGCAGACCGCGCAGTGCAAATTTTTGGCGGTGCCGGCTACCTGAGCGAATACGGCATTGAGCGTTTCTACCGTGACGTGCGACTCTTCCGCTTGTACGAGGGCACCAGCCAAATTCAGCAAATTGTCATTGGCCGTAACATGGTGAAAGAAGGCCGTATCGCTTGATGTGAAAGAAACCAAAGAGGAGACAACAATGAAGATGAAATTAACTCGCCGCGTGTTGGGTGCATGGGTCTTGTCCATGCTGGGTTTGACTTGTGCGCAGGCCCAAACGCCAGCGTTCCCTTCACAGCAAATTAAGCTGATCGTTCCCTATCCCGCGGGCGGTGCCACCGACATTTTGGCGCGCATGATGGGGCAGAAATTTTCAGAAGCCTGGAACGTGCCCGTCGTGGTGGAAAACAAGCCTGGCGCCGGCGGCACCATTGGCAACAATCTGGTGGCACGGGCCAACCCGGATGGTTACACGGTGCTGGTGGCGATCACCGCCATCATTCAGCAACCGCCCCTGATGAACTTGCCCTACGATCCTTTGAAGGACTTCGCGCCCATCACCCAGATCGCGCAAAGCCCCAGCATGTTTGTGGTGCCTCTGAATTCCCCTTACCAGACTTTGAAAGATTACATTGCGGCGGTCAAAGCGCAACCCGCCACGTTCAACTATGGCACCTATGGCGCGGGAACCTCCTCGCACATCCAGGGCTCCTTGTTGAATTTGCAGGCAGGCCTTGACCAGGTGATGGTGCCTTTTCAGGGGTCCGCGCCTTTGATGAATAACTTGTTGGGGGGGCAGTTGAAGTCTGCCTTTGTCGACAGTGCCTCGGCACGCGCGCACATCAAGTCGTTTCGTGCGCTGGCGGTCACCGGCACGCAGCGCTTGCCGCTGTTGCCCGACGTTCCCACTTTCAAGGAACTGGGCTTTCATTCGTTCGACCCCTATGGCTGGTTTGGCTTGATGCTGCCCGCCGCGACGCCGGCACACATCGTGCAAAAGTTTTCGGATGAAGCCATGAAAGTTTTGCGCATGCCCGATGTCGTCGCCAAGGTCGAAGGCCTGGGTCTGTGGGTGGGCGGTGGCAAGCCGGACGAGTTTGCGCAAATCCTTCGCAACGATGCGGCCATTTATGCCAAGATCATTCGCGACGCCAACATCAAGCTGAACCCATGAAAAACCGTGTCACCGAGTTGCTCGGCATTCGCTACCCCATCATTCAAGGTGGGATGCAGTGGGTGGGCAAGGCCGAGTTGGTGGCGGCGGTCTCCAATGCCGGCGGCTTGGGCATCCTCACGGCCTTGACACAGCCCACGCCCGAGGATCTGGCGCGCGAAATTCAGCGCACCCGTGCCCTGACCGACAAGCCCTTTGGCGTTAACCTGACCTTGTTGCCGACGTTGAAACCGCCACCCTATGCCGAGTATGTGCGGGTGATCATCGAGCAGGGCGTCAAGATCATTGAAACCGCAGGCAACAGCCCCAAGGCCTTCATTCCCCAACTGAAAGCCCATGGCTTGGTCATCGTCCACAAGTGCACCACCGTGCGCCATGCGCTGTCGGCCGAGCGTGATGGGGTGGACATCGTCAGCATCGATGGCTTCGAATGCGCAGGCCATCCGGGCGAAGACGACGTGCCCGGTCTGGTGCTGATTCCCTTGGCCACCCAAGCCTTGAAAATTCCTGTTGTGGCCTCGGGCGGCATTGCGGATGGCCGAGGCATGGCTGCAGCCATGGCCTTGGGCGCAGAAGGCGTGAACATGGGCACGCGGTTTTTTGCCACCCAGGAGGCGCCGGTGCATGACAACATCAAGCAAGCCTTGGTCGCAGCCAATGAGCGTGACACCCGCCTGATGCTGCGCAGCTTTCGCAACACCACGCGCGTGCTGCGCAATGCCGTGTCCGAGGCCGTGGTCGCCCGCGAACGCCAGCCCGAAGGGTGTGAGTTTGAGGACGTGCGGCCCTGGGTGGTGGGCACGCGGGGTCGCGACGCAATGTTGTCCGGCGACGTGGATGGCGGCGTGATTGCGGCAGGCCAGGTGGTCGGCCTGATTCATGATGTGCCCACTTGTGCCGAACTGATCGCGCGCATGGTGGCCGATTGCCGGTCGCATTTGGCACAAGCACAGCGCTGGGTCGCAGCGTAAGATTCAAAAAAACAGGAGACAAGCATGAGTAAATTCATTCCAGGCGGCGGACGTCGCAAACTTTTGCAACTCGGCGCTGCCATGGCCTTGGGCTTTGGCTTGGGCCCCGTTGCAGCCCAAGCCCCTCAGACTGTGCGCTTGGTGGTGGGCTACGCTGCGGGTGGCCCGGTGGATGCGGCAGCCCGGCTGATCGCGCCGGCCCTGGCGCGCGAGCTGGGACAGAACGTGGTGGTCGAAAACCGTCCCGGCGCTGCGGGTGCCCTGGGTGGCGATGCGGTGGCCAAGTCTGCGCCCAATGCGATGATGTTTTTCTTTGCCGCCAGCCCGACCATGACCATCACGCCACACGTCATCAAGTCGATGCCGTTTGACCCGCTCAAGGACCTGGCGCCGATTGCCCCTATCCTGAGTTACGCCAATGTCTTGGTGGTCAACAATGACCAGCCGTTCAAAACGGTCCCCGAGCTGGTGGCCTACGCCAAAGCGAATCCGGGCAAGGTGGCCTATGGCTCTGCCGGCATGGGCGCCTCCAATCACCTGAGCGGCGAGCTGTTTGCTTTGCGAACGGGCACGCAGTTGACCCATGTTCCGTACAAAGGCAATGCCCCGGCCATGACCGATGTGATCGGCGGGCAAATTCAAATGATGTTTGACATCGTGGGCGGCGCGCGTGCCCACATTGCCGGTGGCCGGGTCCGCCCGATTGCCGTGACCTCCAAGGAGCGCAACGCTGGCTTGCCCCAGGTGATCTCCATGAAAGAGGCCGGCATTGAGGACTACGACGTGGGCGGATGGTACGCCCTCTATGGCCCGCCCAAAATGGAGCCGGAATTGATCAAACGCGTCAATGAGGCCACCCGTCAGGCCTTGGCACGTGACGAGGTCAAATCCCGTTTGGTCGAGTTGGGCTATGACCTGTGGGTGGGCTCGCCAGGCTTGGTGACCGAGCGCGCCACGCGTGAGCTGGCCTTGTGGGGCACTGTGACCAAAGGCATCAAGTTCGATTGAGCGGGCTCACTGGCGAGCCTGGTAGTGGGCTCGCAGAGTTTCCACCAAGGCCTGGGCGTAGCGGGGCAGGGCGCCAACGTCGCGAATCAGCACATGGCGCTCGCGCACGCTCCAGGCATCGCTGAGCTCGATCAGCGCGAGTTTCATGGCACGCAAGTTTCTTCGCGCGGCACTTTCTGGCACGATGCCCACGCCCACCCCCGCCCCAATCATGCGGCACATGGCGTCAAAGCTTGACAGCTGAATGCGAAGTTTCAAAGGTTTGCCCAGTTTCTCGGTCACCTGGGTCAGGAAGTCCTGAATCGTGCTGCCGGTTTGCATGCCTACGGCATCTTCATCCAGGGTGTCGGCAAAGGCCATGCGCTTGCGGCGGGCGAAGGCATGGTTTTGTGGGGTGACCAGCACCAGGCGGTCGGTGCTGAAGTGAATGGCCTGCAAGCCCAGGGTGTCCACGGGCCCCGCCACAATGCCCAAGTCGGCTCGACCGTCCAAGACGCCGCGTGCGATTTCAGCATTCGGTTTTTCCTGAAGGTCCACATTGACCTTGGGGTTTTCAGACAGAAACGCAGGCAAGATTTCTGGCAAAAAATCGGTCACCGCTGTGGTGTTGGCGAAAACCCGGACATGGCCCCGCAGGCCGGCACCATATTCTTGCAAGTCGCTGCGCAGCTGGTCTGCTTGCCGCAGCACGCCGCGTGCGTGGTGAAGAAAGGCTTCGCCGGCCGGCGTCAGGCGAACACCGCGTGCTTCCCGGTAAAAAAGCGGCATGCCTGCGTGGCTTTCCAAAGCCTTGATGCGGCTGCTCGTTGCCGCCAGCGACAGGTGTTGGCGTGCGGCGGCGCGGGTCAGGTTGCCTTCTTCGGCGGTGCGCACAAACAGGCGCAAATCGGTCAGGTCAAATTCCATGACCGCATGGTAACTGGAAAACGCGAGCCTTCGAAAAAACAAAAGCCTTGGTCTTGAATTGAGTGATTGCATCCTGCGCCCGAAAAGCGCAGGATGTGCCCCCATGGAAACCCCTTCAAGACACCTCGATCCCGACTTGTTGCCGCAATTGCAGGCCTGGGTGGGACGCACGGAGACCCTCGCCGATTGGGTCACGCCCGCGCCCGTGCGCGCGCTCTCGGCCACTTTCGACCGAGACGACCCGGCGCCTCAATCCGGCACGCCTTTGCCGCCGCTGTGGCACTGGCTGTATTTCTTGCCGCACCACCGCCAAAGCGAGATCGGCCCGGATGGCCACGCCAAGCGCGGTGGGTTTTTGCCGCCTGTGCCCTTGCCCCGCCGCATGTGGGCCGGGGGCCGCTTGCAATGGCGTGCCGACAATCCTTTGTTGGTGGGTGACAGTGCCCAGCGCGTGTCGCGCATCCAGTCGGTCAAACACAAGAGCGGGCGAACCGGTGATTTGCTGTTTGTGCAGGTGATGCATGAAATTGGCAATGCCCGAGGTTTGTCCTTGACCGAGGAGCACGACATCGTGTACCGCGCCGCGGCCCAGCCCGATGACCCGGTGTCGCAGCCGGTGGCCGCAGAGCAGGGCGCCGCTTGGCAACGCGAGATCGTGCCCGATGATGTGCTGCTGTTCCGCTATTCAGCGCTGACTTTCAACGGCCACCGCATTCATTACGACCGACGGTATGTCACCGAGGTCGAAGGCTACCCTGGCTTGATCGTGCACGGCCCCATGATTGCCATGCTGTTGCTGGACCTGGTGCGTCGCCACGCGCCGAATGCCTTTGTGCAGCACTTTGAATTCAAGGCGGTTCGCCCCACGTTCGACCTGAACCCCTTCCGCGTCAACGGCCAACCCAGCGCCGATGGCAAGACGATTCGCCTGTGGGCCCACGACCACGAAGGCTGGCTCACCATGCAAGCCACGGCCACCTTGGCCTGAAGATCATTGAAACCGAAAACACACCATGAAACACCAAGACGACAAATTCCAAGACATTCGCGAAGCCGTGCGCGGTCTGTGCGCCGAGTTCCCGGACGAATACCATCGCAAAATTGACGAGCAGCGCGGCTACCCCGAAGCCTTTGTGGATGCGCTGACCAAGGCCGGTTGGATGGCCGCCATGATTCCCCAAGAATACGGCGGCTCCGGCTTGGGCCTGGCCGAGGCCTCGGTGATCATGGAAGAGATCAACCGCTGCGGCGGCAACTCGGGGGCCTGCCATGGCCAGATGTACAACATGGGCACCTTGTTGCGCCATGGCTCGACCGCGCAAAAAGAGTTTTACCTGCCCAAGATCGCCTCGGGCGAATGGCGCTTGCAGTCCATGGGCGTGACCGAGCCCACCACCGGCACCGACACCACCAAGATCAAGACCACCGCCGTCAAAAAGGGCGACCGTTATGTGGTGAATGGCCAGAAGGTGTGGATCTCGCGCGTGCAGCACTCGGACTGGATGATCTTGCTGGCCCGCACCACGCCTTTGGCCGAGGTCACCCGCAAGTCCGATGGCATGTCGATTTTCATGGTGGATTTGAGAGAAGCGATTGGCAAGGGCTTGACCGTGCGCCCCATCCCCAACATGGTGAACCATGAGACCAATGAGTTGTTTTTCGAGAACCTGGAAATTCCCGAAGAGAACCTCATTGGCGAAGAAGGCAAGGGCTTCAAATACATTCTCGATGGTCTGAATGCCGAGCGCACCCTGATTGCGGCGGAATGCATTGGCGACGGTTACTGGTTCATCGACCGCGTCACCCAGTACGCCAAAGACCGCGTGGTCTTTGGCCGCCCCATCGGCCAAAACCAGGGCGTGCAGTTCCCCATTGCCGAGGCCTACATTGAAGTCGAAGCCGCCAACCTGATGCGCTTCAAAGCCTGTGAGCTCTTTGACGCACACCAGCCCTGTGGTGCCGAAGCCAACATGGCCAAGTACCTGGCGGCCAAGGCCAGCTGGGAAGCGGCCAACGTGTGCATCCAGTACCACGGTGGTTTTGGCTTTGCCTGCGAATACGATGTGGAGCGCAAGTTCCGCGAGACGCGCTTGTACCAGGTGGCCCCGATTTCGACCAACCTGATCTACTCCTACATTGCCGAGCACGTGCTGGGCTTGCCACGATCTTTCTAAGGAGCTGCCATGACACGTCCTTTGGAGGGCATCACGGTCGTTTCGCTGGAGCATGCGATTGCGGCGCCTTTTTGCACCCGCCAGTTGGCCGACCTGGGCGCGCGCGTCATCAAAATTGAGCGCCCCGGGGTTGGGGACTTTGCCCGTGCCTACGATGCCCGCGTCAAGGGCCAGGCCTCCCACTTCGTCTGGACCAACCGCTCCAAGGAAAGCTTGACGCTGGACCTGAAAAATGAAGATGCCATGGCCGCGTTGAGGCAGCTCATTGCCAAGGCCGATGTGCTGGTGCAAAACCTGGCGCCCGGTGCCACCGCGCGCATGGGCTTGGCTTATGACGACTTGAAGCCAGCCCATCCTGGCTTGATCGTCTGCGACATTTCAGGCTATGGCGAAGATGGGCCTTACCGCGATAAAAAAGCCTATGACTTGCTGATCCAAAGCGAGGCGGGCTTTCTGTCCATTACAGGCACGCAAGACACGCCCAGCAAAGCCGGCAATTCGGTGGCCGACATTGCAGCCGGCATGTACGCTTACACCAACATCCTCTCGGCCTTGTTGTTGCGCGGCAAAACCGGCCAGGGCAGCCACATCGATGTCTCGATGCTGGAGGCTTTGGGCGAGTGGATGGGTTATCCCATGTACTATGCCTTTGAAGGGGCCACGCCACCCGCGCGCTCTGGCGCCTCGCATGCCAGCATCTATCCCTATGGGCCTTTCCCGGCAGGCGACGGCGGCATCATCATGCTGGGTTTACAAAACGAGCGTGAATGGAAAGTGTTTTGCGACAAAGTGCTGATGCAATCCGAACTGGCCACCGATGCGCGCTTTGCCAGCAATGCCTTGCGCAACCAAAACCGTGAAGCCTTGCGTGGCCTGATCGTCAGCGCTTTTGCCGCACTCAGCACCGACCAGGTCGAGCAACGACTGGAAGAAGCGCAAATTGCCAACGCGCGCATGAACGACATGGCCGGCCTGTGGTCCCATCCCCAGTTGAAATCGCGCCAGCGTTGGCGTGATGTGGGCTCACCTGTGGGCATGCTGCCAGCCCTTTTGCCGCCGGGACGCAACAGCGCTTTTGATTACCGCATGGACCCGATTCCCAAGGTGGGCGAGCACACCGACGCCATCTTGCAAGAACTCGGTTTGTCGAAGGAGGCTGTGCAAGCGCTTCGCACGGCACAAGCCATTTGATGTTGAATGATTTTTTCGGACTGAACAACCATGACCACACCTTCCACACAACTGGCAGCTTTTGCTGCAGCGCTTCGTTTTGAGGACATCCCTGCACACGTTGTGCGCCGAACCGAGGACTTGCTGGTCGACTGGTTTGGCTCTGCGGTGGCCGGGCATGGTTCGCGCCCTGTGGAAGCCTTGACACGCGTGGTCATGAAGATGGGGCCCAGTGCCGGGTCGAGTGAGGTGATGGTGAACCGCGCCCTGACCTCGCCTTACATTGCCGCCATGTCCAACGCAGCGGCATCGCATGTGGCCGAGCAAGACGATGTGCACAATGGCTCGGTGTTTCATCCGGCCACCGTGGTGTTTTCGCCGGTTGTGGCCATGGCCCAAGCCATAGGGGCCAGTGGCCGCCAGTTGTTGACGGCCGCGGTGGCTGGCTATGAGGTGGGCATTCGCGTGGGCGAGTTTTTGGGGCGCTCGCATTACAAAGTGTTCCACACCACAGGCACCGCAGGCACCTTGGCCGCCGCTGCAGCGGTTGGTAACTTGCTGGGCTTGAACGCACAACAAATGCAGCACGCGCTGGGCTCGGCAGGAACACAGTCGGCGGGCCTGTGGGAGTTTTTGCGCACTGGCGCCGACAGCAAACAATTGCACACCGCGCATGCAGCGGGTGCGGGCTTGATGTCGGCCTTGCTGGCGCAGGAAGGCTTCACTGGCGCAGCACAAATTTTGGAAGGGGCACAAGGCATGGCCGCGGGCATGTCCAGCGACGCCGATGTGCGCAAGCTGACCGACGGCTTGGGCACGCGCTGGGCCACCGCTGAAACTTCCTTCAAGTACCACGCATCGTGCCGGCACACCCATCCGGCGGCCGATGCGCTGCTGCAAGTGATCCAAAGCAACCGCTTGCAGCCCAACGACATCGTTCGCGTGGTGACGCATGTGCACCAAGGGGCCATCGATGTGCTGGGGCCTGTGGTGAACCCTGTGACCGTGCACCAAAGCAAGTTTTCCATGGGCACGGTATTGGCGTTGGCTGCGCGCTTCGGCTATGCCGGCTTGACGGAGTTTGATGGGCATTTCAGCGAAGAAGACACCCGTGCGTTTTGCGATCTCGTAGAGATGGAGCTGGACGCCGAAGTCGATGGCGCTTACCCTCAGCGCTGGATTGGCAAAGTCACTGTGCATACACGTGATGGCCGTGTGCTCAAAGGGCGTGTGGATGAGCCCAAAGGCGATCCGGGCAACACCTTGAGCCGGGATGAAATTTCTGCCAAAGCCATACGTTTGGCTTTGTACAGCCAAGGGGCCACCGAGGCCGAAATGCAGGCAGCATTGAAGGTCCTTTGGGGGATGGAACAAGTGGCGGTGATGCCCACTTTGATACCGCTCAAAACCTGACGAATTTGAGGTTTATCCGGTTTGCAATTGGCGCAGACTGTGCCAAGATAGTCGTTTTTACACCTTTTGGAGACTTTTTTATGCGCGCGACATTCAAGCGTTGGTTGACCGCTGGATTGGTTGGTTTGACCTTGGCAGCAGCAGGTTCGGTTTCAGCTCAAGGCACCTTCCCTGACAAGCCCATTGTGTTGGTCGTGCCTTTTGCCGCGGGCGGGCCCACCGATGTGGTCGCGCGAATGATCGCCATTCCCATGGGGCGTGCCTTGGGCCAAAGCGTCTTGGTGGAAAACACCGTGGGCGCAGGCGGCACCATTGCTTCTCAGCGTGTTGCGCGCTCTGCACCCAATGGGCACACCATCTACATTCACCACATGGGCATGGCCACGGCGACGGCACTTTACAAAAAGCTGAGCTTTGACCCGTTGAAGGATTTTGAATACATCGGGCAAGTGGTGGATGTGCCCATGACGATGTTGGCGCGCAAGGATTTTCCGGCCAACAACCTGCAGGAGTTGCTGGCCTACATCAAAGCCAACAAAGAAAAGGTTTCGCTGGCCAATGCCGGTTTGGGCGCCGTATCGCACTTGTGCGGCTTGCTGTTTCAAACCCAGATTGAAGTCGACCTGAACACCATTCCCTACAAGGGGACCGGCCCTGCCATGAACGACCTGCTGGGTGGGCAAGTGGACTTGCTGTGCGACCAAACCACCCAGACCGTGCCAATGATCAAAGAAGGCCGCGTCAAGGTGTATGGCGTAACCTCGCTCAAGCGCCTCGGGGCCCTGCCCAATGTGCCCACCCTGGATGAGCAAGGCCTCAAAGGCTTTGAGGTCAAGGTGTGGCATGGCATGTACGCGCCCAAGGGGACACCGCAACCCGTCATTGAAAAAATCAACGGCGCCCTGCGTGCCGCCATGCAGGACCCCCAAGTGAAGCAACGCTTGGCTGAGCTCAGCTCCGATGTGCCGCCCATGGACAAAATCACCCCCGAGGGCTTGCGCACGCACTTGGAAGCCGAGATCAAGAAATGGGGCCCGGTGATTCGCAAGGCGGGGATCTACGCCGACTGATGTTGGCGCTCCATGCCACTGAAACTTGACCCCCATCTGCATCACCCCGGGCAACTGCCTGGGGTGGACTTGGCGGCGAGTGACGATTTTTACGAGGCTTTGCTGGACGCCCACCAGGGCTTGTCAGACGCCGAGAGCGCAGCATTGAATGCGCGCCTCATTTTGGTTTTGGCCAACCACATTGGCGATGTTTCTGTCCTCCAAGAAGCCCTGGAAGCCGCCCGTCAGGGCTGAGGTGTTTTCGGCTTGAAGCCACACGGCGCCGCCACGGCGCAGTGCCAGCACTGGGGTTTGCGGGCCACGCAAACATAACGCCCCAACAAAATCAGCCAATGGTGCGCGTCCACCTTGTAGGGTTCGGGGATGCGCTTGAGTAATTGCATTTCCACGTCGTAGGGCGTCTTGCCCGGCGCCAGGCCCGTGCGGTTACCGACGCGAAAAATATGGGTGTCCACTGCCATCGTCGGCTCGCCGAAGGCCACGTTCAGCACCACATTCGCTGTTTTTCGGCCCACGCCGGGCAAGGCTTCGAGCGCTTCACGCGTGTTGGGGACTTCGCCTTGATGTTGCTGGACCAAAATTTCGCAGGTCGCCATCAAATGGCGCGCCTTGCTGCGGTACAGGCCAATCGTCTTGATGTAACTTTCCAAGGCGGACAAGCCCAAGTCCAGGATCTTTTGCGGCGTGTTGGCCACGGGGAACAACCGGCGCGTGGCCTTGTTCACCCCCACGTCGGTCGCCTGGGCGGAGAGCAGGACGGCTGTCAACAACTCGAACACGCTCGTATACTCCAACTCGGTGTTGGGCTGCGGGTTGGCCTCCTTCAAGGTGGCGAAAAACGCTTCGACGTGTTGTGCCTTCATGCCTTCATCTTTCAAAAATAATTCGTATCTGACCCCAATTAACCATGCGATTTGCCCAACGTCTGAACAACGTCGAAACTTCGGCCATTCGAGAACTTTTCAAGCTGCTGGGCAAGCCCGGCATCATCAGCTTTGCGGGAGGGTTTCCCGATGGCGCCATGTTTGATGTGGATGGTATCCGAGAGGCCAGTGCGCGTGTGCTTGAGAATGAGTCGGGGCCTGCCTTGCAGTATGGCGCGACCGAGGGGTACAACCCTTTGCGCGAGCAATTGGCCCATTTCATGACTTCTAAGGGCGTGAGCGGGATGACGCCCGAGAGCCTGATTGTCACCACCGGCAGCCAGCAAGCCCTGGACCTGATTGCCAAGACCTTGCTGGACGAGGACGATGTGGCCTTGGTGGAGGCACCGACCTTTTTGGCCACCATTCAATGCTTCCGTTTGTATGGCCCGCAAGTGCTGGGCGTGCCCATCGATGCCGATGGCGTTCGGGTCGATTTGCTGGAAGAGATGATGGTCCAGCACAAGCCCAAACTGGTGTACCTGATCCCCACCTTCGGCAACCCCAGCGGCGCCATGCTGAGCCTGGAGCGCCGCTTGCGGGTGCTGGAGCTTGCGGTCAAATACCAGACCGTGGTGGTCGAAGACGACCCTTATGGCGACCTCTATTTTGGCGAGGCGCCGCCGCCTTCGCTGCTGGCCTTGAGCGATCGCGTGCCGGGCAGCCGTGACTGGCTGGTGCATTGCGGTAGCCTCAGCAAGGTGCTGAGCCCTGGCCTGCGTGTGGGCTGGTTGATTGCACCTGCAGCGCTGTTGCAGCGCGCCACCATGTGCAAGCAGTTCAGCGATGCGCACACCTCCACCTTTGCGCAAGCCACGGCGGCCGAGTATTTGCGCAGCGGCCGCATGCCCGCCACGCTGGACCATGTGCGCAGCGTGTATGCCCAACGTGCGGCCACCATGGGCGCGGCCTTGCAGCGTGAATTCGGTGATGGCTTGGCGTTCAGCCAACCCAAGGGCGGTTTGTTCTTCTGGGCACGGTTGACCGGTGCACGGGGTCAATTGAGCGATGGCGCCACCCTGGCCAAGAAGGCGATTGACCAGGGCGTGGCCTTTGTGCCAGGCGCGCCGTTCTTTTCAGACCACCCAGATGCCACCACCTTGCGCTTGAGTTTCGCCACGGCCGACGTGGCGAAAATCGAAGAAGGCTTGCAGCGCCTGGGCCGCGCTTTTCGTGGCGACTGATCAGGCGGGCGTTTCCCAGGCTGACATCGGCACGCAACTGCAGAACAGGTTGCGGTCGCCGTAGACGTTGTCCACCCGGCCGATGCTGGGCCAGTATTTTTGGCGCTTGAGCGTGGCCAGCGGAAAGGCCGCCACTTCACGGCTGTAAGGCCGATCCCAGGCATCCCCCACCACGCAAGAAGCTGTGTGCGGCGCGTGTTTCAGGGGGTTGTTGTCTTGCGGCCAAGTGCCTTGCTCCACCAGGCGAATTTCTTCGCGGATGGCGATCATGGCGTCAATGAAGCGATCCAGTTCGGCCAGGGTTTCACTTTCGGTCGGCTCCACCATCAGCGTGCCCGGAACCGGAAAGCTCAAGGTCGGCGCATGAAAGCCGTAGTCCATCAAGCGCTTGGCCACATCTTCAGCGCTGACGCCGCTGGTTTCTTTCAACGGTCGCAGGTCCAAAATGCATTCGTGGGCCACGCGTCCGTTGTCGCTGGCGTACAGCGTGGGGTAGTGGTCGCGCAGGCGCACGCTCACGTAATTCGCGGCCAAGATCGCAGCCTCTGTGGCATGGCGCAAACCTTCGGCGCCCATCATGCGGCAATACATCCAGCTGATGGGCAGCACGGCCGCATTGCCCAGGGGGGCCGCAGACACGGCACCCACGCCATTGACTGGCACGCCCCCTGTGGCATGGCCGGGCAGGTAGGGCACGAGGTCTTCCACCACGCACACCGGGCCCACGCCGGGACCGCCGCCGCCATGGGGAATGCAGAAGGTCTTGTGCAAATTCAGGTGGCTGACATCGCCGCCAAATTCGCCCGGTGCGGCCACGCCCACCAGCGCATTCATGTTGGCGCCATCGACATACACACGCCCACCGTGTTCATGCACCAAGGCGCACAGGGCTTTGACCTGGGTTTCAAACACGCCGTGCGTGCTGGGGTAGGTGATCATGACGGCGGCCAGGTGGTCGCTGTGCTGTTCGCACTTGGCTTTCAGGTCGGTCATGTCCACATTGCCTTGGGCATCGCAGGCGGTGACGACCACTTCCATGCCCACCATCTGGGCGCTGGCAGGGTTGGTGCCGTGCGCAGAGGAGGGGATCAGGCAAATGTTGCGGTGGCTTTGGCCACGCGCTGCGTGATAAGCCTTGATGACCAGCAGGCCTGCGTACTCGCCTTGGCTGCCGGCATTGGGTTGCAGGCTGATGCCAGCATAACCCGTGGCCTGGCAAAGCCAGGCGCGCAGTTGCGCCTCCAGCAGGGCGTAACCTTGAAGCTGATCGGCCGGCGCGAAAGGATGGGGCTGGGCGAACTCCGGCCAGGTGATGGGAATCATCTCGCTGGTGGCGTTGAGCTTCATGGTGCAGCTGCCCAGGGGAATCATGCTGCGGTCCAAGGCCAGGTCTTTGTCGCTCAGAGCCCGGATGTAACGCAGCATGCCGGTTTCGCTGTGGTAGCTGTTGAACACCGGGTGGGTCATGAAGTCGCTGCTGCGGCGCAACTCAGTGGGGATGCGGGGCTCCAGGCCCTTTTCGAAATCGCTGACTTGCGGCAAGGCTTGGCCTGGCGTGGCGAACACGGCCCACAGCGCAGCCAGATCTTCGCGGGTCGTGGTTTCATCCAGGTTGATGCTCAGGTGTTGCCCATCGAGACAGCGCAGGTTCATGCGCTGTTGCCGCGCTTTCTCAGCCAGTGCCTCAGTCTGCGCGCCGGTTTCCACGGTCAGCGTGTCAAAAGCTTGCTGCGTGGTCACGCGCGCGCCCAATTGCTGCAGGCCATGTGCCAGCACTGCGGTGTAGGCCGCCACGCGCTGCGCAATGCGCTTGAGGCCCACAGGACCGTGGTAGACCGCGAACATGCTGGCCACCACGGCGGGCAGGACCTGTGCGGTACAGATGTTGGAAGTGGCCTTTTCGCGGCGTATGTGTTGCTCGCGGGTTTGCAAGGCCAGGCGGTAGGCCGGTTGCCCCTGGCTGTCCACACTCACGCCCACCAGGCGGCCGGGCATGGAGCGCTTGTAGGCATCGCGGCAAGCGAAATAAGCCGCGTGCGGGCCGCCGCAGCCCATGGGCATGCCAAAGCGTTGGGTGGTGCCCACCACGATGTCGGCATCCCACTCGCCGGGCGGTGTCAGCAGGGTCAGGGCCAGCAGGTCGGCGGCCACACACAGGGCGGCCTGTTTCTGATGGACTTGCGCCGCAAAGTCGCGCCAATCCTGCACCTCGCCATGGCTGGCCGGGTATTGCACCAGCACGCCAAAGCAGTCGCCTTGGCTCAGCAGTTGCCGTGCATCACCGACTTGGACCTGAATGTCCAGCGGTTGCGCACGGGTTTGAATGACCTCGATGGTTTGCGGATGACAGCCTGCATCGACCACAAAAACGGAACTGGTGCTCTTGGTGCTGCGCTTGGCCAAGGTCATGGCTTCGGCCGCCGCGGTGGCCTCGTCCAGCATGGAGGCATTGGCAATCGGCATGCCGGTGAGCTCACACACCATGGTTTGGAAATTCACCAGCGCTTCCATGCGGCCTTGGCTGATCTCGGCTTGGTAAGGGGTGTAGGCCGTGTACCAGGCCGGATTTTCCAGAATGTTGCGCAGGATGACGCCCGGCGTGTGGGTGCCGTGGTAGCCCTGGCCAATGAAGCTTTTGAACAGTTGATTTTTCGACGCAATGGCTTTCAACTCTGCCAGCGCAGCCGCTTCGGTGATGGGCGGCGGCAACTGCATGGCCTGGCTGCGCGCAATGCTGGCCGGCACGATGCCTTCGATCAGGGCGCGGCGTGAGGCTTCGCCAATGCGCGAGAGCATGTGGTGCTCATCGGCTTCGCTCAAGCCAATGTGTCGGGCCAGAAATTCGCTGGCATTTTCAAGGTCGCCCAAGGGCTTGGCAGCTTGCATCAACATGTTCGTGCTCGCGGTGGCTAGAGGTTCAGGCTTGGGTGAAGGCGGTGTAAGCGGTCTCGTCCAGCAGGGCGTCCACTTCCGAGGGGTTGGCCAGCTTGACCTTGAAGAACCAGCCAGCCGCCAGCGGGTCGGTGTTGGCCAGCGACGGATCGTCGCGCAGGGCTTCGTTCACTTCGGTGATCTCGCCAGTGACCGGCATGTAGACATCGGCGGCAGCCTTGACGGACTCGACCACGCCAGCCACATCGCCAGGCTTGAAAGATTTGCCGACATCGGGCAACTCGACAAACACCACGTCACCCAGCGCATCTTGCGCGTGGTGGGTGATGCCCACGGTGGCGATGTCGCCGTTGACTTGAATCCATTCGTGTTCTTGGGTGTATTTGAGGCTCATGGCGGTTCCTGAAAGAAAAAGGGGAGGGCTTAGCCTCGGTGGTAACGGTTGGGGACAAACGGCAATGGGCGCACTTGCATGGGCACGGCTTTGCCGCGCACCAGGGCCTGCACCTGGGTGCCGATCGCTGCATATTCTGCCTGCACCGAGCCCAAGGCAATCGGTTGGTTCAGGGAGGGGCTGAGCAAGCCGCTGGTGATCTCACCGATGCGCTGGCCTTGCGTGTTTTGCAGTTCGGTGTGCTCTCGCACGGGCACGCGCTCCAGGCCGACCAGCCCGACGCGCAAGCGTTGTGCGCCCTGGTCGATTTGCGCCAAGACACGCTCGGCGCCCAGAAAGCCGCCAGCGCGGGCACCGCCCGTGCGCCGCACTTTTTGGATGGCCCAGTTCAGACTGGCTTCCACGGGGGTGGTGTGCGGGTCCAGGTCTTGGCCGTAGAGACACATGCCGGCTTCCAGGCGCAGTGAATTGCGCGCGCCCAGGCCAATGGGCTTGACTTCTGGCTGGGCAAGCAAAGCTTGCGCCAACGCGGTGGCTTGCGCGGCAGGCACGGAAATCTCGAAGCCGTCTTCACCGGTGTAGCCACTGCGCGTGATGTACAGCGACACGCCTTGCCAGGTGAAGCTGGCGCCCGTCATGAAAACCAGTTGGTTGACTTCGGGCATCAAGCGGGCCAGCGCTGTCACCGCTTGCGGGCCCTGCAGGGCCAACAGGCCGCGCTCGGGCATAGGGGTGATGGTGCAGCGGTGGCCAATGTGCTGTTGCAGGTGCGCCAGGTCGGCCGCCTTGCAAGCGCCATTGACGATGACGAAAATGTCGTCGCCACGGTTCACAAACATCAGGTCGTCCAAGACGCCGCCCTCTGCATTGAGCAACAAGCCGTAGCGTTGCTTGCCCACGCCCAGGCCCATCACATCCACCGGCATCAGGCTTTCGAAGGCGGCGGCTGCATCGGGGCCGCTGAGCGTCAGTTGGCCCATGTGGGAGACATCGAACAAGCCGGCTTGCGCACGGGTGTGCAAATGCTCCGCCATCAGCCCCTCGGGGTATTGCACCGGCATGCTGTAGCCCGCGAACGGGACCATGCGTGCACCCAGGGACAGGTGCAAATCGTTCAAAGGTGTTTTGAGAAGTTCGGTCATGTCGGACAAACAGGGCTCCATGCAGCACGGTGCCTGCCCGCGCTGGCACCGGGAACCCTGTTGTCCGCTTTACCTGAGAGATTCAACGCGGGTGAAGCCCGCGATTTGCCCCTTCGGTGGGCACTGCCATTGCAGCAGCGCCTCTCTCCAACAGAATCGGTTGCGTCAGTCCTTTTGCCTGAGCGTTCAGCCTTCGGCGGTCTTGCGACTCTCTCCTGACGCCTCGAAGTATACCGTTACTTGAATCCCCAGAAATGCGGCAGCCAGGTGGACAGGGCCGGCACAAAGGTCAGCACCACCAGCACCACGCCATGGGCCCAGAGGAAGGGCTTGAGCTCACGGGTCAGGTCCGACATGGGCACGCGCGACACATTGGAGGTGACGAACAAGAGCCCGCCCACCGGCGGTGTGATCATGCCCAAGGTCAGGTTGTAAATGACGATCATGGCGAAGTGGATCGGCTCCACGCCAAGCTTGGCCGCCACCGGTGCCAGGATGGGCACCAAGACCATCACGCCAGGCAAGGGCTCGATGAAGATGCCGAAGATCAGCAAGAAGATGTTCAGCACGATCAGGAAAGTCCAGATGCTCAGGTTCTGGCCGCTGATCCAGTTGGCCATCATCTGGGGCACGCCCTCGATGGTGAGCACCCAGGCGAACGAAGCGGACATGCCGATGATGATCAAGACCGAGGCGGTCAACAGGGCCGAGCGCCACAAAATGTCGGGGACGGCACCCCATGCCAGGGTGCGGTAAACGTATTTGCCACACAGCAGTGCATAGAACACGGCCACCACCGAAGCCTCGGTGGGGGTGAACCAGCCTGCCCGCATGCCACCCAGGATAATCACCGGCAACAAAACAGCGGGCAAAGCTTTCCAGGTGGTGCGAACAATGTCAGGCCAACTCGGCATTTCGCCGTCGCCTTTGTAATTGCGCTGTTTCGAGACATACCAGTTGACCACACACATGGCCACAGCAATCACGATGCCAGGGATCACGCCGGCCACGAACAGAGCGCCAACGGAGACGTTGTCGTCTGCCAAGGCGTAAATGATCATGATGATGGACGGCGGAATGATGGGGCCCACAATGGCGGTAGAGGCGGTCAAGGCGGCCGCATAGGCGCGGCTGTAGCCGGCCTTGTCCATCATGCGAATCAGCATCGAACCCGGGCCTGCCGCATCGGCCAAGGCCGAGCCAGAGATGCCCGAAAAGAAGGTCAGGGACACCACGTTGGTGTAGCCCAGGCCGCCACGCTTGTGGCCCACAAACTGGCCCGCAAACTTCAGCAGCACCTCGGTCAGAGAGCCGCCGCTCATGAGTTCTGCGGCAAGAATGAAGAAGGGCACCGCCATCAGGGGAAAGCTGTCCACCCCCGTGAAGGTTTCTTTCAGCAACACCAGCAGGGGGAAGTTGCCTGAGATGGCCAAGGCGGTGACGGTCGAAAGTCCGAGCGCAAAAGCCACCGGCACGCCAATGGCCAGGTAGACACAAACGGAAATGAGAAGGATGGCGCTGGCACTCATAGGGAAGCACTCGCTGTGGCATCGAAATGGGCATCAGAGGCGAACTCACGCCCTGTGATGTAACGGCGAACAATCAGCAACCAGTGCACGATGCTCATGGCCATGCCGATGGGCAATGCGGCGTAAATGAACGCAAAGGAAATCTGGGTGGCGGGCGTGGATTGGTACTGCGTGCGGTCCATGTATTCCAGGCCGAAGTACACAAAGAAGCCAAAAAAGCCCAGCAACAGCAAAGCTATGACGGCCCGCAATGCCATGGCCATCGACTTTGGCAAGGCATCTTGTAAATTTTCAATGGCGATGTGCCCGCCATAGCGCAGAACCGGGCCACAGCCGATGAAGGTCAGCCAGATCATCAGGTGGCGTGCCACTTCTTCAGCCCATTCAATGGATTGGCTGGTCAGGTAGCGCAGCCCCACATTGGCGAAGATGATGACCGACATGGCCGCCAGGATCAGCATCAAAAACCAGCGATTGAAGGCGAGGAAATAGTGTTCGAATTTGTTCATGGCGTTGACGTTCACTCACGCAGAGGCTTCAGCGAAATGGCCTGCGCGACAAGCTGCCGCGCAGGCCATCAAAGGGTTTGAAAAGATTATTTGAAATCTTGAATTTTGCGGATGTTGTCGGCGCCAAACTCTTTGGAGTAGCTCACATACACATCGCGCAGGGCATCACGGAAGGCTTGGCCATCGACTTTGCGAACCACGGTCATGCCTTCTTTTTCGAGCTGGGCAATGCCATTGTTTTCGTCGTCATTCACTTTCTTGCGCTGGGCCACGGTGGCCTTTTTGGCCGCATCCATGAACACCTTTTTGTCAGCATCGCTGAGCTTGTTCATCAGGCGCGGCGAGGTGATCAGCAAAGCGGGCGAGTACACATGGCCCGTCAGCGACAAATGCTTTTGCACTTGCGAAAACTTGGAGGCCAGGATCACGGGGATCGGGTTCTCTTGGCCATCGACCGTGCCTTGTTGCAGGGCGCCAAACACTTCGGGGAATGCCATCGGGGTGGGCTGAATGCCAAAAGCGCGGTACCCGTCCATGTGGACTTTGTTTTCCATGGTGCGCATCTTCAGGCCCGACGCATCGTTGGGCTTGGTGATGGAGCGTTTGCTGTTGGTCATGTGACGGAAGCCGTTTTCGGTCCAGGACAAAGCGAACAGTCCCTTGGCAGGGAACTTGGTCAGGATGTCTTGGCCAATGGGGCCGTCGAGTACGCGACGTGCATGGTCATAGTCGCGGAACAGGAAGGGAATGTCCACGATTTTCACTTCAGGCACAAAGTTGCCCACGGGCCCAGTGGAAGTGTTGACGATGTCCAGCGTGCCCAGTTGCACGGCTTCGATCATCTCGCGCTCGCCGCCCAAGGCGCTGTTGGGGAATTGCTGGCACTTGTAGCGGCCTTGTGTGCCTTTTTCGATGTCGTTACAAAACTCGGTGGTGCCTACGCCATAGTGCGAGGTGGCTGTGGTGGCATAGCCAATTTTGACAATGGTCTGGGCAAAGGCGCCTTGCGCCAGTCCGGCAGCGACCAGCAGGGACAGGAGGAGGGTAGATGTCTTCATGGTGTTTTCAAATAAAAGGGAGATTGTCACATCGTTTGAAGGCGGACCGCGTCAGCATTTTCACGCACATAGGCGCGCACGATGCTCTCGAAGTCGGGGTCGGGCAACAAGCCCAACGCATTGGCGCGCGCAGATTGCACATTGCCGGGCCACGATTTGACGATTCGGCGAATGGTCTCGTCGGGCGTCCAGTCGATCAGGTCGGTGGCCGGCTTGCCTGCCACTTTTTCCAGCGCCTGGGCCATCTCACCCACGGTGGTGACCAGGGCCGGCAGGTTCAGGGCTGTTTTGGGGCCCCATTCGGCGTCGGTGGCTTGGCCCGCCCGCAACAGGCCCTCGATGGTTCGGCCGGGGGAAGACAAGGCCACCTGGGTTTCAGGGGCCACCGGGCAGGCACCTTTGACGCCGGCCAAGGGCTCGCGGATCATGCCGCTGAAAAAGCTGGAGGCGGCGCCATTGGGCTTGCCCGGGCGCACACTGACCGTCATCAGGCGAGTGGCGCGGCCGCGAACAAATCCTTTGCGGCTGTAGTCCGCGACCAGCTGTTCGCCAATGAATTTTTGAATGCCATAGCTGGTTTGTGGCGTGGGTAGGGTCAGGTCCGTGATCACGCTGGGTGGAGGCAGGGCTGGCTGATCGTGTACCAAACCAAAGACTGCCAAAGAGCTGGCGAAGACCACCACGGGCTGCGTGCCCAGTTTGCGGCAGGCGGCCAGCAAGGCCTCGGTCGCGGCCAGGTTGCTACGCATGCCCAGGTCGAAGTCGGCTTCGCATTCGCCGCTCACTGCGGCGGCCAGGTGATAGACCACATCGGTTCCCGATGGGACGGCGGGCGTGCCTTGGGGGCCAGGCGCCAACAAATCATTCAGGTCGCCCACCAGAGGTTTCACGCGGGCATCGGCCAAGAGATCGGCGGCAGGTTGTGCACGGTCCACCAGCAGCAATTGCTTGATGGGTTGTGCGGCGGCACCGTTCACAGAAAAATGGCCTTGTGCCAACAAGGCACGGGCCAGCCGCGCGCCTAAAAAGCCGGCGCCGCCGGTGATGACGATGTTCATAGAGGTCCTGTGTTGAGAGGTCAGAGTTACATGCCACTGTAGTTGGGGCCACCACCGCCTTCAGGGGTGACCCAAACGATGTTTTGGGTGGGGTCCTTGATGTCGCAGGTTTTGCAATGCACGCAGTTCTGGGCATTGATTTGCAAGCGGTCGGCGCCGTCGTCGTTCTTGACGTATTCGTAAACCCCTGCCGGGCAGTAGCGGCTTTCGGGTCCGGCATAAATCGCCAGGTTGGTGTTGACCGGCACCGATGCATCTTTCAGCGTCAAATGCGCCGGCTGGTTTTCTTCATGGTTGGTGTTGCTGATGAACACGCTGCTGAGGCGGTCAAACGTCAGCTTGCCATCGGGTTTCGGGTAGTCGATGGGGGTGCACTCGGCGGCGGGTCGCAGGTAAGCATGGTCGGGCTTGTCGCGGCGCAGGGTCCACGGAATGTTGCCGCCCAGGACGAATTGCTCGAAGCCATTCATCAAAGTGGCGACGGTCAGGCCTTTTTTGAACCAGCTCTTGAAGTTGCGTGACTTGTAAAGCTCGGTATAGAGCCAGCTGCTTTCAAACGCGCGGGGATAAGCGCTGAGCTCATCGTGCTGGCGCCCAGCCACAATGGCCGCGTAGGCAGCATCCGCCGCCAGCATGCCTGTTTTGATGGCGGCATGGCTGCCCTTGATGCGGCTGACGTTGAGGTAACCGGCATCGCAGCCGACCAAGGCGCCGCCGGGGAAAACGGTTTTGGGCAAGCTCATCAGGCCGCCGGCGGTGATGGCACGGGCGCCATAGCCCAAACGCTTGGCATTCACTTCGCCGTGGCTGTCGGTGAAATACCAACGGATGTTGGGATGGGTTTTCCAGCGCTGGAACTCTTCAAACGGGCTCAGCCAGGGGTTGCTGTAGTTCAAGCCGGTGACAAAGCCGATCGCCACCTTGTTGTCTTCCATGTGGTACATGAAAGCGCCACCGTAGGTGCTGTTGTCCAGGGGCCAGCCTGCGGTGTGCATGACAAACCCGGGGGTGTGACGCGCGGGGTCAATTTCCCAGACTTCCTTGATGCCAATGCCATAGGTCTGGGGGTCTTTGCCTTCGTCCAATTTGAACTTGGCAATCAACTGCTTGCCCAGGTGGCCGCGCGCGCCTTCGGCAAACACGGTGTACTTGGCATGCAGTTCCATGCCGAGTTGGAAGTTCTCGGTGGGCTCGCCGTCTTTGCCCACGCCCATGTTACCCGTGGCCACGCCTTTGACCGATCCGTCTTCGTTGTAGAGCACTTCTGCCGCCGTGAAGCCGGGAAAAATTTCAACGCCCAGGCTTTCGGCCTGTTGGGCCAGCCAGCGGGTGAAGTTGGACAGGCTGATGATGTAGTTGCCATGGTTCTGCGCGCACTCAGGCAGCAACATGTTGGGGGTGCGGGTGGCACCGGTCTCGCTCAAAAAGCTCCAGGCGTCGTCGGTCACGGGCTGGTTCAGGGGTGCGCCCAGTTCTTTCCAATTGGGAAACAATTCGCTCAGGGCGCGGGGGTCCATGATGGCCCCGGACAGGATGTGTGCGCCGGGCTCGCCACCTTTCTCAAGCACCACCACGGAGACATCTTGGCCTTTTTCTGCGGCCAATTGCTTGAGGCGAATGGCTGTGGACAGCCCACCTGGGCCACCACCCACCACCACCACGTCGTATTCCATGGCTTCGCGAGGGCCAAATTGCGCTAGGATTTCTTCGGAGGTCATGCTCTCTCACTGAATGTCGGGACGGTGACAGATTCTATGCCGTGCGGCAGGCCTTCTGACCATAATGACAGACACCCCTTTTGGAGAGAAAAATGGCTTACTCACTTGATTTGTCCGGCCGCGTGGCTCTGGTCACTGGGGCGTCCAGTGGCTTGGGCGCCCAGTTTGCCAAAACCCTGGCCCAAGCCGGCGCCGCCGTGGTCCTGGCCAGTCGCCGTGTTGACAAATTGAAAGAGTTGCGCGCGCACATCGAAGCTGACGGGGGCAACGCCCGCGTGGTCAGCCTGGACGTCACCGATGTGGACAGCATCAAGTCTGCTGTGGCCCATGCCGAAACGGAGGCCGGGCCCATCGATATTTTGGTCAACAACTCCGGCGTCAGCACCACCCAGCGCTTGCTCGATGTCAAAGAGGACGACTACGACTTCATCTTCGACACCAACGTGCGGGGCGCGTTTTTTGTAGCCCAAGAGGTGGGCAAGCGCATGGTCGCGCGTGCCAAAGGTGCGGCCCCGGGAACCTACACCGGCGGGCGCATCATCAACATTGCCTCCATGGCGGGACTGAAGGTGTTGCCGCAAATTGGGGCGTATTGCATGAGCAAGGCCGCCGTCATTCAAATGACGCGTGCCATGGCGCTCGAGTGGGGCCGTTTTGACATCAATGTGAATGCCATTTGCCCGGGCTACATCGACACCGAGATCAACCACCACCATTGGCAAACCGAGCAAGGGCAAAAGCTGGTCAACATGCTGCCGCGCAAGCGCGTGGGCCACCCCAAGGATCTGGATGCTTTGCTGATCATGCTGGCCAGCGGTGAGAGCCAATTCATCAATGGCGCTGTCATTGCGGCAGACGATGGGTTTGCACTATGAGAATTGAATTGCCCGAGCGCAAAAAGCTCGTTTACGAGCATTTGCTGCCGATACGCTGGGGCGACATGGATGCCATGGGCCATGTCAACAACGTGAGCTATTTTCGATTCATGGAAACCACGCGCATTGACTGGTTTCGCTCCATGAATGTGCAGCCCGACGCGTCAGGCGAGGGCCCCATCATCGTCAACGCCTTTTGCAATTTCTACAAGCAGCTGGTGTACCCGGGCGACATTCGCATGAAAATGTATGCCAGCGACCCGGCCCGCTCCACCTTTGAAACCTGGACCACCATGGAGATGGCGGACGAGCCAGGGGTGATTTATGCGGCCGGCGGGGCCACCACCATTTGGGTGGACTTTCAGGCTCAGAAAGCGGTGGCGCTGCCCGAGTTCATGCGCCAGCTGGTAACGGCAGACTGAGGCTCAAGCGGCCGGCTTGGCTTTGGGAATTCGGCCCATCACGTAGAACTCGGGGTTGGGCATCATGCCGCTGAAGCTGGCCATGCGGTTGGACAGGCCAAAGAAAGCCGTGATGGCGGCGATGTCCCAGATGTCTTCGTCATTGAAGCCGTGGGCGTGCAACGCGGCGAAGTCGGCTTCTTCAATTTCATCGCTGTGCTGGCACACTTTCATGGCGAAGTCCAGCATGGCGCGTTGACGCGGGGTGATGTCGGCCTTGCGGTAATTCACCGCAACCTGATCGGCCACCAAGGGTTTCTTTTCGTAAATTCGCAAGATCGCGCCATGTGCGACCACGCAGTACAGGCAGTTGTTGGCGGCGCTGGTGGTGGTGACAATCATCTCGCGGTCGCCTTTGCTCAGGCCCGAGTCCTCTTTGAGCATCAGCGCGTCGTGGTAGGCAAAGAAGGCACGCCACTCCGCCGGGCGACGGGCCAGGGCCAGAAAGACGTTGGGCACAAAGCCGGCTTTTTCCTGGACTTCCAACACTTTGGCACGGATGTCGTCGGGCAGGTCTTTGATTTCAGGGGCAGGGTAGCGATCGGTCATGGTGTTACCTTGGTGTTTTTTCAATCTTAACAGCGGAAGGCTAGCGCCCAGCCACCAATTTATGAACCAGGTCCGCCGTGGTGGGCGACTTGTATTTGCGCATCAATCGTGCTCTGTAAATTTCTACGGTTCGGTGGCTGATGTTCAGGATCCGGCCAATTTCTTTCGAGGTCATGCCGTCCATCAAAAGGGCCGCCACCTCGCGCTCGCGGGGGGTCAACTCTGCTTTGACCGTGCGATGAGCACTCAAGTCTTCGAAGCTCCAAATGCCCGCCTCGTGCGGGGACGCGCGATTCAACGCCCGCCCGGTGACATGGCACCAAAAGGGCTCTCCTTTGAGAGGGCCGTCAATGCGCTTCATGACGCGGTCATCTGCATAGAGCCCATGTTGGTTCAAAATCGGCTCGATGCGAGCGCCCGTTCGCTCGTATTCGTCTGCGCTGGGGTAGAGCACGAGAAAGGACTGACCGATCAGCTGGTCCCGATTGGCGCCAAACAT
This sequence comes from uncultured Bordetella sp., assembly GCA_964442645.1. GTDB lineage: Bacteria > Pseudomonadota > Gammaproteobacteria > Burkholderiales > Burkholderiaceae_C > Limnohabitans. Next base: position 23,678 of record CAYTZZ010000013.1, on the reverse strand, counting down.
CTCACACAGTCGCTGGTTGCAATCCACCATGATGCGGTGACGAGACAGCACCAGGCCGATGGGCGCCAGATCAAAAGCCAGTCGGTGATCAATGTCCATGGTGAGGGTGAGGAGCGGGGCAGTCCTTACGAAAAACTACGTATTCAAATACGTAGTATCGTTGAGCTTGTTCATCTTGCAAAGTCTGGAGCCTCTCGTGAACAAGATTTATCCCTCCGCTGCGGCGGCACTCAAAGGCATCGTGGCCGACGGTCAGTTGATGGCTGTGGGCGGTTTCGGTTTGTGTGGCATTCCCGAAGCCCTGATTGACGCCTTGCGCGACTCGGCCGTGAGAAATCTGACCGTGATTTCCAACAACGCTGGTGTCGATGGTTTTGGCCTTGGAAAATTACTGGAAACGCGCCAAATCACCAAAATGATTTCGTCCTACGTCGGCGAAAACAAAGAGTTCGAGCGCCAGTTTCTGGCCGGCGAATTGGCTCTGGAGTTCACGCCGCAAGGCACGCTGGCGGAAAAGCTTCGCGCGGGTGGCGCTGGCATTCCGGCTTTCTTCACCAAAACTGGTGTTGGCACCGTGGTGGCCGATGGCAAAGAGCTTCGCGAGTTTGATGGCGAAACCTATGTGATGGAACGCGCCCTGGTGCCCGAGGTCTCCTTGGTAAAAGCTTTCCGTGCCGACAAGTCTGGCAACTTGCAGTTTCGTTTCACTGCACGCAACTTCAACCCCGCCGTGGCGATGGCGGGCAAGATCTGCGTGGTGGAGGTCGAGGAAATTGTCGAGACCGGCGCCATGCATCCTGATGAAATCCATTTGCCTGGCATTTATGTTCATCGCATCGTGCACAACCCGAGCCCTGAAAAACGCATCGAGAAACGCACCATCACTGAGAAAGCAGGAGTCTGATCATGTCCTGGAGTCAAGACCAAATGGCCGCACGCGCGGCACAAGAACTGCAAGACGGTTTTTATGTGAACCTGGGCATTGGCATCCCCACCCTGGTGGCCAACCACGTGCCCGCGGACATCGAAGTGTGGTTGCAATCGGAGAACGGCATGCTGGGCATCGGCCCTTTCCCAACCGAGGAGAACGTCGATGCGGACCTGATCAACGCAGGCAAGCAGACTGTGACTACGATTGCGGGCACCTCGATTTTTGGCAGCCATGACAGCTTTGCCATGATTCGCGGCGGCAAGATCAATTTGTCCATCCTCGGGGCCATGCAGGTCAGCGCAAAAGGCGATCTGGCCAATTGGATGATCCCGGGCAAGATGGTCAAAGGCATGGGCGGCGCCATGGACCTGGTGGCCGGCGTCAAGCGCGTCATCATCTTGATGGAACATGTTGCCAAAAAGAAAGACGGCACCGAAGACCTCAAGATCCTTCAAGAGTGCACGTTGCCACTGACGGGCGTGGGCGTGGTGGATCGCATCATCACCGATTTGGCCGTCATGGATGTCACGCCCGAGGGTTTGAAGGTTGTGGAACTGGCGCCGGGCGTGACGCGCGAGTTTTTGCAAAGCAAGACCGGGGTGGCGCTGATCTGACGGCGTCACGCAACCGACATACTGGTGTGATAAAAACCCCGGTATGTCTTTTTTTGTTTACCTCGCAAAATTTCAGCGGTCCGCCTACGTGATTGGGACCCTGATGGGGGCGTGCGCCGCTGCACACGCTGCGCGGCCCTTGGTCACCGACGACGCCAACATCGTCGATCCCCAGAGTTGCCAACTGGAGAGCTGGGTCAAGACCTCCCAAGTCAGCCTGGAACGCTGGGCTGTGCCAGGCTGCAATTTCGCCTGGGACACCGAAATTTCGGTGGGCGGCAATGCTCAAAACGCCAAGGTGGAGGGTGACTCCCAGTTTTGGCTGATCCAAGCCAAGAAGCGCTGGAAAAAATTGGAGCCCAACTCCTGGGGCCTGTCCACCACATTGGGACGTGTGAGCGAGCGCCCCGGTCGCAGCCAGCAGCTCAGTTCAGAAAGCTTGGTCCCTTCCTCTGCGCAAGACACCTACCTGAACGTGCCCATCACCTGGGCGCTGGCCAGCGACCGCTTCGTTCACCTGAATCTGGGCTGGATTCACCACGAGAGGCTGCGTGTGTCCCACCCCACGTGGGGGCTGGGCGGAGAATATGGCCTGACACCGCGCACATTCGCGATCGGTGAGGTGTTTGGGGAGTCTGGTGCGCAAAGCAAAACGCAAATGGGTTTGCGTTATTGGGTGAGTCCGCAAAAGCTGCAGCTGGACACAACATATGGGCAGCCCTTGCGGGGCGGCAAAGAGGAAAGGTGGATTTCCATCGGCTTGCGATGGCTGTCTGACCCTTTGTGGTGATCGCTGGAGCGGGTGAAGGGAATCGAACCCTCGTCTAAAGCTTGGGAAGCTGCCGTTCTGCCATTGAACTACACCCGCAGATAGGTGATTGTAACGGCCCTGATCCTCAGTTCAACATGACGTGGCCGCGTTGAATCAGGCAACCCCGCATTTGCACCATGTATTGCTGTGCGCTGAGGCCTTTGGTATTTTCATCAGAGATGCGTTTTTTGCAATCTTCTAGGTCGGCTGCCAGTTGTGGGTTTTTTGACCCATCGGCGGCCACACGGGGCTCGTAGGTGGACGGGGCTTGCCGTGCACCGCCAAGGCCAACACAAGCACATAAAGTCGCCATGGCACCCAGCGTCAGGAAACTGCGAAACAATGCCTTTTGCATTTTGTGACCCCTTTGCAAGGTCAACTATAGCAACGACTCAAAAAATGACAAGTTTATTGGGCGAGGAGTGTTTCCGTCTTGATCTTCATCATCTCCGCGCTCAGCAGGTCGTAGTGTTTGAGCGTCAGGGGCGTAGGGGCCAGGTATTTGGTTCTGCGGTTGCCATCATTGAATTGATGGGTGATCAGGTTGGCAACGCGCAATTGTTCCAGCTTGCGATGAATGCTCGCCGGCGAGGCGATGGCTGAAAGTCTCATCGCAGTCGACACAGTCATGGGATGGCCTTCAACGTGGGCAACCGCGATGATTTCCAGCAGGCGAACAGATTCGGCGTCCAGGCGTTGGAAAGGCCCCTGGGACTCCAGTCGATGGATAGTCTGTATCAACCGCAGATAGGAAGATGCCAAGGGTGACGACATGGGAACTCCGTTAAGTAATCGCCGAATCAATAGCGAGGCGAGTGTATTCGTATTTCAAGACTTTCACTAGTCTTTTGCGTAACTTAAGTAATATGTTGATAAACTGAATGACATATGTAGAAGTTAATACTCTTAGGGGTCTAATTTTTGATTTGGTGAAATCAGTGCACTGGATTAAATTAAGCTTATGCGAAAAAAACTTCTTTCAGCGCACATGTTCGCCCTGAGCATTTTGGCCGCATGCTTGCACGCCCGCGCGCAGAGCGATGACTGCAACGCCATCAAGGAGCCGGACAAGCAAAATTACTGCAAGGCTACAACCTCAGGCAAGCCCGCCTTCTGCGCCAAGATCAGCAGCAACGACACGCGCAACCTCTGCCTGGCCAAGACGCACAACCAAGCGCGCTATTGCCAAAGCATCAGCACAGCCAAAATCAAAGAGCGCTGCCTGCAAAGCATTCGTTAGTTGTTCCAAAACCGTGCGTGCGCAGCACGCGCCGCCGCTCAGGAAGCTTTGAGGGTGTTCTGCAGCGCCTTTTCCACTTTTTCGAAGTAGCGTTGCGCTGTGGCCGTCGGCACCATGTACTTTGTGCGTCGGTTGCTGCCCTCAAAGAAGGCCTCAATCATGCCCATCTCGCGCAGTTGGTCCAACTTTCGGTGCAAGGTGGCCGGCGAGGCGATGTGGTTCAACGCCATGGCTTCGGTGACCGTCAAAGGCTTGTGTTGGTCGAACCGAATGGCAATGACCTCTAGAATGCGCTTGGCTTCCAGGTCCATTTGCGGCAACTCGTCGCTGTTTTCAATCGCGTGAAGCAAGCTGAGGAATCTCAAGTAAATTTGATTGGATTTCATGCCCATGCTCGCACCAAGTGTTGCCCAAAGATGACCGGGATTCTATCCATGAACAGATTCGAAGTGATGGAATCTGTCACGGATATCCTCCATTTCACTGTTTTTAGCGAAGCACGTCCCCGATACAGAGGTATTTCATTTCGACGTATTCCTCCATGCCATGAGAGGAGCCTTCTCGGCCCAGGCCTGAGTGCTTGACGCCCCCAAACGGCACATGCTCGGTCGCAATGATGCCCACATTGATTCCGACCATGCCGTATTCCAAGGCTTCGCTGACGCGGAAGATGCGGCCCACGTCACGGCTGTAGAAATAGCTGGCCAGGCCGAACTCGGTGTTGTTGGCGGCGTCAATGGCTTCTTGTTCTGTCTTGAAGCGGAAGATGGGCGCGAAGGGGCCGAAGGTCTCTTCCTTGGCACACAACATGTCGGGTGTCGCATTCGCCACCACGGTGGGCTGGAAAAACTGGCCCTTGAGCACTTGCCCGCCGGTGATCAGTTGGCCGCCACGCTGAACCGCATCTTGCACGTGGCGCTGGACCTTCTCGATGGCGGCGGGTTCGATCAGCGGGCCTTGGACCACGCCGTCCTCAAAGCCATTGCCCACTTTGAGCGCTTGAACTTTGGCAGCGAATTTTTTGACAAACTCGTCGTAAACGCCTTCTTGAACATAGATGCGGTTGGCACACACGCAGGTTTGTCCGGCATTGCGGTATTTGCTGGCCATGGCGCCTTCAACGGCGGAGTCGACATCGGCATCGTCAAACACCAGGAAGGGCGCGTTGCCGCCCAGTTCCAGGGATAATTTTTTGATGGAGGGCGCCGACTGGGCCATCAGGATGCGGCCCACTTCGGTCGAGCCGGTGAAGCTGATGTGGCGCACCACGTCGCTGGCGCAGAACACTTTGCCTACGGCAATGCTGTTGGCGGAGTCTGCCGTGAGCACGTTGAGCACGCCCGCAGGAATGCCTGCGCGCACGGCCAGTTCGGCTGCAGCCAGCGCAGTGAGGGGCGTCAATTCGGCAGGCTTGATGACCACAGGGCAACCTGCCGCCAGGGCCGGGGCGACCTTGCGGGTGATCATAGCCAGCGGGAAATTCCAGGGGGTGATGGCCGCGCAGACGCCGATGGGCTGCTTGATGACCATCAAGCGGCGGTTGTTGTCGAACTGCGGCAAGGTTTCGCCATTGACGCGCTTGGCTTCTTCGGCAAACCATTCGACAAAGCTGGCGCCGTAAGCCACCTCACCCTTGGCCTCTGCAAAGGGCTTGCCTTGTTCGGCGGTCATCAGGCGGCCGAGGTCTTCGACATTGGCCATCAGCAGGTCGTACCACTTGCGCAGCAGGATGCTGCGCTCTTTGCCGGTTTTGCTGCGCCATGCGGGCCAGGCAGCATTGGCGGCGGCAATGGCCGCCTCGGCCTCGGCGGGCCCCAGGTTGGCAACATCGGCCAGCTTCGCGCCAGTGGCGGGATCTGTGACGTCAAAGCGGCTGCTGCCAGCGAGCCATTGCCCATTGATCAGGGCATCGGTCTTCAAGAGGCTGGGGTCGTTGAGCAGGGCCAACGGGGAAGTTTTCATGTCCATGGTGAGTCTCCTAGCAATTTCGCAAGGATACCGCCACCGCTGTTTCCCACAAGACCCTGGGGTGACAGGTGAAACCTATAATCAAAGGTTCCAATTTTTTCGTCCTGACAATGAGCACACCCCAATTTTCCGTGGCCGACATCCGCAAGACCTTTTTGGACTTCTTTGCCGCCAAAGGGCACACCGTGGTGGCATCCAGCCCGCTGGTGCCTGGCAACGACCCCACGCTGATGTTCACCAACTCTGGCATGGTGCAATTCAAGGACGTGTTTCTGGGCACAGACAAACGCGCTTATGTGCGCGCTGCCTCTGTGCAAGCCTGCTTGCGTGCTGGTGGCAAGCACAACGACTTGGAGAACGTGGGCTACACCGCGCGGCACCACACCTTCTTTGAAATGCTGGGCAATTGGAGCTTTGGCGACTACTTCAAGCGCGAGAGCCTCACCTGGGCCTGGGAGTTGCTGACGCAGGTTTACAAGCTGCCCGCTGACAAGCTGTGGGCCACGGTTTACATCGAGGACGATGAGGCCTACGACATTTGGACAAAAGAAATTGGCTTGCCGCCCGAGCGGGTGGTTCGCATTGGCGACAACAAAGGCGGGCGCTACCAGTCCGACAATTTCTGGATGATGGCCGACACCGGCCCGTGTGGCCCTTGCTCGGAAATTTTTTACGACCACGGCCCTCACATTGCCGGCGGTCCCCCCGGCAGCCCGGAGGCCGATGGCGACCGCTACATCGAAATTTGGAACAACGTGTTCATGCAGTTCGACATGCAGCCCGACGGCTCGGTCAAAAAGCTGCCCGCACCTTGCGTGGACACGGGCATGGGGCTTGAGCGCCTGGCGGCGATCCTTCAGCATGTGCACAGCAACTATGAAATTGACATCTTCGACCAGTTGATCCGTGCCGCAGCACGCGAGACCGGTTGCCAGGACCTCGCCAACAATTCACTGCGCGTGATCGCCGACCACATCCGTGCCACCGCTTTTTTGGTCAGCGATGGCGTCATTCCCAGCAACGAAGGGCGTGGCTATGTGCAGCGACGCATCGTACGCCGCGCCATTCGCCATGGCTACAAGCTGGGCCGCAAAACCCCGTTCTTTCACAAACTGGTGCCCGACCTGGTGAAACTCATGGGCGAGGCTTATCCCAACTTGGCTTCGCAAGCCAAGCGCATCACCGAAGTGTTGAAAGCCGAAGAAGAGCGCTTCTTCGAGACTTTGGAAAACGGCATGGAGATCCTGGACGCAGCCCTGGGTGGTGGCGCGCAGGTCCTGCCCGGTGAAGTGGCTTTCAAGCTCCACGACACCTATGGTTTCCCGCTGGATTTGTCGGCCGATGTCTGCCGTGAGCGGGGCCTCTCTGTGGACGAGGCTGGTTTTCATGTCGCCATGGAAAAGCAGAAGGCCCAGGCGCGTGCCGCAGGCAAGTTCAAAATGGACCGCGCCCTGGAATACACCGGCGTGGGCAACGCCTTTGTAGGTTATGAGCATTTGAGCCAGACGGCACAGGTGCTGGCTCTTTATGTGGATGGCACACCCGTGCAAACCCTCCAGGCCGGCCAAGCGGGCGTGGTGGTGCTGGATGCCACGCCTTTTTACGCCGAAAGCGGTGGTCAGGTCGGCGATGAAGGCCAGCTGCAAGCCGCTGGTGTCCTGTTTGAAGTGGCCGACACGCAAAAAATCAAGGCCGATGTTTTTGGGCATCACGGTGTGCTGACCCAAGGCCAACTCAGCGTGGGTGCGCAAGTCACGGCCCAAGTGAATGGCGATGTGCGCGCCGCGACCATGCGCCACCACTCTGTGACCCACCTCATGCACAAGGCCTTGCGCGAAGTGCTGGGTGACCATGTGCAACAAAAAGGCTCGCTGGTCAACGCCGAGCGAACCCGCTTCGACTTTGCGCACAACGCGCCCGTGACGGATGCCCAGGTCAAAGAGATTGAGTCCCGCGTCAACGCTGAAATTTTCCAAAACGCGGCCACCCAGGCTCGCGTGATGGACATTGAGTCAGCTCGCAAAACGGGCGCCATGATGCTGTTTGGCGAAAAATACGGCGACAGCGTGCGCGTGCTCGACATTGGTTCCACGCGCGAGTTGTGTGGCGGCACCCATGTGCAACGCACGGGTGACATTGGCCTTTTCAAGGTGGTCGCCGAAAGCGGCGTGGCCGCCGGTGTGCGCCGCATCGAAGCGGTGGCCGGTGAAGCGGCCCTGAGCTATTTGCAAAACTTGGAGCACACGGTGCACCAGGTGGCGGGCGCCCTCAAAGCGCCCAGTGACGATGTCCAGAACCGTGTCACCCAAGTGCTGGAACAGGTCCGCGCGCTGGAGAAAGAAATTGCCCAACTCAAAGGCAAGCTGGCGTCCAGCCAGGGGGACGATTTGCTGTCCCAGGCTGTCGACGTGAAGGGCATCAAAGTGGTGGCTGCGCGTCTGGAAGGCGCCGATGCCAAATCACTGCGCGAAACCCTGGACAAGCTCAAGGACAAGCTGAAGACCGCGGCCATTGTGTTGGCGGCCGTGCAGGATGGCAAAGTGCAAATTGCAGCGGGCATCACGGCCGACCAGGTCGGCCGCTTGAAGGCAGGCGAGTTGGTGAATTTTGTGGCCCAGCAAGTGGGCGGCAAAGGCGGCGGCAAAGCCGACATGGCCATGGCCGGCGGCACCGACCCCAGCCAACTGACACCTGCCTTGGCCAGCGTGCAAGCCTGGGTGGCCGAGCGCCTTTAAACGCGCTCGAACACCACATCCCAGACACCGTGGCCCAAGCGCAGGCCACGGTTTTCAAACTTGGTCAGTGGCCGGTAATCCGGTCGGTCTGAATAGCCATCGGCGCGCTTTGAGCGGTTGCGCAACAGCGGCTCTGCCTTCAAGACCTCAAGCATCTGAATGGCATAGGGCTCCCAGTCGGTGGCGCAATGCAAGTAGCCCCCGGGGCGCAGCTTCTGGGTCAGCTGCGCCACCATCGGCGACTGAATCAAGCGGCGTTTGTGGTGCCGTGTTTTATGCCAGGGATCCGGAAAGAAAATATGCAAGCCCGCGAGGCTGGCGGCTGGAATCATGTGCTCCAGCACCTCCACGGCATCGTGCTGCAAGATGCGGATGTTGGCAATGTCATGCTCGCCGATCAGCTTGAGCAAGGACCCCACGCCAGGCTCGTGCACTTCGCAGCCTAAAAAATTCACCTCGGGCAAATGCAAGGCAATTTTGGCACTCGCGTCGCCCATGCCAAAGCCAATTTCCAGCACCAAGGGCAGTGCCGCACGCTCCGCCCCAAACGCTTGCGCCACGTCCAGCTGCGCCTTGTCAAAAGGCAGCAAGAACCTTGGCCCCAAAGCCTCAAAAGCCTTCGCCTGCCCCGACGTCGTCCGCCCAGCCCGCTTCACAAACGTCTTGATGCGCCGCAAATGGACGGCAGGCTGGGGGTCAGGTCTTGAGTTTTGCATGGGAGCTGTGGATAAGTCGAGTCCAGGCCAGCAGGGCATCGGATACCGTGCCGCTTTGTGGCGCCAGCCCCAAGTGTAGGGCCGCCGCATTCAGGCATTTCAAGGGGTCTTGCGTGTCCAATGCCTGGGCACCTTGCTGCTTGGAAAGTTTCTCCCCGTGTGCATCCCGCACCAAGGGCAAGTGCGCATAACGCGGCAAGGGCAGGCCCAGCGCACGTTGCAAGAGCATTTGCCGAGGCGTGTTGTCAGCCAAGTCTTGGCCGCGAACCACGTCGGTGATGCCTTGCAAGCCATCGTCCACCACCACGGCCAGCTGGTAAGCCCACAAGCTGTCGGCACGCTTCAAAACAAAGTCACCCACTTCAGCCGCCACGTCTTGCTGCTGAGGGCCCAGCCATCGGTCTTGCCACGCCACGTTGCCAGGTTCGACCCTGAAGCGCCAAGCCAAGCCACCGCCATGGTTCTCAGCCGTCAGATGCAAGTGACGACAAGTGCCCGGGTAAATCCAAGCCTGATGCCGCTCGCGTCGAACACCCTGCGCCAGCCACTGGCTCTCAATGGCCTTGCGAGAGCATTGGCAGCCGTACACCCAGGCTTGCGCATGAAGTTGTGACAGCGCATGTTCGTAGTGCGCCCCCCTTCGAGATTGCCAAACCACGGGTTCATCGCTGTGCAAGCCGCAGTCTGCGAGCTGCTTCAAGATCAGGGTGTCGGCACCTGGCACGCAACGCGGCGCATCCACATCTTCGATGCGGATCAGCCATTGGCCCTGGTGCGCGCGCGCGTCCAGCCAACTGGCCAAGGCAGCCGCCAACGAGCCAGCGTGCAATGGCCCGGTAGGCGATGGCGCAAAGCGACCGCGGTAGACCGTCATGCCCTCAAAAAATCAGCGCACCGCCAAGGCCAGCGACAGCCCGCTGACAAAAGCATCTTCCACCCGATGCCCCAAATGCCAATCACCGCAGGTGCCCAAGTTGTGCGTGGCATCCCACAAATAAGCTTGGCCCAGGGGCACCGTGGTTTTGGCGAAACGCCAGCGGTGCACCTCGGCATGGCTAGGCTCGGCGCGAATGCCCGTGAGTTCGGCAAAGGCCTTGGTCAATTTGGCTTGCACCCGCAGCGGATCGTCTTCCAGATGTTCTTCCGACCAGGCTGCGCTGGCCTGAACAGTCCAACGCTCCACCCGCAGCCGACCCGGCTTGGAGGACTCGCGCGCCAGCCAAGCCACGCGGTGATGGGTGCTGCGTGCGGCATTCCACTGGGGCCCCAAATGCGCCAAGCTTGGTTGACTGGCTTGAGGGTAGGCCAGCATCAGGGTCCAGCAAGGTGCTACCCGCACCGGGTCCATGGCATCGAGCAAGCTCTGTCCCACCACCATGGCACTGGATTGACGCAGCAATTGCTGGGCTTGCACATGGGGAAGAGCCAGCAGCACCGCATCAAACCCCGACCACACCGCAGGTGAGTCACCCTCGGCATGCACTTGCCAACGCTGGGGGTTCAGGCTGTCCCGCGCCAAGCGATGCACCTGCACATTCAAATGCAAACTGCCACTGTCCAACAAGGGCTGCGCCCAATGGCGCACCAGCGCATTCATGCCCGGTGTGCCCACATGATGAAATTCACGCGAAGGCAGGGCCGCCTCGACCACACGCCCCTGGGTGTCCAACACCCGCACCGCATTGGCACTCCAGGCTTTGAAGACGTCGCGCGTGCCTGGCACAGCGGACAGCGCCAATTCAAAGCGTGGGTCGCGCACAGTGAAGTACTGTGCGCCATGGTCAAAGTTGCCAAACGGTGTTTCCCGCGTGGCCATGCGCCCGCCAGCACCTCGGCTTTTTTCAAACACGCTGACACGGTGACCCGCTTGCAACAAGGTGCGAGCGGCGCTGATACCGGCCATGCCGGCCCCGATGATGGCAAAGTGTTTCATGGTCATGACTCTACACCCTTCGTGCGCTTTCGTCGCGCTTGACTGAGCAGCGCAGCGCGCGTGGCTGGGCTTTTCAACTGTTGCAACCACCACTTCAAGGCGCGGCCCGCGGTGTCCTCGCCTGGGCCTTGACGCCAAGCGTAACTGACGGTGCTCACACGCCGTGGCCGCTGCACGTCGCGGCGTACCAAGCGACCCGCGCTCAAGTAGGGCTCGGCCAAGGGCTCCGGCAAAAAGCCTGCACCCAAGCCCCGCAACTGCGCCTCCAATTTCGCGCCCATGCTGGGCACGGTGAACACATCCTGCCCGGCCAGCAAGCCCACGGTCATGCCTTGGCCGCGCTGAACCGAGTCGGCCACGGCCACCGCTCTGTGTTGCCGAATGGTTTCATCGCTCAGCGGTTGTTCGACCTGTGCCAAAGGATGGTGGGGTGCCACCGCAAACACAAAACCCACCGGTCCCAAGGTGTCGTGGTGAATGCCACCCACATTCGTGCCTTCTGCCACCACCCCCAGGGCCAGGTCGGCTTGTCCGGAGGTCAAGGCGGCCAGGGTGCCGGTCAGAGTTTCATCACGCAGACGCAGGCGTGTCGGGGGCGACAAGGCAAAGAAAGCCTCGCACAGCTCCATCACGGTTTTCCGATCAATCAAGCTGTCGATGGCCACGGTGAATTCGCTCTCCCAACCCGTTGCCACCCGTTTGACGCGGTTGGCAATGGCGTCCACATCGGCCAACAGGCGTGCGCCTTCGCGTAGCAATTCTTGTCCGGCTGCTGTCAGCTTGGCTTGCCTGGAGCGGCGGTCAAAGAGCAGCACATCCAGCGCATCCTCGATTTGCCGTACCCGGTAGGTGAGGGCGCTGGGCACCAGGTTCAGGGTGCGGGCGGCTGCGGCAAAACTGCCCGCCTGCGCAATGGCGTGCAGCATGGACAAGGCATCGGGCGTAAGGACATCGCGGGCCGTGGTCATGTTGATTATTCAAAAAATTTGAATGATGCCATCAAATCTGCCGCATGGCAAAAGCCATTCACCTGCTTAAAGTACAGGCCAAGGAGGACACATCGTGTTGACACTTCGCAAATCGCAAGACAGAGGCTATGCCGACCACGGCTGGCTCAAGTCGTTCCACAGTTTTTCATTCGCTGGCTATTACGATCCCGCCCACATGGGGTGGGGAAACCTGCGGGTGATCAACGAAGACCGCATCGCCCCTGGCACAGGCTTTGGCACCCATGGCCACCGCGACATGGAAATCATCAGCTATGTCTTGACGGGTGAGTTGGCGCACAAGGACAGCATGGGCAACGTCAAAGGCATCCCGCCTGGCGACATCCAGCGCATGAGCGCCGGCTCGGGCGTGATGCACAGCGAGTTCAACCATGCGCCGCAGCAAACGACGCACTTTTTCCAGATCTGGATTGAGCCCAACGTCACCGGTATTCCTCCCAGCTATGAACAAAAAACGGTGCCTGTGGCCAACAAGCGAGGGCAACTGGCTTGTGTGGCGTCGCCAGAGGGCGATGCCGGCGCCGTCAAAATTCATGCGGATGCCCGTTTGTATGCTGGCCTGTTTGACGCAGGTGAATCGGCCAGCTTGGCCCTGAACCCGCAACGCAAAGCCTATGTCCATTTGGTGCGAGGCCGCTTGAGCGTGAATGGCCAAGCCCTTGAAGCCGGTGACGCCGCCCTGATCTCTCAAGCATCGTCATTGACGATTGCCGATGCAGACCAAGCCGAAGTGCTGGTGTTTGACCTCCACGCTTGAATCATTTTTTTCTTAGGAGCTTTTCATGACAAAAACTGTTGTTGTTTATCACTCTGGCTACGGGCACACCCAGCGCGTGGCGCAATTTGTGGCAGAGGGTGCCAAGGCCCAGTTGATCGCCATTGATGCCGATGGCAACTTGAGTGACGCCGATTGGGCGGTGGTCGATGCCGCCGATGCCATCATCTTTGGCTCGCCCACTTACATGGGCATGGCTTCTTGGCAATTCAAGAAATTCGCCGACGCCACCTCCAAACGTTGGTTCACCAGCGCCTGGAAAGACAAAGTGGCGGGGGGATTTACCATTTCGGCCAGCCCCAGCGGCGACAAACTGTCCACCCTGCAGTACTTCATTACCCTGGCCATGCAAAACGGCATGATTTGGGTGGGGCAACCGTCCATGAACGATGGCAACATCAACCGCATTGGCTCCAACTCTGGCCTGATGGCCCAAGTGGGCCCGACCAGCCCGGCCGCCGACATCCCCCAGGGCGACCTGGACACGGCGCGTGCCTACGGTGAGCGCGTGACACAAGTGGCAGCCAAACTGCGCGGTTAAGCTTCGCCTCAAACCCAGGGCACAACGCGGGCGGTGCGTTAGCATTGCCGCATGAAGATTTTGCAACTCTTGCCCTGGGTGGATTGGGCCGTCCTGGTTTTCTTTTTGACCGCTTGGGTCGGCTATGCCTGGTTTGCGCGTGTCTGGGGCGTCAAGCGTCCCTCCATCTTGGCCGCGACCAACCGCTTTCGCTTGCTGTGGATGAAGCAAACCCTGGCGCGCGACCCGCGCATGCTGGACGGCATCATCACCCAAAGCCTCTCGCACACCCCATCGTTTTTTTGCTCGACCAGCATCATCATCATCGGCGGCTTGTTCGCCTTGCTGGGAACCACGGACAAGGCCGCGGAATTGGTGCGTGAAATTCCGTTCGCCCAGCAAACGCCGATCCTGGTGTTCGAATTCAAGATCCTGGTGCTGGTTGCGATCTTTGTGTATGCCTTCTTTCGCTTCTCATGGTCGATGCGCCAGTACACCTTTGTGGCCCTGATCATTGGCGCTTTGCCACCGGCGAGTGCCTTCGCGCGGGGAGAGCACTCGAGCGACACCCATGCGCAGCGCGCGGCCGACATGACGGGACTGGCAGCCGAGACCTTCAACGATGGTTTGCGCGCCTATTATTTTTCGTTCGCCGCCATGGGATGGTTTTTTTCACCCCTGGTGTTCGTGCTCACCACCCTGATGGTAGTGGCTATCTTATACAGCCGCGAATTTCGCTCCGAGGTGCTCAATATTCTCAAGCACTGAGCTTGGCTTCGGCGGTCGTGGGTGACAAGTCAGGGGCCAGGGCCTCTCGTTCGTCGAAGACGAAACAACCGCCTTGGTAGTGCGCATCGCCTACTTCCTCAAAGTATTTCAAAATGCCGCCCTCGAGTTGATAGACCGATGACAGCCCGATTTCTCGCAGGTAGATGGCCGCCTTTTCGCAGCGGATGCCGCCAGTGCAGAAGCTGATCACGGTTTTGTCTTCCATGGCCGCTTTGTGCGCTTGTGCGGCCTCAGGGAACTCGCTGAAGCGCGAGATGCGCCAATCCAGGGCGCCCTCAAAGGTTCCGTAATCCACTTCAAAAGCGTTGCGCGTGTCCAAGGTGATCACCGCTCGGCCCTGGTCGTCATGGCCTTGATCGAGCCAGCGTTTTGCAGTGCGCGCATCCACCGCCGGCGCACGTCCCCGTGACGGCTGAATGGTGGGATGGTTCATCCGAATGATTTCCCGCTTGACTTTCACCAGCATCTTGCGAAAAGGCTGGGCCGCGGACCAGCTTTCCTTGGGTTGGAGGTCTGCAAACCGGGGATCTGCACGGAGGAAGGCCACAAATGAGCGCACGGCATCTGCCGTTCCAGCCAGAAACAGGTTGATGCCTTCCTCGGCGATCAGCATGGTGCCTTTGAGTTGAAGCGCCAGGGCCTGGTTCAGGCAGCGCTCACGCAAGGCTTGCGTGTCGATGATCGGGACAAATTTGTAGGTCGAAATGTTCAGGATGGTGTTCACCCCCTAATTTTACGAAGCTTGTGCGCTGACGCATCCTGATCTTCTTGCGACAGCTCAAAGGGCGAGCAGATTGCCTACAATGAGGCCATGTTTGTGCACCTGCGTCTTCACACCGAGTTCTCCGTCGTCGATGGCACCAACCGCATCGATGAAGTCGTGAAAGCGGCAGCTGCAGATGGCCAACCCGCATTGGCCATCACCGACTTGAACAACCTGTTTGGCGCCATCAAGTTTTACAAAGAGGGGCGTGGCAAAGGCGTCAAACCCTTGATTGGCTGCGATGTGGTGGTCGAGGCTATGGGCAACGAGGCGACGCCCACCCATCGTCTGTTGCTCTTGGTGATGAACCATCAAGGCTATTTGAACCTTTGTGAATTGCTGGCGCGCGCCTGGACCCAAAATGTGGCGCGCGATCAGGCGGTCGTGAAATGGGCTTGGCTGGAAGAGCTGTCCGGCGGCTTGTTGGCCTTGTCGGGCGCGCAGACGGGCGCCGTCGGGCAAGCTTTGCTGCAAGGCAATGCGTCGCGCGCCAGTGAGGTGGCGTTGCAACTTGCGGCCACCTTTCCGCACCGTTTTTACCTCGAATTGCAGCGCGCCGGCCGTGCCGACGACGAGGCCCATGTGATGGCCGCGGTGCAATTGGCGGCCCGCTTGAAGCTGCCTGTGGTGGCCACACACCCAGTGCAGTTCACCCAAGAGGATGATTACGAAGCGCACGAGGCCCGCGTCTGTATCTCCGAAGGCGAGATTTTGGGCAATCCGCGCCGGGTTCGGAAGTTCACGCGCGAGCAGTACTTCAAGAGCGCTGAGCAAATGCGCGCCTTGTTTGCGGATGTGCCATCTGCTGTCGCGAACACTCTGGAAATTGCCCGCCGATGCAACCTGACCCTGGTGCTGGGCAAGCCGCAATTGCCGGACTACCCCACGCCTGAAGTGGATGGCCGGCGCATGCCCATCGAAGAGTACTTCCGCTATGCATCGCACGAAGGCCTGAAAGAGCGCTTGCAGCACCTTTACCCAGACCCTGCCGTGTGTGAGTCGCACCGCGCGCGCTATGAAGAGCGCCTGGAATTTGAGATCGGCACCATCCTCAAGATGGGTTTCCCAGGCTACTTCCTGATCGTGGGCGACTTCATCAATTGGGCCAAAAACAACGGCTGCCCAGTCGGCCCCGGGCGCGGCTCGGGCGCTGGCTCCTTGGTGGCTTATGCGCTGAAAATCACCGACCTGGACCCGCTGCAATACAACCTGCTGTTTGAGCGCTTCCTCAACCCGGAACGGGTGTCGATGCCTGACTTTGACATCGACTTTTGCCAAGGCAACCGCGATCGCGTGATCGACTACGTCAAAGACAAATACGGCCGCGATGCGGTCAGTCAGATTGCCACCTTTGGCACCATGGCCGCGCGTGCCGCCATCCGGGACGTGGGGCGCGTGCTCGACATGAGCTACACCTTCTGCGATGGCATCTCCAAGCTGATTCCCAACAAGCCAGGCCAGCACATCACGATTGCTGGTGCCATTGAGGCCGAACCCGTGTTGGCCGAACGCTTGGCGCGTGAAGACGAAGTCAAGACCCTGTTGGCTTTGGCGCAAAAGCTCGAAGGCTTGTCGCGCAACGTGGGCATGCACGCGGGGGGGGTTCTGATCGCGCCTGGCAAGCTGACCGACTTCTGTCCTTTGTACCAACAACCGGGCAGCGAATCGGCTGTCAGCCAGTTTGACAAAGACGACGTGGAAGCTGCAGGCCTGGTGAAGTTTGACTTTTTGGGCTTGGCCACGCTCACCATTTTGGAGATTGCGCGCGAGTTCATCGTGAAGCGCCACAAAGGCCAGGAAAATTTCTCTTTTGAAAATATACCCTTGGACGACGCGGCCACTTACAAGCTCTTTCAAGATGGCAAAACCGAGGCGGTGTTCCAGTTTGAAAGTCGTGGCATGCAAGGCATGCTGCGCGATGCGCGGCCCACACGGCTGGAAGACCTGATCGCCCTGAACGCTTTGTATCGACCTGGGCCGATGGACCTGATTCCCAGCTTTGTGGCTCGCAAGCACGGCCGCGAAGAGGTCATTTACCCGCACCCGCTGGTGGAACCGGTGCTGTCGGAAACCTACGGCATCATGGTTTACCAGGAGCAGGTGATGCAGACCGCGCAGGTCTTGGGGGGCTACTCATTGGGTGGTGCCGATTTGCTGCGCCGCGCCATGGGCAAGAAAAAAGCCGAGGAAATGGCGGAGCATCGCCAAATCTTCCGCGAGGGAGCCGCCAAGAACAACATCAGTCAAGACAAGGCCGACGAGATTTTCGATCTGATGGAAAAGTTCGCAGGCTACGGCTTCAACAAGTCGCATGCTGCTGCCTATTCCCTGTTGGCTTATCACACCGGCTGGCTCAAGGTGCACTACACCGCTGAGTTCTTCTGCGCCAACATGACCGTTGAGATGGACAACACCGACAAGCTGAAGGTCTTGTTTGAAGATGCCCAAAAAATGGGCTTGCGCTTTGAACCGCCCAACATCAATCGCGGCCATTACCGCTTCGAGCCCATCTCTGACCAGGAAATTCGCTATGGGCTGGGCGCCATCAAAGGCACGGGCCAGCAAGCCATTGAAGCCATTGTCGCCGCGCGAGAACAAGGCGGCCCGTTCACCAGCCTGTATGACTTTTGCCGCCGCGTGGACCGCTCGCGCCTGAACAAACGCACGGTCGATGCCCTGATCAAGGCCGGCGCGTTTGACATCCTGAATCTTAACCGCGCCTCGCTGTCTGCCTCGATCGACCGCGCCTTTGAGTTCGCGCAAACCGTTGAAGCGAATCAGAACCAAGGTGGGCTGTTTGACGGTGGCGATGACCACGGTTCGAGCACGCAAGAGCCCGGCCTGGTAGAAAAAATGCCCTGGGGCGTCAAAGAGCGCTTGACCCACGAGAAGACGGCAGTGGGCTTCTACCTTTCTGGCCATTTGTTCGACGAGGTGTCGCGTGAGGTGACGCAATTTGTCAAGCGCCGCATCGACGACTTGCTGGACTCGCGCGAGCCCCAACTGTTGGCGGGCATCGTCAGTGACCTGCGGGTCATCAACGGCCAACGTGGCAAACTGGCCATCTTCAAGCTGGACGACAAGTCGGGCACCATCGAGGCCACGGCCGACGAGGCCTTGATCAATGCCAACCGCAACCTGTTGAAAGACGATGAGTTGATCATCGTGATGGCCAAGGCGCAACCGGATCGTTTCTCAGGCGGCTTGCGCTTGAACTTGCAACAGGTCTGGGACTTGCCCACAGCGCGTTGTCGTTTTGGCAAATACCTGACGGTGGCGGTGAATGGGGTGGCCCCCGACATTGGGCGTATCTTGAAGGACCATCCTGCGCACATTGAAATGTCCGAGCAAGGCGAGTTGGTGCGTGGCATGCCCGTGCGCTTGAAGCTGCTTCGACAGGGCGCGCAAGCCGAAGTGCAGTTGGGCGAGCAAGCCAAGTTTTTCCCTAGCGATGCGGCCCTCTCGAGCTGGATGGCCCAGGCCCATGAGGGTGACGCCCGAATCGTCTACGATTGAGCGCGATGTTTTTCACCATTCCCACGATCATGACATGGACCCGCATTGTGGCGATTCCATTGATCATTGCCGTCTTCTATTTGCCTCTCTCGCAAGAGCTGAAAAACCTCACGGCCACCGTGATGTTCGTGGTCTTCGCGTTGACCGATTGGCTCGATGGCTACCTGGCGCGCCGCTTGAACCAGACGTCCTCCTTCGGGGCATTTCTTGACCCTGTAGCCGACAAGTTTTTGGTGTGCGCGAGCTTGCTGGTGCTGGTCCATTTAGGGCGTACCGATGTTTTCGTGGCCTTGATCATCATTGGCCGTGAAATTGCCATCTCTGCCTTGCGCGAGTGGATGGCGCAGATTGGCGCCTCGCGCAGCGTGGCTGTGCACATGCTGGGCAAAGTCAAGACCACGGTCCAAATGGTGGCGATTCCCTTCTTGCTGTACGACGGCACGCTGTTCGGTTGGATGGACACGGGTGTCTGGGGCCAGGTCTTGATTTGGTGTGCGGCCTTGCTGACGGTCTGGTCCATGGTCTATTACCTTCAGAAAGCCCTGCCGGCCATCCGTCAGCACGTCAAATGAGCGGGGCAGCGCAGCGCGAAAGCTGGGTGCGGGCCATGCCTGTGGTGTTCGTGATGATCTGGAGCACTGGCTTCATCGTGGCGCGTTATGCCATGCCGTATTCACCGCCCATGACCTTTTTGTGGGTGCGTTATCTTCTTTCCATTCTGGCATTTTGGCTCTGGATCCGATGGGCGAGGGTGGCCTGGCCGCAAAGCCGCGCCCAGTGGTGGCACCTTGGCGTGACGGGCGTCTTCATGCATGCGGGCTATTTGAGCGGTGTGTGGGTGGCCGTGAAGGCTGGCATGGGCTCGGGCTTGTCCGCCCTGATTGTGGGTTTTCAGCCTGTCCTCACGGCCATTTGGTTATCGTCGCAAGGCGGCCAGGTCACGCGGCGGCAGTGGGGCGGATTGCTCTTGGGTTTCGTGGGCTTGGTGCTGGTGGTGTCTCGCAAGCTCCAAGACACGATGGAAGTGACGCCCTGGACGCTGTCCTTGGCGGTGCTGGCGCTGTTGTCCATCACCGTCGGCACCCTCTACCAAAAACGCCATGTGCAGCCCTGCGATGTGCGCACGGCCAACACGGTTCAGCTCATGGCTGCCGCCTTGGTGACCCTGCCGCTGGTGGCGTTGGAATCAGAGGCGGTACAGTGGCATCCTTCGTTGCTGGGTGCCATGGCCTGGTCTGTGTTGGGCATGACGCTGGGGGGGAGCTCCTTGCTTTACCTGCTCATCCAGCGTGGCGCGGCTGCGAGCGTCAGCAGCCTGATGTACCTCGTGCCGCCTTGCACGGCCATGTTGGCCTGGTTTCTTTTCGATGAACCGGTCACCGTGACCACCGTGGCAGGCATTGTGCTGACCGCTGTGGGCGTGAGCTTGGTGGTGCGTTCGCCCGCGCCGCAGCGCTGAACTTGATTTGAATTTTTGTGGGAGTCGTTGCTATGAGTAAAAAGAGAATTGCCGTGATCGCCGGTGATGGGATTGGCAAAGAGGTCATGCCTGAAGGTTTGCGCG
This sequence comes from uncultured Bordetella sp., assembly GCA_964442645.1. Lineage (GTDB taxonomy): Bacteria > Pseudomonadota > Gammaproteobacteria > Burkholderiales > Burkholderiaceae_C > Limnohabitans. The sequence continues at coordinate 3,796 of CAYTZZ010000013.1, read as the reverse complement.
TGGTGGACGCTGCAGCCCGCAAGTTCGGAATCGACTTGCAATTCGATCACTTTGATTTTTCCAGCTGGGATTACTGCGAAAAGCACGGGCAGATGTTGCCTGACAACTGGAAAGACCAAATTGGCGGACATGACGCCATCTTTTTTGGCGCGGTGGGTTGGCCCGAGAAGATTGCGGACCATGTCTCATTGTGGGGCTCCTTGCTGTTGTTCCGCCGCGAGTTCGACCAGTACATCAATTTGCGTCCCGCGCGGCTCATGCCCGGCATCATCGCGCCGGTGGTGCGTCGCGATGGCACGCCGCGCCAACCCGGCGAAATCGACATGTACATCGTGCGCGAGAACACCGAAGGCGAGTACTCCAGCATCGGCGGCCGCATGTACCCCGGCACAGCGCGCGAGATCGTCATGCAGGAAACCGTCATGTCCCGGGTGGGCGTGGACCGTGTGCTGAAGTTCGCCTATGAGTTGGCGCAGTCACGCCCCAAGAAGCACTTGACCAGCGCCACCAAGTCCAATGGCATTGCCATCACCATGCCTTATTGGGATGAGCGTGTGGCGGAGATGGCCAAGGCCTACCCGGATGTGCGCACCGATAAGTTCCACATTGACATTTTGACGGCGCACTTTGTGCAGCGCCCCGACTTTTTCGATGTGGTCGTGGCCAGCAATTTGTTTGGTGACATCTTGAGTGACCTCGGCCCCGCTTGCACTGGGACCATCGGTATTGCGCCCAGTGCCAACCTGAACCCCGAGCGCACTGCGCCGTCTCTGTTTGAGCCGGTTCATGGCTCGGCCCCCGACATTGCAGGCAAGGGCATTGCCAACCCCATTGGCCAAATTTGGTGTGGCGCGATGATGCTTGAGTTTTTGGGGCACAAGGCTGCCCACGATGCCATCCTGGCCGCCATTGAAAAGGTGCTGGACCCCAAGAGTGGCGCACCCCGCACGCCCGACATTGGCGGTCATGCCAGCACCTCGGATCTGGGGCGCGCGATTGCTGAGGCGCTCTGACGCTTATCACAAATTTGGGATAAATATTTTTCAAAAATGTTTGTCAAATCGTTCTAGAATCCGCCTCCGCGCTGTGTCTGCCGTTTGTCACGCATTGACATGCGGCAGGCCATTGGTTCAAATGCCAACAGCAGCGCGAATGCTCTTCAAGCCAAGGTGCAGCTTTCGTGCGTACCCTGGCCGGACCCAGACAACTTGGCCATCATCTCACCTGACTGATAGGGGATCTTTGTGAACAAAACTGAATTGATCGAACACATTGCGAAGCACGCTGACATTTCCAAGGCTGCCGCAACCCGCGCTCTGGAAGCCACCATGGGCGCCGTGAAAACCACCCTGAAAAAAGGCGGCACCGTGTCGCTGGTAGGCTTTGGCACCTTTGCCGTGACCAAGCGTGCCGCTCGCACGGGTCGCAATCCCCGCACCGGCGCTGCGATTAAAATCAAGTCTGCCAAGGTGCCTAAGTTCCGTCCAGGCAAAGCCCTGAAAGACGCTTTGAACTGATTCATCTGTTATCGGTGGGGTGCTTAGCTCAGTTGGTAGAGCGGCGCCCTTACAAGGCGTAGGTCGGCGGTTCGAGACCGTCAGCACCCACCACCCACTGAAGGCGAACCTGGTTCGCCTTTTTTGTTGACTTCGCTAGAGGGTCCGCATGTTTGATTTTGTCCGCAAGCACACCAGGATCATGCAGTTTCTGCTGTTCTTGTTGATCTTCCCATCGTTTGTCTTGTTTGGCATTGATGGCTACAACCGCTTCCGTGAAAAAGGCGAGGTGGTGGCCACTGTGGATGGTCATGACATCACCCAGTCTGAATGGGACGCGGCGCATCGCAGCGAAGTGGAGCGCCTGCGCGCCAGCATGCCTGGCATCGACATGAAGATGTTTGACACGCCCCAAGCGAAGTACGGTTCGCTGGATCGCCTGGTTCGCGAGCGTTTGCTCAGCGTTGCCGCCGACAAGTTGCAGTTGAATGTCAGCGATCAAAAATTGGCCAGCGAGTTGCAACAAAACCCGACCATCGCCTCCTTGCGTCGCCCGGATGGCTCGTTGGACATGGAGCGTTACAAGCAACTTGCAGCTAGCCAAGGCATGACGCCTGAAATGCTGGAGGCGCGCATTCGTGCCGACTTGAGCACCCGTCAAGTCATTGGCGCGGTGGGCGCCTCTAGCGTGTTTCCGGCAGGCTTGGCCAATGTCACCCTGGGCGCTTATTTCGAGCAACGCGAAATCCAGGTGGCGCAGTTCAGCGCGTCTGCCAAGTTGGCGACGCTGAAACCCACGGCCGAAGCCCTGGAGGCTTACTACCAAAAGCATTCGACGCAATACCGATCTGCTGAGCGCGCCGATGTTTCCTATGTGGTGCTTGATCTGGCCGCCGTGCAAAAGGGCATTGTCTTGCAAGAGTCCGATCTAAAGACTTACTACGAGCAAAACCTCAGCCGCGTTGCGGCGCAAGAGGAACGTCGTGCCAGCCACATTTTATTCACCGTGGCCAAAGATGCCTCGGATGCAGAGCGGGCCAAAGTCAAAGCCAAAGCCGAGGACGTGCTGGCCGAGTTGAAAAAGAAACCTGTACTGTTTGCTGAGTTGGCCAAAAAGCATTCGCAAGACCCTGGATCGGCCAACAAAGGTGGCGACCTCGATTATTTTGGTCGTGGTGCCATGGTCAAACCGTTTGAGGACGCTGCATTTTCGCTTGCCAAGGGCGAAACCAGCGGCTTGGTGAGCTCTGAGTTTGGCTTTCACATCATTCGCGTGACCGATGTCAAACAACCCAAGCAGCGCAGCTTTGAAGAAATGCGTCCCACCATTGAGGCCGATGTGCGCCGTCAACAGGCACAGCGTAAATTCGCCGAAGCGGCAGAACAATTCACCAACTTGGTGTACGAGCAGTCCGACAGCTTGAAGCCCGCCGCCGAACGCCTGAAGTTGGACATCCGCCAAGCCACTCAGGTGTCGCGCCAAGCACCACAGGGTGCACAAGGGCCTTTGGCCAATCCCAAAGTGCTGGCGGCCTTGTTTTCACCAGACGCCATTGAGAAGAAGCGCAATACCGAAGCCATCGAGATCGGCCCCAACCAACTGTTGGCCGCTCGGATCGATGCCTTCACGCCTGCCAAAACCCTGCCATTGAGCGAAGTGAAAGACAGTGTCGCCTCAGCCTGGCAACGCGAGGAGGCAGCCGCCCTGGCGCGCAAGGAAGGGGAGGCTCAATTGGCGGCCTGGAAAGTCAAGTCAGAAGCCAGCAACTTGGGGGCGGCCGTTGTCATTGCACGCGATCAAACCGGCAAGCTGCCTGCTGCCGTGATCGATGCGGCTTTGCGTGCGCCAACGGAAAGCTTGCCTGGATGGGTTGGCGTCGATTTGGGGCGCGATGGCTACGCTGTGGTCAAGGTCAACCGTGTGTTGCCACGTGCAGCACAAGCTGACCGTGCGCGCGAACGTGTGCAGTTGGGGCAGTCTTTGGCAGGTGCGGAGAGCATTGCCTACTACAACCACCTGAAAGAACGTTTCAAAGCCGAGATCAAGGTCGCCAAACCCGTTGAGCCCGCGTTATAATCATTGGCTTACGGTGGCTGTAGCTCAGTTGGTAGAGTCCAGGATTGTGATTCCTGTCGTCGCGGGTTCGAGTCCCGTCAGCCACCCCAAACCCTTCAAAGGCGCCTAGGCGCCTTTTTTCATGGGGGGTCAGGTCTTGAGTTTTTGGGGTTTTTTTTTTTTTTTTTACGGGGGGGAGCATAGGGTTATTATTTATAAAAAAAAAAAAAAAAAAAAAAAAAAA
>CAYTZZ010000012.1:0-85068 GCA_964442645.1 uncultured Bordetella sp. | reverse complement strand
TATGATTGAACCAAAAAACAAGACTCCAAGTATAGGTTGGGTATCACTCGGGTGCCCCAAGGCTTTGACCGATTCCGAGTTGATTCTGACGCGCCTGAGCGCCGAGGGCTATCAAACCTCCAAAACATTCGAAGGCGCTGACCTGGTCATCGTCAACACCTGCGGCTTCATTGACGACGCGGTCCAGGAAAGCCTGGACACCATTGGCGAGGCGCTGGCCGAGAACGGCAAGGTCATCGTGACGGGGTGTTTGGGTGCGCGCGCCGCCGAAAGTGGCGACAACCTGGTCAAGGCCATGCATCCCAGCGTGCTGGCCGTGACCGGCCCGCATGCCACCGATGAAGTCATGAACGCCGTGCATGCGCACTTGCCCAAGCCGCACGATCCCTTCATCGACTTGGTGCCGCAAGCCTTTGGCGAGGCTGGCATTAAATTGACGCCCCGCCATTACGCTTACCTGAAGATCAGCGAGGGCTGCAACCACCGTTGCACCTTCTGCATCATCCCCTCCATGCGCGGTGACCTGGTGTCCCGCCCGATGGGTGACGTGATGAAAGAGGCCCGCGCCTTGTTCGAAGGCGGCGTCAAAGAGTTGCTGGTGATCAGCCAGGACACCTCTGCCTATGGCGTCGATGTCCGCTACCGCACGGGTTTTTGGGACGGGCAACCGATCAAGACGCGCACCCTCGAATTGGTGCAAGCCTTGGGCCAATTGGCCGAAGGCTATGGTGCCTGGGTGCGTTTGCACTATGTGTACCCCTATCCCAGCGTGGACGAGATCGTTCCTTTGATGACCTCAGGTTTGGTGCTGCCTTACCTGGATGTGCCTTTTCAGCACAGCCACCCCGACGTGCTCAAGCGCATGAAGCGTCCCGCCAGTGGCGAGCGCAACCTCGAGCGCATCGCGCGCTGGCGCGAGTTGTGCCCGCAAATCGTCATTCGCAGCACCTTCATCGCTGGCTTTCCTGGCGAAACCGAAGAAGAGTTTCAGCACCTGCTGGACTTTGTGCGCGAGGCGCAAATTGACCGCGCAGGTTGCTTTGCCTACAGCCCGGTGAACGGTGCCACGGCCAATGAGCTGCCAGGCATGCTGCCCGCCGAAGTGCGCGAGGAGCGTCGTGCGCGCTTCATGGAAGTGGCCGAGGCGGTGTCGGTTGAGAAACTCAGGCGGCGCATCGGGGCCAGCCTGCAAGTGCTGGTGGATTCGGCCCCGGGTGGCGGCAAAAAAGGCGGTGTGGGCCGCAGTTATGCCGATGCGCCTGAAATCGATGGGGTGGTGCATTTGTTGCCCCCGGAAAAACTCAGCAAACGCCTCAAAGTGGGTGAATTCACCCGGGCCGAGGTGGTGGGAACGCAAGGCCATGACTTGGTCGCGTTACCCGTTTAAAAAACATAAAAAAAGCCACTGAATTGTCAGTGGCTTTCGTTAAGATTGGTGCCCAGGAAGGGACTCGAACCCCCACGATGTTACTCGCTAGTACCTGAAACTAGTGCGTCTACCAATTCCGCCACCTGGGCATTTCAGGAAAGAAAGGTATTGTATCAAAAAAATGAGCGCATCCAGCAGCCTGCTGGAAGAATTTGAAGGAACCGTTCAAGGCCATCGCGATGGCCACGGCTTTGTCCAACGTGATGACGGGTCGGCAGACATTTACCTGCCGCCCAACGAAATGCGCGCTGTCTTGCACAAAGACCGGGTCAAAGCCCGGGTGGTGCGCTTCGATGGGCGCGGCCGTCCAGAAGGTCGCGTGGTTGAAATCATCGAGCGGCCTGCGCAGCCCATCATTGGCCGCTTGTTGCAAGAAAGCGGCGTGTGGCTGGTGGCGCCGGAAGACAAGCGCTATGGCCAGGACGTGCTGATCCCCAAGAGCGCCACCGGTGTGGCCAAAGTGGGACAGGTGGTGGTGGTCGAGTTGACCGAACCGCCCAGCTTGTTTGGCCAACCCGTTGGACGCATCAAAGAGGTGCTGGGCGAGATGGACGACCCCGGCATGGAAATTGAAATTGCCGTGCGCAAATACGGCGTGCCGCATGAATTTTCGCAAGCGTGCCTGGCTTTGGCGCGCGGCTTGCCTGACAAAGTGCGGCCGCAAGACAAGCGAGAGCGCATTGACCTCACCGATGTGCCCCTGGTAACCATCGATGGCGAGGACGCCCGCGACTTTGACGATGCGGTTTATTGCGAACCGGCACGCGTTGGTCGCCGCAAGGGCTGGCGTTTGCTGGTGGCCATTGCCGATGTGAGCCACTATGTGGAGACTGGCAGCGCCATAGACATTGACGCTTACGACCGCGCCACCAGCGTTTATTTTCCGCGCCGCGTCATTCCGATGCTGCCCGAGAAGCTCTCCAATGGCTTGTGCTCGCTCAACCCCCATGTCGAGCGCTTGTGCATGGTGTGTGACATGCTGATCTCGGCCGATGGCGAAATTCACGCTTACCAGTTTTACCCGGCGGTGATGCACAGCCAGGCGCGTTTCACCTACACCGAGGTGGCGGCCATTCTGGGCAACACCCGTGGGCCGCAAGCCCTGGCACGCGCCGAACTGGTACCACACCTGATGGACCTGCACGACGTGTACCGCGCCTTGTTGCAGGCACGCCAACGTCGCGGTGCCGTGGACTTTGAAACCACGGAAACCCAAATCGTTTGTGATGACAACGGCAGAATCGAAAAAATTGTGCCGCGCACCCGCAACGATGCCCACCGCTTGATTGAAGAGGCCATGCTGGCCGCCAATTCTTGCAGTGCCGATTTCATTTTGCACAGCAAGCATCCGGGCCTGTTCCGCGTGCACGAGGGCCCCACGCCCGAGAAAAAAGAATTGCTGCGCAATTACCTGAAGTCCACGGGCATTGGCATGAGCATCAGCGATGAGCCCAAGCCCGCAGAATTTCAAGCCATCGCGAACGCCACCAAAGACCGGCCAGACGCACAACAAATCCACAGCATGTTGTTGCGCTCGATGCAGCAGGCGATTTACACGCCCATCAACAGTGGCCACTTTGGCTTGGCGTTTGAGGCTTACACCCACTTCACCAGCCCCATTCGGCGCTACCCCGATTTGCTGGTGCACCGCGTCATCAAGGCCATTCTGGCCAAGAAGCGCTACCAACTGCCCAGCTTGCCCACGCCCGGCGAGGCCCATGCGCGCTTGTCGCGTCGATTGGCGTCGCGCGTCAAGCCGCCGGAAAACGCGATGGCCAAAGCGCGCAGCAGCCATCCGGACCAAACCGCTTGGGAGGCTGCGGGCTTGCACTGCAGCGCCAATGAGCGCCGGGCCGATGAGGCCAGTCGCGATGTGGAGGCCTGGCTCAAGTGCAAATACATGCGCGAGCACCTGGGTGAGGAGTACAGCGGGGTGGTGACAGCAGCCACGGGCTTTGGCGTGTTTGTCACGCTTGACGCGCTGTACGTCGAAGGCTTGGTGCACATCACCGAGTTGGGCGGGGAGTACTTCCGCTTCGACGAGGCGCGCCAAGAACTGCGCGGCGAGCGCACCGGCATTCGCTACGCCATCGGCACGCGGGTGCAGGTCCAGGTGAGTCGGGTCGACCTCGATGGCCGCAAGATCGACTTTCGCCTGGTGCGCGAGGGCGAGGAACGCCCCCTCAAGGCCCCACGTGAGCGGGGCGGGCGTGAGCCCGCCGAGCGCGATGCGCCCACGGCACGCCGCCGTGACAAAAAAGGGGGTGACAAAGGTGACAAAGCCGTGCTGGCGTCTGCGCCAAAATCCCCCCTTCAATCGTTAAAGGCCGCGGTGAAAAAAGCGGTCTCGTTCAAAAAAGGGCGCAAGTCGCGCCGTTAATTCACAAGGATGTTTCATGAGTGATTCCAAAGTTGCCATCGTCACAGGTGCAGGCTCGGGTGTTGGCAAAGCCGCTGCCCTGACCTTGTTGAAAGCCGGTTACCGCGTGGTGCTGGCCGGTCGCCGTGCCGATGCCCTGAACGAAACCCTGGCCGAAGCCGGCGCCGGCGTGACGGGCTTGGCCGTGCCGACCAATGTGGTTGACCCTGCTTCCGTGAAGGCCTTGTTTGACCAGGCGGTGGCCACTTATGGCCGTGTCGATGTGCTCTTCAACAACGCCGGCGTGAGCGCACCTGCCGTGCCCTTGGAAGACCTGGACATCGAGATCTGGAAAAACGTGGTGGACACCAATTTGAACGGCATGTTCTATTGCATTCAGCAAGCCTTTCGCGTGATGAAGAGCCAATCGCCCCGCGGCGGCCGCATCATCAACAATGGTTCGATCTCGGCTACCACCCCCCGTCCCAACTCGATTGCCTACACGGCCACCAAACACTCCGTGTCGGGTTTGACCAAGGCCGCCTCGCTCGATGGCCGCAAGTACGACATTGCCGTCGGGCAGATTGACATTGGCAACGCTGCCACCCCCATGGCCATGCGCATGGCCAAGGGCGTCATGCAAGCCCATGGCGAAGTGGCGGTGGAGCCTTTGATGGATGTGAACATCGTCGGCCAGTCGGTGCTGTACATGGCCAGCCTGCCTTTGGAGGCCAACGTGATGTTCCACACCGTCATGGCCACCAAGATGCCGTTCGCCGGTCGCGGTTGAGCTTTCAACAGGCCAGCATGTCAGCGGTCAACACGCTGTCTTGCGGGCCTTCTTCGGCGCGCTGACCATGGGCGTACACCGCGCCGCAGGCGGCTGCCCACGCCGTCTGGCCTTGTGCCATGCGCGCGCCCATCATGCCGGCCAACACATCGCCGCTGCCTGCAGTCGAAAGCCGGGCATTGCCCGTAGGATTGATGTGCGGCAGGCCTTGCGCGCGCGCGATCACTGAGCCCGCCCCTTTGAGCACCACACAGCTTTGGGTCAGCGTCGCCAGCGCTTGCGCGCTGGCCAACCGATCGTCTTGAACCTTGCTTGTGCTGGTGCCCAGCAAGCGCGCGGCCTCCAGCGGATGGGGCGTCAAGACGGTGTGCAGCTGACGTTGCGCACGTTGATGCAGCAAATGCAGCAAGCCCTGGTCTTGTGCGATGGCGTTCAGGGCATCGGCATCCAGCACCAGCCGGACAGCCTTGGACAGCAGTCGCGGCAAATGGGCGCGAATGGCGTCGCCACCGCCGCAACCCGCCACCACCGTGGTGTTGTCACCCAATGACAAGGCGTCCACAGGTCGCAACATCAAGGCCGCGGGTGAGGCGATGCCTTCGCTCTGGGCCAACAAGTGCACCATGACGCGTCCGGCGCCACCATGCAGCGCAGCGGTTCCCGCAAGCAAAGCCGCGCCTGACATCCCCACATCGCCCCCCAGCACGGCCACATCGCCAAAACGGCCCTTGTGGGCATCGTGCCATCGCCTGGGCAAGGGCGTGGGGCCCTGCAACCAGGCACAAGCGTCGTGTTCTGAAACCTCGATGCCCAAGGTGTCCAGCCAAACCGTGCCGGCGCCGTCGCGCCCAGCGCGGGTGAACAAGCCAGGCTTGAGGGTCAACAGGCTCAAGGTGTGGCGTGTTTGCGCGGGGTGGATGGCCGGGCCATGCCAGACCCCAGTGTCGGCATCCAAGCCTGTGGGGACATCCACACACAGCAAGGGGGCAGGGCTCGCACACAGTGCGGCCAGCGCATCGGCCATGCGGCCCGAGGGGGCGGTGCGCGCCCCCAAGCCCAGCAGCGCATCAATGGCCAGGTCCCAAGATGCCGGGATATTCGTGCTGATCGCCAAGCCAGCTTGCTGCACGCTTTGCAAGGCATGTTGCGTGTCAGCTGGCGGTGACTTGTCATCCGCCCATCGGGTGACATGCACACGTTTGCCAGCTTGCTGCAGCCACAGGGCCGCCAGCAGGCCGTCACCGCCATTGTTGCCGGGGCCGCAAGCGACCCAAATGTCTTGTGCGTGTGGCGCCAAGGCCAAGGCCAGTCGGGCCACCGACTCGGCCGCACGCTGCATCAGTCTGTGGGGCTCAGCGCCAGACAAGGCTTGGCTCTCCATCAAGCGTGTGCTTGCCACGGAATGCAGGGGCCAGGCCGTGAGGACAGAAATGCGTTGCAGGGTCATCGTGGAAAGCGTTCCGACAGTTGGTAGCCACTCAAGTCCAGTCCTGGGTCCTGGCCTGAGATCAAGTCTGCCACCGCGCGAGCGCTGCCGCAACTGAGGGCCCAGCCACTGGAGCCATGCCCGAGGTTGAGCCAGACGCCCGGCACGCCGCTGGCTCCCAGCAAAGGCGGCCCGTCGGGGAGCATGGGCCGTGCGCCTTTCCAGACCTGAACACCTTGGCTCAATAGCGCGCCGCCGGGAAACCAGTCGTTCAAAACTTTGTAGAGGGTTTGCACCGAAGCATCGCGCAGACGCGAAGGGTCGCCGCCGATCTCGGCCGAGCCCGCCACACGCACGCGGTTGCCCAGGCGCGAGATCGCGACTTTGTAGCGCTCGTCCATCAGCGCGCTGCGCGGTGCGTCCATGTCTTCGCGCACTGGGGCAGTGACGGAGTAGCCATACACGGCGGTCAAAGGAATGCGCAAGCCCAAGGGCCGCAGCAGTGCCGCACTTTGGACGCCCGCGCACATCACCACGGCCTCGAAGGTGGCCGCGCCATGTCGGCCATCCAGCGTGGTGGGCGCTGCAGGACGCAGCGGGGAGAGGCTTTTTTTGAAATGAAAGCGCACGCCCAGGGCTTCGGCATGCTGTCGCAGCTGGACCGCAAACTGGCGGCAGTTGGCCACTTCATCGTCGGGCAAGTGAATGCCTGCATGCAGCTCGGTGTCGGCATTCAAGGCGGGCTCCAGGTCCAACACGCCTTGGCGGTCCAGGCGTTGAAAGGGCACACCCGCTTCGCGCAAAAAATCCAGCGAGGCTTGGACCAGCGCCTCATCCTGGGCCGAGCGCAACAGCACCGTGTAGCCGCTTCGGCAGTCGTAATCCAGTCGCAGTTGTTGCGTCAGCTCATGCAGGCAGGTTCGGCTGTAAAACGCCAGCCTTTGCATGCGCTCCCGGTTAACCCGGTAGTGCGCTGGGTCGCAGGCCTTGAGCCAACGGCGCATCCATGCCAGGTCGCGCCAGCTGGGGCGGCCCAGCCGAACGGGGGCGTGCTGTTGCAGCAGATAACGCAGCACTTTGCCTGGCATGCCGGGGGCCGCCCAGGGGGTGACATAGCCCGGCGCGAGGACGCCTGCGTTGGCAAAGCTGCTGCCTTCAGCCACCGCACCATGGCGCTCAAACACCTCCACTTCGTGGCCCCGTCGGGCCAATTCGTAGGCGGTGGTGACGCCGATGATGCCGGCGCCGATGACGGCAATTTTCATGGTGGAATCGGGGTGCTCAGTGTCAAGGGGGGCTGTGCTAGAATCTTTGGGTTTTGCGGAAATCACCGTGAATCAATCGCAAACCAGTTCCCTCAAGGTGTTGGCATGACCTCATGCCGATCTCGAACTGGATTTTAGACCCAACCTTCGGAGTACTTTATGTCCACAACCATGCGCGAAATGCTGGAAGCCGGTGTGCACTTTGGCCACCAAACCCGCTTCTGGAACCCCAAGATGTCCCCGTTCATCTTCGGTCATCGCAACAAAATTCACATCATCAACCTGGAAAAAACGCTGCCCATGTATTTGGATGCAGTGAAGTTTGCCAAGCAGTTGTCTGCCAACCGCGGCACCATCCTGATGGTGGGCACCAAGCGCCAGGCGCGCGACATCGTGGCCGCAGAAGCCCGCCGTGCTGGCGTGCCCTTTGTCGAGCAGCGTTGGCTCGGCGGCATGCTGACCAACTTCAAAACCGTCAAGACCTCGATCAAGCGCTTGAAGGACATGAAGGCCCAGCAAGAAGCGGGCTTGGAGAGCCTGTCCAAAAAAGAACAGCTGATGTTCACCCGTGAAATCGAAAAGCTGGAAAAAGACATCGGTGGCATCCAAGACATGGCCACCTTGCCCGACGCGATCTTCGTGATCGACGTGGGTTACCACAAAATAGCCGTGGCCGAAGCCAAGAAGCTGGGCATTCCCCTGATTGGCGTGGTGGACTCCAACCACTCGCCCGAAGGCATTGACTATGTCATTCCCGGCAACGATGACTCCTCCAAGGCCGTCACCCTGTACGCCCGCGGCATTGCCGACGCCATCCTCGAAGGCCGCGCCAATGCGGTCAACGACGTGGTCAAGGCCGTGGCCGAAGGCAGCGACGAGTTCGTCGAAGTGGAAGACGGCGCTGCCGCCTGATTCCCGCGTCGCGTCAGCGTCCAAGGGGCTTGTGAAGCCCCTTTTTCGCGACTGAAACTGAATCTTGCTGAACAACCCCCGATTGAACTGAATACGGAGAACACAAATGGCTGCAATTACCGCAAGCATGGTCGCCGAACTGCGCGCCAAGACCGATGCCCCCATGATGGAGTGCAAAAAAGCCCTGACCGAGTCCGATGGCGACATGGCCAAGGCTGAAGAACTGCTGCGCGTCAAGCTCGGCAGCAAGGCGGGCAAGGCCGCTGCCCGCGTCACCGCTGAAGGCGTGGTCGCCAGCTTCATCAACGGCACCACCGGCGCCCTGATCGAAGTCAACTGCGAAACCGATTTCGTGACCAAGAACGACAGCTTCCTGGCGATGGCCCGTGCCGCTGCCGAACTGGTGGCCAAGCACAACCCCGCCAGCATCGAAGCCCTGGGCGCCTTGGCTTACAGCCAGGACAGCTTTGGCCCCACCCTGGAAGACGTTCGCAAGGGCCTGATTGGCAAAATCGGCGAAAACATGAGCTTCCGTCGCTTCAAGTACTTCAGCGGCGCCAACCACCTGACCTCTTACCTGCACGGCACCCGCATCGGCGTGGTTGTGGCGTTTGACGGCCAGGAAGCCGCTGCCCGCGACGTTGCCATGCATGTTGCCGCCATGAAGCCCGTGGCCCTGACCAGCGCCGATGTGCCGGCCGACCTGATCGAAAAAGAGCGCTCTGTCGCCACGGCCAAAGCGGCCGAGTCTGGCAAGCCCGCCGACATCGCCGCCAAGATGATCGAAGGCTCGGTGCAGAAGTACCTCAAAGAGGTGTCGCTGTTCAACCAGCCCTTCGTCAAGAACGACAAGCAGACCGTGGAGCAAATGCTCAAGGCTGCAGGCACCAACGTCAAGGCGTTCACGCTGTACGTGGTGGGCGAGGGCATCGAGAAGAAGGTCGATGACTTTGCCGCTGAGGTGGCCGCCCAGGTTGCCGCAGCCCGGCAAACGGCCTGAGCCACACAAGGGGACTTCGGTCCCCTTTTTCTTATCTGAAGCTTTCTAAAACGCTACACTTCACTGAATCACAAGGAGCCCAAGACATGACCGATCGCCAGCCAGCCCACAAGCGCATTTTGCTCAAGCTGTCGGGTGAGGCCTTGATGGGCGACGATGCCTTTGGCATCAACCGTGCCACCATCGTGCGCATGGTCGAAGAGGTGGCCGAAGTCACCCGCTTGGGGGTGGAAGTGGCCGTCGTCATTGGCGGCGGCAACATCTTTCGCGGGGTGGCCGGTGGGTCGGTCGGCATGGACCGCGCCACGGCCGATTACATGGGCATGCTAGCCACGGTCATGAACGCCCTGGCCTTGGCCGACACCATGAACAAGGCCGGCCTGACCGCACGCGTGATGTCAGCGATCGGCATTGAGCAAGTGGTGGAGCCTTATGTTCGCCCCAAAGCCCTGCAGTACCTCGAAGAGGGCAAAGTGGTCATCTTTGCCGCGGGCACGGGCAACCCCTTCTTCACCACCGACACCGCCGCTGCACTGCGTGGCGCGGAAATCGGCGCCGAGATGGTGCTCAAGGCCACCAAGGTGGACGGCGTTTACACCGCTGACCCCAAGAAAGACCCGCACGCCACGCGGTACGAAAAAATCAGTTTTGACGAAGCCATTCGGCAGAACCTGGGCATCATGGACGCCACGGCCTTTGCGCTGTGCCGCGATCAGAAGTTGCCCATCAAAGTGTTTTCAATTTTCAAAAATGGCGCCCTCAAGCGCGTCGTGATGGGCGAGGACGAAGGCACCCTGGTGTACGCCTGAGTTGTTGCGCCCCACCCTGGAGAATGACATGAGCATTGCAGACATCAAAAAGAACACCGAAAGCAAGATGAACCAGTCGCTTGCGGCCTTGGGGCAGCACTTGAGCAAGATTCGCACGGGCCGTGCCAATCCCTCGCTGCTGGATTCCGTGATGGTCGATTACTACGGCAACCCTACGCCCATTGGCCAGGTGGCCAATGTGTCCTTGCTTGACGCCCGCACCATCAGCGTGCAGCCTTGGGAAAAGGGCATGGGCCCGAAAATCGAAAAAGCCATTCGCGACAGCGACCTCGGCCTGAACCCCTCGTCCATGGGCGAGCTCATTCGCGTGCCCATGCCGCCCATGTCCGAAGAGCGCCGCAAGGAACTCACCAAAGTGGCCCGCAATGAAGGCGAGAACGCCAAGATTGCCGTGCGCAACTTGCGCCGTGATGCCAACGAAGCGGTCAAGAAGCTGGTGAAGGACAAACTGGCCTCCGAAGACGACCAAAAGCGCGCTGAAGCTGACATCCAAAAAACCACCGACAAGCACATCGCCGAGATCGACAAGGTCATTGCGGCGAAAGAGCAAGAGATTCTGGCCGTCTGAGCGGACAGACTCGCATGCTTCGGCAACGCATCATCACGGCCCTGATTCTGGTGGCCTTGCTGTTGCCGGCGCTGTTTCATGCATCGCCCGAGCCCCTCGCCGGCCTGACCCTGGTGCTGATTGCGGCGGGCGCCTGGGAGTGGGGGCGCCTCAACCAACTCGGTTTCACATCGGCCATGGGCTTGGCCCTGGCTTGCCTGGCCCTGTGTGGCCTCAGCTGGGCCCAGGGCTGGCCCTGGCAACCCTCACTCTTGCTTTGGCAAATAGCGGGCGGTTGCTGGGTGCTGGCAGGTGCCTGGCTGCTGCGTCAGGGTGTGGCGGGCTGGCCCCACATTCCCCGCGTCTTGCGTTGCGTGGCCGGCGTGCTGGCCCTGTGGTTGACCTGGCTGGCGGTGTTCCAAGCCAAGGTGATGGGCAGCAATTTTTTGCTCTCCATGTTGGTCTTGGTCTGGATGGCCGATGTCGCCGCCTACTTTGCCGGGCGTGCGTTTGGGCGCCGCAAACTGGCGCCGGGCATCAGCCCTGGCAAAAGCTGGGAGGGCGTGTATGGCGGCATGGTGGGCGTGCTGGTTCTGGCGCTGGCCTGGATTGCCGCGGACCAGCGCTGGGCCATCGAAGCGCCCAGCCTTTACACACACTTGCTTCACCTGGGATGGTTCGGTGGCTTGCTGGGCCTGTTGTTTTTGACGGTGATGAGCGTGGTGGGCGACTTGGTGGAGTCTTTGGTCAAGCGCAGCGCGGGTGTGAAAGACAGCAGCCATTTGCTGCCCGGCCATGGTGGCGTTCTGGACCGCGTGGACGCCTTGTTGCCGACCTTGCCCTTGGCCATGATGCTGGCCTTGAGTTGACATGAAAAAGCGTCTCACCATTCTCGGCTCCACCGGCTCCATCGGCACCAACACGCTGGACGTGGTGGCGCGTCATGCCGACACTTTTGAAGTGGTGGCGCTCACGGGCGCGCAGCAAGTCGACCTGATGTGGGCGCAGTGCCTGCAGTTCAAGCCCCGCTATGTGGTGATGGCGCATGAAGCGCCCGCCCGCGCACTGCAAGACAAAGTCAAAGCCGAAGGCCTGCCCATTCAGGTGATGTCCGGCGCCGCCGCTCTGGACGAAGTGGCCTCGCTGCCCGAAGTCGATGCCGTGATGGCCGCCATTGTGGGCGCAGCAGGCCTCTCGCCCTGTCTGGCTGCCGCGCGCGCTGGCAAGCGCCTGCTGTTGGCCAACAAGGAAGCCTTGGTGGTTGGTGCCGAGGTGTTTTTGCAGGCGGTGCGCGAGGGCGGTGCGACCTTGTTGCCTATTGACAGCGAGCATTCGGCGATTTTTCAGTCGCTGCCCGAAGACCCCGCCACCTGGAATGAGCGGGTCGACAAAATCATCCTCACGGCCTCCGGCGGTCCTTTCCGCACGCGCGCCGTCGCCACCTTGAAAGATGTGACGCCGGAGGAGGCCTGCGCCCACCCCAACTGGGTCATGGGCCGCAAGATTTCGGTGGACTCGGCCACCATGATGAACAAAGCCTTGGAGGTCATCGAGGCACGTTACCTCTTTGGCCTGTCGGGCGAGCGGCTCAGCGTGGTGATTCATCCGCAAAGCGTGATCCATTCCATGGTGCAGTACCGCGACGCCTCGGTGGTGGCGCAATTGGGCACGCCAGACATGCGGGTGCCCATTGCCTACGGCCTGTCTTGGCCTGAGCGCATGACCTCTGGGGCCCATGCGCTGGATTTTCATGCGCTGTCCGCCATGACCTTCGAGGCCTTGGACGACCATGGTCATGCCGAGCGCTTTCCGGGCTTGCGTTTGGCCTGGGAGGCGTTGGCGGCACCCTCGGGCACCACCGCTGTGTTGAACGCCGCCAATGAAATCGCAGTGGCCGCGTTTTTGGAGCGTCGTATTCGGTTTGACCAAATTCATGCCCTCAACCTTGCAACACTGAACGCTTACCTGCCTGCCGAACCGCACGCACTCGCCGATTTGTTGGCCATCGATGCGCAAGCGCGCGCCACGGCGCAACAGCTTATGACGCGCGGCCTGCGCTGAGGCCCGTCAACCCATGCTGACCCTGCTTGCCTTTTTGTTCACGTTGGGCGTGCTGATCACCCTGCACGAATACGGCCACTACCGTGTGGCGGTGGCCTGTGGCGTCAAAGTGCTGCGGTTTTCCATTGGTTTTGGTCGACCGATTTTTTCCTGGCGCCCTGACCGGCCCCGGCCCGGGCAAAACACCGAATTCGTGATCGGGTTGATCCCCTTGGGAGGGTATGTCCAAATGCTGGACGAGTCGGATGGGGCAGTCGACGCCGCTGACTTGCCCAGAGCTTTCAACCGCCAGCCTTTGCGCGCGCGTGTGGCCATTGTGGCGGCGGGGCCCTTGGCCAATTTGTTGTTGGCCATTGTGTTGTTGACAGGTCTGGCTTGGTGGGGGCAGTGGGAAACCAAGGCCATTTTGGCGATGCCCGCAGCCGATTCGTTGGCGCAGCGTGCAGGCCTGCAAAGTGGGGATCAAGTGTTGCGTGTGGCACGTGACGGCAACGAGCCCCGTGAGGTCCTTTCCTATGAAGACCTGCGCTGGTGGCTGCTGCATCAGGGGCAAGAGGGTGGCCAGGTGGCGTTGGAGGTGAGCGCCCGCGGCTCGCAGGAAACCCGTGAAGTGGCGCTGGACTTTTCGCAAATGACCCAGCCGGTCGACGAGCCGGCCTGGTGGCGCGAGTTGGGGCTGCAAGGTCCTTGGACGGCGCCTGTGTTGGGTGAGCTGGTCGCAGGCGGCGTCGCCCAGCAGGCCGGGCTGCGCCGGGGCGACCAAATCCTCAAAATCCAGGGCCGCACCGTACAGGACGCCCAGCATTTGCGAGCCTTGATTCGGCAAAGTGTGCAGGACGAGGTCAGTGCGCCAGGCCCCCAGGTTTGGGAAGTTTCGCGCCGCGGCCAGTTTGGTGTGTTGTTGATTGAAGTTCAGCCGCGCCGTGTGGCCCTTGAGGGCCAGCTCATCGGGCGAGTGGACGCCATGGTTGGGGATATGCCTGCCAAGGTCTGGGTTCAGCAGGGTTTTGTGGATGGATGGGTCAAAGGCAGCCAGCGCACCTGGGAATTGTCTTGGTTGACCTTGAGAACGCTGGGCAAGATGCTCATTGGCGAGGCCTCCGTGCGACACCTCAGTGGACCCTTGACGATGGCCGAGTATGCCGGCAAGTCTGCCCAGCTGGGCCTGGCTGCTTTTTTGAACTACCTGGCCTTGGTCAGCATCAGCCTGGGGGTCTTGAATTTGCTGCCCATCCCCGTCCTGGATGGGGGGCACCTGATGTATTATCTTTGGGAAGGATTGACGAGGAGACGTCCTTCTTTGGCGTGGACGGGGTGGTTGCAACGCTTGGGCACAGCCTTTGTGTTGCTGTTGATGCTGATTGCACTGCGAAACGACCTGTTGCGCTGGCTGGAGGGCGGGTGATTCCCGTCATTTAACGGACACTGACTTTGCCCATGAATTACACCATTCGCCAACTTTTTTTCAAGATTGCCAAGTGGCTGACACTGGGTGTCTTGACCCTCAATTTGGCCTGGGCAGTCGAGCCATTTGAAATGCGGGACATTCGCGTTGAAGGCCTGCAGCGTGTGGAGCCAGGGACGGTGTTTGCTTCTTTGCCGTTTCGGGTCGGCGATACCTACACCGACGAAAAGGGCACGGCCGCCATTCGTGGCTTGTTCGCCCTGGGGCTCTTCAAAGACGTTCGCATTGAAGTCAATGGCAATGTGCTGGTGGTGGTGGTCGAGGAGCGCCCCGTCATCGCCGGCGTGGACTTCATTGGCACCAAAGAATTTGAAAAAGACACCCTGAAAAAAGCCTTGCGCGACATCGGTTTGTCGGAAGGGCGCGCGTTTGACAAGGCACTGGCTGACCGCGCCGAGCAGGAGCTCAAGCGCCAGTACATCAACCGCAGCCTGTATGGCGCGGAAATCATCACCACCATCACGCCAATTGACCGCAACCGTGTCAACCTGAGCTTCAACGTGGTCGAAGGCGATGTGGCCAAGATCAAGGAAATCAAGATCGTTGGCAACAAGGCGTTTTCCGAGTCCACACTGCGCGACCAATTGGACCTGAACACCGGCAATTGGCTGAGCTGGTACACCAAAACCGATCGCTACGCCCGCAACAAGCTGAATGCCGACCTGGAAACGCTGCGCTCCTACTACCTGTCGCGTGGCTACCTGGAGTTCAGGATCGACTCCACCCAAGTGTCCATTTCTCCCAACCGACAAGACATCTCTATCACCATCAATGTCACCGAGGGACAGCGTTTTGTGGTGTCCTCTGTCAAGCTCGAGGGCTACTTCCTTGGGCGTGATGACGAGTTCAAGTCGCTGGTCACCATCAAGCCAGGGCAAACCTACAACGCCAATGATGTGGCGCAAACGGTGAAATCCTTCACAGAGTATTTTGGCAATTTTGGGTTTGCTTTTGCCCGTGTCGAGCCCCGACCAGACATTGATCGGGCCACCAACCAGGTCAGCGTGGTGCTGCAAGCCGAACCCTCCCGCCGCGCTTATGTGCGCCGCGTCAACGTGGCGGGCAACACCCGCACGCGTGATGAAATCATCCGCCGTGAAATGCGCCAAATGGAGTCGGCCTGGTATGACGGTGACCGCATCCGTTTGTCAAGGGACCGCATTGAACGTCTGGGGTATTTCAAAGAAGTGACGGTGGACACCCAAGAGGTGCCGGGCGCTCCCGATCAGGTGGACCTGGTCATCAACGTGGTTGAGAAGCCCACGGGTTCTCTCCAATTGGGCGCGGGCTACTCGTCGTTCGAAAAACTGTTTTTGACGTTTGGTATCCAGCAGGACAATATCTTTGGTTCGGGCAACTATCTGGGCGCGCAGTTGAGCACCAGCAAGTACAACCAGATTTTTTCCATCAACACCACCGATCCTTATTTCACGCAGGACGGTATTTCGCGTACCTACGACCTGTACCACCGCTCCAGCCGGCCCTACATCGAGCAAGCCGGTAACTACCGACTCGTGACCTCAGGTCTGGGATTGCGCTTTGGCATTCCTTTCAGCGAACTGGACCGTATTGTGGTGGGCGTGGCCATGGAGCAAACGACCATCAAGCCAGGCACCAGCATTCCCGCGGCCTATTTGGACTACGCCGAGCGCTTTGGCTACACCTCGGCAAGCCTGCCCTTGACCTTTGGCTGGTCGCGTGACAGTCGTGACAGCGCCATGGTGCCAACCCGTGGTGTCATGTCTCGCATTTACTCGGATTTGGCTTTGGCCGGGGATACCCATTACTCTCGCTCAGGCGTGCAGTACCAACAATATTTCCCCATCAACAAACAGTTCAGCTTTGCGCTGAATGGTGAAGTTGGCTATGGCAAAGGATTGTCAGGCCACCCTTATCCCATTTTCAAGAGTTACTTTGTGGGCGGATTGGGGTCTGTGCGTGGCTTTGACCAAGGGTCTCTGGGGCCGCGTGACATCACCGGCCTGGTGGTTGGCGGCGCCAAAAAGGTGGTCTTGAATGCCGAGGTTTTCGCGCCATTCCCAGGTGCAGGCAATGACAGAACCTTGCGACTCTACGGTTTTTACGATGCAGGCAACGTGTTCGGCGAAAATGACAAAATCACCTTGAGTGACCTGCGAAGCTCCGTGGGCGCGGGCATCAGCTGGGTTTCACCCATGGGGCCCTTGCGCTTGGCCATTGCCAATCCCATCAACAAGGTCTCTGGCGATAGAATCCAGAGATTGCAATTCCAAATCGGGACGTCCTTTTGATGAAATCTCTGTTGCGCGCCATTCTTGTGGGCCTTCTTGCAGGTGTGACCTCGCTGGCTGCCCATGCCCAGGAATTCAGGGTGGGCTTTGTCAACACCGACCGAATTTTCCGCGAGGCCAATACGGCCAAGCAGGCGCAAGCCAAGCTCGAGCAAGAGTTTGCCCGCCGCGAAAAAGAGTTGGTTGACATGGGCAACACCCTCAAGACGGCCTCCGAGAAACTCGAGCGCGATGCGCCCACCATGTCCGAGACGCAGCGCAACCAGCGCCAAAAGCAGCTCGTGGACCAGGACCGTGACTTTCAGCGCAAGCGTCGCGAGTTTCAAGAGGATTTGAACACGCGCAAAAATGAAGAGTTCCAGCAAGTGTTGGAGCGTGCCAATCGGGTGGTCCGCCAAGTGGCCGAGGCGGAAAAGTATGACCTGGTCTTGCAAGAGGCGGTCTACATCAATCCCAAGCACGACATCACCGAAAAGGTGATCAAGGCCATCAACACCAGCAAGTAAGCACGGTGTGTCCCTGCGTCTAGGCCAGATTGTTGAAGCTTTAGGGGGTGCGCTTCATGGCGTACCCGATGTGTCAATCGACCGCCTGGCGCCCCTGGACACGGCCAGCGCGCAGTCGCTGAGCTTTCTCAGCAATCCTCGATACGTCTCTCAGCTGAGCACAACGCAAGCGGCGTGCGTCATCGTCGGACCCGAACAGGAGGCGCAAGCACAAGCCCATTTGCGGGCCTGGATCGTCACCGATCAACCCTATCTTTACTTTGCCCGCTTGACACAGTGGTGGCGAGCCCAAACCGCTGTTCAAGACGAGCCCCGCATTCACCCTAGCGCTGTGATTCACCCCTCGGCCCAGGTTGACGCTTGCGCGCGCATTGGCCCCTTGTGTGTGGTGGAGCGCGACGCTCGCATTGGCGCCAACACCTGGTTGAAGTCCCGTGTCACCGTGGGGGAGGGGTGCAGCGTGGGAGCGCGTTGCATTCTTCATTCGGGCGTGGTCATTGGGGCCGATGGCTTTGGTTTCGCGCCCGATGCCGGCGCCTGGGTCAAGATCGAACAGCTGGGCGCGGTGCGCATTGGCGACGACGTGGAGATTGGCGCCAACTCCTGCATCGATCGGGGCGCATTGGACGACACCGTTTTGGAAAATGGCGTCAAGCTGGACAACCTGGTCCAAATTGGCCACAACGTCCATGTAGGCGCCCACACCGCCATGGCGGGGTGTGTGGGGGTCGCAGGCAGCGCCCGCATTGGCGCCCATTGCACCGTGGGCGGCGGGGCCGTGGTGTTGGGCCATTTGAGCTTGGCTGACCATGTGCATGTGTCGGCCGCCTCGGTGGTCATGCGCTCGATTTTGCAGCCCGGCCACTACAGTGGCGTGTTCCCGATCGACGACAATGCGTCTTGGGAAAAGAATGCCGCCACTTTGCGTCAGCTTCACCGATTACGAGACCGCATCCGGGCCTTGGAACAGGCCCTCACAGGACCCCCGACATGAGCATGGACATCCACCAAATTCTCAAGCAACTGCCTCATCGCTATCCCATCTTGTTGGTGGATCGCGTGCTGGAGATTGAAAAAGGCAAGAGCATCCGTGCCCTGAAGAACGTTTCCATCAATGAGCCGTTTTTCACAGGACATTTTCCGCATCGTCCGGTGATGCCGGGTGTGTTGATGCTCGAAGCGCTGGCCCAGGCCGCGGCTTTGCTGGCGTTCGACACGCTGGGTACCGCGCCAGACGACAAAACTGTTTATTACTTTGCCGGCATCGATGGCGCCCGTTTCAAGCGCCCTGTGGAGCCAGGCGACCAACTGATTTTGGAAGTGTCCCTGGACCGCATGAAGGCTGGCATTTTCAAATTCAAGGCCCGCGCGCTGGTGGGCACCGAGGTGGCCACCGAGGCCGAGTTGATGTGCACCATGCGGACCATTGCCTGAGGCGCACGGCATGAGCTTGATTCACCCGACCGCGGTGATCGATCCTGCGGCCCAACTCGACAGCACCGTGGCCGTCGGGCCCTACGCCGTGATCGGACCGCATGTGCGCATCGGCTCGGGCACCCAGATTGGCGCGCACTGCGTCATCGAAGGGCACACCACGATTGGCCGCGACAACAAAATTTTTCAGTTCAATTCGCTGGGTGCGGTGCCGCAAGACAAAAAATACGCGGGCGAGCCTTGCGAGTTGCGCATTGGCGACCGCAACACCATCCGCGAGTTCTGCACCTTCAATATCGGCACCGCCAGCGATGCAGGCGTGACCCAGGTGGGCAATGACAACTGGATCATGGCTTATGTGCATTTGGCACACGATTGCCAGGTGGGCAACCACACCATTTTTGCCAACAGCTCGCAATTGGCAGGGCATGTGCATGTGGGCGACTGGGTGATCCTGGGGGGCTTCACCGTGGTCCACCAGTTCTGTCGACTTGGGGCCCACAGTTTCACCGCCATGAACTCTTTGCTTTTTGCCGACCTGCCGCCCTTTGTCATGTGCCAGGGGCAACCCGCCCAAGCCCGCTCGATGAACTTCGAAGGCTTGAAGCGTCGCGGGTTTTCTCCTGAACGGGTGCGCGCTGTCAAGGCCATGCACAAGGCGCTGTACCGCGATGGCCTCACCCTGGCGCAGGCGCAAGCGCAAATTGCCAACATCACGCAGGCCACGCCTGAGGCGGCCCCCGATGTGGACATGATGCTGGACTTTCTGGGTAAAACCTCTGCTGAGCGCGGCATCGTTCGCTGAGTCGGCTGCGCGTTCTCCACATGACTGCGCGTGCGCCCACGGTTGACACAGCCCCCACCCTGGCCATGGTGGCCGGTGAAACCTCTGGCGACTTGTTGGCAAGTTTGATGATCCGTGGCTTGCGCGCGCGCTGGCCGCATGCCAAGTTGGTGGGCATCGGCGGGCCGCGCATGGCCGAACAAGGCTTTCAAGCCTGGTGGCCCCACGAGAAACTGGCAGTGCGCGGCTATGTGGAAGTGCTGCGCCACTACCGGGAAATTGTGGGCATTCGCTCGCAACTCAAAGAGCGCTTGCTGGCTGCGCCGCCGCAAATTTTTGTGGGCGTCGATGCGCCGGATTTCAACCTGGATTTGGCGCGCGATTTGCGCCAGGCCGGCATCCCGACGGTGCAGTTCGTGTGCCCGTCCATCTGGGCCTGGCGTGCTGAGAGGGTGGAAAAAATTCGCCAGAGCGTGGACCACGTGCTGTGTCTTTTTCCTTTCGAGCCCGCGTTGCTGGCGCAGCATGGCATTGCGGCCACCTACGTGGGCCATCCGTTGGCGCAAACCATTGCGCGGGTGCCCGACCGTGACGCAGCACGCGCGCGCTTAGGTTTGGCTTTGAACGCTGCAGTGGTTGCCGTGCTCCCTGGCAGCCGTGCTTCCGAGATTCAGTACCTGGCCCCTCGTTTCTTGCGGGCAGCCCAGCGCATGGCTGCGCAGCGCCCAGGTTTGCAATTTGTGTTGCCGGCAGTGCCTTCTTTGCGACAGGTGATTGAACAGCATGTGGCCGATGTGGGTGGCGTCCCCGGCTTGCAGGTGTTGGATGGGCGGTCGCACGATGCGCTGGCGGCTTGCGATGTGAGCCTGGTGGCCAGCGGCACCGCCACGCTGGAGGCCGCGCTGTTCAAGCGGCCCATGGTCATTGCCTACAACATGCACTGGTTCAGCTGGTGGCTGATGAAGGGCAAAAAGCTGCAGCCCTGGGTGGGCCTGCCCAACATCTTGTGCCAGTCTTTTGTGGTGCCTGAATTGCTCCAGGACAAGGCCACGCCCCATGCCATGGCGGAAGCGGTTTTGGCGTGGCTGGATCAGCCTGAAAAAGTGCGTGAGCTGACGCAACGTTTCACCGACCTGCACGACCAGTTGATGCGGGACACACCGACTTTGTCTGCCCATGCGATCGAAAGCCTTCTTGCACGCTGAGCAGCCCTCGCTGCCATGGGATACCCCCGGCTTGCTGGCGGGGGTGGACGAGGCTGGGCGCGGACCTTTGGCCGGGCCAGTGGTGGCCGCTGCCGTGATCCTGGACGATCAAAACCCGATCAAGGGTCTGGCGGACTCCAAAAAGCTAACGGCTCGGCAACGCGACCGGCTGTACGACGAAATCCGCGCCAAGGCTTTGTGCTGCTCGGTGGCCGAGGCCAGTGTGGAGGAGATCGACCAGATCAACATTTTGCAGGCCACCTTGCTGGCCATGCGCCGCGCGGTCGAGGGTCTTCGTTTGAAGCCCCACAAAGTGCTGGTGGA
Organism: uncultured Bordetella sp.; assembly: GCA_964442645.1. Taxonomy (GTDB): domain Bacteria; phylum Pseudomonadota; class Gammaproteobacteria; order Burkholderiales; family Burkholderiaceae_C; genus Limnohabitans. The sequence continues at coordinate 64,461 of CAYTZZ010000012.1, read as the reverse complement.
TGGCAACCGCTTGCCTGTGCTCGATGTCCTGGCCGAAGCCATTGTGCAAGGTGATGCCAAGGTGCAAGCGATTTCTGCGGCGTCGATTTTGGCCAAGGTGCACCGGGACCGCTGGTGCGAAACCATTGACCGCGACTACCCGCAGTATGGCTTTGCCAGCCACAAGGGCTATGGCACGGCAGTGCACATGCAGGCCTTGAAGACCTATGGCGCCACCCCTTGGCACCGTCAAAGCTTTGCACCTGTGGCGGCGGTGTTGGCTGTCTCACAAGGTAATGCCTCATGACGGACGCTGCTGCCAACGTGAAACACATCAGCTCGCGCGACAACCCGTGGTTGAAGGCCATGCGACGGCTTTCCCAAGATGCCTCGGCTTACCGCAAGCAAGGGCAAGTCTGGCTCGAGGGCGACCATTTGTGTCGCGCGGCCATGGCGCGGGGGTGCGAGATTGAAGAGGCCGTGTTCACCGAGTCGGCATGGCAGCAAGCGCCTGAGTCGTGGCGAACGGCTGCTGCACGGCAAGTGGTGTTGGCCGACGACTTGTTTGCGGGCATCAGCGGTTTGGAGTCTCCAGCGAGCATGGGCTTTGTGCTGCGCCTGCCCTCAACTTTGACCCTTGCTCCTAGGATGCCCACCGTGGTACTGGACCGCGTGCAAGATGCTGGCAATGTGGGCTCCATCCTGCGCAGCGCTTCCGCGTTTGGTTACAAACAAGTCTTGGCGCTGAAGGGCAGCGCGGCGCTGTGGTCACCCAAAGTGCTGCGCGCCGGCATGGGCGCGCATTTCGGCTTGCAGCTGATCGAGGGCTTGGCGCCCGAAGACTTGACGGCTTTGGAAATTCCCTGGCTCGCCACCAGTTCCCACCAAGGGCCTTATTTGCACGAACTGGTGCGCCAACAAGCCATTCCCTTTCCCTGTGCCTGGCTGTTGGGTCACGAAGGGCAGGGGGTGCGTGAAGAATTGATGGCCAAGGCGACGCTGACCGTTCGCATTGCCCAACCCGGTGGCGAAGAGTCCCTGAACGTCGCCGCCGCAGCAGCGATCTGCTTGCATGGAACTGGGGTCAGGTCTTGAGTTTTGCCTTTTTTCTGTGGATAACTCAAACGGCACGCCAGCACCTGTAGTTATCCACAGAAAAAAGGCAAAACTCAAGACCTGACCCCAGGCTGCTCCCCCTTATAATGGGAGGCTTTCCCGCATCCACCCGTACGCCTTAGCTCGATCTCAAGCCACCTCCCACTCAAAGCAGCCACAAAGAGGCCACTCTTGCGCGCGCTGGGGCGTCACCGAACCTCAACGGAGAACCCAGTGCTTTTGTCTCTTCAGGGAACCTTCCCGCCCGCCATCCTGGCGCTTGCAGACGGCACGGTCTTGATTGGCAATTCCATCGGAGCCACCGGCTCCACCGTCGGCGAAGTGGTGTTCAACACCTCGATCACCGGCTATCAGGAAATTCTTACCGACCCCTCTTACTGCCAGCAGATCGTCACCCTGACGTACCCGCACATTGGCAACTACGGCATCAATGCCGAAGACGTCGAAGCTGAAAAAGTCCATGCCGCAGGCCTGATCATCAAAGACCTGCCTTTGCTGGCCTCGAACTTCCGTTCGAACCAGACCCTGGCCCAATACCTGGTGGCTGAAAACACCGTGGCCATTGCCAACATCGACACCCGCAAGTTGACGCGCCACCTGCGCACCCATGGCGCCCAAAACGGCGCCATTGTGGGCTTGAAGCAAGGCGAGAAGCTTACCCAGGCGCACATCGACCAAGCCATTGCCGCCGCCAAGGCCGCGCCCACCATGGCGGGTCTGGACCTGGCGCAAAAGGTCACTGTGGCCCAGCCCTACGAATGGACCCAGTCTGAGTGGAAACTCGGCACCGGCTACGGCACCCAAAGCGCGCCGCGCTTTCATGTCGTGGCCTACGACTTCGGCGTCAAGAAAAACATTCTGCGCATGCTGGCCGAGCGCGGCTGCAAGGTCACCGTGGTGCCCGCCAAAACGCCCGCTGCCGAAGTGCTCAAGCACAAGCCCGACGGCATTTTCCTCTCCAACGGCCCTGGCGACCCGGAGCCCTGCGATTACGCCATCGCTGCCGCCAAGACCTTGATCGAGACCGGCATTCCCACCTTCGGCATCTGCTTGGGCCACCAGATCATGGCCTTGGCCAGTGGCGCGAAAACCTTCAAGATGAAGTTCGGCCACCACGGCGCCAACCATCCGGTGAAAGACCTGGACAACGGCCGCGTGTCCATCACCAGCCAGAACCACGGTTTTGCTGTGGACGAAAAATCCTTGCCCGCCAACTTGCGCGCCACCCACAAGTCGCTGTTCGATGGCACCTTGCAAGGCTTGGCCCGCACCGACAAGCCGGCGTTCTGTTTCCAGGGCCACCCGGAAGCATCGCCCGGACCGCACGACATCAGCTACCTCTTCGACCGCTTCATCTCCTTGATGGAGGGTAAATAACATGCCCAAGCGCACAGACCTTCAAAGCATCCTCATCATTGGCGCGGGCCCCATCATCATTGGGCAGGCGTGCGAATTCGACTACTCCGGTGTGCAGGCCTGCAAGGCCTTGCGTGAAGAGGGCTACAAAGTCATTCTGATCAACAGCAACCCGGCGACGATCATGACCGACCCGGCCACGGCCGACGTCACCTACATCGAGCCCATCAATTGGCAAACGGTTGAAAAGATCATCGCCAAGGAGCGCCCCGACGCCATCCTGCCCACCATGGGCGGGCAAACTGCGTTGAACTGCGCGCTCGACCTGTGGCACCACGGCGTGCTCGACAAGTACAAGGTGGAGTTGATTGGCGCCACCCCCGAGGCCATTGACAAAGCCGAAGACCGGCTGAAATTCAAAGACGCCATGACCAAGATTGGCCTGGGCTCGGCACGCTCTGGCATTGCCCACAGCATGGACGAAGCCTGGTCAGTACAGAAAACTGTGGGCTTCCCCGTGGTCATTCGCCCCAGCTTCACCCTGGGTGGCACCGGTGGCGGCATCGCTTACAACGCCGAAGAATTCGAAACCATTTGCAAGCGCGGCCTGGAAGCCTCGCCCACCAACGAACTGCTGATTGAAGAATCGCTGGTTGGCTGGAAAGAGTACGAGATGGAAGTGGTGCGCGACAAGGCGGACAACTGCATCATTGTGTGCTCCATCGAAAACCTGGACCCCATGGGCGTGCACACCGGCGACTCCATCACTGTGGCGCCGGCGCAAACGCTGACCGACAAGGAATACCAGATCATGCGCAACGCCTCGCTGGCGGTGCTGCGTGAAATTGGTGTGGACACCGGCGGCTCCAACGTGCAGTTCTCGATCAACCCGAAAGACGGTCGCATGATCGTCATCGAAATGAACCCGCGCGTCTCGCGCTCTTCCGCACTGGCGTCCAAAGCCACTGGCTTCCCGATTGCCAAAGTGGCGGCCAAGCTTGCTGTGGGCTACACCCTGGACGAGTTGCGCAACGACATCACCGGCGGCGCCACGCCGGCCAGCTTCGAGCCCAGCATCGATTACGTGGTCACCAAGATTCCGCGTTTCGCCTTCGAAAAATTCCCCACGGCCGACAGCCGCCTGACCACCCAGATGAAGTCGGTGGGCGAGGTCATGGCCATGGGCCGCACCTTCCAGGAGTCGTTCCAGAAAGCCCTGCGCGGCCTGGAAGTGGGCGTCGATGGCATGAACGAAAAAACCCAGGACCGTGAAGTCCTGGAAAAAGAACTCGGCACCCCCGGCCCCGAGCGCATTTGGTACGTGGGCGATGCTTTCGCCATGGGCCTGTCGGTCGACGAAGTGTTCGACCTCACCAAGATCGACCGCTGGTTCCTGGTGCAGATCGAAGAAATCGTCAAAATCGAGCTCGAGCTGGAAAAGACCACGCTCGACGCCTTGAGCACCGATGAATTGCGTGCGCTCAAGAAGAAGGGCTTCTCCGACCGTCGCCTGGCCAAGCTGCTGAAAACCACCGAGAAGGTGGTGCGTGACCTGCGCCGCGCCAAGGGCGTGCGCCCGGTCTACAAGCGCGTGGACACCTGCGCGGCTGAATTCGCCACCAACACCGCTTACATGTACTCGAGCTACGAAGATGAGTGCGAGGCAGAGCCCACGAACAAGAAAAAAATCATGGTGCTCGGCGGCGGTCCCAACCGCATCGGCCAAGGCATCGAGTTCGACTACTGCTGCGTGCACGCCGCCTTGGCCATGCGCGAAGACGGGTACGAGACCATCATGGTCAACTGCAACCCCGAAACCGTCTCCACCGACTACGACACCAGCGACCGTTTGTACTTCGAGCCCCTGACGCTGGAAGACGTGCTGGAAATCGTTGACAAGGAAAAGCCCACGGGCGTGATCGTCCAGTACGGCGGCCAAACCCCGCTGAAGCTGGCCTTGGGCCTGGAGGCCGAAGGCGTGCCCATCATTGGCACCAGCCCCGACATGATCGACGCCGCAGAAGACCGCGAGCGTTTCCAGAAATTGCTGCAAGACCTGGGCTTGCGCCAGCCGCCCAATGCCACGGCCCGCACCGAGGCAGAGGCCTTGGAAAAAGCCGCGGCCCTGGGCTACCCCCTGGTGGTTCGCCCGAGCTATGTGCTCGGTGGCCGCGCCATGGAAATCGTGCACGAGCAACGCGACCTGGAGCGCTACATGCGCGAGGCCGTGAAGGTGTCCAACGATTCCCCCGTGCTGCTCGACCGTTTCCTGAACGACGCCATCGAGTGCGACGTCGATTGCTTGTCTGATGGCCAGGTCACCTTCATCGGTGGCGTGATGGAACACATCGAGCAAGCCGGTGTGCACAGCGGCGACTCTGCCTGCTCGCTGCCCCCGTACTCTTTGTCTGCCGACACCGTAGCCGAGCTCAAGCGCCAAACCTCGGCCATGGCCAAGGCCTTGAACGTGGTGGGCTTGATGAACGTTCAGTTCGCCATCCAGAAACAAGACGGCAAAGACGTGATCTTTGTGCTGGAAGTGAACCCACGCGCTTCGCGCACTGTGCCCTATGTGTCCAAGGCCACTGGCATTCAACTGGCCAAGGTGGCCGCGCGTTGCATGGCCGGCCAGAGCCTGGCCTCGCAAGGCATAGCCAAAGAAGTCACGCCCCCGTATTTCAGCGTGAAAGAGGCCGTGTTCCCCTTCGTGAAGTTCCCGGGCGTGGACACCATTCTCGGCCCCGAGATGAAGTCCACCGGCGAAGTCATGGGTGTGGGCAAAACCTTTGGCGAAGCCTTTGTGAAAAGCCAGCTCGGCGCGGGCACCAAATTGCCGCGTCCCACAGACAAGGTCAAGACCGTGTTCCTCACCGTGAAGAACAACGACAAGCCCCGCGCGGTGGAAGTCGCACGTCAGTTGGTGGCCATGGGCTTTGACCTGGTGGCCACCAAGGGCACGGCGGCGGCCATCACAGCGGCAGGCATCGCTGTCACGCCGGTCAACAAGGTCACCGAGGGCCGCCCCCACGTGGTGGACATGATCAAGAACGAAGAAATCGCCTTGGTCATCAACACTGTGGAAGAGCGCCGCAACGCCATTGCCGACTCTCGTCAGATCCGGACCTCTTCGCTGCTGGCACGCGTCACCACCTTCACCACCATTGCCGGTGCGGAGGCGGCCGTGGAAGGCATGAAGTACATGGATCAACTGGATGTTTATTCGGTGCAGGAACTGCATGCCCAATTGACGGCATAATTCGAAAAAAACACGAACCGCCGCTGGGAGGCAACTCCCGGCGGTTTCTTTTTGAGAGACAACTTATGGCCACCATTCCCATCACCAAGCGCGGCGCGGAAAAGCTGAAAGAGGAATTGCACCGACTGAAAACCGTCGAGCGTCCCGGCGTGATCAACGCCATTGCCGAAGCGCGCGCCCAGGGCGACCTGAGCGAAAACGCCGAATACGATGCCGCCAAAGACCGGCAGGGCTTCATTGAAGGTCGCATTCAGGAAATTGAGAGCAAGCTCTCCGCCGCCCAAATCATCGACCCGTCCAGCGTCGATGCCGGCGGCAAAGTGGTGTTTGGCGCGACAGTGGAATTGGAAGACGAAGCCACGGGCGACGCCGTCACCTACCAAATCGTGGGTGAAGATGAAGCCGACCTGAAGCTGGGCCTGATCAACATCAGCAGCCCGATTGCCCGCGCCTTGATCGGCAAAGAAGAAGGCGACGTGGCCGAGGTGCAAGCGCCCGGCGGCGTGAAGCGCTACGAAATTGTGGGCGTGGCCTACCGTTGAAATTGCAACGGCTGGAATTGTTTGTGGCCGCCCTCTGGTGGGGCAGCCTGACCACGCTGGGCTTTGGCGTGGTGCCCCTGTTGTTCGCTCGCCTGGGCAGCCCCGCACAAGCCGGGCAGATGGCGGCGCAATTGTTCAGTGCGCAAACCTGGGTGTCGGTGGTGTGTGGCTTGCTCTTGTTGATGGCACTGCGCCGACGTGCTCAGGCGCAAGGTCTGGTTTGGATCTTGGCCGGCATGTTGCTCGCCTTGCTGGTCGAGTTGGCCGTCGCGCCGCGCATTGTGGCGCGTGAGAATTTGGCTCTGTGGCATTCCCTGGGCACGGCGATGTACGCCTTGCAATGGCTGTGCGCAGGCGCCTGTTTGTGGCGCCAAGCCAAAACCTCAGCCTAAGCTGCGCTTCTTGACCGATTTTTGTTTGGGCTTGGCACGCTTGATCTGGCCACCCGAGGTCAGTCGCTGGTTGCCCAGCACCCTCAGGGTTTTGACCTCAGGACGCTGGCCACCGCGTTTGCTGTACTTCAGCACTTTGAAGTCGCGCGGTCCCGGCATGCGGTCTTCATCGACCACACGCTCTTTTTCCGGCTGAGGGCGCCACAGCACCAGCAGCTTGCCAATGTGTTGAATGGGCGCTGCGCTGAGCTGATCCGCCAGGGTTTGAAACATGGCTTCACGGGCGGTGCGGTCGTCGCCCAAGACGCGAACCTTGATCAAGCCATGGGCGTTGAGGGCGGCATCGGTCTCTTTCACAACGGCGGGCGTGAGCCCATCGTTGCCGATCATCACGACCGGTTCGAGGTGGTGGGCATCAGCGCGATGCACTTTGCGCTGTGCGGGCGTCAGTTGAATGGCAGGCATGGCGTTATTATCCCTCCCTTGTCGAGGCAAACCATTGAAAATCAATACGAAAAGCAAAAAGGTCAACAAGTCGTGGTTGAACGACCATGTCAACGACCCCTACGTCAAGCTCGCGCAAAAAGACGGCTACCGGGCGCGCGCCGCCTACAAGCTCAAAGAAATTGACGAGCAGCTGGGCCTGATCAAGCCGGGCCAGGTGGTGGTGGACTTGGGCTCCACGCCTGGAGCCTGGAGCCAGTATGTACGCCGCCGCTTGTCGCCGCAGGGCGCAGCCGTGGGCCAATTGAACGGCACCATCATTGCCCTCGATATCTTGCCCATGACGCCAGTGGAGGGCGTGACCTTTTTGAATGGCGACTTCCGCGAGCCCGAGGTGTTGGCCCAATTGGAAGCGGCTTTGCAAGGCCGGGCGGTGGATGTGGTGGTGTCCGACATGGCGCCCAATTTGTCTGGCATCGAGTCGGCCGATGCCGCCCGCATTGCCCACCTGGTGGAGCTGGCCATCGAATTCAGCCAGGCCCACCTCAAGCCTGGCGGGGCCCTGGTGACCAAGGTCTTTCACGGCAGCGGTTACAGCCAGCTGGTCAAGCTTTTCAAGGAAACCTTCAAGGTGGTCAAGCCGATCAAGCCTAAGTCGAGCCGTGACAAATCTTCGGAAACTTTCCTGGTGGGTCTGGGCCTCAAGCGCGATTCTTGAGGCATTTCACAGAAAACCGCGTGACTGGCAGGGCTGGCCATGCGAAATTCTCGCTGGGGGGTCTTGAAAAGCCTAAAATGCTTGTCATATGCCTTTCTAGGGCAAATCTTGCCTTTTTCTCCTGGAGCCTGCATTGAACAATCAATGGTTCTCAAAAGTAGCCGTCTGGCTGGTGATCGCGCTGGTGCTGTTCACTGTTTTCAAACAGTTCGACACGCGCGGCGGCTCGGGTGCGGGCTACTTGGCCTATTCCGACTTCCTGGAGGAAGTGCGGGGCAAGCGCATCAAGTCGGCCACGATTCAAGAGGGGCAGGGCGGCACCGAGATCGTGGCCGTCATGCAAGACGACCGCAAAGTGCGCACCAATGCCACTTACCTCGACCGTGGCCTGGTGGGTGACCTCATTGCCAACGGCGTAAAGTTTGACGTCAAGCCCCGCGAAGAGGGCTCGTTGCTCATGACCTTGCTGGTCAGCTGGGGCCCCATGCTGTTGCTGATCGGGGTTTGGGTGTATTTCATGCGCCAAATGCAGGGCGGCGGCAAAGGCGGGGCCTTTAGTTTTGGCAAAAGCAAAGCCAGAATGTTGGATGAAAACAACAACACCGTCACTTTTGCCGATGTGGCTGGTTGCGACGAAGCCAAAGAAGAGGTGAAGGAGGTTGTCGACTTCCTGAAAGATCCGCAAAAGTTCCAAAAGCTCGGTGGCCGCATTCCACGTGGTTTGCTGTTGGTCGGCCCGCCGGGCACTGGCAAGACCTTGCTGGCCAAGGGCATTGCCGGCGAAGCCAAGGTGCCGTTCTTCAGCATCTCGGGTTCTGACTTCGTCGAAATGTTTGTTGGCGTGGGTGCCGCCCGCGTGCGCGACATGTTCGAAAACGCCAAGAAAAATGCGCCTTGCATCATCTTCATCGACGAAATCGATGCGGTTGGTCGCCAGCGCGGCGCCGGCCTCGGCGGTGGCAACGATGAGCGCGAGCAAACCCTCAACCAGATGCTGGTGGAGATGGACGGCTTTGAAACCAACCTGGGCGTGATCGTGGTGGCCGCCACCAACCGGCCCGACATTCTGGACGCCGCACTGCTGCGCCCCGGCCGTTTCGACCGCCAGGTCTATGTGACCCTGCCGGACATTCGCGGCCGCGAGCAAATTCTGAATGTGCACATGCGCAAGGTGCCCATTGGCCAGGATGTGAACGCCGGCGTCATCGCCCGCGGCACGCCCGGCATGAGCGGTGCCGATTTGGCCAACCTCTGCAATGAAGCCGCCCTGATGGCTGCCCGCCGCAACGCCCGCGTGGTGGAAATGCAGGACTTCGAAAAAGCCAAAGACAAAATCCTCATGGGCCCCGAGCGCAAGAGCATGGTCATGCCCGAGGAAGAGCGCCGCAACACGGCCTACCACGAAGCTGGCCACGCCCTCATTGGCAAGCTGTTGCCCAAGTGCGACCCGGTGCACAAGGTCACCATCATTCCGCGCGGTCGCGCACTGGGCGTCACCATGAGCCTGCCCGAGAAAGACCGTTACAGCTACGACAGCGAATACATGCTGAACCAAATCAGCATGCTGTTCGGTGGCCGCATTGCCGAAGAAGTGTTCATGAAGCAAATGACCACCGGTGCCAGCAACGACTTCGAGCGTGCCACCCAGATTGCCCGCGACATGGTGATGCGTTACGGCATGACCGAGGCCTTGGGCCCCATGGTGTATGCCGAGAACGAGGGCGAAGTGTTCTTGGGCCGATCGGTCACCAAGACCACCAACATGAGCGAAGCCACCATGCAAAAGGTGGACTCGGAAGTGCGCAAAATCATCGACACCCAGTACAACTTGGCCCGTCGCCTGATCGAAGAGCACTCCGACAAAATGCACGCCATGGCGACAGCCCTGCTGGAATGGGAAACCATCGACACCGAGCAACTCGATGACATCATGGCGGGCCGTCCGCCGCGTCCTCCCAAAGACTGGACGCCGCGCACGCCGCCCTCGGGGGATGGCGGTGGTGGCACACCGGCCGTGACGCCCAATCCGGCCCCGACCACGGCCTGAGAGAGATGACACACCAAACACACATGGGGCTTCGGCCCCATGTGCCTTTCTGGCAGACCACGCGCTTCCAACTGGACCTGGCGCACCCACTGGTGATGGGCATTGTCAATGTGACGCCCGATTCGTTTTCCGATGGGGGACAGCATGATCAAGCCGCCTCGGCCCTGGCCCATGCAGAGCGCTTGATGAAAGAGGGCGCGCATCTTCTGGACATCGGCGGCGAGTCCTCTCGGCCCGGCGCCCCTGCACTGTCCGAAGAAGAAGAGTGGCGTCGCATCGCTCCTGTCCTGAAAGAGTGCCTGCGCTGGCAAGTGCCGATCTCTTTGGACACCTACAAGCCCGCCACCATGCGCCGTGCGCTGGACCTGGGGGTGGACATCATCAACGACATCTGGGGCTTGCGACAGCCCGGCGCTGTGGCTGCGGTGGCCGCGTCGGCCTGTGGCGTGTGCGTGATGCACATGCATGGCGAGCCACAAACCATGCAACTGCAGCCCTTGCAAGGCGATGCGGTGCCAGTGGTGCGTGCCTTCTTGCTAGAGCGCGTCAGTGTGTTGGCCGCCGCAGGCGTGGCGACCGAGCGCATCGCGCTGGACCCCGGTGTGGGCTTTGGCAAAACCGTTGAACAAAATTTTTCCTTGCTGTCGCAGCAAGCCGCATTGCAGTTGCCTGGACATCCTTGGCTGGTGGGTTGGTCGCGCAAATCATCCTTGGGTGCAGTCAGCGGGCTGGAGCTGTCGCAGCGACTGATTCCCAGCGTGGCGGCTGCTCTGTTGGCGGTCGAACGAGGCGCGCACATTGTGCGCGTGCACGATGTGGCCGAGACGGTGGCCGCTTTGGCTGTGTGGCAGGCTGCCCATCCGATTTGCGACAATCGCCCTTGATACTTTTGAGAAGCATTTCCCTATGACGCGCAAATACTTTGGTACCGATGGCATCCGAGGCACTGTGGGACAGTCGCCGATCACGCCGGACTTTGTTCTGCAACTGGCCCATGCGGTCGGCCGTGTGTTGCGCGAGAAAGAAAAGCGCCCCACGGTGCTGATTGGCAAGGACACCCGCATTTCGGGCTACATGCTGGAGTCGGCACTGGAGTCAGGCTTCAACTCGGCCGGGGTGGATGTGCTGCTGCTCGGCCCGGTGCCCACGCCTGCGGTGGCTTATCTGACGCGCGCACAGCGCGCCAGTCTGGGCGTGGTCATCAGTGCGAGCCACAACCCGTACCAGGACAACGGCATCAAGTTCTTCAGCGCCCAAGGCACCAAGCTGGACGATGCCTGGGAACAAGCGGTTGAAGCCGCGTTGCAGCAACCGCCTGCCTGGGTGGACTCGGCCAACTTGGGCAAGGCCCGCCGCCTGAACGATGCGGCCGGCCGCTACATTGAATTTTGCAAAAGCACCTTCGCCAGTGACCTGACCTTGAAGGGCCTGAAGCTGGTGGTGGATGCCGCCCATGGTGCGGCCTACCAGATTGCGCCCGAAGTGTTTCATGAACTGGGCGCCGAAGTCATTGCCATCGGTTGTTCGCCCGATGGTTTGAACATCAACCAGGGTGTGGGCGCCACGCACCCCGAGGCTTTGGTGAAGGCCGTGCGTGAGCATCAGGCCGATTTCGGCATCGCACTGGACGGCGATGCTGATCGCTTGCAAATGGTGGATGCCCAAGGGCGACTCTACAACGGTGACGAGCTACTCTACCTGATGGTGGATGACCGCTTGGGCCGCGATGAAGTGGTGCCAGGTGTGGTGGGCACCTTGATGACCAACATGGCCGTTGAAGTCGCCTTGAAAAAACGCGGCGTTGCTTTCGAGCGCGCCAAGGTCGGCGACCGCTATGTGCTGGAGGCACTGGAAAAGCACGGCTGGATCCTGGGTGGCGAAGGCTCCGGCCATTTGCTGGCGCTGGACAAACACACCACGGGGGACGGCCTGATCAGCGCCCTGCAAGTGCTGCAAGCCTGTGTGCGCAGTGGCGAAACACCGGCTTCGTTGTTGAAAGACGTGGCCTTGTTTCCACAAACCTTGATCAATGTGCGTTTGAAAGCAGGGCAAGCCTGGCAGACCCCTGCCTTGGCTGCAGCTCAACATGAGGTTGAGCAAGCGCTTGGGGAGACCGGGCGTGTGCTGATTCGACCCAGTGGCACCGAGCCCTTGGTACGCGTGATGGTGGAGGCGCGCGATGAGCAGGTGGCGCAGCAGAGTGCGCAGCGTTTGGTGGATGTGCTGGCGGCTGCATAAAAAAAAAGCGCCCGCGAGGGGCGCTTTCAAACCTTGAAGAACCTTGGGTCGCAAGTCAGAAGTTGATTTGCGTGCGCAGCGTGGTGACGGTCTCTTTGTCGCCAGTGGCCGCGCCTGCTGCAAATGCAGTGTCGAATTTGGACGTGGAATGGTTCAGCATGATGCGGGCATTGGGATTCAAAATCCAGTTCACGCCCAAGGTTGTGGTGTTGCCTTTTTTGGAGCCAGTGGTGGCCGTGGTGGATACCCAGTCAGATGCGTCATAGGATGACACGCGCATGCCAACTTGCCAGGCACCATTGCCTTTGCCACTGCTGCTGAAATTGGCCAAAGGACGGATGCCACCGAAGGTGCCATCTTTGTAGCTGTTAGACCATTTTTCACCGGTGATGTTGTACATCACAGCCAAGTATTGTGCCTTGATCTTGCCATCCACTGTATTCATCGTCGCGCCAGAAGCGCCATTGTTGAAGTCGTATTGCGACTTTGTTGTCTCGGCTTGAACCTTGAAAGGTCCATTGGCATAAGCCATCTCCAACCCAGATTGCGAACGGCTTACTTCATTGACGTTGGCGGTTGACCCATTGGCAAATGTAGAGGCGAACACGCCATCTACACCGCGGGCGTCGGTGCGCAATTTCAAAATGTCACCGGTAGCGCCTGCTGCAACATCAAAACTGCCAGAGGTTGTTGCGGCGCCGAAGTGGATGACGGAATCTTTGATGTCGGCCAGTTGGGCCAAGTTACCAGCCAGCCGCGCGGCGCTTTGAGTGTTGCGTGAAGCAGAGGACACCGCCGTGGCTTCTTGGAACATGGAAATGCCGTAATAGAGGCCGTCTTTTGGGGCGCCATGCACCATCATGCCCAACTTTTTACCGGGGGCAAATTGGTTCACAAAAGAGCGCTCGATGAAATCAATGCTGTTGGAGCTCGTCAACTCTTCCAAGTTGAATTGCTGTTTGAATTTGCCAACGCGAAATTGCAAAGGCTTGCTGAGGGTGTAGTTGATGAAGCCGGTGTCCAGGTTGGTGCTGTCGGAGCTGGGGGCGTTGAAAACCACCTCGTAGGCCACGTCTTTCGTGAGGGTGCCGTTGAAGCCAATGCGTGCGCGACGAATGTCATAGGTGTCACCGTATTTCGCGGTGTCCTTGTCAATCGTCATGTTGTTGGAGAAGGCACTGTTAAAGCTGCGAACGTCGAAGTGCAGCCGGCCGGTCAGGTTCAGCGTGGTTTCACCGTTGGCAGAGGACAAACCCAAACCATTGGATTGAACTTTTCCATTTTGTGCCAAGGCTTGTTGGGTGAATGCCAAACAAGTCATCATGACAGCAGTGGCAACACTTTTACGAGAGAGAGAAATGTTTGTTTTCATTGAATGATTCCGGTTGGAAGATGAAGTTAATGCATCAGACAAAAGCGTTGATGGCGATTAGGATTCTTTAATTTGAATATTTCAATGTCGTGAAATATTCATTAAGTTTTGATGACTTCGCGAGAACACGCTGGGTAAATGTTTTACATAAATCTGAAATATCCCCTGATTAGCATCAGCACTGTTTCTTTCATTCTTTCATTTCATTTCATTGGAAAAAATAGCCATGTCACACAGCCATGATCCCATCGACAATCTCTCCAACAACCCACACTTTCAAGATGTCTTGAAAGAAGGCTTGAGCGGTGTCAACCGTCGCGCCATCTTGCGTGGCGGCGTTGGCTTGGCCACTTTGATGGGTTTGCCCATGTTGCCCGGTTGCGCCACAACCACAGGCTTGCCCTCGCTGGCCACTTCTAACCTGCTGGGCTTCACGCCTGTTGCCAAGAGCCTGCTAGACCAAGTGGTGGTTCCCGCTGGCTACACCGTGAAAGTACTGCATGCCACCGGCGATACTTTGAAGTCGACCGTCCCCGCCTACAGCAACGCAGGCACGGAGACCGACGATTGGTCTGACCGTGTGGGCGACCACCACGATGGCATGCACCTCTTCTACATTGGCAGCAACGGCAAGGCCTCCCAGGCTGCCACCACCAAGGCTGTGATCGCAATCAACCATGAGAGCTCTGCCGACTCTCATTTCCTGCATGCGACAGGTCAAACCTCCGCTGGTGTTTCTGGCAAAAAATTCGATCAATTTGGTACGTGGGACCTGGGCGTGCGCCCCGGCCTGCAAGTCCTGAAAGAAATCAACCTGCACGGCGTATCGATTGCCGAGGTCACGCTGGACAGCAATGGCTTGCCCACGGGCTACAGGGTGGACTCTTCGCTGAACCGCCGGGTCACGCCCCAGACCGTTGTGGACGTCAAGGGGCCTTCTGCCCACCTGAGCGACATCAAGGCGCTGTTTGCCACCAAGTTTGACACCACGGGCGCGACCTCGCGTGGCACGCTCAACAATTGCGGCTATGGCTACACCCCCTGGGGAACTTATCTGGCTTGTGAAGAAAACTGGGCCACCTATTTCAACATGCCCAATGGGTCAACCGTGCCCGATGCCAAGATCGTTGCAGCGCGCAAGCGCTATGGCGTTGCCAGTGCGGCACTCGCCAGCACGGCCACGGCGGGCGCTGGCCAGGGTTGGTACACACCCACCGACCTCGCTGACACCGATGGACGCTTTTCGCGTTGGAATATCGCCGCCAGTGGCGCGAGTGCTGCTGAGGATTACCGTCAAGAGCCCCACACGTTCGGTTACAACCTGGAAATCGATCCTGCCGATCCCACCAGCCGCCCCGCCAAGCGGGTGGCCATGGGTCGCTTTGCGCACGAGGCCGCTGTTTGCAGTTTGCCCGTGGCGGGCCAACCGCTGGCGTTCTACATGGGTTGCGACAGCCGCAATGAGTACATCTACAAATTTGTCACCACGGCCGTGTGGGACCCGGCCGACTTTGGTGGCGGTATCGCTGCCGGCGACAAATATTTGAACGAAGGAAAACTGTACGTTGCCAAGTTCAACAGCGATGGCACAGGCCAGTGGATTGAGCTGAACATTTCCAACACCTTGATCAGCGGTTACACCAGCTCGACCTACACAGGCTTTAGCTTCACCAAGCAGGCCGATGTGCTGGTCTTCACCCGCCTGGCAGCCGATGCCGTGGGCGCCACCAAGATGGACCGTCCGGAATGGGGCGCCGTCAATCCGGCCAATGGCGAGGTGTACTTTGCCCTCACGAACAACAGCAACAGCAACCGCACCCCCGCCACTGCCGATGCAGCCAACCCGCGCTCTTACAACGACGCCGATGGCAAAAAATCCAGCGGCAACCCGAACGGCCACATCATTCGTTTCCGCGAGACCACTTCTTCCTCCGTGGCAACGTCTTTCCGCTGGGACATTTTTGCCTTCGGCTCCGAGGAAGACGCACCTGCCAGCGTGAACATTTCTGGCCTCATTGCCAACAACAGCTTTTCGTCTCCCGATGGCCTGTGGTTCAGCAAGAGCACCGGCGTGCTCTGGATCCAGACCGACGACGGCGCCTTCACCGACGAAACCAACTGCATGTTGCTGGCGGCAGTGCCAGGCTCGGTCGGTGATGGTGGCGAATTCATGGTCGGTAACAACTTGACCGTGACCGCTGGCACTACGACGGGCGAGACGCGTACTTTTGTGGGTGGCCTGTTGGGTGAGTCCCGCCTGCGCCGATTCCTGGTGGCGCCCAAAGGCGCTGAAGTGACCGGCTTGACCGAAACCGCAGATGGCAAAGCCTTGTTTGTGAACATTCAGCACCCTGGCGAGAACACCGCGAAAATCGGCACGGCCAGCAACTTCACCTTTGAAAGCCAGTGGCCTGGCAACGGTGGTGGCCTGACCTCCGGCGGTTATGGTGTGGCAGGTCGCCCCCGTTCTGCAACGCTGATCATCACCAAGAACGATGGTGGCAAGATCGGCCTCTGAGGCTTGACTGACAGCGCTTAGTCAAAGACCCTGCCTGGTACGCCAGGCAGGGTCTTTTTTTTTGAATGAATGGGTGTGTGCGGTTCAGGCGTTGAGCCAACGGCACAGGGGCTGCCACTGCTCCAAATCTTTTTCAACCCGATGCGGTTGCAGGTCAAACAACGACAAGCCATGCGCTGCCATGTGCAGGTAGTATTGCGTGCTTCGCAAGTTGGTGACGCGCTCAATCGGTAAGCTTTGCGCGAAGTCGTGGAGCTGGCCTGCCGCCAAGGTACGCTCATCGACCCGCATGCCCACCCAACGCGCCCGTGCTTGTATGCCTTTGCTTTTGCTCACGAGCAGGTCAAAAAATTCTCGCGTGGCATGCATGTCAAAAATGCTGGGTTGAAGCGGAATGACAATTTTGTCTGCCTTCTCCAGAATTTCACGCAAGCGCCAACCATGCAGGCCCGCGGGCGTGTCAATCACGCCGTGGCTGATGCCTTTGGGCAGTTTGGGGAGCTTGTCTTGCTCAGATGGCCAAGCGTGCACTGGGTTGGCTGCGGGCGGGCGCAGTTGTCGCCACAATTCAGCGGAGCCTTGCTTGTCGAGGTCGCTCAGTGCCACAGCATGGCCCTGCGAAGCATAGTAGCCTGCAATTTGGGTGGCCAGGGTCGATTTACCGGCGCCGCCCTTGGGGTTTGCAACAACAACAATGGTCATGGTGCGGCGCTCAAAGATGTGGGATCAAGCTTTGGGCGATGCGATGGCAAGCGATGGCAGTTCAGCGGCTTGCGTTGAGACGTCAAACAATTTGACTTTGCTGGCGTAATAGCGGTCAATGCGCCAATCTTTCAGGATCTCCAAGGCCAGGTTGAAGTGGTCGTAGTTCAGACTGTAGAGTTCTGAGATGGAGAAGGGGCTTTGGTTTTCCAGCGCCAGCACCAGTCGGGACAGCGTTTGTGCTGCGATGGTCTGGGGTTCACGTTCTATGAATTTTCGGGCTTCTTTGATGGCACGCATGCTCATCCTTTGTGGACTTAGGATTAATTAGGATATCGCTGAAATTCCACAGTGACATGCTTTACAAGGGCTGTCATAAAAATTTAATATTTCTTTGCGCTGATACACAAGAGCGATCGCCATCAAAGTGACACATTAATTTCAAGTCTTCGTCACAGTCAGTCTGCAACATAGAGATCAAAATTTCAAGGAGTTTTGATGACGCAATTGGTTGATAGGTTGAAAAGTGACGCAAGTCGGTCGCAGACTTTGCTGGCACAAGCAGTTTACGGGCATAAGTCATCGACCTCGTTGAAAGAGCGCTTGTTTGCCTATTGGTTTCAGCGTCTGGTTTACACCCAAATATGGGAAGACCCCGTGGTGGACATGGAGGCACTGCAGCTGGGCAGTTTGGACCATGTGGTCACCATTGCATCCGGTGGATGCAATGCGCTGTCCTATTTGACAGCACAACCTGGCAAGGTCACCGCTGTCGATTTGAACCACACGCATGTGGCACTGGTCAAGTTAAAGAAAGCAGCACTTCAAGCTCATCTGAGCTACGAGCAATTTTTTCAATTTTTTGGCGTTGCCAAATCTCGCCAAAATGTGCATCTCTACGACACGCGCCTGAAACCTTTGTTGGATGCCGAAACCCGCGCCTATTGGGAGCAAAAGACTTGGTTCAAGCGTCGCATTGACATGTTCGCCAGCGGTTTCTACCGACATGGCTTACTGGGAGAGTTGATTGGCTTGATTCACTTGGCCGCACGCATGCAGGGCGTTCGCTTGGAAGAGTTGCTATCCCAGCCGAACCAAGCGAGCCAGATTGAATGGTTTGATCGCCATGTGGCCAAAATTTTTGACAGCTGGTGGATGAAAAAGCTGTGCAGCAGCCCTCTGGCACTTTACAACCTGGGCATCCCCCCCAGTCAGCATGCGGCACTCTGCGACCACGAGCCACAAAGCATGGCGGAGGTCCTGAAAGCCCGGGCCAGAAACCTGGCGACGGTAGCGCCGGTTCGCGAAAATTATTTTGCATGGCAAGCCTTTGCGCGTCGCTATGACCCCACAGGGCGAAGCGCGTTGCCACCGTACCTGATGGCCAGTCAGTATGACAATTTAAAAGCACACATCGACCGCCTGAATGTTACCCAAAACAACTTTCGTGCAGTTCTCGCAGAGATGCAAGCAAATTCGGTGGATGCCTATGTGTTGCTTGATGCCCAGGATTGGATGTCCCAACAGGAGTTGCAGTCCCTGTGGGAAGAAATATCGCGCACAGCCCGTCCAGGCGCCAGAGTGATATTCCGCACAGCTGGCACTGATTCGCCCGTAGATGCTTGTTTGAGTGATGCGCTCAGCGCCCTCTGGAAGCGCAATGGGCCGCTGTCTGAAAGTTTGGGGCAAAAAGATCGCTCAGGGATCTACGGCGCTTTCCATCTCTACCAGTACCAAGGTTGAGGGGGCATTGAACATGCATGCGATGCACACAGATGGTTTAAGAGACCTTTCCATATGGATGAAGAATGCATTTGCAGACTTGAATTGGGTGGGCCCACATTCGCTTCCAATCACTGTTCTAAAGCCAAATATACCAGCAGCACCTTGTTATCTGACATCGTTACGCAGTGGCTGGATTGACTATGCAGTGCATGAGCGCGCTTCCCATCCCGCGCAGGCACAAATGATCCGCGCCTTGGGCTGGGTTTTTCAGGCCATGGGCTTGGATCGCCTGGTCCTGGTGGGCAATTTTCCAATTTCAACCAATGAGCGAAGCTTGCAAGAGTTGGCTGCCATGCCGGAAGTCTGCCAATTGCTTCAGCGGGCCTATCCTCAACATTTCATTGGAGTCAGGAATGTCTTGGCAAAACGCCAAGCAGAACTTTTCCGTAGCTTGCAAGCACTAGGCTATTGCGCCATACCCAGCCGCGTGGTGTACGAATTTGATTGGCGCAGGCCTGACCAGAAATTGACATCGCACTTGCGCAGAGATTTAAACCGATTCCGGCGATCGTCTCTGCGCGTTGTGTGGAAGTCGCATCTCACGCCCATGGAACTCAGTCGCATTGAGGCTCTTTATAGCCAGGTGTACCTTGAAAAACACAGTTATTTAAATCCTCAATACACACAGAAGTTTTTCGATGACGCAGTGTCCCTCATGGGCATGCGCTGTCTTTGCTTGGTTGATACGTTGGATCGCATCGTAGCCTTCAGCTTGGTATCGCATAAGCAACGTGTCGTCACAGTGCCTGCATTGGGCTATGACACCCATGATGCAGAGCAGGGCCTTTACCGGCACCTGTTTGCAGCCCTTTACCAAGAACTCAGCGCTTCAGGCTGTTGGCTGAATTACAGCTCTGGCGCCGGTGACTTTAAGCGCAAGAGGGGCGGTGTGCCAACACTAGAGTACACCCTGCTGCGTGCACCTGCGCATTCGGGTTGGATGACGCAAGCCATGCTCAAACTGATGGAGTGTTTGGGCTCCAAGGTCACCGTCGAGCGAATGACGGCTTGGGGCGCTTAGATCCGGTACATATGGTGCTGCTAAAGGATTTGTGGCATCAGAGACGATCACAATCTTCAGGGGATGCCCCCAGCGGCTGATGTTTTTCAGTGTCCTTGAGACATGGCCAGAGCCCGATGCATCGTAGGCAGCATCGCAATGACCTTTGGCAATGAAGATGAGTTCACCGTGCGCAATGCTTTGGATGGCGTCATGGGTGAACATCAGCCTGCCAGCCCCTTTGTTTCTTGCCATTGTGTTTTGCAATTCAGGTGCGATGAAAGGCAGTTTACAGCGACGAAGCGCTTGAATCTTCAGAATGTCATCGTCGTGGCAAATCACATGGTTGCCAAGCTCTGCCGCATACGCACCGATGACAAGTCCAGCATAGTCTGAACCCATGATCGTGATCTTCACATCCACCTCCCGATGTCTCCGATATTTGAAGAATGCTTGTCAATCCACATGACTTGCTGATGACAAGTCGCTGCTTGTCCACACAATCTTTCATGACAAATTCTTCATGCAAGTGACATCGCCTTGTCACTTCCTTTCTCCACACTCCGTGCAAGCTTATTCAACGGAGAAGACATGAAAGAACTGCCAACCCCCACACTCGACCTTTCGCCTATTTCCTTGCCCAGGGGGTTACTTCATCCACGCTCTTCGCAAGCCATCGCTGCATCTGAGCCTCGCAAAGTTTCTGAGCCAGGCGGTATCACGGTGGCGTGGGCACGGCACCTCGATGAAGTAAGGGCTGCGCAGAGGCTGCGCTACAGCATCTTTGCCGGTGAAATGGGCGCCAGACTGAGCTCGCCGCTGACAGGTCACGACATCGATTTGTTTGATGATTACTGCGAACACCTTCTGGTGCGCGATACGGCATCGCAAGAGGTGATTGGCACTTACAGGGTGTTGACCCCCGCGCAGGCCTTGCGTGTGGGCAGCACCTACACCGACACCGAATTCGACCTGACGCGCTTGCGCAATTTGCGCGAAAGAATGGTGGAGCTGGGTCGCAGTTGCGTGCATGCCGACCATCGGCATGGTGGCGTCATCATGGCTTTGTGGGGCGCCTTGGCCGAATTCATGGTGCGCAACCAATTGGACACCATGATTGGCTGCGCCAGCATTCCCATGATGCACAACGGTGTGGTCAGCGGCGAGGTGGCTGCCAGCATCTGGCACCAATTGAAACAAACGCATCTGGCACCCATAGAGCTGCAAGTTCGTCCCCGTCTGGCCTTGCCCGTGGACGAGTTCAATCATGGCTTGACGACGGAGCCCCCTGCGCTGATCAAGGGCTACCTTCGCCTGGGTGCCCGCATTCTCGGTGCCCCCGCATGGGATCCGGATTTCAACACGGCCGACTTGCCCATGCTGATGCGGATCGCTGATTTGCCTTCCCGCTACAGAAAGCACTTCCTGGGCGCTTGATGCATTACCGCGCCATCTTCATTTCAGACATTCACTTAGGAACGCCGGGCTGTCAAGCCGACGCCTTGCTCTCGTTCCTCAAAGTCAACAGCAGCGACTACTTGTACCTGGTGGGCGACATCGTGGATGGCTGGCAATTGCGCCGCAAATGGTACTGGCCACAAGCCCACAACGATGTGGTCCAAAAGCTGTTGCGGCGAGCGCGCAAAGGATGTCAGGTGGTGTATGTGCCTGGCAACCACGATGAGTTTGCAAGGGATTTTGTGTCGCATCAGTTTGGCGGCATTGACGTCTCGGAAGAGGCCGTTCACACCCTGGCCGATGGGCGCAAATTTTGGCTGACCCATGGCGATTATTTCGACGCGGTCGTCCAGCACGCCAAGTGGCTCGCCTATGTGGGGGACCATCTGTACGAGTTCACCCTGCGCTTGAACCGCAACCTTAACCGTGCGCGCGCGCGCTTTGGTCTGCCTTACTGGTCGCTGTCGGCTTATTTGAAGCACAAAGTGAAAACGGCGCTGAACTATGTCACTGCTTTTGAGCGTGCGGTCGCGAACGAAGCGCAGAAGCGTGGGTACCAAGGCGTGATTTGTGGCCATATCCATCGCGCCGAAATTCGCACCATCGACGGGGTGGTGTATTGCAACGATGGTGATTGGGTGGAAAGCCGATCGGCCTTGGTGGAGCACCACGACGGGCGATTGGAGCTGATTTTCTGGGATCCCCTGATGGCGCAGCGCCTTCAGTTGCAAGAGAGTTTGGCATGAAGATCGCATTGGTCACCGATGCGTGGACTCCCCAGGTCAATGGCGTGGTCACCACCTTGGTCGAGTTGGTCAAGGAGTTGACGCAGCTTGGTCATGATGTTGCGGTGGTGCACCCGGGGTGCTTCAAAACGCGGCCTTGTCCTGGCTACGCAGGCATCGATTTGGCGATTCGGCCGCAGAAGGGGCTGAGCCGTTTGTTGGATGCCTATGAGCCAGAAGCCATTCACCTTGCAACCGAGGGTCCCCTGGGTTGGGCCGGGCGCAAATACGCCCTCCAGAGAAAAAAGGCTTTTACCACTGCCTTCCACACCAAATTCCCTGAGATCTTGAATTCTGCGTTGCGTGTTCCGCTGAGCTGGGGTTACGCCCTGATGCGACATTTTCATCGGCCTTCCGCTGGCGTGATGGTTCCGACGCAAGGGGTTTTGGACATGTTGAGAAGCAGAGGTTTTGCCAATTTGCGGCCCTGGACGCATGGTGTGGACACTTCTTTGTTTGCCTACGCTTCCAAGCCTGGCGAGCACGCGCTTTTGCAAAATTTGCCACGCCCCATCATGCTGTTCGTAGGCCGTGTTTCTTATGAAAAAAACATCCAGGCCTTTTTGGATCTCCCCATCGGGGGAAGCAAGGTGGTTTGTGGCGTCGGACCCGTGTTGAAAACCCTGCAACAGCGCTACCCCGAGGTCACGTGGCTCGGCATTTTGGCGCGCGACGCTTTGGCCGAGGTATACCAGGCCTCTGACGTCTTTGTGTTTCCAAGCCGCTCCGAGACTTTTGGCTTGGTCATGGTCGAAGCCATGGCGGCAGGCACACCGGTGGCGGCTTACCCCGTGGATGGACCTCTGGAAGTACTGGCACGCACCAATGAAGAGGGTGACCGCATGGGGGGTGTCTTGCATGAAGATTTGCAAAGCGCAGTGACCATGGCCTTGCGCGTGGATCGCTCTGAAGCGCGCGAACGTGCGCTGGATTTCAGTTGGTCTGAGGCGACGTCCCTGTTTTTGAAAAATTTGGCACCTATCAAGAAATAGTTTTGTCATCATTTAGACATCAAACTGTCATTTGCCTTGTGCACACTAGGAAGTCTGAACGCACAAGACATTCCTCGTGGCCAATTCTCTCGCCTCTCTAGTAGCTTCTGAGTCGATTCCCTTTATTGACAGGGATCAATCCATTTTGGCGTTCAATGCCAGGGTCTTGGACTGGGCGAGGCGTGAAGAGGTGCCACTGCTTGAGCGACTGCGTTACCTCTGCATTGTGTCGTCCAACTTGGACGAGTTTTTTGAAGTTCGTTTCGCCTTGCACTTTCGCGCTGCGCTGTTGAACGATGAAAAAGGTGTTTTTTCAGTCAAAAGCTACCAGGCGATTTCAGCCGTTGCGCATCAGCTCGTAGCGGCGCAATACGATGTTTACAACCACCAGTTGATACCGGCCTTTGCCAAGGCGGGGATCAAAATTGTTTCTCATGCCGAAAGAAACCTGGCCCAACAGCGTTGGGTCAAGCGCTATTTCGAGCAAGAAGTCAGGCCTTTGTTGATTCCCGTGGGTTTGGATCCCGCCCATCCTTTTCCCCAAGTGGCCAACAAATCTTTGAATTTCATTGTGCGCTTGTCTGGCAAAGATGCCTTTGGCCGAGAGAATGAAATCGCGATTGTCAAAGTGCCGCGTGTCTTGCCGCGGGTCATCAAATTGCCCGAAAAGGTCGCTGGCAAGAAAAACCTGTTTGTCTCTTTGTCCAGCGTGATTCGTGCGCATTTGCAAGATCTGTTTCCCGGGCGTGAAGTGGGGCAGTTTTCGCAATTTCGCGTGACGCGCGACTCCGACCTCACGGTGGATGAAGAGGATGTTCAAAATTTGCGAAAAGCCCTGCGCCAAGGCTTGGTGCACAGGCACTTTGGGCGTGCCGTTCGGCTGGAAGTGTCCTCGGGATGCTCAGAGTATTTGGCCGATTTCTTGTTGAAGCAGTTTGAGTTGCCCGAAAGCGCCCTGTACAGAGTGCATGGCCCGGTGAACTTGGTGCGTCTGAATCAATTGATCGATTTGATGGACGCCCCAGCCTTGCTGTACACCCCTTACCGTGCAAGCTATCCGCGCGAGTTGGTCGCTGGCGTGTCCATTTTTTCGCAATTGAAAACGCGCGATGTGCTGATTCATCAGCCTTTTGAGCGCTTTGACGGCGTGCTGGCATTTTTGCGAGAAGCCGTTTTTGACCCACAAGTGCTGGCCATCAAGCAAACCATTTACCGTACTGGGTCCGATTCGGAGTTGATGGATTTGTTACGCGAGGCAGTGCGCCGCGGCAAAGAAGTCACGGCAGTGGTTGAATTGAAGGCGCGTTTTGATGAAGAGGCCAACATTAATTGGGCCGAGCAATTGGAGTCGGTCGGGGCCCAAGTGGTGTACGGCGTGGTTGGCTTGAAAACCCATGCCAAGATGCTGCTGATCACCCGGCGTGAGGGCAAAATTCTGAAGCGCTATGCGCACCTGTCCACGGGCAACTACAACGCCAAAACCGCGCGCCTGTACACCGACATCAGCTACCTGACGGGCAATGCCAAACTCACGGCCGACATTGAGCATTTGTTTATCCACCTGGCCAGCCAAAGCCGATTGCCCAGAATGAACCATTTGTGGGTGGCACCCTTCAAATTGCAGGATCAGATGGTCTTGGCCATTGAGAAGGTCGCTCGGGCGGCCGCAGCAGGGCGCCCATCCCGAATTGTGGCCAAGATGAATGCCTTGACCGATGACCGCCTGGCCCGCGCCCTGGTGCTGGCCGCGCAACAAGGTGCCAAAGTGCAATTGATAGTTCGCGGCGCCTGCATCCTGCCGGCAGAAGTCCCGGGAATGACCGACAACATCCAAGTGCGCTCGGTGATTGGTCGCTTCTTGGAGCATTCTCGGGTCTTTTATTTTTGCGCTGGCGACGATGAATCGCTTTACCTGTCCAGCGCCGACTGGATGAACCGCAACATGCTACGCAGAGTCGAGTTGGCTTGGCCCGTGCTGGATCCTGTGTTGCGAGCACGGGTGATCGATGAGTGCCTGGACGTCTATTTGAAAGACAACACCGACGCCTGGGTGCTCAAGCCAGATGCGAGCTACGCCAGGTTAGAGCCTGTGGCGCGGAGAAACAAGAGCAGTGCGCAGGCGCTTTTGATGACGCGTTACGCAGGAAAGGTGTGACATGGATCTGATTCTCTGGCGGCATGCAGAAGCCCACGAGGCGGAAAATGGGGAAGACGACATGGAGCGCGCCTTGACCCACCGCGGGGAGCGCCAGGCGCAAAGAATGGCACGCTGGCTGGATCGCCAGTTGCCAGAGGGCGCGCGCATCTTTTGCAGCCCCGCTCGCCGTGCCGAGCAAACCGTCATCCCCTTGGGGCGAAAGTACAAAATTCGCGACGAGCTCTCGCCGCAGGGCTCACACGAGCACTTGCTGGAGCTGGTGCAATGGCCAAACGGCAAAAACCCGGTCGTTGTCGTAGCCCATCAGCCTTTTTTGGGCCACACGGTTGCATCGCTGCTCAAGTTGGACACCGACAATTTCCCGATCCGCAAGGGATCCGTTTGGTGGCTACGCTCTCGGTTGAAGGAAGAGCAAATTCAGACCGTCTTGATCACGGTGCAAACGCCAGAAATGCTCTAGCGCTTGCAACGACCATGGCGTGTGCCTTACTTTTGCTTGTTGGGTCGACCCGTTTTGACCGTGGGAATTTGCGCCAGCGCTTTGCGAAATTGCGCATCGCTGAGGGTGGTCAGCAGTTGTATGCCGGCGCGCAACAACTCGCTTTTCTTGGCAGGGCTGCCTAGCAGGGCGCTTTTTTGCTTCAGGCTCTCGATGTTGCTGTATTCGTTTTTGGGAATGGTGAAGCTGTCGCGCACCAGTTTGGGTTTTTTCACTTTGACTTCAGCCAGTATGGGGGCTTCTGCCATTTTGGCGGGTGCCGCAGCGCGGACAGTTTTCTTGGCAGCAACAGGTGTTTTGCGGGGTGCAGTGGTCATCTCAGATCCTTGTAACGAAATATACAGTATATACAGTTTATACGGTTTAAAGAAAAATTTCAATGGAAGCCGAGCATGCGTGTTTTTTCAATAGCCACAGAAGCCATTTTGGAAACGGATCAGTTGCCACAGTCGATCACGCCAGGTAGCTTTGTCTGGGTTGCCCTGGCCCGGCGCGAGTTCGAGTTGATGCAATCCGAGGTTCAGGTCATGTTGCAGTCGCTGTGCGAGGCCCAGTTGGTGGATTTGCACATCACGGACATGTTGAACAACCAGTTGCCCTCGCACTACGATTACACCTCGCAGTACGACATGTTGGTGTTCCGCCGTTTGGCGGCTGGCAGCACCGAGTCCGACTTGTCCAGGCCTGGGGAGTTGTTGCACCTGTCCCAAACCAAAGCGGGCGTGAATGCCTTGCGACGCATCGACACCAGCCCGGTGGCGTTTGCGGTTTTTGATCGCTTGCTGTTGACGATTCACCCAGTGGATTGCGCTGTGCGTGACAGTTTTTCCGCCCGCATGCTCGCCGCTTTTCACGCCAACTTGCTGACCAGCAGCGCCAGAGTGCCCCACAGCCCAGCGGATCTGATGTTGCGCATCGTCAGCCAAATGGTCGATGGGTATTTGAATTTGCGGCGCGACATCACGCGGCAACTGGACCAATGGCAGAGCCAGTTGCTGCGCCCCGATGGCCGCTTCAACGACTGGGGTGCATTGCTGGAAGCGCGCCTGATGCTGCATCATTTGGACGAAATCTGCGAAGACCAGCGCGCGGCCATTCAGGATTGGACCGATGGGCTGGAGGCTTTGAAGCACGAGGGCTTGCACAGTGACCGCGCCTTGGAGCTTTTGAAAGTTCGCAGCCGCGATGTTCTAGAGCACATAGAGCGGGTGGTACACCACGTCAGGCGGCTTGAACAAAGCGCCGAGACGGCCGTGCAAATGCACTTCAGTGCGCAAAGCAACCGCACCAATGCCGTCATGCGTACTTTGACCGTGCTGACCGCCGTTTTCCTGCCGTTGAACCTGATCACCGGGTTTTTTGGTATGAATTTCGAGCACTTTGAATTCATCCACCTTGAGCATGGCCTGGAGGCCACACTGCTGATGATGGCCGCCGTGGGCATTGGGCTGTTGCTCTTTTTTGGGCGCAAACGCTACTTGGGCTCAACCCATTAACGTCAGTATTTTTCTGGCACGATCATGTCGACCGGGACAGGGTGGCGAATGTAATCAGGGTTGCGCACCCGTTCAGGCAAAAGCACGTCGGGATGAGGGATCTCGTGGTAGGGCACTTGCTTTAGCAAATGGTCCATGCAATTGAGACGTGCTCGTTTTTTGTCGACTGCTTGCACAATCCACCAGGGTGCTTCTGGAATGTGCGTGCGCTCAATCATGGTTTCCTTGGCGCGGGTGTAGTCTTCCCAGCGGCGGCGGCTCTCCAGGTCCATGGGGCTGAGTTTCCATTGTTTGAGCGGGTCGTGGATGCGTCCCAAAAAGCGGGCATGCTGCTCGTCGTCCGTGATGGAGAACCAGTACTTGATGAGCTGTATGCCGCTGCGTGCCAGCATTTTTTCAAACTCAGGGACGGTGCGGAAAAACTCTTCGTACTCATCGTCGTTACAAAAGCCCATGACCCGCTCGACGCCTGCACGGTTGTACCAACTGCGATCGAACAGCACGATTTCACCCGCCGCAGGCAAATGCGCCACGTAGCGTTGAAAGTACCACTGGGTGCGCTCACGGTCGTTGGGGGCGGGCAGGGCAGCCACCCGGCAAACACGCGGGTTCAGGCGCTGGGTGATGCGCTTGATGACGCCCCCTTTGCCGGCCGCATCTCTGCCTTCAAACAAAATCACGATGCGGTGCCGGGTGGCCACCACCCAGTCTTGCAGCTTGACTAGCTCGCCTTGCAGACGCAAAAGTTCACGGAAATACCGTGCGCGTGAAACGCGATCTTCTTCCATGGCCGAAGGGTCGAGCGCCCGGTCATCCAGCTCCATCTCAAGCTCTTCATCCAAGCTGTCCAGAAGGTCTTCTCGCAGCCGTCGGATGTGTTCTTCGTCAATGGGGGGGCGTTCACTCATGGCATCCAACTCGTTTTGAAAAGCGCATGGTGCCTTTCAAATGTTTCAAATGTGTGACATGGCGGTTCAGGGCTTGACTTGAAGCGTCCAACTTGTTTTTTGCCAGGCGGTCACTTCTTCCGTCAGCAGGTGTGCTGATTGCGGAAAACGCTTGGCCCAGTCCGTAGGCACGTTCAGCTCAAACACCCGCGCAGGCTTGTGCAACAAGT
This sequence comes from uncultured Bordetella sp., assembly GCA_964442645.1. GTDB lineage: Bacteria > Pseudomonadota > Gammaproteobacteria > Burkholderiales > Burkholderiaceae_C > Limnohabitans. The sequence goes on along the minus strand of CAYTZZ010000012.1, from coordinate 36,491 downwards.
TCAGCTGCAGCGTTTTGTAGTCGGGGTCGCGTCTGGCATGGCACAAGATGACGGCCAGCCTGAGGGCCAACAGTTGCTTGATGAAGGATTCGTCGTCAAAGTCGACTTCCAGTTTTCGAAGTTTTCCTCGGTGTCCCAGAACCAGGAGGCTCAAGCGGTGCAACTCGGGCAAGGCAAACCCCAGCGCATCGGCGTTGTCCAGAATATAGGCGCCATGCTTGTGGTAATCGCTGTGTGAAATTTGGGAGCCAATTTCGTGCAGTTGTGCGGCCCAGTCGAGCTTGCGCTGAAATCGCGCAAATTCTTCCGTAGCGGTTTCTGGATGGAGTTGCTGCAACAGGTGGCGTGCGACTTTGCTCACGCGCTGGGCTTGGTGGGTGTCAACGCCAAAGGTTGTGAGCAGCCGCGCCACCGTTTGCGAGCGTGTGTCCGAGCCTGCCTCTTCGCGCTCGAGCATGTCGTACAAGACGCCATGGCGCAGCGCGCCTTGTGCGACATGCAAGGTATCCATGTCGAGCAAGTCGAACAACGCGCGCAGCACGCTGATGCCGCCGCCGATCACTGCGCGGCGGTCCTCTTTCAACCCCTCCAGGCGCAGCTTGTTGGCATGGCCGACGCGCAACAAGCAGCGCTGCAGCCAGTCCAGCCCCTCGCGGCTGATGACGCCCGCGGGCCAGCCCGCAGCTTGCAAAATGTCGGCGATGGCGCCCACAGTGCCTGAGGAGCCATAGGCGGTGTCCCAATGGGGGCGTGAATAACTGCTGAGGGCCTCATCCAAGATGGCCTTGGCCGCAATTTCAGCGCGCTCGAAAGCCGCCTCACTGAGCACGCCCGAATCGAAGTATTTCATGCTCCATGCCACGCTTCCCACGCGGTAGGACTCCATCACCTCGGCATGGAGGTTTTGCCCCAAAATCAATTCGGTCGAGCGCCCACCAATGTCAATGACCAGACGACGCTCGGGCGATTGCGGCAACAGGTGGGCAACGCCTTGGTAGATCATGCGGGCTTCTTCGCGCCCGGCAATCACCTCGATCGGGAAGCCCAAAATCTGATTGGCCTTTTGCAAAAAGGCATCCCGATTGCGGGCTTCACGCAGGGTTTGTGTGGCCACAGCTCGGACCTGATGCTTTCGGAAACCGGCCAAACGTTCAGCAAAACGCGCCAGGCAGTCCCAGCCGCGCTGCATGGCGTCCTGTGTCAGATTGCGATCGGCATCCAGGCCATTGCCCTGGCGAACAGTCTCCTTGAGGTACTCGGTGCGGTGGATTTGCCCATGATTGAGGCGGCCAATTTCCAGGCGAAAGCTGTTCGAGCCCAAATCAATGGCAGCGAGAAGGGTACCATTTTGCATAAAAAATATTCAATTTTTCGACGCAGAAGCTGCGTATCTTTCCAGCATATGTCTTTTTGATGTCAGAGCCGTGACAAAAAGTCTTGTGTGTACTTTTCAAGATTGTCACGATCTTGTCACATTCGATTCCTACAGTCACTTCATTCTTCAACCACAGAGAGTCTATTCATGATGAAAAATCTCAAAGCGATCGCTGCTGCCAGTCTGGGCCTTTGCTTGTCCTTGTCTGCTTTCTCGCAAGATGTCACGGGTGCCGGCGCCAGTTTCCCTGCGCCCTTGTACAGCAAGTGGGCTGCCGAGTACAACAAGGCTGTAGGCCAAAAGGTCAACTACCAGTCCGTCGGCTCCGGCGCAGGCATCAAGCAAATCGACGCCAAGACGGTGGATTTCGGCGCTTCTGACATGCCCCTCAAAGACGAAGACCTGGCGCAAAAAAATCAGATGCAATTCCCGACCGTGATTGGCGGCGTGGTGCCGGTGGTGAACATTGCGGGCGTGACCCCGGGTCAGCTCAAGCTGACCGGCGAAGTCATTGCCGACATCTTCTTGGGCAAGATTGTCAAATGGAACGAACCAGCCATCAAGGCATTGAATCCCAACTTGAACCTGCCCGATGCTGCCATCGCGCCGGTGCGTCGCTCGGACGGTTCTGGAACCACCTTCTTGTTCACCAACTACCTGAGCAAAGTCAGTGCGGATTGGAAAGCCAAGGTCGGTGACGGCACGGCCGTGAACTGGCCGACCGGCGCGGGTGGCAAGGGCAACGAAGGCGTGGCCGCTTTTGTCAGCCGTTTACCCAACTCGATTGGTTATGTGGAGTACGCCTATGTGAAGCAAAACAAGATGGTGTTTGCGCAGGTGAAGAACGCCGCTGGCAACTACGTGTCACCTGACGATTCCGCCTTCAAGGCCGCGGCAGCGGGTGCGGATTGGTCCAAGAGCTTCTACCAAATTCTGACCAACCAACCTGGCAAGGATTCCTGGCCCATCACCGGTGCCACCTTCATCCTGATGCACAAAACCCAAGACAAGCCTGAAAAAGCGGCAGCCACCCTGAAGTTCTTTGATTGGGCTTACAAAAATGGTGACCAGACGGCCGACGACCTGGATTACGTGCCCATGCCTGCCGGCGTGAAGGATGTGATTCGCAAGTCTTGGGGCCAAATCAAAGACGGCGCTGGCAAAGCCATTGCGTTTCAGTAAATTGGGTTAGAAAGGGCACGCCGTGTCTTCCACTTCTGTTGCCGCACACGGCGTCCCTGATAACCTTGAGGGCCAAGAGAAAGGCTTTCGGCGTCCCATGACACATCCTCCTACTCCCCCCTCCATGCGCCTGGGCGGCTTGATCGATCGCTTGTTCGGTTGGGCAGCCCTGGGCGCAGCGTGCCTGACGCTGGCCTTGTTGATCGGTATCTTGGGCTCGCTGATTTTTGGCGCCTGGCCCGCCATCGACAAATACGGCTTGAGCTTTTTGACCCGCAGCGTCTGGGACCCGGTGCAAGAAGACTTTGGTGGCCTGGTCATGATTTATGGCACCTTGGCCACGTCCTTGATCGCCTTGATGATTGCCGTGCCCGTGAGCTTTGGCATTGCCCTGTTTTTGACGGAGCTTTCTCCCGCCTGGCTCAAGCGACCCTTGGGAACGGCCATTGAGTTGTTGGCGGCCATTCCTTCCATTGTTTATGGCATGTGGGGTTTGCTGGTCTTTGGCCCCATACTGGCCACCTATGTGCAGATGCCCTTGCAAAAATGGCTGACCGGTGTCCCGTACCTGGGTGCATTGGTGTCTGGCCCGCCCGTGGGCATTGGCATTTTGTCCGCCGGCATCATTCTGGCCATCATGATCATTCCTTTCATCGCCTCGGTCATGCGCGATGTGTTCGAGGTGACGCCCCCTCTGTTGAAAGAGTCGGCCTACGGTCTGGGCTCCACTACATGGGAAGTCATGTCCAAGGTGGTCTTGCCTTACACCAAGGCGGGTGTGGTGGGCGGCATCATGCTGGGGCTGGGGCGCGCGCTGGGTGAAACCATGGCCGTGACCTTTGTCATCGGCAACATGAACCAGCTGAATTCCTTGAGCGTGTTCGAGGCGGCCAACAGCATCACCTCTGCCTTGGCCAATGAATTTGCCGAAGCCTCCAGTGGCTTGCACCAGGCTTCGTTGATATACCTCGGCCTGGTGTTGTTCTTCATCACTTTCGTGGTATTGGCGCTTTCCAAAGTACTGCTGGCCCGCATGCGCCGCAATGAGGGAGCCAAGTCATGAGCAGCGACGTTCGCCATCAAAAATTTGCCAAGCGCAAGCGCGTCAACCAACTGGCGCTGACCCTTTCGCTTGGCGCCATGCTGTTCGGCCTGGTCTGGCTGGTCTGGATCTTGTGGCAAACCTTCTGGTTGGGCATCGATGGCCTGACCTGGGCCACCCTGACTGAAATGACGCCCGCGCCCAACGACCCGGGTGGCTTGGCCAATGCCATTTATGGCTCTTTCCTGATGGTCATGCTGGCCACCTTCGTGGGCACACCTGTTGGCATCATGGCCGGCATCTATTTGGCGGAATACAAACCCGTCAGCTGGCTGTCCAGCATCACACGCTTTGTCAACGACATTCTGTTGTCGGCGCCTTCCATCGTGATCGGCTTGTTTGTGTACTCTTTGGTGGTGGCGCGCTACAAGTCGTTTTCAGGCTGGGCCGGCGTGGTCGCTTTGGCCTTGATAGTCATTCCTGTGGTGATTCGCACCACCGAGAACATGCTCCAGTTGGTGCCACCAGGCTTGCGTGAGGCCGCTTATGCCTTGGGGACGCCGAAATGGAAGGTCATCATGAGCATCACCTTGCGCGCGGCCCGTGCTGGCGTGGTGACGGGCGTCTTGCTGGCGGTGGCGCGCATCTCAGGCGAAACCGCGCCTTTGCTGTTCACTGCGCTAAGCAACCAATTCTGGACCTCTAGCCTGTCTGAGCCCATGGCCAGCTTGCCCGTGACCATTTTCAAGTTCGCCATGAGCCCTTACGAGAACTGGCAGCAACTGGCCTGGGCCGGCGTGTTCCTGATCACCTTGGCTGTGCTCGGCCTCAACATCCTGGCGCGCGTGTTGACGCGTCAAAAATCCTGAACCCTAAGGAAGTCACATGGACACTGCCATCGCGACCCGACCCAAGATTTCGGTCAAAAACCTCAATTTCTACTACGGAAAATTCCATGCATTGAAAGACATCAATCTGGATATTCCGGAAAAGCAAGTCACAGCTTTCATTGGCCCCTCAGGCTGCGGCAAGTCAACCCTGTTGCGCACCTTCAACCGCATGTTCGAGTTGTATCCCGAGCAGCGCGCAGAAGGTTCCATTGAACTCGATGGCGACAACCTGTTGACCTCCAAGGAAGACGTGGCCCTGATCCGTGCCAAGGTGGGCATGGTGTTTCAAAAGCCCACGCCTTTCCCGATGTCGATTTACGACAACATTGCCTTTGGCGTGAAGCTGTTTGAAAACCTCAGCGCCAGCGACATGGACGACCGGGTGGAGTGGGCCTTGCGCAAAGCAGCCCTGTGGACCGAAGTCAAAGACAAGCTGAACCAAAGCGGTTCTGGCCTGTCGGGCGGACAGCAGCAGCGCTTGTGCATTGCGCGCGGCATTGCCATCAAGCCGGAAGTTTTGTTGTTGGATGAGCCCTGTTCTGCGCTGGACCCGATTTCCACCGCCAAGATTGAAGAGTTGATCATCGAGCTCAAACAGGATTACACCGTGGTCATCGTGACCCACAACATGCAACAGGCGGCGCGCTGCAGCGACTACACCGCCTACATGTACCTGGGTGACTTGGTGGAGTTTGGCACCACCGAACAAATGTTCTTCAAGCCCCAGCGCAAAGAGACTGAAGACTACATCACGGGCCGATTCGGCTGATTTGCATCGAACACTGGCTTCTAGGAATCCCCATGCCTGACAAACATCTCTCGACTCAATTCGACAGCGAACTCAACCACGTGTCCTCCTTGGTGATGGAAATGGGTGGGTTGGCGGAGTCGCAAATCCGCCAAGCGATCTACGCGCTTTCACAATTCAGTGACGAAGTGGCTAACCAGGTGATTGACGGTGAGGCCCGCGTCAATGCCATGGAAGTGGAGATCGACCGCGAGTTGACCTCCATCATTGGCCGCCGCCAACCCACGGCACGCGATTTGCGCCTGTTGATGGCCATCTCCAAGACCACCGCCAACCTGGAGCGCGTGGGCGATGAGGCCGAGAAAATGGCGCGCATGGTCAAGTCCATCATCAAGGATGGCACGCCCCGAACCCTGCCGGCTTCTGAGCTTCGTCTGGCCACCGAAATGGCCAGCGGCTTGTTGCGCAAAGCGTTGGACGCCTTTGCCCGGCTCGACACGGCCACGGCTGTCACCATCCTCAAAGAAGACAACCTGATCGACCAAGAGTTCGACGGCTTCGTGCGCAAACTCATCACGTACATGATGGAAGACCCCCGGACGATTTCCGCCAGCCTGGACTTGCTGTTCGTGGCCAAAGCCATTGAGCGCGTGGGTGACCATGCCAAGAACATAGCCGAACTCATCATCTACATCGTCAAGGGCGCGGACGTGCGCCACATCTCGATGGACAAAATCGAAGAATCCGTTCGTTAAAGCCACGCCCTTATGAGACACCTGCCTCGCGTCTTGATTGTGGAAGATGAGTCGGCGATTGCCGAGCTGATTGCGGTCAACCTCCGTCACAACCGCTTGTCGCCTATTTGGGCTGAGGATGGCGAGCGTGCCCAGCGCGAAATCGACACCGTGTTGCCGGACGTGATCCTGCTGGACTGGATGTTGCCGGGTCAAAGCGGTGTGTCGCTGGCGCGCAAATGGCGCGCTGACCCCCGCACCAAAGCCATTCCCATCCTGATGCTGACCGCCCGTACCGACGAGAGCGACAAAGTGTCTGGGCTGGATGCCGGTGCCGACGACTACATCACCAAGCCTTTTTCCACCCAGGAATTGTTGGCTCGCATTCGTGCCGTGCTCAGGCGCCGTGCCCCGGAGCAAGCCGCTGACAGCGTGTCGGTGGGGCCTCTGACCTTGGATGGCGCCACTTACCGCGTCAGCTTGCATGGCGCACCCTTGAAAATTGGCCCGACCGAGTTCAAGTTGCTGAATTACCTGATGCGGCATGCGGAGCGGGTCCATTCGCGCTCGCAACTCCTGGACAAGGTTTGGGGCGACCATGTGTTCATTGAAGAGCGCACGGTGGATGTGCACGTCAAACGCTTGCGCGAGGCCTTGGGTGCTGCCGGGGTGATGGTGGAGACGGTTCGTGGCGCCGGGTACAGACTGACTGCGCAAGTTCAGGTGACAATGGGGGGGTGAACACCATACGCCTCGCAGATTTCCCTGAATGTTTTCACGTTTCCTGACTTTCATCATCAGCTTGCTCGCTGGCGCAGCGCTTGGCGCCTTTGCACTGCCCGAAAGCCTGTTTTGGCAAGGCGCTTGTGCCGGCCTGTTGGTCAGTGCCCTGTTCTGGTTTTGTCTGGACCTGATTCGTGGTCTCAGTGTGCTTCATTGGCTGCAATTCGAAGCGGCCAAGGAGGCGCCCACCCAATGGGGCCTGTGGGGCAATGTCACAGACCGCATCCGGCGTTTGTTGCGCCAGCGCGATCGAGAAAATCAGGCCAGTGCACAACGCTTGCAGCAGTTCTTGTCGGCCATTCAGGCGTCCCCCAATGGCGTGTTGTTGCTGGATGCCGAAGATCGGATCGAATGGTGCAACGAAATGGCCGCCCAGCACCTCGGCATCGAGATCTCACGCGATCTGGCCCAGCTCATTGGCAATTTGGTGCGCGACCCGGAGTTCAGTGCCTACCTCCACCGTGGCCTGTATGAAACCGAGGTGGTGATTGCAGGCCGAGACCACCGGCCCAACCACCCCGTGCGCATCTCCCTGCAAATGTTCCCCTATGGTGAAGGCCGCCGCTTGTTGCTGACCCGGGACATCACGGCCATCGAACAATCAGAAGCGATGCGGCGCGATTTTGTGGCCAATGTGTCGCACGAAATTCGCACGCCCCTGACGGTTTTGGCGGGCTTTGTCGAGACGCTGCAAAACTTGCCATTGACAGAGCCAGAGCGCGAAAAATACCTGGACCTGATGTCGCAACAAGCCCAGCGCATGCAAACGCTGGTGCAAGACTTGCTGACCTTGTCTCGGCTGGAAGGCAGCCCTTTGCCCACCCATCAAGAGTGGGTCTGCGCCTTGGCCGTGTGGCAAACGTGCGAAGCCGAGGGCCGGGCACTGTCCAAGCTGTTGACGCCGCCAGAGGGGCCCGCACAAGACCTGGTGTTCGAGGCCGGGGGCTTGGCGGACTGCCAAGTTGCTGGCTCCCGCACCGAGTTGCTCAGCGCCATGTCCAACCTGGTCAGCAACGCGATTCGCTACACGCCTGCGGGTGGTCGGGTCCATGTGTCTTGGCAATGTCAAGAGGATGGGCAAATGGTCTTCGCCGTGGAGGACTCTGGCCCGGGCATCGCGCCCGAGCACGTTCCTCGCATCACCGAGCGTTTTTACCGGGTCGACCGCAGTCGCTCAAGGGAAACGGGCGGGACCGGGCTGGGCTTGGCCATTGTCAAGCACGTGGTTCAGCGTCACGGGGGACATTTGACGATTCACAGTGTGCCGGGGCAGGGGTCACGATTTTCCTTTGCCCTGCCCGCAGACCGGGTGCATCTGCTTCAGCGCTGAGCGCGCGCCTGCACGGCCAAGTGCAGCAGCCCGCCAAGGGCCAAGGCCACGCCCGTCAGCGCCAGGCTGCTGGCCATCCAGAAAGCTTCCGGGGATTGCACAGGCCCCCAGCCCGCCAAGCCCTTGTAGGCCAGCAAATAGCCCCCTGTGAGCCCCACGCCCCACAAAAACAGGGTGTAGACCACCAACGGGGCCAGCGTGATGCGAAAGCAGCGCAGCAAAAAAAAGCACATGACCTGTAGGGCATCCACCGCCTGGTACCAGGTCAGCCATCCCATGAGCTCGCTGGCCAGCATGGCCACGGCGTTGTCGCGGGTGTACAGCTTGGCAATGAATTCACGCCCCAGCCCGACGCCCAACAACAGCAGGGCACAGACACCGAGCAGCAATAAAAAGCCCTGGCGCATGGCGGCCTGGGCATGCCCAAAATTTTGTGCCCCCACCCAATAACTGACACGCGCGCTGGTGGCAATGGCCAGCGACAGGGGCACCATGTAGAGCAAGGCCCCCATGTTGGCCACGATTTGGTGGCTGGCCGAGGCGGTGTTGCCCAAGCGCGCAATGAACAAAGCCATCAGGGTGTAAGACGTCACCTCGACCGTGATGGAAATGGCGTTGGGCACGCCAATCTTGAACATCTCGGCCAAGGACGGCCAGTGCGGCCGCTCCATGGCTTGCCAGATGCGAAACGGTCGGTAAAAGCTTTGGCGTCGCAGCAGCCACAGTGCCATGGCAAACATGATGATGTTGACCATCAATGTGGCTTGGGCGCAGCCATTGACACCTTGTGCCGCCACGCTCCCCCAACCGAACGTCAAACCAATGGACAAAGGAATTTTGAGCGCAAGGCCTGCCACCTGAATCCAGGTCACCCATTGCGGTTGTCCCAGGCTTTGGTTGAGCGTGCTGAACATGCGAAACAGCAGGGCAGGGGCCAGCGCCCAGGCCAGGGTGCGAAGGTAGTGGCGCACGTCCTCTTGCATGGCAACAGGCACATCGGTCCATTCAAAGGCGAGGCCAGGGTGGACCAGCACCCATGCCCCTGCCAGGGTGCACACCGCGCACAGGTAGAGCCCTTGTCGCAAGGCGCGGCCAATGGCGGGGTGGTTGTTGGCGCCATGCATCTCCGACAAAATGGGCAGCAAGGCTTGCAGCAAGCCCATCAAGGTGACGTACACGCTGATGTAGATGGCCGACCCGACCGACAGGGCGGCCAGTGCCTCTTGCGCGAAACGGCCGGCAACCACCGTGTCGGTGACGCCAAAGGCCATGATGGCCACTTGACCCACCAGCACAGTCCCGGCTTGCTTCGCGATCAGACCGCGTTCATTCATGGCGTGGCTCGGGCGCAGTCGATGAGCGTTTGAAGAGGATCACGTTTTCATTGTTGTCCGAGGGGCGCCATACTTTTTTGACCTGTTCCCAAGCTTGGGCGGCGGGGAGGCTTTGAAAAGCGGGCAGGGCGTCGGCATCGATCACCAGCCATTCACAGGCGATGCCGTCCAGGCGGTGCACCTGGTAGCTCCCGTGGTACTGGAATGCCGCCATTTGTGCGCGGTTCATGCCGTACACCTGCACGCAAGCGGGCGCCCCCATGAGGGCGTTCACATTGCGCACCAATGGGCCGTAGCTGCGGGCAAAGTCCAGCAAAGGCAGCCACAAGGTCATCAGCAACAACCAGCACAAGGCCGCCCCACCAGCCGGCAGCACCAGGCTTTTCCAGAGGGCCGCGCGGTGGCGGCCTACGCGCCAAGTCACCAGCCACAGCCAGGTGAGCGTGGCCAGCAGCGCTGTGGCGAAGGCCAGCGCCCCCCAACTCGGGCTGAAGCCTGGCAACAAGCGCGCCACATTGGCTGCAGGCTGTGCGGGCCAGCCCGTTTGCACGGCCACCCACACCACCCAAATGACCAAGGCGCAGCCACTGAAGAACAGCAGGGTGAACCAGTCGATGAAGGCCGAGACACCGCGTTGCAGCGTGGGCAAGGCAAAGGCGGCCAGGGCGGCCAGCGGCGGCAAAGCCAGCAACAGCGTGCGTTCTGCCGAGGCGGTGATCAAAGCGCAACTGGCCGTCAAAACGACGAGCCACAAGGGCAGCAACAGATGGCGGTGCAACACGCGACTGCACCACTGGTGTCGCCAGCGCCAAAGGGTCCACAGTGCCAGCGGCCATACGGGCCAGGTGAACCACAACAGCAAGCGCAACAGGGTGCGCCATTCATTCCAAGTGGCATGGAGCGGCCGAATGCGCCACTGCCACAGGTCAGCCTGCACGCTGATGGCGGCACTGAGCAGGCACAAACCGCTGAGCCACAAAGCGTTTTCCTGGCGGTGCGGCAACTCCGCATCCCAAAGGCACAGCAACGCCAGGCTGCCGCCCAGCAGCAAGGCCAGGCTGGGCGCGCCGCTCAGCGTCAGGCCCAGCACGCTCAAGGCCAAGGCGGTGTAGGCACGGCCGCGGTGGTGCGGTAGGGCCGCGACGCCATAGAACGCCAGGCTCAGCAAGGCCAGTTGCACCACCATGGGGGTGATTTCATGCGAGGGCTGCGCCAAACCCAGTGTGGCAATCAGGGCCAATAAACCGGCATCTGCCAAGGCGCGCGCGTACTCCTTGGGGGAGGCTTCGCCGCCAAAGGCGAACGCCACCGGCTGGGCCTTGGGTGAAAGCGCCAAGTTGTAGACTGCATTCCAGGTGGCCGCCATGGTCAGGACCACCCATCCCATGAAGGCCATGCGCACAGCCAGAAAAGCCGGCACGGCATCGCCACTGAGATGGATGAAAAAGGCGCCCAACCAGTACGGCAACAAACCATCCAACTCGGGTGGCTGGCCCAGCAAAGCTGGTAGGAACCAGTCACTTTCTCCACGTGCCAGGGACAACATGTAGCCCAGGCTGGCCATGTCCAGAGATTTCCAGGGCTCGCGACCGATCAGCCCTGGCAAAACATAGGCGGCACAAAACAGCAGCAGGGCCAAGCGCGGCAGACGGCGCACGGCTTCTTGGGTGACGATGGCAGGGGTGGGGCGGTTCACGGGGTCTGAGTGTGACACAGGCCAGGCCAAAACGGCGTCGCCAAAAAGAAAGGCAGCGCGGCGAACCGGGCTGCCTTGTCTTGGGGGCGAATCGCTTACTTGGCGGCGGTTTTGCCGTACTTGTTGCGGAAGCGCTCGACGCGGCCGCCCATGTTGTCCACAGACTTCTGGGTGCCGGTGTAGAAGGGGTGCGATTCGCTGGAGGTGTCCAGCTTGTACAGCGGCAACTCGCGGCCGTCGTCCATCTTCACGGTTTCTTTGGTGTTGGCGCAGGAACGGGTCACAAACTTGAAGCCGTTCGACAGGTCCACGAAGCACACTTCGCGGTAGTTGGGGTGAATGCCATCTTTCATGGGATTTCCTAAGGGTTCGAGTCGGTAGCCACGCGCAGCCAATCTGCCCGCACTTTCCGCAAAACGCAAAATTATAGCATCAGCCGCCGCGACGCATCATGTCGAAGAAATCGACGTTCGACTTGGTGGCCTTCATGTTTTTCAGCATGAGTTCCATCGACTCGATTTCGTCCATGTTGTACATGAACTGGCGCAGGATGCGGGTTTTTTGCAGGATTTCCGGGGCCAGCAGCAATTCCTCGCGGCGCGTGCCACTGCGGTTGAGCTGAATGGCGGGGAACACGCGCTTCTCGTAGAGGCGGCGGTCCAGGTGAATTTCACTGTTGCCGGTGCCTTTGAACTCTTCAAAGATCACCTCGTCCATGCGGCTGCCGGTGTCGATCAGGGCGGTGGCGATGATGGTCAGCGAGCCGCCTTCTTCCACGTTGCGGGCTGCGCCAAAGAAGCGCTTGGGGCGCTGCAGGGCGTTGGAGTCGACGCCGCCGGTCAGCACCTTGCCCGAGCTGGGCACCACGTTGTTGTAGGCGCGGGCCAGGCGGGTGATGGAGTCGAGCAGGATGACCACGTCTTTTTTCAGTTCCACCAGGCGCTTGGCGCGCTCGATCACCATTTCGGCCACATGGACGTGGCGTGCGGCCGGCTCATCGAAGGTCGAGGCAATGACCTCGCCGCGCACGCTGCGCTGCATTTCGGTCACTTCTTCGGGGCGCTCGTCCACCAGCAGCACCATCATGTGGCTGTCGGGGTAGTTGGCGGTGATGGCGTGGGCAATGTGCTGCATCATCACGGTCTTGCCGCTCTTGGGCGGCGCCACCAGCAAGGCGCGTTGGCCTTTGCCAATGGGGGCAATGATGTCAATGATGCGGCCCGTGATGTTCTCTTCGCCCTTGATGTCGCGTTCCAGGCGCATCTGCTCCTTGGGGAACAGCGGCGTCAGGTTCTCGAACATGATCTTGTGCTTGTTGTTCTCGGGCAGGTCGCCGTTGACTTTGTCCAGCTTGGTCAGCGCAAAGTAGCGCTCGCCATCCTTGGGGATGCGCACTTCGCCTTCGATCATGTCACCGGTGTGCAGGTTGAAGCGGCGAACCTGGCTGGGGCTGATGTAGATGTCGTCGGTGCTGGCGGTGAAGCTGGTGTCGGGGCTGCGCAAAAATCCAAAGCCGTCGGGCAGGATTTCCAGGACACCATCGGCAAACACCTGCTCACCGGCGCGGGCGCGTTTTTTGATGATGGCAAACATCAGCTCTTGCTTGCGCATGCGGCCGGTGTTTTCGATTTCGAGCGCTTCGGCTTGTTTGAGCACTTCAGACACGTGCAGTGCCTTGAGTTCGTTCAGGTGCATGGCGTGACTCCTAGGAGGGAGTTCGGAAAAAAGGTTGGGGGAGGTCCGTGACGAGGCGCTGGGGGGCCTCTGGAACCGGTCACTCGAATCGGCCGCCGGGTGGCGGTCGGGAGACAAGAAAGATTATGACAGGAAAATGGTCCGCCCCAAAGCCCTGTATCGCAGGGGCCGGGGCGGATCCGGGACTCAGGCGAGTTGCTGGTCGATGAAAGCGGTCAGTTGGGCTTTGCTCAATGCGCCCACCTTGGTGGCGGCCAATTGGCCATCTTTGAACAGCATCAGGGTGGGAATGCCACGAATGCCGAACTTGGCCGGGATGTCGCGGTTTTCATCTACGTTCATTTTGGCGATTTGCAGTTTGCCCTGGTAACCGGTGGCGACTTCGTCCAGGATGGGGGCAATCATTTTGCAGGGGCCGCACCACTCAGCCCAGTAGTCCACCAGCACAGGCTGGGAAGATTTCAGGACGTCAGCCTCGAAAGAGGTGTCGGTGATGTGCTTGATCAGCTCGCTGGCCATGGGGATTCCTTCTCAGTTCTAGGCGTGTTCAGCAGGGAAAGCCACATTTTGACAGAATCTACCCAATGACGCACCGCAACCCTCAAAGCCACTTCACTGAAACCATGAACACAGCCCTCACGATTGACATCATTTCCGACGTGGTCTGCCCCTGGTGCTACATCGGCAAGCGCCGCATCGAAGGCGCCTTGGCGCTCTATGCCCAACAACACCCTGATCGCCCTCAACCGGTCGTTCGTTGGCATCCGTTTCAGCTCAATCCGGACATGGCGCCCGAGGGCGTCTCACGTTCCGACTATGTTCAGGCGAAGTTTGGCCCACGGGCCAGCACGGTTTACGACCGCGTGAAAGCGGTGGGCGCGAGCTTGGACATTCCTTTTGCGTTTGACAAAATTGCTCGCCAACCCAACACCCGGGCAGCCCACAGCCTGATTGCCTTGGCCGAGCCAGGACCTCAACAGGAGGCCGTGGTCCAAACCCTGTTTGACGCTTATTTCATTGAGGGGCAGGACCTGACGCAAACCTCGGTGCTGGTGGCTTTGGCGCAGCGTGCCGGGCTTGACCCGGCGCAAGCGCAGCAGGCCTTGGGTGACGAGGAGGTCATCGCACAGATCAGCGAGGCCGACCAACAGGCGCGCGCCATGGGGGTGCAAGGCGTGCCATTCTTCATTTTCAACGGACGCGTTGGCGTGTCGGGTGCACATGAAAGCGAAGATTTGTTGCGCGCCATGGAAAATGCCGAGGCAGAGGCTTGAATAATGGCGAAGGTACGTCCGATTATCCTGAGTGAAAATCGACGGATTATGGTCTTTGAATAATCTTTTTATTTGTCAGTTGTATCAATTTAATAATCGCTGATTTCACGATTGATTATCTTCGCCTATAATCATCTTGTTTCTTTCATTAAATAAGGTGATATTTCATATGGCACGCAACACCACCACTTCGCAAATTGCAAAACTCCAAAAACAACTCGAATTGCTTAAAAAGCGTGAAGCCGCGCTGAGCAAATCAAAGCAAAGCAAAGCGCTGGCGAAAATCGTGCAACTGGCCAAAGAAAGCGGCTTGACCGCTGAAGACATTGTGGCTGCCCTCAAAACTGGCAAGGCAGCCAAGGTCGCCAAAGGCGCGCCCAAGAAAACCGCACGCAAAAACCCTGCTGCCGGAAAAACCGTGGCCCCCAAATACCGTAACCCTGCCAACCCGGCACAAACCTGGACCGGTCGTGGCAAGTCCCCCACTTGGGTTGCTGAAATGAAAGCTGCCGGCACCCTCGACAGCGCGCTGATCTCCGCTTAATTGACTACCCCGTCATCGCAAGCGAAGCGCGGCGATCCCTTTCCAACGAGAGATTGCCGCGGCCCTTTGGGCCTCGCAACGACGGTCAAAAATGAATATGAGCCAAGATTCCACCTTATTTTCTGAACGGCTGGCACTGCGTGAAATTGAGCAGGGTACCGTTCATGTGGAACTCTGGGCGCAAGCCTTGATAAAAGCCAAGGGCCAAACCGAGCTGGCCAAATCGCATTACATGCAATTGCGTACGGCTGCATTGTCCAAAGAGGCCCCTGCATTGCTGTTGAAGCAAATTCGCTCGGGCATTGCTAAAGACAATAAACCGCTTGCCGATTATTTCTCGGCCAAGGATTTGAAAAAGTCTTGAGGCAAGGGTGACGAGCCTTGATCCCGGCACTGACTCCACGGTTAGAGCTGCTTGGTTCCCCACCTGACTCGGTTGGCCGCTTCACCATGCGGGAAGGCCCGTCACGGTGCATTGTACGAGGTCCGGGCAGAGTGTGGGGGAACCCGTAGAATCCATGCCATGTCCTACCTTGTGCTTGCCCGCAAATACCGCCCGAAAAACTTCACCGAAATGGTGGGGCAGGAGCATGTGGTCCAGGCCTTGACGAATGCGCTGACGCAGCAGCGCCTGCACCACGCCTATTTGTTCACCGGGACCCGCGGCGTAGGCAAGACCACGGTGTCGCGCATTCTGGCCAAATCGCTGAACTGCGAGCAAGGTATCACGGCGCAGCCCTGTGGCGTGTGCCAGGCTTGTACCGAGATCGACAGTGGCCGCTTTGTGGATTACACCGAGCTCGATGCCGCCTCCAACCGCGGCGTCGACGAGGTCCAGCAACTTCTGGAGCAAGCGGTTTACAAGCCAGTGCAGGGGCGCTTCAAGGTCTTCATGATTGACGAAGTGCACATGCTCACCAACACGGCTTTCAATGCCATGTTGAAAACCCTGGAAGAGCCGCCCGAATACCTCAAGTTCGTCCTGGCCACCACCGATCCCCAAAAAGTACCTGTCACGGTGTTGTCGCGCTGTTTGCAGTTCAATCTGCGGCCCATGGCGCCCGAAACCGTGCTGGACCATTTGACCCAAGTCCTGCAAGCCGAGTCCGTGGCAGCCGACGTGCAGGCCCTGCGCTTGTTGGCGCGCGCCGCGCGGGGCTCCATGCGCGATGCCTTGTCCTTGACCGACCAGGCCATTGCCTTTGGCGGCGGCCAACTGCAAGAAGCCCATGTGCGGCAAATGCTGGGCAGTGTGGACCGCGCCCATGTGTTTGCCTTGATCGATGCTTTGGCAGCTGGCGATGGCCGCACCGTGGTGGAAACCTGTGAAGCGCTGCGGGTGCAAGGCTTGAGCGCGGCCACCACGCTGGAAGACATGTCCATGGTCTTGCAGCGCATGGCCGTGGTGCAAGCGGTGCCGGGCATGGCTGACAACGCGGCCACCGATCCTGACGCCGAGCGCACCGCAGCCTTGGCCTTGCGCATGCCGGCCGATGAAACCCAGTTGCTTTACAGCCTGTGCTTGCAAGGCAGGCAAGAGCTGGGCTTGGCGCCCGATGAGTACGCCGGCCTGACCATGGTGTTGTTGCGATTGTTGGCTTTCAAAGTCCCTGCAACAGCAGCACCGGCTGAAAAAAAAACTCTGCTGACTGAAGCTGCCCGGCCTGTACCGCTGCAAGCTGCAGCGCAGCGCATCACTGCCCCTGCGCCTGTCCCTGAGACAGCCCAAGCGCCTGCACTTGCCAAGCCCTCAGCACCCGCTGCGCCGCCCGCAGCTGCCGGCATCCGTTTGCCGGTGCGCGACATGCACGCCCCCCCGCGAGAAGCAAACCCAGTGGTGGTGGATGCGCTCACAGAAACATCCCAGGCCTTGTTGGCGGTGCCCGTGCGCCAACCCGCGCAAAATCCAGGACCCACTTCAACCGCTGCGCCAGGTGCCAACACCGTGTCCCAGGTGGTACCCACCGAGGAGGGCGACCATTGGCAGCAGTGCGTGCAACAACTGATGGCCAACGATGCGATTCAATCGCTCACGCGAGAATTGGCGTTGCAGTCCCAACTGGTGGCGCGGGATGAAGGTAATTGGCTGATTCGCGTGGAACGCGAGTCGCTGAACAATGCCAACAGCCGTGAGCGTTTGCAAAAAGCCTTGGCCACCTTGGGCCAAGAGGTGACGCTGACCGTGGAACTGGGCCGCATCACCGACAGCCCTGCGCGCCGCGCCGCCGCCGCCGCTGCCGAGCGGCAATTGGCAGCCGAGGCCGTGATTCTCAATGACCCTTATGTGCAACAACTGGTGCAGAACTTTGGGGCGAAAATCGTTCCTGGAAGCATCAAACCCATTTGAAAGACAGCTATGTTCAACAAAGGACAACTCGCAGGCCTGATGAAGCAGGCGCAAGCCATGCAGGACAATCTCAAGAAGGCTCAGGAAGAGCTGGCATTTGTGGAGGTGACGGGCGAGTCTGGCAGCGGCATGGTCAAGATCCTCATGACCTGCAAGCACGAAGTCAAGCGCGTTTCGATTGATGCCAGCCTGATGGCGGCCGATGAAAAAGACATGCTGGAAGACTTGATTGCCGCAGCCTTCAACGACGCCGCGCGCAAAGCAGAAGAAACCAGCCAGTCCAAGATGGGCAAGCTCACGGCCGGCATGCCCGGCCTGCCGGGCGGCATGAAGTTTCCGTTCTGATGCGCGGCTGACATGGCCGACGCGCATGCACTCGACGCCTTGATTCAAGGCTTGCGCCGCTTGCCCGGCGTCGGCGTGAAATCGGCGTCGCGCATGGCCTACCACATGCTGCAGCATGATCGTGAGGGTGCGCAAATGCTGGCGCAGGCACTGCAGCAAGCCGCAAACAGCGTGCAGCACTGCGAGCGCTGCCATACCTTCACCGAGGCCACCGTTTGCAACACCTGCCTGGACCCTGAACGCGATGCCTCGCGCCTGTGCGTGGTCGAAACACCCGCCGATCAATCGGCCGTGGAACGCACCTCGGCTTACCGCGGCCTGTACTTTGTGTTGATGGGCACCCTCAGCCCGCTAGATGGCTTGGGCCCCAAGGACATTGGCGTGCAGAAGTTGCTGGAGCGCG
The DNA here is from genome assembly GCA_964442645.1 of uncultured Bordetella sp. Classification (GTDB taxonomy): domain Bacteria; phylum Pseudomonadota; class Gammaproteobacteria; order Burkholderiales; family Burkholderiaceae_C; genus Limnohabitans. The sequence continues at coordinate 18,769 of CAYTZZ010000012.1, read as the reverse complement.
CCGGTGATGGCTCGGTGCAAGAAGTCATCCTGGCCACCAATTTCACGGCGGAAGGCGAGGCCACGGCCCATGTCATCGGTGAAGCGCTCAAGCGCCGGGGTGTGCAAGTCTCGCGCTTGGCGCGTGGCGTGCCCATTGGCAGCGAGTTGGAATATGTGGACCTGGGCACCATTGCCCATGCGCTGGTGGATCGGCGCCAAACCTGAGCTTTTTCATGAAACCCCTTCGAGTTGCCCTGATTCATGCCACTGCATTGGCGATGTCGCCCATCCAGCAAGCGTTCGCACGCCATTGGCCGCAAGCCGATTGCCTCAACTTGCTCGATGACAGCTTGTCACGCGATCGCGCGCAAGCCGGTGAGCTGACTCCCGCCATGGTGCAACGGTTTATTGACCTCGCACAGTATGTGCAGCGTGCGGGAAGCCAAGGCATTTTGTTCACCTGCTCGGCTTTTGGGCCAGCGATAGAGGCGGCAGGCCGCGCCACAGGCTTGCCAACGCTGAAGCCGAATGAGGCGATGTTCGAGCAGGCCCTTGCACTGCCTGCGCCCACGGGCGTCTTGCGTTTGGGTCTGGTGGCTACGTTTCAAGCGTCCATTCCCTCCATGTCGGAAGAGTTCGAAGCCCTGGCGGCCCAACGTGGTGTCAAGGTGGTGCTGCACAGCGTGTTTGTGCCGCAAGCAATGGCCGATCTGGCTGCGGGGCAGGCCGACCTTCACCATGAGCGCATTGCAAAGGCCTTGTCCGAATTGCCGGAATGTGACGGCATCATGCTGGCGCAGTTCTCCATGGCCGCAGCGCAGCCCGTGTGTCAACAGCACGCCAGTGTGCCCGTTCTTTCCAGTCCCGATTGCGCTGTGACGGCGCTCCAACAAGCCATGCACCATGTCTGATCTTCGCGTCCCTGAAGCGCAACTGCGCACCTACATCACCCGCTCGATGGCGGCCCTGGGCCTGCCTGAGGCCGATGCCGCCTGCGTGGGCCAACTGATGGCCGAAGCCGACCTGCAAGGGTCGGACGGCCATGGCGTGATTCGCCTGCCACCCTACAGCCGGCGGATCTTGACGGGTGGCGTCAATGTTCGTCCCAACATCAAGGTGATCGAAGAGCGTGCGGCCATGGCCCTGATGGATGGCGACAACGGCATGGGCCATCTGGTGATGAAACAAGCGGCCGACCTTGCGGTGGAAAAAGCGCGCCGTTGCGGCATCGCCTGGGTGGGCAGCCGGTTCAGCAACCATGCTGGACCGGCCTCACTGTATGCGCGCATGGCTTTGCCGCATGACATGATTGGCTTGTACTTTGCCGTGGGCAACGCCAACCACTTGCCGCCCTGGGGGGGGCTGGACATGTTGTTGTCCACCAATCCCATTGCGGTGGCCATACCCGCCTTGCAAGAAGCCCCCATCGTGTTGGACATGGCCACCACCGTCGCGGCCTATGGCAAAGTCAAAGCCAAGGCCCAGCGTGGCGAGATGATGCCCGAGGGCTGGATGATCGACCGCGAAGGCAAACCGCTGCTTGACCCCAAGCGCAGCGAGGAAGGCTTCCTCACGCCGATCGGGGGCTACAAAGGTTACGGCTTGTCATTGATCGTCGGCTTGCTGGCAGGCACTTTGAACGGCGCCGCGATGGGCAAAGCAGTCATCGATTTCAACAAAGACAGCCACAGTGTGAGCAACACCGGTCAAGCCATTGCCGTGATCGACCCCTCTGCCTTTGGCGATCCTTTGTTGTTCAAGCAGCGCGTCGACGACATCGTGCGTGAAATGCGTGGCAGCGAGCGCATGCCTGGCGTGGACCGCATCTGGGTGCCTGGCGAGCAAAGCCAAGCCAAGCGCTTGCAGTATGGCCAGCAAGGCATCCCGATTCCGCCAGCGCTCCTGCAGCAACTCGATGCGCTTGCCGTGCAACTGAAAGTGCCGGCCTTGCGTGAAACCACATTCTGACCATCCCACCCAAGGAGCTACGCATGGATCGACGTTCATTCATTCAACACAGTGCCGCGGTGTTCGCCGCAACAGGCACTGCAGGTGCGTGGGCTCAAACAGCCTATCCCAGCAAGCCGATCAAGCTCATCGTGCCACTGGCTGCAGGCAGTGCCGTCGACAATGCGGCCCGCATCGTGACCCAGAAAATGGCACTCAACCTGGGGGCCGGCATTGCCGTGGAGAACCAGCCTGGCGCTTCGGGGCTGATTGGCGCCGAGCGTGTGGCCAAGTCCGCACCCGATGGCTACACCTTGGGCGGCTTCAATGACAGCATCATGACCATGGTGCCCAATTTGCAAGCCAAGATGCCCTGGGACATCTTGCGTGACTTTGAGCCGGTGTCGTTGGTGGCTACCGTGGAGTGGGGCTTGGTCGTGCCGACAGATTCACCCATCCGCAGTGCGGCTGACCTGATCGCCGCAGCCCGCAAAGCCCCTGGCAAAGTGAATTACGGCTCAGGCGGAAATGGCAGCCCCCAGCACATTGCCATGGCCTTGTTTGCCTCGCAGGCCGGCCTGCAGATGACCCATGTGCCCTACAAGGGCGCCACCCAAGCTGCAGTTGGCTTGGCGGGCCATGAGGTCGATACGGCATTTCAGGGCATTGCCACGGTCAATGCGCTGGTCAAGGGCGGGAAGCTGCGCCTGATTGCCGTCAGCACGCCGCGCCGATTGCCACAGTTTCCAGACGTGCCCACCGTGGGCGAGTCTGGGCTGCCGGGCTTCGAGTTCAATTCCTGGTTCGCCATGGTGGCACCGGCAGGCACGCCCAAAACCATGTTGCAGAAACTGCATGGCGAAGTGGTCAAAGCCTTGGCAGACCCTTCGGTCAAAGATCAATTGATGGCGCAAGGCCTTTCGCCGCGGGGCAGCTCGCCGGAGGAGTTGGGCGGTGCGCTGCGTGCCCAACTCAGCCGTTACGAAACGCTGATCAAACAAGCGGGCATCAAGGTCGATTAAGTCAACGCTTGGCCAGCCGCTCGTTCGTGGGAGCGGCGCGCGCTTTTTTCGCCGACTCTTTTTTCTTGCCGCCCAAGCCCTTTGAGTGGCTGTTGGCTGCTTGCGCCAGGAAGAGCACCACCGATTGGCCTGCTTGCAGCTTGCTTTGGCTGTTGAGCTCATTCCACTCGATGAGCTGGGCCACGGTCACTCGGTGCTTTTTCGAGAGCGACTCCAGCGTGTCTTTTTTGCTGGCTTTCACCACCACGCGACGCATCGTGATTTCAGGGGCCAGGCTGAGCTGGCCGTTGTCGGCCAATTGACCATCCACATCTTCCTCCATGCGAGCTTGGCGCGGCACCAGCAAGGCTGAGCCAGCCTTGATGAGCATGCGTGGTGGAATGTTGTTGAGGGTGCGAAACTCGTCTTCGGTCATGCCCGCGCGGCGAGCAGCATCGGACACTTTCAAATTGCTGGGCGCCACCCAGGCGGTCCAGCTGGCCAGTCGCCCGCCGCCAAACGCTTCATAGTTGCGCTGGAAGGTTTCTGCGTTGTCCCAAGGCAGCAAAATTTGCGGTGTGCCCGCAGCAAACAGTACAGGGCGATGCGCTGAAGGGTTGAGCGCCTTGAAATCGTCGAGGCTGATGTCGGCCAATTTGGCCGCCACGGTCACGTCCATGTCGCGTGGCAAGGGCACGCTTTGGAAATAGGGGTGGTTGGGAATGTCAGGCAGTTTCACATTGAAGGATGTGGGCCGCGCGACGATGTTTTTCACGGCCTGCAGTTTGGGCACATAGAAGCGGGTTTCCATGGGCATGTTCAGGTCGGTGTAGGCTGCAGCCAGGCCGGCTTTCTGGTTACGGGCAATCGCTTTACCCACATTGCCCTCACCCCAGTTGTAGGCGGCCAGCGCCAGGTGCCAATCGCCAAAGAGGTTGTACAAACGTTGCAGATAGTCCAGAGCGGCGCGGGTGGACGCTTGAATGTCGCGCCGGTCGTCTCGAAACACGTTTTGCTTGAGATCGAAGTCCTTGCCCGTGGCGGGCATGAATTGCCACATGCCCATGGCGCGTGCGGTCGACACGGCTTGCGGGTTGAAGGCGCTCTCGATGAAGGGCAGCAAGGCCAACTCGGTTGGCATCTTGCGGCGCTCCAACTCCTCCACGATGTAGAACAGGTATTTGCGCGAGCGCTCGGTCATGCGAAGGATGTAATCAGGTCGAGCCGCATACCATTGCTCGCGATCGGTGACCAACTCGGTGCTGAGGTCAGGCATGGCAAAGCCCAGTCGAATCCTTTCCCACAAGTCGTTGGGCAGGCTCAGGTGTGCAATCGAATTGCTATGGGGCTGTCCCTTGCCCAGGGGCGTCAGCGGGATGGGCGCAGGCGCTGTCGTCGCCTGCGTCGAAGGTGGCGATGCAGGCGTGGTTTTTTGGAGCGCGCTGTCTGTGGCGCAGCCGCTGAGGATGACAGCTAAAAAAAGGACCCAGCGGGACAGTAAATTCATCGGAAATCGTTTTTCCATTGACGCAGGGCGGCAAACACTGCCACTGCATCGTGTGCTTGGGGCTCTCGGCGCCGAGCGGCAGCCATCACAGCAGGCTCTCGGACACGCAAAAAAGGATTGATCGCAAGCTCACGCGCCAGTCTGGCCGGGAGGGTGGGCTCGTTCTTGGCACGCATTGACACGCATTGCGCAGTGTAGTCTGCCAGGGCCGGGTTGTCGGGCTCGACAGCCTGCGCAAATTTCAGGTTGGACAATGTGTACTCGTGGGCGCAACAGACGCGCGTATCGCCGGGCAGGCTGGCCAGCGCATCCAGCGACGTCAGCATTTGCGCTGGGGTGCCCTCGAAGACGCGGCCACAACCGCCAGAAAACAAGGTGTCGCCACAAAACAGCACGGGCCCGCCAGGGGCGCTGGGCAACCAGTAGGCCACATGACCCGCCGTGTGACCAGGGACGTCGATGACATGCACCGTTTGTCCCAGCAAGGGGAAGGCGTCGTCCTGTTGGCATGGTTGATAAGGTTCGGGTATGGCCTCAGCCGCTGGGCCATAGACTTGCGCGCCGGTGGCCTCTCGCAATTCGACCACACCGCCGACATGGTCTGCATGGTGGTGGGTGACTAGAATCGCACTCAATTTCAGCTGGTGTTGCCGGAGTGCTTCGCGCACCGGGCCAGCGTCGCCCGGGTCCACCACCACCGCAGACTGACCGTCGTGCCAGAGCCAGAGGTAATTGTCGGAAAAGGAGGGCAGGGGAATCAGATTCATGGAGCCTCGAATTATAGAAACCGACCGTTTGGAAGACTGGCTGCGCACGCCGCCAGGCCAATACCTGTTGGCTTGGGAGCAAGAGCAGATGGACCGCATTGTGGCCGATCTGTTTGGCTTTTATGCCTTGCAGTTGGGTTTGAGCGCGCTGGATGGCTTGCGCAGCAATCGCATGCCCCATCGCTGGACCGCTTCGACCGGGATGGGCTTGGTGTCGGGTGCCATGGTGCTGGACAGTACGGCCTTGCCGTTCCCCGAGCAAAGCCTGGATTTGGTCCTGTTGCCACACACCCTGGAGCTGAGTCCCGACCCGCATGCCACGCTGCGCGAAGTCGAACGGGTCTTGGTGCCCGAGGGCAGAGTCGTGATTTGCGGCTTGAACCCTGCCAGCTTGTGGGGCTTTCGCCAAAAACGCGCGCATGTCTACCGCCGCCTGGGACTTGAAAAATGGTTTTTGCCGCAGGCCGGTGAATTCATTGGGTACTGGCGATTGCGTGACTGGCTGCGTTTGCTGAGCTTCGATGTGGAAGGAGGCCGCTTCGGCTGTTACCGACCCGCCGTAGACTCATCGCCTTGGTTGAACCGATTTGCCTGGATGGACAAGGCGGGTGACCGCTGGTGGCCCATTTTTGGCGCCGTGTACCTACTGGTGGCCATCAAGCGCGTGCATGGCATGCGTCTGTTAGAGCCTGGCTGGAAAGCCTCGCGCGGGCGCGCCCAGCAGGCGGTGCCCAGCGCCAGCTCTGGCCGTATTTCCCCTTTGGCGAAGTTCAACAGCCCTGCATCCAAGGAAAGTAAAGAATGAGTGGTGTGGTCATTTATACCGACGGTGCTTGCAAGGGCAATCCTGGCCCCGGAGGCTGGGGCGCTTTGCTGCAAGCGGGCGGCACGGAAAAAGAGTTGTTCGGTGGCGAGCCCCTCACCACCAACAACCGCATGGAGCTGATGGCCGTCATCCAGGCCCTGACCGCCCTCAAGCGGCCCTGTGAGGTCAACCTTTACCTGGACAGCGAGTACGTTCGCAAGGGCATCACCGAGTGGATTCATGGTTGGAAAGCCAAAGGTTGGCGAACGGCATCCAAGCAACCCGTCAAGAATGTTGAGTTGTGGCAGCAACTCGATGTTTTGGTCCACCAAGCAGGGCATCGGATTTCTTGGCACTGGGTGAAGGGTCACGCAGGTGACATTGGCAATGAGCGTGCGGACGCTCTGGCCAACCGGGGCGTCGCTCTCATCCAGGGCACCTGATTGTGTCTGTTGTGTAAAAAACCACGGCTTCATCCAGAAACCAGGGGGTATTGTGGTGCCTGAATGTACAGACGCTGATACATTGCCCTGTTAACTTTCAGATACCTACGCAAAAAATTCATGGCTAGCAAAATTTTTTACACGGTGGTGGCGGTGGTCGGCATCGCCGGCGCTTCAGGCGCCGCCTGGTGGTTCCAAAACGATCCGCAGGCCGTTCAGACCCTGATGGCCAAATTCAAGGGCGGTGCTCCCGTCCCTGCCGCAGCCCCTAGCGGCCCGCGTGCCGTGGGCGTGGAAGTGGCCAAGGTGGAAGTGATGACCTTGCGCGATGATGCCCAAGCTGTGGGCAGCCTGCGTTCTCGCCAAAACGTCATGATGCGACCGGAAATCGCTGGCCGCATCATGGCCTTGGGGTTCACCGATGGCGCGCGCGTGAATGCGGGCCAAGCGCTGGTTCAATTGGACGACACGCTTCAGCGGGCTGAAGTGCAGCAGTCGCTGGCCCAAGTGTCGATTGCCAAGGCCAACTTTGTGCGCAATCAGGAGTTGGTTGCTCAAAATTTTGTGGCGAAACGCGTCCTGGATGAAAGTGCTGCCAGCCTGCAAGTGGCCGAGGCACAGCTTTCCTTGTCGTGCGCGCGTTTGGAGCGCATGCGCATCTTGGCTCCGTTCTCCGGCGTGGTGGGCATTCGCAACGTCAACCTGGGCGACTATGTCAAAGATGGCGCCGACCTGATCAACCTGGAAGACATTGGCTCCCTCTATGTGGACTTCCGCTTGCCTGAGCGTTATCAGGGCAAGCTGACCTTGCAGCAGTCGGTCGAGCTCGAACTGGATGCTTTTCCGAACCGAATTTTTCGCGCCAAAGTGGAAGCCATTGATCCCTTGATTGATGCCAACGGCCGCTCGATTGGTGTGCGTGCCCTTCTGCCCAACACGGCGGGCGAGCCCAAACCCCTGCCTGCCGGTGCCCGCCCAGCAGGCGTGCCTGTGGCCTCTGCAGCGGCGCCAAATCCGGCAGCGGCCAATCTCGCCCAAACCCCAAGCGCGGCAACGCCGACCAACTTGTCTGCCTTGCCCGCGCAAGAGCTCACGCCACGGTCACCCAACCTGTGCCCGCCGAATGCCGGACTCCGGCCCCCAGTGCCCGCCCAAAACGCTGCATCCCTGGGCCCCTTGCGCCCCGGCATGTTTGCGCGCGCCACGGCCGTGTTCGCGGTCAAGCCGCAAGCCATGGTCGTGCCGGAGGAAGCCATTGTTCCCCAAGGCGGGCGCCAGTTTGTCATTCAGGTGATGCCTGTGGGCAGTGTTCCCGCATCAGGACCTTTGCCGCCCAACACCGAGTGGGTCTCCAAGCGAACCGAGGTCAAGCTCGGCATTCGCAGGCCGGGCCGCGTGGAAGTGATCGAGGGTTTGAATCCCGGTGACACCGTGGTGGTCGCCGGTCAGCAACGTCTGCAAAAAGATGGCACGGCCTTGCGCTTGGTTGAGATGGGCCGCGCCCCAGCCGGCGCGCCCGGTGCCGCCCCCTCAGCGCCAGCACCTGCCAGTCGTTAAGCGACAGACACACAAGGAAGCGTCATGCAATTGCCTGAGGTATCGATACGGCGTCCGGTGTTTGCCACCGTGCTCTCCCTGCTGATTTTGCTGGTGGGGTTTGTGTCGTTCATGCGCCTGAACGTGCGCGAATATCCCAAAATCGACAACCCGGTGGTCACGGTCGAAACCAAGTATGTGGGCGCCTCCAGCGCGGTGGTGGAATCGCAGGTCACCAAGGTGTTGGAAGACTCCTTGTCGGGCATCGAAGGGGTGGACGTCATCACCTCCATCAGCCGCCAGGAACAAAGCCAGATCACCGTCAACTTTGTGCTGTCGCGCGACCCCGATTCAGCGGCGGCCGATGTGCGTGACAAAGTGTCGCGTGTTCGCCAACGCTTGCCGCAGGGCATTGATGAGCCCGTGATTGCCAAGGTGGAGGCCGACGCCTTCCCCGTGATCTGGCTGTCCTTCAGTTCCGACACCTTGGACGTCTTGCAAATCACCGACTTGGCCAATCGCATTGCCAAACCCATGATGCAAACCGCACCGGGCGCGTCCGACGTGCGGGTGTTTGGCGAGCGCAAATACTCCATGCGCATCTGGCTGGACCCTGACCGACTGGCCGCCTACAAGCTGACCACACAAGATGTGGAAGACGCCTTGCGCCGCTCCAACATCGAGGTGCCTGCGGGCCGCATCGAGAGCCGTTTGCGCGAGTTCAACGTGACCGCAGCCACCGATTTGCAGCGCCCTGCCGAGTTCGGCCAAATCGTGATCAGGACCGTCAACGGCATGCCGGTGCGCGTGCGCGATGTGGCGCGCGTGGAGCAGGGCGCCCAGTCCGAGCGAACCTCGACCCGGCTGAACGGGCGAGACGCTATCACGCTGGGGGTGATTCGCAACGCCACGGCCAACCCCCTCGATTTGAGCGCCGCCATCCGTGCCATGATTCCGCGCATCAAGGAAAACTTGCCGCCCGGCATTGAAATCGAGATTGCCAACGACAACTCGGTCTTCATCGACCGCTCCATCAAGGCGGTGTACCAGACCATTGCGGAAGCCATGGTGCTGGTGGCCCTGGTGATTTTTGTTTTCCTGCGCACCTTCCGCGCCTCCATCATTCCGCTGGTGACCATTCCGGTGTCCTTGATTGGCACTTTTGCGCTGATGGCCTTGTTCGGCTTCACGGTCAATTCGCTGACCATGTTGGCGCTGGTGCTGGCGATTGGCCTGGTGGTGGACGATGCCATTGTGGTGTTGGAGAACATTTACCGCCACATCGAGGACGGCATGTCGCCTTTTGAGGCGTCCATTCGCGGCGCCAAGGAAATTGGCTTTGCCGTGGTGGCCATGACCATCACGCTGGCAGCCGTGTATGCCCCCTTGGCATTCACCCCGGGGCGCACCGGGCGCTTGTTCACGGAGTTCGCGTTGGCGCTGGCGGGTTCGGTGATTGTGTCTGGCTTTGTCGCCCTGACCTTGTCGCCCATGATGTGTTCCAAGTTGCTCAAGCACGTGGACAACCCCACCTGGTTTGACCGCAAGATGGAAGTCATTTTGGTGGCCATCACCAACGGTTATGGCCGCCTGCTGCATTGGACCTTGTCGCCCATGAAGCTGGGCTCGTTCGCGCTGTCACGCCGCTGGTTGGTGGTGGCCATCATGCTTTCTGCTGCGCTGGGCACCTGGCAGTTGCTGATGTCCACCAAAAGCGAATTGGCGCCGATTGAAGACCGGGGTGTGATTCTCACGGTCATCAACGGCCCCGATGGCGCGACCATGGACTACACCACGCGCTACGCTCAGACGATTGAGAGAATGGGCAGCAAGTACGAAGAGTTCGACCGACTGTTCACCGTGGTGGGCAATCCCACGGTGGCCCAAGGGAATGTCTTTTACCGCGCCAAGCCCTGGGAAGAGCGCACGAAAAGCACGATGGAAATCGCGCGTGACATCACGCCGGCCTTGACCTCTTTGCCCGGCGTGACGGCATTCCCCATCACGCCCCCCTCACTGGGCCAGCCCTTCCGTGAGCGCCCGGTGAACTTTGTGATTCTCACCTCCGACAGCTACCAGAACCTGGCGCAAGTGGTGCGGGCCTTCCAGGACGAACTGGCCAAAAACCCTGGCATCGTCAGCGTCGACACCGACTTGCGACTGAACAAGCCCGAGATCAGCATGGAGGTGGATCGCGAGCGTGCCGCCGACATGGGCGTGCCGGTGGAAGCCATCGCCCGTGCGGTCGAGACCATGATGGGGGGCCGCCAAGTCACGCGCTACAAGCGCGAGGGCGACCAATACGACGTGATCGTGCAAACCAACACCACCCAGCGCGACACGCCCGACGACATCGAGAAAATTTTTGTCCGCGGCCGCAACGACGCGATGATTCCACTGTCTGCCTTGGTCAAAATCAAGGAGGTGGTGGTGCCGCGAGAGTTGAACCACTTCAGCCAACGCCGCAGCGCGTCCATCACGGCCAATTTGGCAGCCACCTATTCGCTGGGTGAAGCGCTGGACTTTATGCGTACCACCTCGTTGAAAGTTCTCAAGCCCGGTTACGCCACAGACTTGAACGGCACCTCGCGTGAGTTTAAAAAATCTGCAGGTTCCCTGGCCATTGTGTTCGTGCTCGCATTGCTGTTCATCTTTTTGGTGCTGGCGGCCCAGTTTGAAAGCTTCATTGACCCGCTGGTGATCATGCTGTCTGTGCCTTTGTCCATGGTGGGGGCTTTGTTGGCGTTGCAATGGTCTGGGGGAACACTCAACGTGTTCAGCCAGATTGGCCTGATCACGCTGGTGGGCCTGATCACCAAGCACGGCATCTTGATTGTGGAGTTCACCAACCAGTTGCGCATGCAGGGCCTGGCCACCCTGGAAGCCGTGCAACAAGCCGCCACCTTGCGCCTGCGACCCATCTTGATGACCACTGGCGCCATGGTGCTCGGGGCCATTCCGCTGGCCTTGGCCACTGGCGCTGGCGCTGAGAGTCGTCGTCAGATTGGCTGGGTGATTGTGGGCGGCATGTCATTGGGCACGCTGCTGACCATTTTTGTGGTGCCCACCATGTACACCCTGTTTGCGCGCAAGTCCACGCCTGGCGCCATCAAAACCGTGGTGCATGCCCACGAGCACTGAGCCTTAAAGCGCGCCTTCAAACATCAGCACATCGACTTCATCCCCCAAGGCAACATTGCCTTGGGCGTGGTGCAGCACGATCAGGCCGTTGCCTTGGACCATGGAGCTCAGGACGCCTGAGCCCTGGTTGCCGGTGGTGCGAACCTCCAACTGGCCTTGCGAATTGGTCCTCACAATGCCGCGCTGGTATTCGGTGCGTCCTGGCTTTTTGCGCAAGGCTTCCAGGCTGCGGGCTTTCAACAGGGGCGGCGGCGCATCGGTGCAACCCATCAACTGCAACAAAGCCGGCCGCACAAAAGCCAAGAAGGTGACCATCACCGCCACCGGATTGCCTGGCAAGCCAAACAGCACGGCTTGGCCAATGCGGCCCACGGCCATGGGGCGGCCCGGGCGCATGGCAATTTTCCAAAACGCCACATCGCCCAGTTTCTTCATCATCGCCTTGGTGAAATCGGCCTCGCCCACGCTGACGCCGCCACTGGTGATGACAGCATCGGCTTGCTGCGCCGCTTCTGAGAAAGCCCGTTCGAGTTGCACCGGGTCGTCTGGAACAACGCCCATGTCCAGCACCTCGCAGCCCATGCGACGCAACATGCCAAAGACGGTGTAGCGGTTGCTGTCATAGATGGCACCTTCGCGCGGCGCCTCGCCCACGCTCAAGACTTCATCGCCTGTCGAGAAATAGGCCACGCGCAAACGGCGCATCACCTGGACGTGTGACAGTCCAAGGCTGGCCACCAAGCCCAGTGCCGCCGGCGTCAGGCGTTGGCCACGGGTCAAGGCAGCTTGGTTTTGACGCAGGTCTTCGCCACGCAAACGGCGGTTGTCACCCGGCTTCAACAGGTTCGCCGGGATGGTGATGCTGTCATCGCTGGTGCGCGTGAGTTCTTGCGGCACCACGGTGTCCAAGCCATGGGGCAAGATGGCCCCGGTCATGATGCGCAAACATTCGCCCGCTTGCACCTGCCCTTGCCAGGCTTTGCCGGCAAACGCTGTGCCCACCACCTTCAAGGGGGTCTCTTGGTCCTGTTGGAGGGCTTGGCCGTGGAAGGCATAGCCGTCCATGGCGGAGTTGTCGTGGGCGGGCACGTTGATGGGGGAAATCACATCTTGGGCCAACACCCGATCGAGGGCCTCAAACAGCGGCAAGGTCTCAGAGGCGGTGGCTGGCAAGGGTGTCACCAAGGCTTGGAGAAAAGCATGCACTTGGTCGACCGGCAAAGCCTGAGGGTCGTAGCCTTGCAAGACGGCAGCGATCTGTTCCAACGTTTTCATCGTGACGGTCAGCCTTCGAGGGCTTGCAAATCGGTCAAGGTGTTGACGTTGGCAAACGCGTGAGGCGTGTCCTGCGGTGTATCGAAGGGCACCACCACGGTTTTGTGCAATGCCGTCCAGGCGTCAATTTTTCGGCCGCCTCCGTGAGTGAAGCGCACCAGGCTTTCCAGCAAATCGGTTTTCATCAGGCAGAACACCGGCTGGGTGCGCACGCGGGTCTGACCTTCGCGGTCTGTTTCCGGGGCGGCGGCCATGGCAATCTCGGCGTCTTGTGCCAGCAACGCATTGCCCAGGCGCTGCACCAGGTCCAAAGGAAAGCCTGGACAGTCACAGGGGATGGATACCAGGTACGGGGTTTCGGCGCGCTCCAGGCCCACCAAAAACCCGGCCAGCGGTCCGGCAAAGTCGGCCAGCCCGTCCGGCCAGACGGTGGTGCCAAAGGACTCATACGCCGACAAATTGCGGTTGGCATTGATCATGACCTCGCCCACTTGGGGCCCCAGCCGCATGAGGGCAGTCAAGGCCATGGGCATGCCCTGGAAATTCTGCAAGCCCTTGTCGACACCGCCCATGCGCGAGCCTCGTCCGCCCGCCAAAATGATGCCGGTAACGTCTTGGGCGGAGAAGGTGGAGTGGCTCACAGGGGTCATCCTCCGATGTAGCTCATTTCAACTTTGCGGCTTGCGCCATGGCTGGCCGTGCCCAGCAGCCCTTGGCCACGCAGTTCGGAGTAACGGTCTTGGCGGCCTTGCCAGATGTGCGCGATGGCCGAGGACAGGTCAGCATCCGAAGTGCCATGGCGCAGCAACTCACGCAGGTCATAGCCCTGGGTGGCAAACAGGCAGAGGTAAAGCTTGCCCTCGGTGGACAGGCGGGCGCGGTTGCAATCCTGGCAAAAGGCTTGGGTGACACTGCTGATCACGCCAACTTCGCCCAGGGCCGGGTCATGCACGCCTTGGGCGTTGGCATAGCCCCAGCGTTGGGCGGTTTCACCTGGCGCGCTGGGCTCCAGCGGCACCATGGGGAATTCGGTTTGCAACAAGCGAATCACATCGGCGGAGGGCAACACCTCGTCCATGCACCAACCGTTGGTGCTGCCCACATCCATGTACTCAATGAAGCGCAGCGTCATGCCCGTGCCGCGGAAATGGCGCGCCATGGGCAGGATCTGGTCCACATTGGTGGTGCGCTTGACCACCATGTTGATCTTGATACCCGACGGCCGGCCTTGCGCGTCCACGCCCAAGCCTACCGCCCGCGCGGCATCAATGCCCTCGAGCACTTCGGTGACCGGAAAATCCACATCGTTCATGCGCCGAAAAACGGCATCGTCCAAACCGTCCAGGCTGACCGTCACCCGGTTCAAGCCGGCGTCCTTGAGGGCTTGGGCTTTGCGTGCCAGCAACGCACCGTTGGTGGTCAGGGTCAGGTCCAGCGGCGTGCCTTCAGGGGTTCGCAGCTGAGCCAGTTGCGCCACCAGAATTTCCAGGTTTTTGCGAAGCAAAGGCTCGCCGCCGGTGAGCCGCAATTTCTTCACGCCGTGGCCTACAAACAGATGGGCCAACCGGGTGATTTCTTCAAACGACAGCAGGGCGCTGTGTGGCAAATACGGGTAGTCGGCGTTGAAGACTTCCTTGGGCATGCAGTAATTGCAGCGGAAGTTGCAACGGTCGGTGACGCTGATGCGCAAGTCTCGCAGGGGGCGGCCCAAACCATCGCCCAGCAAGCCCGTGGGCGAGACGGCCCGTGCGGGGATGGTCGGTTGCAGTGCTTTCAGGCGCTGGTCAACCAGGGGAATGATGCGTTCAGCCATGTTCTGATTGTGCAACAGCGCGAGAAACCGAGTTCGCCCGCAGGGGCTTGGCCCCTCAGTCGTGGCGGATGGCCACGGTTTTCAAGGTGGTGAAACCGTAGAGCGCTTCAAAGCCTTTTTCACGGCCATGGCCAGAAGACTTGACACCCCCAAAAGGCAGCTCCACGCCACCGCCGGCGCCATAGTTGTTGATGAACACCTGGCCACTGCGCACTCGGCGCGCCATGCGGAATTGGCGCCCGCCGTCCCGTGTCCAAATGCCAGACACCAGGCCAAAGGCGGTGGCGTTGGCGAGTTCCACGGCATGGTCTTCGTTGTCAAAGGCCATGGCCGAGAGCACTGGCCCGAACACTTCTTCTTGGGCCAGGCGGTGCTGAACGGGCACGTCGCGCAACAGCACAGGGGCTTGGTAAAAGCCGCTACTGGGCGCGCCGGCAGCCACTTCACCCTGGGCCACCACGGCAATGCCATCGCGCTGTGCTTGGGACAGGAAATCTTGCACGCGGCTCAGTTGGGTGGCCCGAATCAAGGGGCCCAAGTCGAGGTCGGCAGCGGCCGGGCCGGCACGCAAGGCCTTGAAGGCTTGGCCCAGGCGTTGCAGCACGGGCTCGTAGATGCTTTGCTCGATCAGCACGCGCGAACCCGCCGAGCAGGTTTGGCCTGAGTTCTGCACGATGGCGTTGATGACCACCGGAATGGCTGCGTCCAGGTCGGCATCGGCAAAAATGATTTGCGGGCTTTTGCCACCCAGTTCCAACGTGACGGGGCAATGGCGCTCGGCGGCCACTTGCTGGATCAAGGTGCCAATCTTGGGGCTGCCGGTGAAGCTGATGTGGTCGATGCCAGGATGGCGTGCCAGCGCTTCGCCGACTTCATGGCCATAGCCCGTGACGATGTTGATGGCGCCCGCAGGAAAGCCGACCTCGGCCGCCAGTTGCGCCACGCGCAGCAAGGACAGGCAGGCGTCTTCGGCGGGTTTGACCACGCAGACATTGCCAGCGGCCAGCGCGCCGCCCACACAACGACCAAAAATTTGCATGGGGTAGTTCCAGGGCACGATGTGCCCGGTCACGCCATGGGGCTCGCGCCAGGTCAGCACGCTGTAGCCATTGAGGTAGGGCAGGGTCTCGCCATGCAGCTTGTCACAGGCACCTGCATAAAACTCGAAATAGCGCGCCAGCGCCACGGCATCGGCGCGCGCTTGCTTGGTGGGCTTGCCGCAATCGCGCTGCTCCAGCGCGGCCAATTCATCGGCATGGGCGGCCACGCTTTGCGACAGCTTCATCAGCAGGCGGCTGCGATCGACTGCGCTCAGGCGTGACCACGGGCCTTCATAGCAGGCACGGGCCGCCTGGACCGCATCGTCAATGTCTTTTGGGGTGCTGCGTTGCAGCTCGTCGAACACTTGGCCATCGGAAGGGTCCAGGACCGCAAGGGTCTGGCCGGAGTGGGACAAGCAGGCTTGGTTGGCGATGAAGTTGTGTTGCATGCGATACATTTTCGCGCAAAAAAAGACCCGCCGAGGCGGGTCTTGTGAGAAGGTGACAAGTCTTATTTGGCGGCGGGCGCGGCCGGTGCTGCTGCAGGAGCAGCGACCGCGGGCGCAGCTGCGGGCGCCGGAGCCGTGATGGCGGGCGGCGTTGCCACCACTGCGGGTGCGGCCTTGGATGCCGTGCCACCGGGCAGCAAGGGCACGATCAGCAGGGCCACGATGTTGATGATCTTGATCAAGGGGTTCACGGCCGGGCCGGCCGTGTCCTTGTAGGGGTCACCTACCGTGTCGCCCGTCACAGCGGCTTTGTGGGCATCGCTGCCCTTGCCGCCGTGGTGGCCGTCTTCAATGTACTTTTTCGCGTTGTCCCAGGCGCCGCCACCGGTGCACATCGAGATGGCCACGAACAGGCCGGTCACGATGGTGCCCATCAGCAAGCCGCCCAGGGCTTTGGGTCCGAGGAACAAGCCCACCAGAATGGGCACAATCACCGGCAACAGCGAGGGGATCATCATCTCCTTGATGGCCGCAGTGGTCAGCATGTCCACGGCGCGACCGTATTCGGGCTTGGCCGTGCCTTCCATGATGCCCTTGATCTCGCGGAACTGACGACGCACTTCTTCCACCACTGCACTGGCTGAGCGGCCCACGGCTTCCATCGCCATGGCGCCAAACAGGTAGGGGATCAAGCCGCCAATGAACAGGCCCACGATCACCATCGGGTCGGACAAGTCGAACTTGATGTCCATGCCATAGCTCTCGAGCTTGTGGGTGTAGTCGGCGAACAGCACCAGGGCCGCCAAACCGGCGGAGCCAATGGCGTAACCCTTGGTCACGGCCTTGGTGGTGTTGCCCACAGCGTCCAGCGGGTCGGTGACGTCACGCACGCTGGAGGGGAGTTCGGCCATCTCGGCAATGCCACCGGCGTTGTCGGTGATGGGGCCATAGGCGTCCAGGGCCACGATGATGCCGGCCATGCTGAGCATGGAGGTGGCTGCAATCGCGATGCCGTACAAGCCACCCAGCCAGTAGGCGGCGATGATGGCCACACAGACCGACAGCACGGGCCAGGCGGTGGACTTCATGGACACACCGATACCGGCGATGATGTTGGTCGCGTGGCCTGTGGTCGAGGCTTGCGCCACGTGCTTCACCGGCGCGTAGTCGGTGCCGGTGTAGTACTCGGTGATCCAGACCAGTGCTGCGGTCAGCACCAAGCCCACCACACAGGAGCCGAACAGGGCCATGCGCGAGCCTTCGGCCTGGATGGCGTTGTCCGGCATCATGGTCCAGGTGACCACGGCAAAGGCGATCAGACTGAGCACGCCCGCCACGACCAAGCCTTTGTACAGCGCCGGCATGACATTCTTCATGCCGGGGCTGGCCTTCACAAAGAAACACCCAATGATGGAGGCAATGATGGACACGCCGCCCAGCACCAGCGGGTACAACACCGCTTGCACGGGGGCCGCTGCCACCATCAGGGCGCCCAGCACCATGGTGGCGATCAGGGTCACCGCATAGGTTTCGAACAGGTCTGCGGCCATGCCGGCACAGTCGCCCACGTTGTCGCCCACGTTGTCGGCAATCACGGCCGGGTTGCGCGGATCGTCTTCGGGGATGCCGGCTTCAACCTTGCCCACCAGGTCGGCGCCCACGTCAGCACCTTTGGTGAAGATGCCGCCGCCCAGACGCGCGAAGATGGAGATCAGCGAAGAGCCAAAGGCCAAGCCGATCAGCGGGTTGAGCAGGGTGGCGAGGTTTTTGTCTGGGGTCAGGTTGCCGTTGCCCACCAGGAACCAGTAGAACGCGCCCACGCCCAGCAGGCCCAGGCCGACCACCAGCATGCCGGTGATGGCGCCGCCCTTGAAGGCCACGTCCAGCGCCGGGCCAATGCCGTGCGTCGCGGCTTGCGCGGTGCGCACGTTGGCACGCACCGACACGTTCATGCCAATGAAGCCGCAAGCGCCCGAGAGGACCGCCCCGACGACAAAGCCAATGGCTGTTTGGGAGCCTAAAAACACGCCGATCAGGATCGCGAGGATGACGCCCACGATGGCGATGGTGCGGTATTGACGCGCCAGGTAGGCCGCCGCACCTTGCTGGATGGCTGCCGCAATTTCTTGCATGCGGGCATTGCCAGCGTCCATGGAAAGAATGGAAGATCGAGCCCAGAAGCCGTAAAGCACGGCCACCACCCCACAAGCGAGCGCGAAAAGTAGCGCTGTGTTGCCAGACATAGAGTCTCCTTTGGTTGTTTCGCGAGAAAGTGGTGCCACGCACACGGGTTGCTTGACACCACCGCTGCGTTGCTTCCTCATTCCCGGCAAACCGGATACATGATTGGCCAACGGGCGGAATGTACGACATTTCTTCTTAATTGCCAGTCACCCGCAAGCCCGGTGAAAGTAAAATCAGGGTTAATCCTCACCTTTCATTAACCTATCTCAAGAAAAAACATGTCTTTAGACAACGTCACCCCTGGTAAGAATGTTCCCGACGCCTTCAACGTGATCATCGAAATTCCGATGAACGCCGACCCGGTGAAATACGAGGTGGACAAAGCCACTGGCGCCATTTTTGTGGACCGCTTCATGAGCACGTCCATGCATTACCCGACCAATTACGGCTATGTGCCCAAGACCATCAGCGGTGACGGCGACCCCGTCGATGTGCTGGTCATCACCCCCGTGCCCCTGATTCCGGGCGTGGTCGTGCCTTGCCGCCCCATCGGCATCCTGAAAATGGAAGACGAAGCGGGCCAGGACGGCAAAGTGCTGGCCGTGCCCATCAACAAGATTTTGTCGATCTACACCCAATGGCAAAAGCCTGAAGACCTCAACCCCCTGCGCCTGAAAACCATTGCCCACTTCTTTGAGCACTACAAAGACTTGGAGCCTGGCAAGTGGGTGAAGATCCTGGGCTGGGAAGGCCCGGACGCCGCCCGCAAAGAAGTGATGGACGGCATCGCCAACTACAACAAGGCACACGCCTAAACCCCCGCTACCCCGTCATCGCGTACATGGACGCTCCCTGTTAAGCAAACTGTTTTTTGACTTTG
>CAYTZZ010000011.1:0-86304 GCA_964442645.1 uncultured Bordetella sp. | reverse complement strand
ACACCCCATCGGCCAACGCGTGCACCGCACTCGCCGCATCCGCCACCGCTTGCAGGCCGGAATAGGTGGCAACGTTGGCCGAGGGTTGCGCCGCAATGGCCGAAGACATCAGCTTTGCCAAGCCTGGCGTTGCATCTTGAAAACCCAAGGCAGAAAATTGGGTCGCGCTGAGCTCAGTGGCGCGCAAGCCCAAGCCCGCCTGCTGCTGCACAGCGCTGTAGGCCTCAATCGCCTGGTGGATGGCAGACCAATCGTTTTTCACGCTCGAAGGCAAAGCCACCAGCAAGGCGTTGAAATGGGCGACGTCGGTAGCGCCAACTTCGGCGGCGTCAATGTTTTGGAAATCTGAAACTGTCAGCCAGGTTTGCCCGTCGTTGACGTCAATATGCAACGCCTTGTTCGCCACATAGTCTTTTGCGACCTCGTCTGCAGCGACGACCAAGGACTGGATTTGCGCCATGGACAGCGTTGCGGGCCCACCGGCCATTTGGCTCACCACATAATCCAGCAAGCTGGAACGTGCGCCCTCAATGCCCAACAGGGACAAATTTTCGATCAGCGTCGTTGTGTCACCGGCGCCAGCGGCTACGTCCAGGATATTTTTCGAGGCATCCAGGTAGGACTGGATTTTTTCCAGGGTGGCTTCGGATTGCGATGACTTAGCGAGCAAGACATCCTCCACTAAAGCCACCACGGCCGATTGAGACACTTGCGTGGTTGCCGAAGGCACCGTCAAGCCAATCGATGTCAAACCGGCAGAGCTCAAAGCAATCGCAGAGTCTCCCTCGACAAGGCTGGTAATGGCATTCCAGGTTTGAATGTTTTGAGACACCGAAGTAGTGTCAACGCCCAGCAATGTTGCAATCGTGTTGACGCCCTCAGCGCCTGCGACGCCCGCGCCGATCACAATGCTCGACTTGAGCGCTGCATCCAGCTCAATGACAGAGTTACCCTGTGCCAATTGCGTGGTCAGGTTTGAAGAGATGTCGGTCAGGACGCTGGCCGTGCTGGCGGCTGTACGCGACTCCACCCCTGAAATGGCCGCCAGCACCAAACCATAAGCGTTTCCCTCTTGGACTTGGCCTGCCTGGTCGATTACCGGCGTCACCGATCCGGACACGAGGTTTGTACCACTCAAGCCCACAGCGTCCGCGACGGAGGCATAGGTTGAATTCACCAGGTTGTCTGAAACGGTACCCTCGGCGCCCGTCAGGGTGGTGGAGGACGTGATGTTGGAAACGCTCTGGATGATTTGCACGCCGACCTCGGTCAGCGGCGTCAAGTTCACAAAATAATTACCCGATCCAGCGATCGATGCCACGGCTCGCAACTCGGTGGAAAGATCGACAGGCACTTGCGTTGCCTCATCGACATAATCAGGCGCCGAAGACTTGTTGTACAGCCGTACCAGCGACAGGCCGTGGTAGTCCGAAAAGGCCTGCGTGAATGAAATCTTGAAAGTGCCAGCCGAGCTGACTTCGGAGCGGCCCATCTCCACGCCGTCGGCGGTGTAGGCGATGGCAACCAAGTCATTGCTGGCCACCACCGGTCCAGCGGTGATGCTGCCGGAGACCTGGATACTCTGAAGCGCGGCATCCACCAAGGTTTGCAACTCACTCAGGGTTGAGACCACTGAGCCGTCGGGGTGCTCGGTGAAGGCCGTCAACAAGTAATTCTTCACCACCCAAAGGTTGCTTGCATCCACGCCGGTAACGCCCAAGCTTTGCAAGTAGCTGAGCTGGATCAAACTCAAATCGGTTTGAGCCGCGACGGAATCTGTTTCACTGGCCGCGCTCAGTGCACTTCCGTAAATGGTGTTGATGGCCGTGATGGCCGAGGAAATTTGGCTGTAGCCAGCGCTTTGCCCGCCCCCACTCAAAGCCGAGGAAAAGAGCTCGAACTTGGAATCGGCAATGTTTGTTCCATCTGTGTCAGCAAAACTTGTCAGCTGCGACACCACGGAAACCAACTCGCTGGCGGACATGGTCGAGAGGCTGCTCGCACTGCTGGACAGCGCGGAAGAGATGGAGCTGACCAGGCCATTGTCCAGCAGACTGGCATGGTCTGCAAAGACTTGGTTCAGGCCATCTGCAAAGGTTTGAATGGTTGCCAAGGTCAAACTGCCACCTCGGCTCGCGGTCAGCATGGATGAGAACAGGTCCAGCTTTTGCTCTAACTGCTCTGCCGTGACACTCCCACCGCCCATGCTGTCGATCGCATTGGCCAAGGCGACCACGTCGGCGGCCGAACCGGTCAGCCCGGCGGGCAACTCTAGCAACAACTGGCTTAATTGGGCCAGTGAAATGCTGAGCGAATCGGCAGAAACGATGTTCGCCAAATTCGACACCGAGAGGTCGATGCGCGGCACGGCAGGCTTGGTCACATCCTCGGAGTTCACGGTCGAAACGACAGCAGCCCCCATGACCATCGGCAAAGGACTGACAGCGGGCGCCGCAGCAGCAGCCCCAGCGGAGGCCTCGGCGCCAGACGCAGAGCTGCTCGAGTCCACCGTTGTTTCCGTGGCAAGCGAAGCCAGCTCTACCACATAGTTGCTAAGAAATTGGTCGTGGCCAGTGCTCGCCCGCTGAGCCTCGAACTCTGCGACCACCGCTTCGTAGAGGGGCGCGCTTTTTTCCGCAAGTTCAGGGTCGATAGGGATCACTGTCTGCTGCGACAAAGGAATCGTGCTTTCCAAATCCTCCAAAGGGACCTGTGCTTTGGCTTCCACCTGTTCAACGGAGCGCTTCTTTTTCAGAGGCAGCTTGCCCTTGACCGCTTTGACTTTGGATTGAGCAGAATTTTTAGAGTTATTTTGAGCCATTTGGTTCACCGATGAATTTTTTGAATCTTGGAATTAACGTTCACTACCGGCCACATTCAAAGTCTTGACAATGGGCTTCATGAGGTAAATGAGGATGGAGCGCTGGCCGACTTGAATGTCTGCAGCCGCAGTCATGCCTGGCTTGAGGACAATGTTTTTTTGCCGCTCGTTGCTGGCGTCTTGGATCACTTTGATTTTGACGCGGTAAAAATTCTGCGGCACCCCATTGGCCTGAGCAGAGGGCTCATTGATGGAGTCCGGGCTGATGTCCAATATCTTCCCGTCCAGTGCGCCGTAAACCGAGTAATCGTAGGTGTCGATCTTGACGCTGACCGGCTGACCGGTCTGGATCATGCCAATCTCCGAAGGTGGCACACGCACCTCCAAAATCAAATTGTCCTTGGTGGGCGAGATCTGCATGATTTCATCCCCAGGCCGCAGCACACCGCCTGCGGAGTTGATTTTGAGAGATTTCACAATGCCATCATGCGGCGCAACCAGCTCGGTATGGATCACCAGGCTTTCACGGCCCTGCGTTCTGTGCAACTGCGCTGACAACTCATCGCTGAGCCTCACCAGCTCGGCACCCGCTTCCAGGCGGTACTTGCCAAGCACCGCGTCTTTCTTGGCCTTGATTTCCAGCAACTGGCGCTGTGAGCGCATCAAATCGGTGGCGCTGATGTCGCCAGAGGCGAACAAGCGCTCGTTCATTTGGTGCTCTTTCAAGGCCAAGTCCGTTCCCTCGTAGATGTAGCCCAGCTCGGTCTTCAGGTTGTGAAGCCGCGTTTGGTACAGCTCACGCTGGTAATTGACCACATGCTTGTATTGGGGCGGGAATTTCGAAAAGTCAGGGTTGCTGCCATTGGCCTCCGCCTTGACTCTGGCAATCGCAATCTCCAAGGCAACGGCTTTTGTGCGCGTCTCCTCGTATTCAGCGGACGCACGGGTCTGCTCCAGCCTGGCGACGACCTTGCCGGCTTTGACGGCGTCGCCTTCGCGAACAAAAATCTTTTCAATCACGCCACCGTCTGCCGATTGGATGATTTGCGTCTTGGACTCCGAGACCAATTGCCCTTGGACGCGCACCGTTTGGTCAATCTCAAAATAACTCGCCCAAAGCAAGAAAATGATCAGCGCGAAAAACAGATAAGGAATTGCACCGACACGCGCAAAAAATGCGAATCGTTGAGGGAGACCGTTTTCAATCTTCATTTCACATCAACCTGTCTCAAGCAGCACCCGGCGGCGGCTGAAGTTTCTGCAAAACCTCGTTCCTCTCACCATCTAAGATAATTTCGTTGTTCACGATCAGCACGATCCTGTTGACCAAGCGCAGAAGTTCCGGCTTGTGCGTCACAAGGACCAGGGTGTCCTCAGGCTTCAACTCTGCATTGAGCAGGTTGGCCAAGGCCACTTCCGAATTGCGATCCATGTTGGCTGTTGGCTCATCCAACAGCCAAATTTTGGGCTTCCTGATGTACAGGCGGGTCAAATTGATGAGTTGGCGCTGCCCGCCCGAAAAGCCCGCGCCCCCCTCAAACACAGGCTGCGACAAACCTTGGGGGTGTTTGGCCAGCACGAAATCGTACAACCCCGTTTTTTTGGCCGCTTCCAAAATCACTTGATCGCCTGGGTCGATCACGCCCAGCACAAGGTTCTCGCGCAAGGTCCCCGAAAACAAGCGGCCATCTTGTTGCAGATAGCCAATTTGTTCAGCCAAAAATGGCTTGGAAACGTGGTTGATGTCCATGCCATCCAACAAGACCGCTCCTCGGGTGGGCTTGTACATGCCTGAGAGCAGCTTGAGCAAGGTGCTCTTTCCGGAGCCAATCGGACCCAAGATGGCGATGCGCTCGCCCGGGGCCACCTTGAATTCGGAGACTTTGAGGGCGGGCACCTTGCCGTAGTTGAACTCCACCCCCTTGAGCAAATAGCTGCTTTGAATGTCCGCGGGAATCAAAGGTGTGACGCCCTCGTCGTAATCCAAGGGCAAATTCCACAGCTCATTCAATCCTTTCAAAGCCGATTTGGTTTGCGCCCACTGGACCAGTGTTTGCGGCACAACGGCCAATGGCCCCAACATGCGCCCGGCCATGATGGTGCAGGCGATGAGGCCGCCCATGGTCAAGCCTCCTTGGGCGATCAGCAAAGAGCCCAGGGCCACCATGCCAACGTAGGCGAGTTGGCTTAAAAAGGCAATGTAGTACTGAGATTTTTCGGACGCTTTTCTCAACCGATACTCAGAATCCAGGGCGTCTTGGCTGATGCCAGACATCTTGGCGTAAACACGCCAGCCCGCATGGCCCGATTTGATGGTCTCGGCGCCCTGGATGGTTTCAACAATCAGCCCAAATTTGCGATTGCTGGAGGCGTTGCCAAGGTCGGCCTCGTGGATGAACTCGTTTTTATAAAAATAGCCGATCAACACGGCCAAACAGAAAAACCCCAAGGGCAAAAAAATGAGCCAGCCGCACAAGCTGAAAATGAAGACCGAAAATATCAAGACAAATGGGATGTCCACCAGCAACTGCATGGGCATCCCAATGAAAAACTGCCTGACCATTTCATAGCTCTTGAGCCTGCTGGCCAGGTCACCCAGGCTGGCTGGCATGGCGTCCAGGCGTATTTGAAAGTAACGCGTGAAGATGGCGCGCGAGAGCTCCTCATCCAGCCATTTGTTGACAATTTCTGCCTGCGTCGATTTCAGGAATTTAACGGCCAACTCGAACAGGTGCGCCAGCGTGACACCGATGGTGAGCGCGATCAGTGTGGCCACCGCGCCCGTAGGGATCACACGGTCGTAAACCTGCATGCTGTAGAAAGATGTCAGCAAGGCAATGATGTTGATCATGCAGCCTGCCAGGATCACTTGAAACAATGCACTCTTGCGCTGCTTGGCCAAGCTCCACAGCAAATGGCCCAGTGGGTTCGATGACTTGGGCCGGGGGCGGACCGCTGCGGCCACAATCAAGTCACAGGGAAAGGCCAGCGCCATTTGACGCTCTTGCCACTGTGCTTGACCTGCGTCATAAAACTCGACAACCCATTGGTCGCGACCATTTTTGCCACGCACAATGCCGCATTCATCCTCTAGAAAAATCAGAGCCGGCGTCTGGTCTTGCGCGCCCGCCTCGCTTTGGCGGCGCGCCTCAAAGCGCAGGTTGCTGATGCGCTGGTTCAGCTGCTCAATCGCATCGCTGACTGTCTCGCTGCGGGCTGCAACCTCGACCACCAGGGGCATGTCTATGGCGCAACCATGCAAGGCAGCCATGCGGGCCAGCGCCCTGTCCAAAAAGGGAACGCCCATCAGCGGCCTGTGCTTTCAATTTTCTGAAGCGTGCGCAGCTTGGCCTCAGCCAAAGCGAGGTTGATCTGCGCGTCCAGAAGCTCCACCTCCGATTGCACCTTTTCGCGTACGGCGTTCATCACTTCCAGCCAAGACTTTTTGCCCGAGCTGAATTGGCGCTCAAAGGAATCAAAGGTGCTGACGCTGGCTTGGTAGCTGTCTGTCAGCGCGTTGATTCGTGACGGGGACTCCAGGACGACCAACAGGTCCTTGCGGACGGCTTCGCGAACATTGTTGGTTTCAATGTCACGCTCGGCATGCACTTGGTCCAATTTTTTCGCAGCAGACACTGCCGTGTAGTAGCTAGACACGCCTGGCCCAAGGTTGGTGCTCATGCCAATGAAAACGCGATTGCTCGGGTCGGTGTTTCTCAGGGTGTAATTGCCGTATTGGCGGTCAAATCGCACGTACACCTCGGGGTACATCTCTGCATTTTTTTGGCGCGCCTCTTGACTGACCGACGCGATACGGCGGCTTAATTTTTGAAGCGTTGGATGCTCGGTCACCAGCGACTCGCTGTCCAAATTGCTCAAATGGACGGCATTTTGCGCTTCGATTTTGGGGGCCAACAGCTTGTATTTGCGATTGGTCAGCAACTCGAGCCTGGATTGCGCCGTCAGCATCCGCAACTTTTCATTGGCGAGTTGCGCCTCGACTTGCCGAATGCGCCCCACCGTCAAGACCAGCTCAGCTTGCGCAGCCACGCCCTCCTCGACCCGGCGGCCAACTTGCTCGCTCAGGCGCACATGCTCTTGCCTGCTTTTTCCCAAGATATCCTGCCGAAGGGCCGCTGCGTACAGCTCTCCCCAAGCCTGGATCACCTGGTACGACAGTTGAAGCCTGGACTCATTCAGCGCGTCCTTGGTGAATTGAAGCTCTTGCGCAGACCGCTCATTGATAGCGGTGATCTTGCCGAACGTGTACAGGGGCTGCTGCAATGAAAGGGTTTTTTGGGATTTATCACCTGCATAAACCGCATCTGAAGAAGATCGCTCGACCCCCTCAAACCGCACAGAGGCCGTCGGCATGTACTGTTGCCCGGCTGACTTTTGAGCCAACTCCGCATCCATCACTTTGGCAAGCGCCAACCGAATTTGAGGGTTCGAATCAAGCGCTTGCTCAATGGACTCGTACAGGCCTTGGGCATGGGCACCGCACGATATCAAAAGTGATATCAAAATTACAAAATTCGATTTCATTTAAAATTAAAGGATTAAATTTGCGATGTTTTAAAAAATATGCCAAATAAAAAATTTCTTCAAAATAAAGCATGAAAACTATACTTCAGGAAAAAAAAACCAATAGTTAGTTTTGGAGAATTTAAGTGAGCTACAAAAGGCCCCACCAGACCCGCGCCCTGATGACAGAGCAGCGCTTCTTGGATGCTTTCGCCCAGCTTTTCTCGCACAAGTCCTTTCACCAAATCACGATTGATGAAATCGCCCTGGCTTCAGGCCTGCATCGCGGCGCATTTTTGGCGCGTTTTGGCTCCAAGAAGCAAGCCCTGCTGCTGATTTACGAGCGTTATTGCAGCAAAGCCAGCAAAATCATGCAGGAAGTGAGTGAAAAAGTTCCCACTTCGAATGATCGGCACGCCTTGCTTCAGGAAATGAGCCAACGACTTGAGCAGATCCAGGAGGTGGATTTTGCGGCCAATCGCGCCATGCACGAGTTTTTCATGGTGGACCTGCAAGTGGACCCCCGCACCAAGAAAATCTTCGTCGAGCTCATCGGGTTGATGAAGCTGATCCAACGCCGATTTGGCCACCCTGATTCGAACCCTGGGCCATTTGCGGCCTCCCAACTTCTGGTCAGCATCAACTACAACTATGTTTTGAACGCCATGACCGCGTTGCCCAAAGACGCCAAGACTCGCCATGCCTTGGTGGCCAGCCTGTGCCTCCAAGCTTTGGACTTCCCGTACCACGTGCCAGAGAAGGCGGCTACGGCGTCGCGCCTGCGACCTTAAGGGTAAGTGACGCCGTTGCAAAGAGACGGATTTCGCTTAAACATTGGTGATGCATCAATTGAACGCAGGTATAAACAAGAATGCACAGTTCGTGCAAGCATGGATCACCGAGCTTCGTTCGAAACGACTGGTAGATTGAGGTTCAAGCAAAGCCAAACTGCCCCAAAGTCACCACAGACGCGTGCTGTGCAACCAATCCCACACTGGTGTCTGTAAAGTAACTGTCGGGCAAGCAGTTGTAATCTTCGCTGACAGCGGGTTTCCAACTGCCATTGACGTCGCCACGCAAGACGGCGACCATATTGAGTTCCCCTGCGGCTGCAGGATCGTGCTGCAGTGCAGGCAACGTGGTGACAGATTTGTTCACGGCTGACAGGTTGGCCACCTCACTCATGAAAACCCATTGGGGTGTGGCAGTGGTTGTTTTGCCAAGGTAGTTCTTCAGCAGGTTTAAGACATCGGTCAAATCAACTTTGCCATTGCCATCAAGATCAGCCGCGATTAGTTTATAGGGCGAAGGACTGCTAACCGTTTTACCCAGGTAAAGCTTGAGGCAGTCGAGCACATCGCTGAGATTGATGGCGTCCTTGATGCTGGCCTTCATCGCCGTATCGGTGGTGAGGCGTGCGGCGGTGATGTTGGTCAAGTCGGTGCTCGCAAGAGGCAGGCTGTACTGACCGAATGCGTCTGTACTCACAACTTGTTCGGCTGCGCCCACACTGACCTGGGACAGCAAGACATGGCCTGCGGCGTGAGTGCCTTGCGCAGCGGTTTTGTTCCAATAGTATGCTTTGCCGGTGAGCGTTTGGGACACTGTGCTGGAAACATACAAACCATAGTCGCCGGTGGCGCCCGAAACGAGGTTGTCTGCGGCGGTGCTGTAGGCCGCCGTGGTGCCACTCGGTGAAAGCGCTGTGTTCAGGATCAGGTCGTTGGCCAGATCAGCAACCTTGCCCGTGCTGCTGGATGGCAAGCTGGCCGAGCCTTTGGTTCGATCCCACAAAACAAGCTGCTGCACCCCTGAAGCGCCGACCAAGTCTGGGCTGCTTGTGAGCAAAGCCAGGGTATTGCCACTGGTGCTGATATCTGCCAAGAAAGCGCCACCGCTGAACTCGGACGCGCCCGGCGCAGTGATGCGCTCGACAGTCGCGGTGTTGAAGGTGTAGAAAAAGACATCGACGCTGCTATTGGCGTCCGAAGCGACCAAGGCGTTGCTGGTGCTTGAGAACCAAGCAGCGGTGGCACTGAGCGCCACCGGCAGGGCTGGATCCACCAGGCCGGAGGCGACCCCAGTTGGCGTGATGGAAGCGAGCTTGATGTCGGGTGCGCCAGTCAAGCCACCAGCATCAAAAGCATTGCTCCAAATGTAAAGATCGCTGGCAATGTTGCCCGTGGCCTCGCTCCCAGGGGCAGAGTTCTTGTCTTTGGCCGTGGACACAAAGGCAGCGTCGGACACAAAAGCCACACGCACAATCGCACCATTGCTGTACACGGCTCCCAAGGTCGCTACCGCAGTCGTTTCCGCGCCCTCAGCCAAGCTCACTCTGCGTGTCTGCAAAGTTTGCAGGTCGACCAAGTAAACATCGCTGGTATCGTTGGCGTCAGGTGCTTGGTCTGGCGCAAGACGTGCACTGTCCGTTTGCAATGCCAGAAAGCGACCATCCGCACTCAATGCCATGGACGACACCACTGGCGTTGCGACTTCGTTGAGCAAGGCGCTGGCCACGTTGGCGCGCGTCAGCGTGCCAGCATCGATTTGCGCAAGCGCCATCTCGTAACTGGCACCTCGAACTTGGCTCATGGCCACCACACGCAAGCTGCTGCCCGAACCCGCAATGACCGCAGACTTCACGTCCACGCTCGATGCGGCGCCTGTACCGGCGATCAGGGTGTTCAAGCACGCAACATAGGCTTGTTGCGTCAGGTCGTACAACCACACGCCATGGTGCAGACCAGACCCCGGGTCGCCATCGTCTGTGAAAGTGACATGGACCAACAGTTGGCGGTTGTCCGCAGAGAACCCCAAAGGCTCGATAAAGCCGATGGCGGCGCCCCCCACCGAAATGTCCGAAACCTGAGGCGCAGGCAACAAAAACAAAGCCATGAATCAGATCGCCACAAAAATATCAGAGGCCACCACGCTTTGTGCCGTGGTGCCCACCAGCTGGACCACCTCCATGGCGACCGTTGCGCCCGAGCCATCCGGATCGAACATCAGCACGCCACGGGCGGTATCGAGCAAGAAATAGTCGTTGTTGTCCAGCGCACGGGCACCCGCACCTTTGACAAACGACGCGGCAGCGACGGTGCCCGAGGACAACAATCCAGTTTGTTCAGCAGTGATGCCAAAGCTGGCCAGGTCAATGACCAGGAGGTCGGATGTGGTGACGAAATCAGTGACCGTGTCGGCGCTCTTGCCCGAACCGTTGTAGGCCAGAACAAATTGATCGCTGCCATCGCCTCCGGTGAGGGTATCCACACCGGCGCCGCCCTCCAGCAGGTTGTCGCCACTGTTGCCATTCAAAACGTTATTGGCCATGTTGCCGATGGCCATCAAATCATTCAGGCCGACAAGCTCGATGTTTTCCAGGTCGGCGGCCAGGCGTGTCACGTCCAAGCTGGAGCGCAAGGTGTCGATGCCCCCAGTGTCAATGATGCTGTCCAGCGCGTCACTGATGACGTAGGTGTCATTGCCCAAACCGCCTTCCAGCGTGTCGCGCCCTAATCCACCGGCCAGCACGTTGGCGCCAGCGTTGCCCCACAAGTGATTGTCCAAAGAGTTGCCGCCGGCGCTGAAGTCGCCGCCCTCTTCCAGCACCAAATGCTCCACGTTCGAAGGCAAGGTGTAGCTGGCACTGGCGCGCACCGTGTCGATACCCTCATTGGCCAGTTCCACAATGATGTCCGAGCGGGAGTTGACCAGATAGGTGTCGTCGCCTTGACCACCTGCTAGCCGGTCCACGCCTAAGCCACCGTCGAGGGTATCGTTGCCGGCGCTGCCCAACAAGGTGTCACGACCGGCTTTGCCTTCCAACTTGTTGGCCAATTCGTTGCCAGACAAAATATTGTCCAGATCGTTGCCCACCAGATTGATCGCAGTGGCCACAGCGGCTTGCAGGTTCTCAACGTTGTCCGGCGCGGTCAAGCTGACCGAGGTCACGACCAAGTCTTTGCCGCCGGCACCCCCGGCAATGACTTCAAGCACGACGTCGCTGGCACTGTCCACCATGTAGGTGTCGTTGCCAGGGCCACCGCTGAGTGTGTCGTTGCCTGTGCCACCATCGAGCAAATCGTTGCCACTGGAGCCGTCCAGCGCATCGTTGCCACTGCCACCATACAAGGCATCGTTGCCAGGACCGCCCAGCAAGCGATCGTTGCCGGCGTTGCCGGTCAGGGTGTCGTCACCCGACAGGCCGTACAAGGTATCGTTGCCAACGCTGCCATACAAAGCATCGGCGCCTGCCGTGCCCGAGCTGTTGGCCAGGTTGCCTTGCACTTCCAGGGACAAGGTCCAGTCGGTGGACAAGCCATCTGGGTCGGTCGCGCGCAGGGTCAGGCCACCAATGGGGCCGTTGACGTTTTCTGACAGCGTGAAGCTCAAACGGTTGAGCTGATCAAAGCTGAGCACTTGGTTCAGACTGAGCGCGACACTGTCCAAACGCACCACGCCCATGGCGGGCAAGTCGGCCACCCTGACATTGCTCAGCGTCGACTCAGGGTCAGCGGGCCGTGCCACATCCAATGTGACCGCTTGTACCAAGGGATATTGAACAACCAGCTTGCTGCCTGTGGTGGCAAATCGCGGCGCATCGTTCACCGGGTCAACGAAGACATGCACAGAGGACTCGGCAGCCACGCCATCATCGTCGGTGGCTTGGTAGCGGAAATAGCCCATGTCGCCAAATGCGTCAGTCGCCGGCACATAATGCACTTCGCTAAGGCCGTCCGCACTCAGAATGGCATCGACGGCCAGCGTGTTGCCCAACTTGTCCAGCAATTTGCCTTGAGTGGGGATTTCCAACACCTTGACTTTGACAGTCTTGCCTTCAGGGTCCGTAGGAATATGCAAGCCCAGGCTGGTGCTGGCGGCATCCTCCCTCAAAGAGAGCTCGCTCGGGTTGTCCAGCAGAGGCGCTTGGTTGTCTCCGAATTGAAGGGTGAGGATATCGGCCACCGATTGGTTGAAATCATCGACGGCAGTCACCAAGAGTTTCAACTGGCCTTGGTAATCCTGCGGTGGCACACCTGAGAAAGAGCGTGTTTCCGGGTCATAGGTCAACCACTCGGGCAGCTCACCTCCAGATGCGCTGGTGACCGTGACTTGCAAATCGGCAGCATTGCCTTGCTCTGAATCTGCAAAAGCCGCTTCTGGAATGACGTAGTCAATGCCCATGCCCTTGCCGACGGTCACAGGATTGTCGAACAAAGCTTGCATCACGGAGGGCGCCTGGTTGCCCACCTTGCTGGCCAGGTTCATTTCGCCATTGCTGAACACAATGCGTTCAATGCCTTTGAGGATGTCTACGCCCTCATTGCCATTGTCGAACTTGCCGTCCGATACGGTCACCGTTTTGAGCGCCGGGTCCCAGGACACTTGGAATTCACCAATCGTGCCGCTGTAAACAACGGTGTCGAAGCCCTGACCGCCGTCAAGGGTGTCATTGCCAAAGCCGCCTTGCAAGGTGTCGTTGCCTTCAAAGGTGCGAATCAGGTTGGCACTGTCATTGGCAATGACATTGTCGGCACCGATGCCGGTGATGATGTTTTCAAGCACAGACCAGGGCGCCACGGTGTAGGTGACCCCTTCAGCGGCAATCAAGCCCTTGGGCAAGTCGACATACATGTCATGTTGCATGGGCGCAGCGTTCAAGGTGTCGGTGCCGTTTTCATCGCTGAGCACGCGGTTGGTGGCCGTTTTGAAACCTTCTTCGGTGAAAACGTACACATCGTTACCGGTGTCGCGCTCGCCATAGACGCGCAGTGACAGGCTGGAGAGCGTGCCGGTTTGCTCGGCGCGCACGTCCTTGATACTGATGGTCCAATCGCCGGCGGCTTCTTCGCCCCAGAATTGAACGCTTGAGAAGTCCCACAGGAGGTGGGTGGGCACGCCGCTGTCCTCGCCACTCAAGCCGAATGGCTGCTCGGCATTCACGGTGGGGCGGTCCATCAAGCGCGACACGGTGCCGCTGGGGGATGTCACCTCCAGGATCAGGTCACCCAGACGGCTGTGCCGCAGGTCCACGCCGAGTTCGATGTGTTCAACCCGCAGATCGCTGTCGATGCGGAAGGTTTTGGTGTACGCACTGTCGCCGTCGGGGATGGCTTCACGCAACCCAAAGGCACGGGCAGATGCAGAAATTTCATTGACGCTGTTATCCGTCTGCATCCAGGTTTGCGCCAAGCGGACGGCACCATAGGCATCCGCCAGACCAAAACCCATCGCGTCGTTGTACTTGAGACCATCGAGGTTCCAGTTGGCCGCAGCATTGGTTTTCCAGGACTGGTTTTCTGGATGTTGAGCGGTATAGGCCAAAATTTGCTGAACATCGCGGTAACCCAAAGCAGGATTGGCTTCCAACATCAGCGCCACAACCCCAGAGACGACAGGTGCAGCGGCAGAAGTTCCCGAGAAATGGGTGTAATTGCTGGTGGGGTTGTGACCCAAGCCCTTTTCATGACGATCTGTGGTGAATAAGTCCACGCCATAGGTTCCTACCAAGATGCTGGCACCCGGCGTTGAAAACGCTGCCACGCTGCCATCTTGATTGGCCGCTGCCACGGTGATCACTTCTCGTGCATTTTGGAAGTTGTGATAGTTGGTGTTGTCACCAAAGGCGCCACTGTTACCGGCCGCAAAAACAAACACAGTGCCTTTGCCACCACGGCCGTCCTCCACACCTGTGCGCAAATGTTGGTAAGCAAACGTTAATGTGGTGCTGTTGAAATTGTCCGCAAAAGGCGCGGTAGCGCCCCAACTGTTGTTGCTCACATCAAATTGGGCTTGCTCACCTAAAGCCTGTGTGATTTGATCCCAGGTCCATTGCACACGATTTGACGCGACGAGGGCATCTGGTGCAATGCCAACGATACCGGTTTCATTGTTTTGTTCGCCCACAATGATGCCAGCGACAGCCGTGCCATGCGCGTCACCCAGCGGTGGCGGCAAATTGATCTTGTGATTACCGTATTGGGTGTCGCGCGACGCATCGGATGAATCTGCAAAATCAATTTGCTGTTGCAAGTCAGGATGCGCCGCATCGATGCCATCGTCAATCATGCCAATGGTCACATCGGCACCGGTTATTTGCCCCGAGAGAGGCGCCAAACCAATTGCATCCAGATACCACTGGGCTGTGCGCAAGGGGTCGGCAATGCCGCTGTAGAGTTCGCGCAAGCGTACTGTGTAAGTTCCTGTGTCTGTGCCGTTGCTGCTGACATCCAGATAATAGTCCCCATCATTTGGCGCAGTGAATTGCAAATGGGCATCCAAGCCTGCGCCACTGTTGTCATCGCTGGCGATTTCTTGGCCATGGGTGTCGATCAATCGCAAGGTGGCGTCGGGGAGAGTGCCACCACTGGAACTGCCGTAAGCCAAAACATCCAACACATAGACCTTGCCGGCGCTGAGGGTGGTGCGAATCCAATCGCTGTCACCCACAAAATCGATGCGACCCGTCGCAGTTTTTCCGGGCGCCACCGAGACACCAGATTGCGTATCGGCACGCATATCGTCCACGCTTGCTTCGTTTGTGCCGAATAGGCCTGTGTCCAGCACATAGGTGCCCGTATTGCCTGGCAAATCTGACGCGCCCACAGCCAGATAATAAAGTCCTGAACTGAATACACCGACTTGCAAATGGGTTTGACCTTCTTCTGTGTTAACACTCCCAGTGGTCACCAACTGCCCACTGGCGTTGAGCAGCCGCAGATCGGCTTGCGCAAGCGTTCCCAGTTCGTCCGCAAAACCTTTGACTGTGAAGCTGTAAAGGTTACCCTGCGTGAGTTGAATGGCAAATAAATCCACGTCGTCGGCCGCATTGATGGTTCCGCTCTGGCTTTCATTGGCAGCCATCACGCCGTGTGTCGCTGTGTTGTAGGCAAGCGCGGCGTCTGGACGATCGTCTGGCTCCGAAATACCCAGATCCACAATGCGAAGTTTGTATCGCCCTGTTTGAGTTTCTTCCAAAGCCTTGACGCTCAAAGACAATGTCCCACTGGTGGTCGCCTGAAAAACCGTGCTGTCATACAGCGATGGCGATGCGGCATCGTGAACAACATCAACGGCTATGGGTGTCGAAGTGCCTTGCTCAGTGAAGTTCAATGACAATTCTGCTCCGCCCAGAGGCGCGCGAGTGCCATCTCGAACGGCCAATGTTTCGATGCGGAAAAAATGACCTTGCTGCAAGTTGACTTGGAACGCATCGCTGTCGCCGGGAAGTCCAATGGAAGCGACTGCTTGCGCAACTTTGAAGCTACTTGCTGTGGCGAAGTCCATCAGAACCGAGCCAGTTGCATCTTCGTCAGACACATCCCCCAGACTCAACATCATTTCATAAGCGCCAGTTGCGCCTGCGCCGTCGATCAAACGGCCGTAATAAGTACCGGCATTTACCGCCTTGAAAGTGGCAGCGGCCAATCCTCCCGTGGTTTCCAAGCCATCAGCGATGGCAACCGTTCGACCAGAAGCATCCACCACCTCCAACATGGGACGACTGAGAGAGGATCCTGTGGCAATCTTGCCTGTCAAGCTGAGAATTTGACCGGCATCCGCTTCAAATTGAAACCAGTCCTCATCAGCATCCGTAGCCAACCCGATGCTGTCAATTGCACGGACACCAAAAGAACCATCTGACCACTGAATAGCGCCCTGTGCAGTTTGGTTCAGGGTGAGATGCGAGGCGTCTTCTCGCGTATTGCCATGATCATCAGGGCTGCGCGTGGTGAGCAAATAAGTGCCTGAATCTATGTCGCCATGTGCGGCCTTGGCCACCAAATAATAGTTTGCTGTTGCCGTTGGCGTGAACAAAACAGAAGCATCATTCGACAACAACATGTTGTCTTTTGTCACCAACAAATCGCCGCTGGCAGAGCGAATTTCCAATAGAGGATCCTCCAGGCTCCCATGACCACTGGCTGATGCTTTGAGTTGAAAAACGTAATCTTGATTGGCGATCAAACGAATACCAAACCAATCCTGGTCGTTATGCGTCAGCAATGCGCCCTCAAAGCTATCCCCCGGAGCCAACATGACCCTGGTGCTCAAGTCGTTGGGGACATCGTCCGCTGGCATATTGCGCTGCGTCACAGATAGTTGATAGCTTCCTTGCCCGTGGTCATCGGCTGCAGAAGCTTCGATGAAATAGGTGCCACTTTTACCGGGGGTCAAGTACAACTGCGCATCGACTCCATAGCCGCTGTTGTTGTCAAAATCAATCAATTGACCAGCGCTGTTGAAAACCCGCACATAAGGATCAACCAATGTGCCAACGTGATTGGACAACCCCTCCATGTTGACTTGGTAAACCCTCCCTGCTTCCAAGGCCACCTGAACTACGTCATGGTCGCCCGGAATTTCCAAGGTGCCACGCAAGGCAGCACCCAGAGTCAGTGCGGCGGCTGTCGAAGTGGGCTTGTTAGGAAGGTCGTCCGCAGGCGCAAAAGCGACCGAAAGTTGGTAGGCGCCAACAGCGTATTTGAACGCACTCTTTGTTTCGAGGAAGTAAATACCGTCGGCAGCCGCGGTGAAATAAGCCTTGGCGTTAAGCGACCCTGCCGAATCATCAGCCTTCGCAATGATCTTTCCCAAGGGATCGCGAATTTGGAGCAAGGGATCTGTCAATGGATCCAGCAAAGCTTGATCCGATATATCGCCCATTAAATCAATGACATAGGTCTTGCCTTTGCTCAGACCCACTTTGATCCAATCCGAGTCTCCAACAAAGGTGGTCAACCCATGCAAAGTCGCACCAACATCAATCCTGCCTGTGGTTTGCAGACTGCTTGCGTAGTCGTCTGCCAAGGTAGCGCCCTTCAAGGTATAGGTGCCTTTACCGGCATTGCCCGATGCGGCCGCATCCAAGAAATACCAACCGGAATCCGATGCGGAAAACACCACACTGGCATCTGCGCCCCCGCCACTGTTGTCATCCTGTTCAAGCAAAATTCCAGTAGCCGATCTCACGGACAACTGCGGGTCAGAAAGCGACCCGCCTGCTGATGTGCCTTGCGCCTTGAAGGTGTACGTGATGCCCTTGTCGAGCCAAACTTTGAACCAATCGTGATCGCTCAGGGCATTGATTTCGCTGCTCACAGAGAAAGTTTGACCCGCGCCCCAAGCGATACGCTCTGTGCTGGCTTGGCTGCCATCAATCAAGTCGAGGCTGGATTGTGACAAAGTCCAGGAACCAGAACTCATCAGCGCGACATCGCTGACTGCGAGAAAGTAATCGCCTGTGATTGTGGGTCGAAAGACAATTGCATCGTCATTGCCCACCACATTCGTCGCCTCATCCAGACCGGCCGCAATCAAAACACCGCGACCGTCCATCAGTTGCAACTTGGGATCTACCAAGGTTCCGCCACCAGTGGACAGGCCTGCCAACCGGAATTCGTATTTGGTACCCGCAATTAAATTGGTGCGAATCCAGTCATGGTCGGCTTCGCCACCGATATAACCTTTGACCTGCCCCACCTGGGCATCCATGACACCCAGCGTGTCTGCACTGCCTGCGTAATCGTCCAGGTATTTGAGGGTAAAGGCGTAGTCCTGGATACCGTTGGTTCCTCCGTCCACATTCAATTGGAAGACGACTTTACCGCCTTGGTAAGCTTTGAAATCCCCGTTGTCGTAGAAGCCAGGCAGCCATTTGCTGGAAGAGTTGTTGGCCATCCAGCTGTAATACTCAGATGGGTACCATGTACTTCCAACATTCACCAAGTCTTTGAATTGAATTTGACGACCGGTTGCGACTTCGTAGAATCGCATGGTCCAGCCGCTGCCGCCAAACGTGGCGCCATCAATGGCCAAGGGAGAATTGGCGGCGAGGTTGGCAGCAAAGACATCCGCATCCCCGCTAAAGTCTTTTTTGCCCGATACGCGCTTATCGTACTCTGCCAGTGTCAACGCTGAGGTGCTCGCGGCCACCACCGCCCCTTGCATGGAGCTTGTCACAAATGAATAGGGATTGTCAGGCGCATCATCGATTTGAATGGCCGTCGGCGTGTCTGCAAACTTGAGGTACATGACACCATTCAAGGTGTCAGTGCCATCCGTTTGAGCTCCCCTGGACTGAGACACCTTGAGCGTCGTACCAGTGCGAACACGATCGTAGTCTGCCATGTTGCCTGTGAACACGACGGTTTCGACGTTGGAAATCGTGTCGTCACCACGACCGCCTTGGAAACTACCGGCTCCATTGCCGTTGTACGAGTCTGCAACACCAGTGCCAACGATGGTTGATCCCGTTTTGGTGTATTTGGATCCAGAGCCATCGAAGCTCAAAGACTCCAATTGAGCAGGCGTTACGACGATGGTTGCCGTACCGTACTTGACAGAATCGATGCTGGTCAGAGTCAGGTGGGTCAGGTCGATGTAACTGTTGCGACTGACATTCAGCGTGTCTGTTCCAGCACCGCCATCGACTGTGGCATTGACGTCGGTATAACCTGACAGGAAGATTTGGTCGTCACCCGCGCCTGCATTGACTACAAAATTCTGTGCCTGGCCCTGGATCACCAAATTGTCATTGCCAGTGCTCAAGGTTGCAGTTGAAAATTTTTCTACCGTCAGATTGAATTCGTTGAATGATGCATTGTCATCAGTGACGTTACCCAAGGTAAACGCCGAAGCGTCTACATTGCCATAAGTTCCGAACAATGTGACTTTTTTCAGTTTGCTCGACGAGGTGACCTCGCCAAAAGAAAAATCTTCACCACTTCCTGTGATTTCGAATCGAAGCCATGAATAAATATCAGAGGTTCCAGTTATGTCAATGTCAGAAAATTTTTGCCATTGCGAGGCCGTCAATGCGATAACTTGATAGTTAGGTTGGTTGACTTCCAGAATTTCAATGCCGGAAATCGCGCCAGGATTGATGCGATAAGTGGCATATTGGTTGTTTGCCCCACCGGAAAAATCAATTGCGAGGGTGTCGACACCCTCACCACCCTCCATCAAATCACTGGTCAACGTTTGCCAATTGGAAAACTCACTGCCGACGACCTGAAATCGGTCATTCCCTGCACCACCAACCAACGTGTCGGTACCGCTGCCGCCATACAGCGTGTCATTGCCCGCAGCGCCGTCCAAGTAGTCAGCGCCTCGCCCGCCATAGATGACATCTCCCGCGGAGTTGCCCGTGACCGTGTCGTCTCCCCTGGAACCCAAGATGCCCAGACCCATGCTGACCGTCGTGTCTGCTTGATCCAAATAAATGCGCGCGCCATCACTCAGTTGAAGATTGGGCATCGTGAATACAGTGCCAGTATCAGAGAGCTGTACGCTGAGACCCTGAATGGTTTTGACGCTTGCCAGTTGGCTGGCACTTAAGGTCACCTTGCCGACACCACGAATAAGTTCAATGTCACTGAGAATCGCCAGCGAAAGATCCTGACCATCTTGCAAGATCAAGGTGTCCGTGCCCGAACCACCGGAAAGCTGATCCCGAACCACCAGCTTGTCGGTGATCACCAAAGTGTCGTTGCCATCGCCCCCAGATAAGGCGTCAACACCCGCACCACTGACAAGCCGGTCGTCTCCAGCGTTCCCAAGCAAAACGTCATTACCCACCCCGCCGACCAAAATATTGCTGCCTGCGTTGCCAACCAAGCGGTCATCGCCTGCAGACCCTGTCAAGCCAACGTAGGGAGAATCCATTGCCAAGGTGGTGGTGCCTGCAGTGGCAATCGACAGGATGAAACCGGTTTCTGCACCATTGACGCGCGACACAACGGAGCCCAATGTGGCCCATTGTTCTGCTGTCATTGACAGGGACTGGGATGACACCTTGATGGCATCAATCCCCGACAGGACCGCTCCTGACAGATCGATGTCCGAGCCACGCAATGTCAAAGTGTCAAGACCCTCACCGCCATCCAAGGTGTCGTTGACCAAGGCCTTGCTGTCAATGACAAATTCATCGCTGCCGGCGCCCAGGCTGACTTGGTTCAGGCCTTTGCCCAGGGTGACCACATCACCGTCATCTGTACCGGTCACAGAGTAAGCCAAATCGTCTGCAAATCGCCAGGTTGTCAGACTGAGATCGCGCAAATGGCCAAGGCTGATGGCCCCTCCCCCCACAACACCGACGGTACGCAGGCCTGCTGTCGAAGTCAGGGCATTTATTTGAGCCGATGTCATCAGAAATTCGGAGGGATAGGCCCAAAAACGCGAGGCGTTATAGCCCTCAGCTTGGAGAGACTCAAAGCCAGAAAGAGTCAATTGACTCAAATCGACACGCCATTCAGGTGAACTCGCTTGCTCCCAAGTGTTCCCCCAAGGCAGGTACCAATAATCGTTGTTCCCTGACTGATCTTGACCCGCGCTATCAAACATCAATTTCAATGTGTCGCGACCAACTCCACCATCTAAAACGCCGGAAATTTGAAAAGTTCGAGTGGGCGTGTCCACTGCCGAGAAAAATTGCGACCATTGTTGGTAAGCTTTGGTCCCCCAAACAATGAGATCATCCCCTTCGCCAGCCATGACCGTATCGCTTGCCAAACCTGACCCGATGCGTTCATCCGAATTGAGGTAAATGATGTTGTTGGACGCGTTCCCTTTCAGCAAATCGCTTTGACTCGTGCCACGCAAGTTAAAGGTTCCGTTCAGCAAGCTGCCATCGAGTGACCCACCCGATGGCAAACTCGGAGCGAGTCGGAAGGTGATGTTCTGCGCGGCTGCAAATCCAAGATTCACGACATCTTGGGGCGAGAGTGCTGTACGGCCTGCGTTGCCATCCAAAACTTCAACTTCAGAAATTGTGAGTCCTGTCAGGACTGCATCAGATGCAATTTTGAGGGTGTCGCGTCCTGCGCCTCCGGCTACTGTGCTCGTTGGGGCGGCACTCGACGAGACATCAATGACATCGTCGCCCTCACCACCTTGCAAGTTATTGCGCCCAGCACCGTCGACCAAAATGTCATTGCCGCCCCCGCCTACCAGGGTGTCGTCGCCAGCTCCGCCCAGAATGGACTCATCCAAAGCACTGCCTAAGACAGAATCGTTGCCTTCTCGGACGTCGATGTAGCCTGAAGCACCGTCGCCCACCAGGCTGTCCGCACCAGTTGTGCCAAACAAGACACGGTCTACTTTCAGCGAATAATTTGCAACCTCTCCAGCGATCGCACCGTTGGTGTTGTATGCCGTGCCAGAAACGCGAACGTCCGCACGTTGGGCCATGCTCAAAAAGTCTGAATTGGCGCCCCAGTATTTCGGCGTCACAAACCAACTTTCCTGTCCACCCGCAAGGGGGCGCGTCTCAAACTGGGACAGTGTGCTGTTGTTGCTTAAATTGGTAAAGGTTAAGGCATCGCTAGAACCGTTGGCATAGAAAGTAAAGGTGTAATACGCACCGTTGTTGCTTGCGCCGGGCAATGCTTGGAAACTGATGCGCAACGCTGTGGTCGTTGAAATATCTGCTGTAAATTTTTGTTGAAAATAATCAACATCCGCATACATCCAATTGTTAGTGATTGGCAACGAACCAACCATCGCCTGCCCCAAAGACACGGCTGTCAGTTGCGTCGCGGTGTTGGACTCTGCATCGAGTTTGACGTCACCATCGGCAAAGCGAAGAATCTGGACGTTGGATAGGACGTCAATTCCATCTCTGTTGTTGACGTTGTCTGAGATGCGCAAGCTCAGATTGTCGCCTGTCCATGTGACAGAGTAATCGCTGCGATTGCCCGTAAAAATGGCAATGTTGGCAGAACCAGCGCCACCATCTAGTTCATCGTTGCCTTTGCCACCGGTTAACTGGTCATTGTCTTGGCCGCCATCCAGATAATCTGATCGATCAGAGCCGATCAAGGTATCGTTGCCGACACCACCGGTCAACCACTCATAATTGTTTCCAGCATTCAAAGCATCGTTGGCGTCCGTTCCGTCAACCTGCCGGCGAAAGACAAAGCTGTAGCCCTTGGAAGACATCGGTGAGTTCACATTCAACTCACCAGAACGAAAGTCAATGTCTTTAAGGCCCGTCGTCGTCCAGGTCAACAGTCGGTCAGAGTCCGATCCAAGATAACCATGATTGCCATCAATAGACCCATTGTTAAGCGAATCCTCTAAGTAACCCCAGGATGAGCCTGAACCACCAGACAACACCACCTTTTGCCCTGCGGTCGTCTGCAGCTTGAAAAAGTCTAAATCGCCAAAAAAATTGGCCCTCGCATTGACCCAAACACCGTATTGGATTTGATAGTTGCTGACATCCGCTGCGTTGCTAAAGTCATCCAGCGCGAAAGTAGACTCAACGGTATTGTCTGGTCGAACATACTGAATGACTTGAATATTGCGCAGGGTGTCGACACCTTCGTTGGAGCCATCCACGGGGTCTGCTGAGTCAGTCACCGTGTCTGTCAGCAGTACCTCGCCACTGGCATTGACAGTCCAAAGGTAAGCATCGGCACTCCCCACAACAACCGCAGTGTTGTAACCACTGCCACCGTCCAACGTGTCGTTCCCCGCCCCACCTTTGAGCGTGTCATCGCCCGCCAAACCCGTCAAAGAATCGTTGCCAACGGTGCCGTTGTAGTTAGCCATGCTCGCGCCCTCAGGTGTTCGAGAAAATGATCAATAGTCGAATTGATCATTTTCTTACACACCGGGCAACTAAGCAATCACCGACGTCTCCTATTGAAAAGACTCTTTGACGACACTTAGGGTGCCAAACGAGCCATGACAAGCCCGCTGAATAGAGGGCTTTCCGCGCTTCGATGCGGGTGACTGAGCTGTGACGGCGATGACGCGTGCGCGTTAGAAGCTAAACCCCACACCCGCCGACACCACCCCGTACTTCACCCCAAAAATAGGCGAAGTGATGCTGTTGTACAAAAACGGGATTTCGCTCAAAAACTGCCTTTGCATGACTTGCGCACGGGTGTAAACATGCGTTGTTTGCGTGAACTTGTAGGCCACTTCACCGATCAGAGTCTGGTTGCGCTGATAGGGGGTATTGCCCAAGCTTTGCACTGCACTGTCGACCGAAGGCCGTCGCATGTAGGCCATGACATAGCCGACACGGTACATCCAGGCGCCCGACATGTAACTGGCATTCAGACCCCATTGCTGCGACTTCAAGCGGTAATTCAAGGTCCCCAGGTGCTCTGACACGCCACTGATGGCGGTAAACGCGTTGACAGTGTCGCTGGGATAGGTGTAAGTGCCCCCGGCAAAGTCGGCCTCCACCCCAGGAATGGTGACACGCCCCGAGCCCAGACCGGCAAACACAGAGCCCGACCATTGGCTACCGTACCAGGAATTCACCAGGTCAAATTGGTAGTGCTGGTCTTTGGGCTTGATGGCCGACACCCGGTCAACATAAATGCTGGTGTTGTACACATCCAGTGAAAAGTTGGACTTGGTCACATTGGCCGAGGTGTTGCCCCACAGGCTGCCCCTGAGCGCCAGCGCCGAGCCCGTCGCCGAGTTTTCGCGAAGGATTTGCTGCGCGCCCAAACGCCAAGAAGTCACCGGATACTGATCCGCCCCCACCGTGATGTTGCGTCGCATGTACGCCCCATCCAGCCACCCCCCGTTACCAAAGGCGCGCCCAGCGCGCAAAGTAAAGCCCTGGTAATTTCCGGTGTTGTCCGTGATGCCCATTTGGCTGCGCACTTTGAACACATCG
Organism: uncultured Bordetella sp.; assembly: GCA_964442645.1. Classification (GTDB taxonomy): domain Bacteria; phylum Pseudomonadota; class Gammaproteobacteria; order Burkholderiales; family Burkholderiaceae_C; genus Limnohabitans. The sequence continues at coordinate 62,317 of CAYTZZ010000011.1, read as the reverse complement.
AGGGTGCTGTTCATGGCGTCAGCGCCGAACTCGAGGTACCCCTCGCCATAGCGGTGCGAAGGCATGGCCTCGATCAAGGCGTCCATGGGCGCGGCAGCCGCGCTTGCCGCCATGCCCGCAAGGGCCAGCGCTTTGAATAGTTTAGGAAGCAAATTCATGAATGTGACAAATTTGCCAGAAGTTTAAACGGATCCCGTGCTGACACCGACCAATTGTAAAAATTGATCGTGAGAAATATTTTCCATTTGAGGCGTCGGGGAGACCCAGGAGCCGTTCACATCCCCGCGCAGCACGGCCACCCAGTTTTGGGTGTCGCTGGTGACGGAGGCCTCCGAGAAGGTGTGACTCAGCGCCGTACTGACCTGGGCTTTCCCCGCGCCCGTGCCCAAAGCAGAAACGTCTGCCTGGGCGTTCACCAGGGCCCAGGCCGGCGCGGCTGCGCTGGTTTTGCCCAGGTAAGTTTTCAAAATACCCAACACATCACTTAGATTGACGGTGCCATTGGCATCGAAGTCGGCCGCCACGTACTTGTAGGGCGAGGCGATGGAGACAGCTTTGTTGAGGTAAATTTTGAGGGCATCCAACACATCGCTGAGGGTGATGGCTGACTTCACGTCGGCGGTCAATACACCACCGGTAGACTCAGGCTTGTTGGCCGCCAAAGGCAAAACTGACAAGGGTTGAAAGCCAGGAAGGGTGTAGCGGCCCGCCGTATCGGTGACCGACTGTATCTGGGTTGAAAGTTCGTCAAGCCCCGAAAATTGCACGCCATCGACAAAGCTGTGCTTGCCGGCCAGTGGACCGCTGGCAGGGGCATTCCAAAACATGACCTGCCCCGTCAACTGGCTGGGGCCGACCGCTTGCGCCAAAGGGACAGCGGTGACGCTGAGGGTGCTTTCCTCGCCCTGCGGCGTTTGGTAATGCACCACTGGCAAGGCCCCTGAAAACCCCTTTTCGGTTTGCCACTGAAAGTCGCCCAAGGCATTCAGGCTGAAGATGCCCACGCCTGACAGGTTTGCAGTTTGGCCCGCATCGAACAAGGTTTCGCTGCTGACAGAGAGTGCGCCCGTGAGGTAAAAAGACTTCACAGCCAACACCGAGTCCAGGTCGGTGTCATTCAACAAGACATTGCCGGTGAGACTGCGACCCTCGCGCACCCGAGCGACGTCGGCTGTTAAAAAGGCAGCATCGTCTACGGGCGCCACCGAGACTTTGAGTGTTTGCAGGTTGTAGGCGCCGAAGACATCCGCCACCTTGACCTGCAATGACAAGCCTGCGGGGTTGTTGTAATCGGCCTTGGGAGTCAGCGTGATTTGGTTGCCGTTGACGCTCCAGGTCATCGTGGCATCAGTGGCCCCCACCACAGAAAACGTCAGATTTTGGTATTCGGGGTCAGCGGCTTGGATGGATAAAACGGCTGGCGTGTCCTCGGTCATGGCCAAGGTGTCAGAGAGACCGATGAATTGGGGCGCGCGGTTGGGGTAGGGTTCGATGGGCGCAACGATGGAGAGGGTTTGCGCTTCTCCGCTGGCCGACACCAGTGGCAAGCCCCCCAGGGTCAGGTTATAGGTCGTGGGCAGCAACAAGGTTTGAGGCGTGTAACCAGTCAAATTGCTGAACAGCAAGGAAGCGTTGGCGTCAAGCTTGCTGATCAAACCCATCAGGTCCAGATCCAAGTAAGCGGCCTCGTTGGCCACAAACACTTGGCCGATCACATCTTGCGTGGTGATGCCGGTGCCGGCAGAAAACGGATTGCCTGCACCGGAAATCGCGGTGACCTGTTTGTTGGCTTGGGGATTCGCAGAAAGCAGGATTCGTCCATCCACCACCGCACCGACATGGACCGACAGCCCGCCATTGATATAGACCTGGCGCTCGCCCGTGTCGCGGATACCATCCATCCCCATGGTGAGCTTCCACTGAAACGTGAAGTCTTGCTCGCCAATATTGGGCAGCGTGGCGCTTGCCAGACGCAACCGGAACACAGGCGATTTGCCAACTGTTGCGGGGTTGCCATCAAACGTGGCAATCAGATTGTTTTGATCCAGGCCAATGCCCGCTTCGATCAGGGAGGCGCTGAGCACGCCGCCCGCACTGTTGATGGGCACCGCCGAGGCATAGGTCTGCGCCCCATTGTCCCCGGTGTCGATCAGCAGGGCGTTGGCATCGTTGGTGAGAACCCAATTGGCCATGACGTTCAACGCTCGCGGAAGGCGTTTTCTTTGACAGCGGTCAGCGGCTTGGTGATGTAGCGCAGCACAGACTTGCTGCCGGTGACGATGTCCACCTGGGCTTGCATGCCAGGAATGATGGGGAGTTTTTTGCCCAGGCTTTCCATGGCCGTGGTCGATGTTTCAATGCGCACTTGGTAGAAAGCCTGGCCCTTGTCGCCCATGGGCACCGCATCGGCGCTGATGGTGGCCACCTTGCCCTCCATGGCGCCGTAAATGGAATAGTCGTAAGCGGTGAGTTTGACCTTGGCCGGCTGCCCAATGTGGACAAAGCCAATGTCTTTGGGTTGCACCAAAGCTTCCACCATCAACTGGTCATCGGCGGGGACCACCTCGGCCACCGGGTCGCCGGGCTTGACCACGCCACCCAAGGTGCTGACCAATACGCGGTTCACAATGCCCGACAACGGCGCGCGCATTTCGGTGCGCGTGAGTTTGTCTTTTAATGCAGGCATGGATTCTTCCAGGGCCCGCAACTCGGTCAGGGTGCGGTTCAACTCGGCAGCCGATTCGGCTTTCAATTGGCGCTCTACCGACAGCTTGCGCGATTGGGTCTCTTTGACTGCTTCTGTCAGGCGCGACACCATCAGGGCCGAACCCTCGGCGCGGCCCTCGGCATCGGCCATCACACGTTGCAAGCGCACCAACTCGAGTTGCGGCTCCAAGCCACGCTTGACCATCATGGCCACGATGTCGAACTCGCTGCGCGCATGCTCCAGGGTTCGCTTGGCGGTATCGCGGGTGACGATGGTTTCTTGCAGCTCTTTTTCTTTCTGCCCCACCTGCGCGTCCAGCATGGCCAGTTGCGCTTGGTGCTCGCCCATTTTGCTGAGGTAGGCGGCCAGCTCATTGGCCACAAATTCGGCGCCGCTCTTGCGCAGCTCGGAAGTGAAGACGGGCTCACGCCCTTGGGTTTGCGCCAAAAAGCGCTCGGCCCGGGCTTGCAAGGCCATCACCTGCTTGCTGCGCGCTTGAAAGTCGGAACCAAACTGTGTGGGGTTGAGCAGCACCAGCAAGTCGCCTTGCTGCACGAGCTGCCCTTGCTTGGCTTCGATTTGCGCGACCAGGCCGCCTTCCAAACTTTGCAGCACTTGCAAGCGGGCAGAAGGCACCACTTTGCCATCGGCACGCGTGACCGTATCCACTTCGGCCACCGCAGCCCAAACGATCATGACCACGAAAAACCCGAGGATGAACCACATCAGCACATGCGAGCCCGGTCGGGTGCGGGCAAAGGTGCCGGCGCCTTCGATGGTGACCGAATCGCTGCGGCCCAGCCAGCGCTGCCACCAGCTTGGGGTGGGGCGGCTCATGCGGCACCTCCTGCGCGCGGCGCGCCCAAGACTTGTTCGGGGGTGCCCATGCTGAGCAAGCGGCCTTTGTCTAACACGATCACTTTGTGAACCAGTTGAATCATGGTGGATTTGTGGGTGATGACCACCAGGGTTTTTCCTTCGACCACGGAGCGCAAGCGCTCCACCAAGGTTTGCTCGGCGCCCACATCCATGGCGCTGCTGGGCTCATCGAGTACCAACATGGAGGGGTTTCCCACCAGCGCACGCGCAATGCTGATGGATTGACGCTGCCCACCCGACAAGCCCTCGCCGCGCTCGCCCACGCGCAAGCCATAGCCGTGGGGGTGCTGGCTGATGAAGTCTTCCACGCCGGCCACTTGCGCCGCTTTCAGAACAGCGGCATCGCTGGCTTGGTCAAAGCCCATGGCAATGTTTTGACGGACGGTGCCACTCATCAGCCACACATCCTGCAAGACCACGCCGAGGTGACGGCGCAAGTCGATGGGGTCGATCTGGCGCACATCGACGCCGTCGATCAGCACCGCCCCTTTGTCGGGCTGGTACAAGCCCAGAATGAGCTTGGCAATGGTGGTCTTGCCCGAGCCAATGCGGCCCAAGATGGCGACACGCTCGCCCGGCTCGATGGTGAAGGACACATTGTCCAGTGCCGGTGAAGCGGCATCGGGGTAGCTGAAGGTGACTTCGCGAAACTCGATACGGCCTTTCAGCTCATTGCGCGCCACAAACTGCGCATTGTGCGCATGCTCGCGCGGCGCGGACATGAGCTGTCGCAAGGCTTTGTAACTGGCCATCGACTGGTTCACGCGCGTGAGCAATTGAGAGAACTGCGCCAAGGGCGAAATGGCACGCCCGGACAAAATGGTGCAGGCAATGATGGCGCCAAAACCAATTTTGCCCTCGCCAACCAAAAAGAAGCCCATGGTGACCACACCCACCTGCACCAGTTGTTGCGCCAGGTTCGCAATGTTGCTCGCAAATTGTGACAACATGCGCGACTGCAAGCCGATTTCCGATTGGTGCGTCACCGCCTCTTGCCAGCGCCGGCGCATGATGGCGCCTGCGCCCAGAGCCTTGACGGTTTCCAGGCCGCCAATGGTCTCCACCAAAATGGTTTGCTTGCGGTTGCCGTCTTCATAGGTGGATTGAATCAGGCGCTTCAAGCGGGGCTGAACGATCAGGCTCGCCCCCAGCATCAAGGGAATGGCCAGCAAAGGCACGATGACCATGGGGCCGCCGATGGCGTAAATGATGACCAGGAAAAGAATGGAAAAAGGAATGTCGATCAAGGTGGTCAGCGTGGCCGACGTGAGAAATTCGCGTAAGGACTCAAACTCTTTCAGCACATTGGCCAAGGCGCCGGTGGAGCCACGGCGCGCTTTCATTTGCATGTCCAGGATTTGCTCGAACAAGGTGTCGCCAATGACCATGTCGGCCCGCGCACCCGCCACATCCAAAAAATAGCCGCGCAAGGAGCGAATGGCAAAGTCGCTGATAAACACCACGACCACGCCGATCAACAAAGCCACCAAAGTGTCTTGCGCGTTGTTGGGAATGACGCGGTCGTACACGATCATGCTGAAAATCGAGGTGGTGACCGCGAAAATGTTGGTCAGCAAAGCCGCCACGCCCACCTGCATGTAGAGGTTGCGTGCCATGCCCAGCGGGCCCCAGAACCAGTGGCCGTAGCGACCTTGCGGTTCGGCATCGGCGCTGCGGTCGATGCGCGTTTGGCGACTGAGCACCACTTGCTCGCCATTCAAACGTGGCAGCCAAGTTTTGGCTTCAATGGTTTGCAAACCTTGGCCAGGGACCCAAGCTTGCCAATGCGCTGCATCGGGCTGAGCCGTGACCAACAACATGCCTCCGCCATCCAGCCCCAGCAGAATGGGCGAGGCTGCGAGATGCGCTTGTTGCGCAGCCACTTGCTGACGGTGGGCGCGCAGCCCCAGGCTTTCGGCGGCTTCGCACACATCGCCCAAAGACCAAGGCCCCGGCAGCTTGGCCGCACGGGCGCGCAGCGCTGCCGCCGACATGGGCAAGTCGAACCAGCGCAGGGCTTGCAGCAAGGCCTCTTCCAACACATCGGGAGAGGCGTGTTGGCTTGTAGATTCAGCGTTCAAGGCGGGGATCCCAAAGAAAAGTGCTCCTCCAGCATCGAGGCCATGTAGAGCAAGCGGTAACGGGCCAGGGCGTGGTCGGTGACCGCATCGATCAGGTCACGGCCTGCCATGAAAACATCTTCTTGCGCGCGCAGCAAATCGAGCAAGGTGCCACGGCGGAATGCAAATTGCTCGCGCACCGCAGCCAAGGTGTCGTTGGCCACACCGACAGCCAAGCGGCGGTTGCTGAGAATTTCTTGGCCCAAGGCCACTTCACTCAAAGACTGACGCAGATTTTTTTCGGTATTGCGTTGTTCGGTTTCGGCCTGCATGGCGTACTCCACAGCCCGAGAGGCGGCCTGGCGGGCACGCGCCATCTCGGCACCGCCCGAGAGGAAGTTGTAACGCAAGGTCACCAAGGTTGAGCGGTCGGTGTACTCCATGCCGGTGGAGGCTTGCTTGTTTTGTGCAATCGAGTGTTCGAGTGCAACGCGCGGAAACAAATTGGCGCGCGCTGCGGCCGCATCTTTTTCGCTGGCGAGGCTGAGTTGCTTGGCTTCTTGCACTGTGGGGAAACGCGCGACCAGGGCATCGACCTGTTCTTTCAAAGCGTTCACATTCAGCGCGAAGTCGGGCCACACTTCCACCTTGGATGGCGGGTCCGTTTGAAACACTTCACGCCAAGCAGACTCTGCCGCTTGCTCGCGCACGCCGGCTGCACTGAGCGCGGCTTCGGCTTCGGTTTGCCGTGCCCGGGCACGCAACACATCGCTGGCCGCGCTGCCGCCCAATTCGGCACGTTCTTTGATGAAGGCCACAATATCATGCCGCGCTTGCACATTCAGGCGATGCAACTCCATTAGCTTGCGTGTGCGGTAGAGCTCATGCCAGGCCGACACGGCGCGCATGACCACAGCAGCTTGCTTTTTGTCGAGCCCCGCTTGGGCACCCTCCACCCGCGACTCGGCGGCGCCAATCTTGGCCGAGGTGTTGCCAAAGTCGAACAGCAATTGGCTGAGCGTGACGCCATAGGTTGGCGTGTTGATGGACACGCCGCCCGTGGTGCGCGTGCCAAAGCCCGTGTTACCCGAGAGCTGAGGCCACCATGCTGCACGCGCCTCGTCTACGCCTTCGCGGCTGCTGGTCAGGGCGGCGCGAGCGGCCAGGAATTCGGGGTGCTGCCGCACCGATTGCGCCACAGCGTTGGCGATTTGTCGTGCTTGCTGTTGTTGAGCTTCGCCAGATTGGGCGTTGGCCCAGGCTTCCAAATAGCGGATGAGTTGGTCGCCGACGGTGTGGGCGCGCAAAGTGGTTTCTTGAACTGCGCCGGCAGTTTGTGCTCTTGCCTCTGACGTCCAAATGTTCGCTGCCAGAAGGCCCAAGGCCAAAAGACAATGCAAAAAATAGAGTCGAAAAGGGGTTGAAAACATGGGCTACGTTGAAATGTCGCGAGTATCCCCAGCCAAAAGAAGCGGCCACCGACAGGTGGCCGCTGATAAAGACATGGCCAGTTGTTGATCAGACAAATATAAAGTCGGTCTTGGACAAGTCCAGGCCGGTGATGCCATCCAGGTGAATGATGTCACTCAGGAGGGTTGTGCCTGCGGCCTTGTTGGTGTCGTAACGGACGTCCACGCCACCCGTTGTGGCATTGTTGGCAAAATGAACTTCGTTGTCACCAACAGTGGTCAGCGCGCTGCCATCATCTTTGGTGGTGTACAGACCCGTGATGGCTGAGCTGGTACCGCCAGCAATCACGGGAACCGGGACATCCTTGTCAGCCAAAGCGCCAGAGGCGCCGTCGTTCACAGAGTCGCCATCGATTTGGGCCTTGGTCACGGCAAACACGAACTGGGTCTGGGCAGAGGACAGCGTGAACGTGACCGTTGCCAGCTTGGTATTGGCCGCGATGGTGCCAGGCGAGACGTCCACACCAACGACCTTGAACTCACCCACTGCAGTCTGAAAGTCCAGGCCCGAGGTTCCGTTCTCAACCGTGTAAGAACTGACAATGCTCGGGGCGAAGAAGGAGAACTCGGCACCGGAAACATCGTAAGTTGTGCTGCCCGAATAGAAGATGTCAACACTTGCCGTGAGGCCGCTGACCGTCTGATTTTTCAGCACGAAGACTGAATTGGCAGAACCAGAGGGCAATGAGCTTTCGCCCGTGTAGCCCACACCTGCTGACCCAAGCAGTGTTGACAGGTCAATTTTGTCGCCTGCCGCAAAGCCGGTCACCGTGTCAGAGGCGCTGGCCGTGGAGTCAGACGCTGCAGCAAGCTTGATCGTGTCAACGCCATCGCCCAGGGTGATCGCGTCAGCGCCCGCACCGCCAGTGATGACATCGTTGCCTGCGCCAGCAAAAATGGTGTCTGCGCCAGCACCGGCACTGATGGTGTCGTTGCCGTCTTTGGCATACACCAACTCAGCAAAGGCGCTGCCTGTCAAGGTGTCTGCGCTTGTGGTTCCGTAAAGCACATACTTGGCCAGATCGGTTGCGGCGGTGTTGGCATTGCCCGCCAGGTCGGTCGCGACATTGGCCGCCACAGAGGCCGTCATGGTGGCACCGGTGGTGCTGGCATTGGGGGTTGCCAAAAGGGTGTAATTGCTGCCAGACCCCGAGAAGGTGCCTGCCGTCGCACCGACCAAGCCCACATCGTCCACCACAAAGTTGCTGACACTTTCTGAGAACGCAAACTTGAGTGTGTAAACACCATTGCTGTCGATGCTGTCCACAGAAATGGCCACCGTCGGAGCTGTCTGGTCAACCGTGACGGCAGCCGTGTTCGTGGCTTCCAAGGAGACACTGATGCCAGCGGCGTTGAATTGCTTGACTTTGATGTCACCAGCCGCGTAGGTCACACCGTCAACCAAATTGAAGCTGGTCCCCGTGCCCGTCACGTAGCTTGCGCCCTTGAGGCTGTAGGCCCAAGTGGTCGCGCTGTCTGTCAATGTCACCGAAACCGACTTGACGTTGGTCACGCCATCTGTGGTGATGGCCGAGTCTGTGAAGGTGATGGTGGGTGCGCCAGGCGCAGCGACAACACTCAGCGCCTTGCCAAGGGTGGTTTGCACAAGGCTGTTGTTTCCGGCCTGGTCTTGCTGGTAGACCTTTACTTCATCAGCCGTGTAGGAACCCACCGGCAGGTCGAAGTAAGTCTTGCCGGTTTGCTCGGTGACCACGCCTTTGACGCTGGAGAACCACTTCGCGCCAGACTCCAGGGCCGCAGAGTTGATCGAGATACGGCCATTACCCGTGATGAAATCGGTTGTATTGGTGCCGTTGTCCTCCACAAGCGTGGGCGTCAGGTTGGCAGGCGCCGTCGTGTCGTTCGTGACCGTCAACACAAAGTCTTGGGTGACAGAGGCATTCGCTTTGTCAGTCGCCGTGATCTTGATGGTTTGGGTCGCATTGCTGTTCGTGCCGTTGACCGGGGCCGTCCCGCTCAAAACGCCTGCACTGCTCAGCGTCCAACCTGAGGGCAAGGTGGTGCCCGAGGCTGCGCTGTAGGTGAGCGTATCACCCACGTCGATGTCTTTGAAGGCTTTGGCAACATCAAACGACGCTGTCGCAAACTCCACGGCAGTGGCAGTTGTGGTTGCGCCAGAAACCAACTGCGGTGCATCATTGACGTTGGTCACGGTGAGTTTGAACACGTCGGACGCCGTGTTGCCAGCGGGGTCAATCGCCGTGATCTTGATGCTCAAATCGCCCACGTGGTCGTTGGTCGGGGTACCTGTAAAGCTCTTGGTGAGGCCATTGAAGGTCAACCAGGAAGGCAATGCCGCACCACTTTCGAGTGTGGCGGTGTACTTCAACACATCGGCCGTATCGGCATCGGTGAAGGCGCCGCTAGGAATACCCAAGCCATTGCTGGGCGGCGTGAAGGTGGCGGCCGAGCCAATGGGGACGCTGACTTGCAGAGAAGTCTGTGCCACCGAGCCCGATGTGACGGCGAGGTTTTTGAAGTCGTTGACCTGAACCACCATGGTGGCGTCGGAGCTGAGCAAGGTGTGAGCGCCGAGATTGATGAGGTCGACGTACTTGACCGTGCCGTGCTGAACAATGTTGTTCAACACATTGAGCGCATCGGTTTGGGAGCCCAAGATGGACTGGTAATCAATGCCCGCCAATAAGGCACGCAGGTCGCCGTTGTTGACATCGATCAGGGCGCCAATGGCCTTGTCCAGAATTTGCTCCGCCGTCAGGCCTTCGGCCTGGTTCAGTGCGGCGACCACCAACTCTTTGGCAACAGAGACGATATCGGCACCTTGTTCCAGCCCCAAGCCATTGGAAAGCAGGGTGCTCAGGTCGCTGAGTTTGTAGGTGCCAAAAGCCGTGCTGAATTTGGTCAGGGCACTGGAGACGGTGTCGCTGGTGGCCGAGGTGACATCCACATTGGCGCGGCTGGCAGCCGCCAGCAACAGCGTTTTGGTGCTGCCACTGGGGATTTGACCCAACAGGTCTGAAATTTTCAGGGACGAGACTTCAGGGAAGTCGACCACATTTTTGGCCAGCGTGACCAACTCGGACACCGTGTCGACACTGGCGGGCAAGGTGATGAGGCTTTTCAGCTTGGTCACAATGCTGGCAGGCGTCAGGTCGTCCAAGGTACCAACCACCAATGCACCGCCCAAAGCGACCAGCGCTTTGTTGCTGAGGGTGGTCAGGTCCAGCACATCGCCAACGCCATTGGTCATCTTGGCAAACAGGCTGTCCAGCTTCAGGCTGAACGAGGGTGATGCACCCACAGTGTTGGAGCCCGAGTTCAGTGTCAGGGCGTCGGAGTCGACGTTGGAGAAGCTGAAGGTACCCAAGGCGACCGAGCCCATTTTGAGGGTGGCAGAGAGGGTTTGGGAAGGCAATGTCAGTGTGGTGCTACCGGAGGCAGTAGCGGCATCGAGCTTGACATCGTTCAAGGTCACAGTCAGGTCTCGGCCCGCAAAGGCCGCTTTCTGCATGCTGACCACCAGATCCAAGCTGCTGGTGCCGCTGTCAGTGACCGAATAACCCGTCATGTCAAAGGTAAGTGTGGGCGCCTTGCCAACGGTACTGCTGTCGTTGTCGAAGAACTTCAGCAAGTTGGCACGGTCGATGTTGGTGGCTGTGAACGAGCTGGGCAAGGTGGTCAAAGAGCCCGTGCCGCCGGTGCCGGAAAGGGCAGCGTCTTCTGCCACAGTCACATCAGGAAGCAAGCTGGAGTTGGCCACGGGTGCTGTACCCTGCGCGGATTTCAGCGTGTTGGCAATGGTGGTCAAGCTGCCGTTGGAGCTCACCACGTCGGCGATGGTGGCATTGGTCGCTTTTGCGCTGGCAACGACAGTGGAGAAGTCTGAGTCACTGAGCGTCACTTTGGTTGCAACAGCTGTTCTCACATCCGATACCAGCGTTGTGAACAGGGCGTCGCTGCCAAGGTTCAAGGTGCCCGCAGCGGAGTTGGTCTTCAAGGTCGCAGCCTGCGTGGCCACTTGGGCGCCCAACTTGTTGGCAACCGCACTGACAGCTTCTGCCAGAGAGACCGTGCCACCGCTGGCGCCGTTCACGGTGACAGCCAAGCTGGTCAGAATGGTGTTCACCTGGGCTGCGGCACCTTCAGCCTTCAAGGCATCGGCGGCATTCACGCCTGTGGCGAAGGGGTTGAAGCTGAGCGGGTCCACCGTCAAGCCCAAAGCGGCTTTGAGGTCTGCGGCCGTCAGGGAGCTGTTCGCTGCGAGCAGCGTGGTCAAAGGCGTCACAACGGTGGCACCAGCCGGTGCGGCCAGCATGCCAGTGAATGCCAGGTTGGTGGTGCTGTCCGTACCCCCGGTTGCCACAATTTTGCCGCCGGAGCCGCTCAAGGTGTAGGCGCCACCGGTGGTGGTGGTGGCAGAGCTCTCACCTGAATCGAGAATGTAGTTTCCGTTCAAGTCGCGGAAAACAGTTGCACCGGTAATGGGCCCCTTGACCACATTACCGGAAGAAGAGTCGCTCGTGGTGGCGGCGCTTGAGCTACCGGAATCTAAAGCGCCTCCCGCCACAGCAGCAAGACCCACCAAGGCAATCGCTTGCGCGGCAGACATGGCGCCCAGCGCAGCAGCGCCCGACGCGGCGCCCGTTGCCGTCGCCGCTGTCGCGGCACCCGCATCGGTGGCCACTGCAGCGCCCGCCTGGGTCGCTTGCGCCAACAACAGGTCAATTTGATTCTGTGCCACCTCTGGGTTGCCCCCACGCTGTGCGGCACCAACACCTTGCTCCAAGTCCTTGAACGCCTCCAAGGCCTGTGTCAGGTCAGCCTGGGCAAAGCCAGACGACGCGGGCACGACATCTTGCAACATGGCCAAGTCAAAAGGCTGGCCATTCTCAGTAAGTTCCGCCACATGCTGGCTGAGTGCATCGACCAGGGCGGGCAAAGACACGGTATCTTGCGCCGACTCGGCGCCTGCTTCCTCAGCCACTGACGCCACCAAGGCCGACAAGGCTGCCAACGGATTCGGGCCTTGCAAGGCAAACTGAACCTGCAAGGCAGCCTCTTCGGGCGCAACACCCTCACGCACCAAGGCCTGAACCAAAGAAGCCACGGCGTTGTAATCCATCACCGTGGTTTTGGCGGAAAGTGTGTCATCCACAGTGGCATGGCTTTGCTGTAGGGCTTCGCGAACGCTCGCCAAGGCATCTGCCGCCCCCACCAAACCCATGACCACAAGCGCCACGGGGCTCAAGGAAGACAAACGTTGGCTGGGTGCTTTTTTATCCATGTTGTGTTGCAGACGGGTACTCATCTCGACTCCTGGGTTCGAACAGCAAATAAGAGAAAGCACGAGCACGTTGCCAGTGCATTTAAACGTCAAAAGTCTCAAATTGAAACATTTTGAAGTTTGACAAAATTTAGACTTATTTTGATATTAACCCAACTTTGTTACAAAAATCCCGATTTTGGTTATTTTTCGCGCCTATGGGCGAAGATTTTTTGGCGAACGCTGCGAATAAATATCCGCAACCCAATCAGCAAACTTGCAGTGGTTTTTTAATTCAAAATAACTGGCAAATAAGCCGTCAATTCAAATCGACCGGGTTCAAATCCCCCGCCATCCAGCGCAGCCGGTAGGAGGAAATCATCCCCGTGTACTCCGCTTGCAGCAAATCCCGCTGCAACTGCGCCACCTGCTGCACCGCCTGCAAAACGTCCAGCGTCGTGCGAATGCCGCCCAAAACGCTTTTGCGAGAAGCCTGAACGAGGTCGTTGGCCGAGACCAAGGCCTTGAGCAAGGCTTGGCGCTTGCTTTCGACCTGGCCGATCACCAAATAGTGCTTGTGCAACTCGACCATGGCTTTTTCGGTCTGGTTGTCCAACTCGGCTTCGGCACGGGCTCGGCTGGCAGCGGCTTGGTTGACCCCCGCCTCGGTGGCGCCCCCCGCATACAGCGGAATGGTGATTTGTGCGCCGACAGAGCGTGTCAGATACGACTGGTTCACCAAGTTGACGTTTTCAGACTCGGATTTGGCATAGCTGGCCACCAGGTCTGCTCGGGGAAGATGCCCACTTTGGGCCTTGAGGTATTCCTGCCGAGCGATGTCAACGGCAAGCTGCTGTGCCCGCAAGTCAGCGTTGCGCTCTTTGACGCGCGCTTCCCATTCGGCCAGGCTCTTGTGGAGGACAGACGAGGAAAACTTGAAACTTGCCGGCTTGGCGCCGTGCATGACCAAGTCGCGCTGCTCTGGCCCCACCATGGCGAGCAAGGCGCGTTGCGCCAGTTTGTGCGCATGCTCCGCCTCGATGCGGCTGGCTTCCAACAAATCGGTACGCGCTTGCGCCTCGATCAAGTCAGTGCGGCTGGCCTCGCCTTTGTCGAACTGTTGGGTCACACTTTGCAATTGCTCGGCCAAGGTGTGCCGCTGCACTTGCAACAAGTCGATCTGGTCTTTGGCATACCAAAGGTTGCAATAAGCCTCGACCAAACGGACCAGGACTTCACGCTCTCGGCTTTCAAACTGGACCTGGGCATAGTCGGCCTGCAATTGCCCTTGCTGATAGCGCGCCCAGGCCTCGCGGCTGTACAGGGGCTGGCGCACAGAAACACCGCTGTACAAGCTGCGGTAGTTCAACTGGTCTTGGGTAGTGACCTGTCCCGCGCTTGTGAAAATGGACCGGTCTGCCCGGTTGTCAGACCGGTTGTAGCTGTATTGCGCCTGCGGCAAGACAGCAGACTTCCCCAGCGCCTTGTTTTGCAGGCCAGCGTCGCGCTCATGCTGGGCGCTGCGGTACTGCGGGTCATGGCGCAAAGCCGCTTCATAAAGGGTTTGCAAAGCGTTTGGCGCTTGGGCCCAGGTACAAGGCGCCAGCCCCGCCGACCACAACAACCCAAGCCATTGCAAGCTGCGCAGACGTGTCACGCTCATTCCTCGCGCAATGCACCGTGCATGCGGTCCACCACGGGTTTGAGCAAATAGCTGAGCAAGGTGCGCTCGCCAGTCTTGACCAGCACCTCGACCGGCATACCGGGTCGCACCTGAAGTTGGCCCAACTTGCGCATGCCTTCAGAGGTCACGTGCGCGTGCATGGTGTAGTAGGGGTAGCCGTTTTTTTCATCGACCAAGCGGTCCGCTGACACCATGTCCACGGTGCCAGGCACATGGGGGGTGCGGTTTTGGTTGAAGGCCGTGAACATCACTTCGACCGTCAGTTCGGGCTTGACTTTATCGATCAGGTGCACCGGCACCTGCGCTTCGATGTAAAGGGTTTCGTCTTGCGGAACAATGTCCATGAGCTTGAAGCCTGGCGGCAACACGCCACGGTCGGTGAACACGGCCAAACCCACCACTTTGCCGGAAATGGGGGCTTTGATTTCGGTGTTGGCCAACTCAAAGTCGGTGGCGGTGCTGCGGCTTTCCAGGGTTTCGGCATCGCGGCTGGCCTCGGCCAGCTGGGTACGAACTTCTTTTTGGTATTCGTCCTGGCGCTGCGCCATGCGCTGGCGTATTTCGCTGACTTGAAATTTCAAGCGCCCGAGGTTGCCGGTGTCTTCTGCAATCGCGCCGCTGATTTGCGCGTACATGCGATCGACCTCCAAGAAACGGTTGCGCGGTACATAGCCATCGCGGGCCAAGTCGCGCATGCCCTCGAGTTGCAAGCTCAGGCTTTTTTGCTGCAGCAGTTTGCTGGCCTTGCTTTCCTCCAGGGCTTGCATTTGAACATTGAGGCCAGAGAGGCTTTCCTGCATGGCAGCCAGGTCGGCTTGCAAGGCCGAGCGGCGGCTTTTGAACAAGTCTTGCTGAACCTGCCAAGTGGCCATGACACGGGGCAGACCTTGCACCTGTGCTTGCAATTCTTGGGGCAGAGCCAACTGGGCCAGGCCCGCCAATTCGGCTTGCAGTCGCACGGAGGTGAGTTTGGCGGTCAGGTATTGGCTGCGGGTGGCATCGGCCTGCGACTTGGCAGGAATAGGCTCCATCACCGCCAGCACTTGTCCGGCCTGAACCAGCTCGCCTTCTTTGACGCGAATTTGGGCGAGGATGCCGCCACTGGCATGCTGCACGGCTTTGCGATGCCCACTGACCATCACCGTGCCAGACACAGGAACGCCTTTATCCAAAGGCGCCAGGCCGGCCCAAAGCAGAAAGCCAACGAGACCGATCAGGATCACAGACCAACCCAAACGCACATAGCGCTGGGGGTTCATCAAGTCGGGCGGGGCCACCGGGCGGGGCGCCACATCTTGCACACCCACAGAGGAAGAAGAAAGCTTGGGTTGGGACATGGTGGGTCAGGCTGCAGGGGGTGCCGGCGCACGCTGGGCCGCGGCTTGTTGGCGGGCTTGCGCCAGGGCGCCAAGAATTTGTTGGGTCGGGCCAAAGCCCTGCACGCTGCCTTCGTTGAGCACCAGCAATTTGTCGCTGATGGTCAAAATCGGCATGCGATGCGTGATCAGCACCACGGTCCGGTGCTGCGCTTTGAGCTCGCGTATGGCCTGAATGAGAGCCGCTTCGCCAGCATCGTCCAAATTGGAGTTGGGCTCGTCCAGCACAATCAAGGCCGGGTGGCCATAGAGGGCACGCGCCAGGCCGATGCGTTGTTGCTGACCACCGGAGAGGCCCGCGCCGCCGTCACCAATCGGGGTGTCGTAGCCCTTGGGCAAGCGCAGCACCATGTCGTGCACGCCGGCCAATTGGGCTGCAGCAATGACTTTTTCGGAGTCCACCGCGCCAAAGCGGGCGATGTTTTCGGCCACGGTGCCTGCAAACAATTCGATGTCTTGCGGCAAATAGCCCAGGTGCTGCCCCAGGGCGTCTTTGTTCCACTGGTACAGGTCGGCGCCATCGAGCCGGACCTTGCCCATTTGGGCGGGCCAGATGCCCACCATGAGCCGCGCCAAGGAGGATTTGCCGGAAGCGCTGGGGCCGATGATCGCCAAGACCTCGCCCGCTGCCAGCGTGAACTGCACCCCTTTGAGGACAGCCACCTGCCCGCCGGGGGGGGCGGCCGTGACATTCTCGATGCTCAATTGTCCGGTGGGCGCGGGCAAAGGCATGCCCGTAGCGCGCGCAGGATTTTGCTGCAGCAAATCGTCCAGGCGCTTCCAAGCGGTTTTCACGCCCGAAACCTGTTTCCAAACGGCGATGAGCTGTTCGACAGGGCTCAAGGCACGCCCCATGAGAATGGAGCCAGCAATCATCATGCCAGGGGTGAGTCGGCCTTCAATCACCAGCCAGGCCCCCAGCCCCAAAATATAGGACTGCAGGGTCAAGCGGAACAGCTTGGTGACAGCGGTGACCACCGAGGCTTTGTCGCTGGCAATGGCCTGCTGCGCCAGGAATTGCTGGTGAAGTTTGTGCCAGCGGGCGCGCAAGTTGGGCAGCATGCCCATGGACTCAATGACTTCGGCATTGCGCAAGTTGTTGGTGGCCATGGCGCCGGAGACCATGGCCAACTGGCTGGCTTCCGACAGGGGCTTGCTGGAGACGCGGTCGTTGGCCCAGGCCAGGGCAATCAAAATGAGGGTTCCGATCAGGGAAAACATGCCCAGCCAAAAATCAAACAAAAAATTGACGGCCAGGTAAATCGGAAACCAGGGCGCATCAAACAGGGCGAACAGCCCCTGTCCGGTGACAAACTGGCGAATGGTGGTGAGGTCGGTCAACGCCTGGCCTGCCTGGAAATTGTTTTTCTTCAGGTTTTGCTCAAACGCTGCGGTGTAAATGCGCTCGCTGAGCAAGGCATCCACCTGGGCGCCGACACGGATCAGCACCTGGCTGCGCACCCACTCCAGGCCACTGATGATGGCGTAAAACAGCAGGGTGATCAGGCTCAACATGGCCAGGGTCATGAGGTTTCGGCTGGACAGCACGCTGTCGTAGACCTGCAGCATGTAAATCGAGGGCACCAACATCAGCAGGTTGATGGCCATGCTGAAGACACCCACCGTTTTGAAGACCCCCTTGAATTGGTTCAGGGCGGCAGCGATTTCGCTTTGCGACGCGGAAAGTGGCAGTTTCATAGATTGCCAAGAGTTTAGTACGCTTTGTCGCGGCTTAGAATGATCCCATTTCAACCTTACCTAGAACCTCTCCATGAGCACTCAGTACACCTACGTTGACGGCATTGACAGCATTTCCATGGTGGATGGCGTTGTCCGCTTTGAACTGGTCACCATCTCTCAAATCAATGGCGACAAGGCGCAGGCCAACAAAGTGGGCGGCATGGCCATGTCGGTCCAAGGCTTTGTGCGCACCTACGACCAGATGACGCAAGTGATCAACAAGCTGGTGGAACAAGGCGTGCTGAAAAAGCGTGACGCCCTCGAGGCGCCACAAGAAGCCCCCAAAGCTTAAGTGGCACCTGGCCCTTGAGGGGCCTCCCAACACCTGACCGCAGACCGGCGAGACGCGCATGAACCTGTTGTTCGTTCATCAAAATTTCCCGGGGCAATACAAGCACCTGGCGCCGGCCATGGCGCGCCTGCCGGGGCACCGTGTGGCGGCCATGCACATCAATGCCACGCCGGCCATGCCGGGTGTGGAAACGCGCCGCTACAGCCCGACCAGAGGGTCAACGCCCGGCGTGCACCGCTGGGTGTCCGACCTGGAAACCAAGGTCATTCGGGGCGAAGCCGCCTACCAATGCGCGCGCCAATGGCGTGACGAGGGCTTCACCCCCGATGTGATCGTGGCGCATCCGGGCTGGGGGGAAAGCCTTTTTTTGAAGGATGTCTGGCCGCAGGCTCGGTTGGGCATTTACTGTGAGTTTTTTTATCAGCCTGCCGGCGCCGATGTGGGCTTTGACCCGGAGTTTCCAACGGCGGGCGAAGAGGACGCTTGCCGCTTGCGCCTGAAAAACGCCAACTACCAACTGCATTTTCCGATGGCCCAAGCGGGCCTTTCTCCCACGCATTGGCAGCAGTCGGTGTTTCCAGAGCCTTTTCGGGATCGGATTCAGGTCATTCACGATGGCATTGACACCGCGGCGGTCTGCCCCAACCCAGGCGTCAGCCTGCAATTGAAGACCAGCAGCGGCGCAGCGCTGACGCTGACGCGCGACGACGAATTGATTACTTTTGTGAACCGCAACTTGGAGCCCTACCGGGGCTACCACATCTTCATGCGCGCCTTGCCGGCCATTTTGAAAGCCCGGCCCAAAGCGCGCGTTTTGATCGTGGGGGGTGACGGCGTGAGCTACGGCGCGCCACCAACAGGGCCGCTGGACGACAAGGGTGTTGCACCTAAAGGTTGGAAGCAGATTTTTTTAAACGAAGTCAAAGACCAGTTGGACCTGCAAAGAGTCCATTTTTTGGGAAACATCCCCTACACCCAATTTGTGTCGCTGCTTCAAATTTCCACCGTGCACACCTACCTGACCTATCCTTTTGTATTGAGCTGGAGCTTGCTGGAGGCCATGAGCGCAGGCTGTGCCATCGTGGCCAGCAACACGCCCCCCGTGCAAGAAGCGATCGCTCACGGCGAAACCGGCTTGTTGGTCGACTTTTTGGATGTCAACCAACTGGCCCAACAGGTGATTGGCTTGTGCGAAGACGCTCCCCAGCGAAAGCGATTGGGCGAAGCCGCTCGGGCTTTTGCGGTTGCCCATTACGACTTGCGTCACAAATGCCTGCCAGAGCAAATGCAGTGGGTGGCCTCGCTGCGCGACGCTTAAGAGGCGGCGTTGGCGACCTGATCGTCCGTGCGGCCGAAACGTCGCACGCGTGAGGCAAACCAGGTCAAGGCCTTGGCCAGGCTGGCTTCATCGAAATCTGGCCAGTAGTCGTCCACAAAGTACATCTCGGTGTAAGCCATTTGCCACAACAAAAAATTGCTGATGCGCGACTCGCCGCCGGTGCGAATCAGCAAGTCGGGGTCGGGCAGGTCGGCTGTGCTGAGGTAGGCTGCCAAGTCCTGCTCTCGCAAGTCATGGATCGACAAGGTGGGATGCGCCTTCTGCCAGGCACGGCTGGCCTGCAAAATATCCCATTGCCCGCCGTAGTTGGCGGCCACAGTCAGGTGCAAGGTGGTGTTGTGTGCGGTGGCTTGCTCGGCGGCCGCGATGCGCGCCTGCAAGTCGGCGGAGAATGCGCTGCGGTCACCAATGACACGAAGGCGCACGCCCTCTCGGCTCATGTCGGCCATTTCCTTTTGCAGGTATTGCACAAACAGGTCCATCAGCGTGGAGACCTCTTCGGGCGGGCGGCGCCAGTTTTCTGTGCTGAAGGCAAACAAGGTGAGGTACTGAATGTCACGGTCCGCGCAGGCCTTGACGATGCGCCGCACCCCTGCGGCCCCTTTGACATGGCCTACGGTTCTGGGCAAAAAACGCTTTTTCGCCCAGCGGCCATTGCCATCCATGATGATGGCAATGTGTTGGGGCAGTGCCGGCTCAGTCGTCATGCGGCCACTGGGCGCAAGGCCTGCAGTTCGGTTTGGATGGTTTGAGGCTGGCTGAGCAATTCAATCAGCACCATGGCACGCGCTTCGCCATCGTGTTGCTGGTAAATGCCACGCAAGCCTTTGAGGGGACCCGCAACAAATTGAACTTCATCGCCAGGGTTCATCATGCGCTCAGGCGGTGGCGCAGGCATGTTGCGCAAGGCCGCGATCAAGTCGTCGGGGACAGCGGCGGGCGTGTTGCCAAAGGCCACCAACTTGCTGACCCCCAGGGTTGAACGAATGGGCGACCAATTGGTCTGCACGGTGTCCAAGTGTATGAAAAGGTAGCGGCTGAACATGGGCTCCACCACTTGCGTCAAGTGGCCACGGCGCACTTTTTCCAAGGTGATCATGGGCAGCCAAGCCTCAAACCCCTGGCGCTGCAGATTTTCCAAAGCGCGCTGCTCTTGGCGAGGTTTGGTGTGGATAACGTACCAGTGCATGAGGGGAGAGGATAAGTCAAAAATTTAAGCGGCCGATTATTCTAATTTTAATCAGCTTTGGACGCCCTGCATTTTTTAGTCCGCTCCCCCTAAACAAAATGCATGCTTCGCTCTACAGTGGTGCCATGTCATCCACCCAGACGCGAGAAAGAACATGACCGCCAAAAAATTCCCACCGGACCCCAGCGCTTTGAACGACACCGTGAAAGAGTCTGCACAGCAAATTTGGTTGGCTGGCTTGGGCGCCTTCGCCAAAGCGCAGCAAGAAGGCGGCAAAGTGTTCGAGACGCTTGTGAAAGACGGCTTGGCCATGCAGCGCAAGGCGCAAACCACCGCCGAAGAAAAAATTGCCGAAGCCACCCAAAAAATGAGCACCATGGCGCAGGAGTTGAGTGCGCAGGCTTCGCAATTTGGCAGCAAAGCCTCGGGGTCCTGGGACAAGTTGGAAGGCATCTTTGAAGACCGTGTGGCGCGCGCACTGGTCCGCTTGGGACTGCCGAGCGCTGCAGAGTTGGAAGACCTGCAAAAACGGGTGGCCACCCTGGAGGCGGCCGCTGCGGCCAGCAAAGCACGGGCACCGCGCGCCGCGGCCAAGAAAACGGCGGGTGCGGCCAAGAAAGTTGTGAAGCAGAAGTGAGTGGGGGCGCGGGGGATGGCCGCGCTGCGCTCACCATGACGGTTGAGGGTGAGACATGACGTTGTGTTGAAATTCGGGTAGAGTGTCTTGCATCCTAGAAGACATTGGCAAGAGCGAGACAACACCATGGCGAAAAAAGCGCCCAGGCGAACGGCGGAGCGGATCCTCGAGGTCACGCTGGTGCTGTTCAATCGCTTTGGGGAGCCCAATGTCTCGACCACGCTGATTTCTGCCGAACTCAACATCAGCCCAGGCAATCTGTATTACCACTACCCCGCCAAAGACGAGTTGGTGAACGCGCTGTTTGAGCGCTACCAAACCTCCCTGCAAAAGTTGTTGGCGGCGGCACCCGAAGTGGGCGACCTGGAAGACGCCTGGTTCTTCATGCACTCGCTGCTCGAGGGCGTTTGGCATTACCGGTTTTTGTACCGCGACCTGAATGATTTGCTGACCAAGAACCGCAAGCTCGAAGCCGAGTTGAAAAACATGTTGCAGCTGAAAACCAGCGCCTTTCGCGCGCTGTTGCAAAGCCTGGACCACCACGGCGTGCTGTCCATGAATGCCACCGAGCGCGAGTTGACCGCGACCCATATGGTGGTGATGCTGACCTGGTGGCTGAGCTACGAGTACGTGCTGGACCCGCGCCATGCCATGGAAGACGAGACTGCCCAGCACTCGCTGTTGCGCGGCGCACAACACGTGCTGGGTTTGCTGCTGCCCTACACCTCGCCAGCGCCGCGTGAGCATTTGAAGCACCTGATGCAGGTCTACATCGGCTCCGACACGGAAAGCGCGACGAGCAAGGCTGGCTGAGCATGGCGAACTGGAAAGCATTTTCCCCCCCCTTGCAACTGAGCTCTGAAGAGGTGCGCAACCTGTGGCCGCAACTGCACTGCGGCGACACCGAGCCTTGTCCCGAAGATGCAGCCTTGTTGCACGCCTGGACTTTGTTTCATCGGGGCGAGTTTGAAGCGGCTGTGTCGCAAGGACTGTCTCTGACGGCTCTAGGCCTGCACAGCGCCTGGACCGTGGTGAACCGTGCGACCGCAGTCTATGCCAATTATGTGGAGCCTCTGGAGACCCAACGCCTGGCTCTGTTGCATCAGGCCGCAGAGCAAGCCCAAGACCATGCGGACCGTGAGCCAACCAATGCCAATGCTTGGTATTTGCTGGCCTATTCCTTGGGGCGCTATGCCCAAGGCATCAGCGTGGCCAAAGCACTGGCGCAGGGGTTGGGTGCACGCGTGCGTGACGCCCTTGAAAAAACCATTGACCTCCAACCCGGGCACAGCGACGCCAAATTTGCCTTGGCCACGTTTCACGCCGAGGTGATTGACAAAGTGGGCGAGCTCATTGCCAACATGACCTACGGCGCCAAAAAAAACCGTGGCTTGACCCTTTATGCGCAAGCGCATGCGCAAAATCCTGGCTCGTTGGCCGGCATGTTGGAAATGGCACGGGGCCTGGTGATGCTGGAGGGCGAGTCTCAGCAAGCGCGGGCGCTGGGGCTCTACCAGCAAGTGAGCTGCTCGGCTGCGACCGATGCGCTGGACCATCTGGTGATCGCCCTGGCCAAAGCCACCCTGAACGACCTCTGAGCGCTTAGCCTTCACGACATTGCGCGCACAGCGCGGCGTTTACCAGGTGTCGTCGGAAGAGGCGTCGCCCCAGTCGTCTGAATCGTTGCCGGGGTCGAAGCTGCCAGTGTCTTTGGCGATGGGCGATTCGAAAGGCACATAGCCACCACTGGCATGGGCCTCGGGGGCAGTTGGACGATGATCACCCTCGAGTGCACGCGAAAGCGCATAACCAGCGGCGACGCCCGCAACACCACCGAGGACAGCGCCCGTGAGTGTGGCGCCGCTGCCGGGAGCGGCCGGGGCCGGCGCGTAGCTTGCTGCATTGGAGGCGTTGCCTGCTGCTTGAGGAACATACGCTGCACCCAAACCGGTGGGAGTGGCAAGCGCGATGGGCCTAGCAGGTGCAGGTGCAGGTGCAGGTGCAGGTGCAGGTGCAGGTGGGGCTGGCGTGGCGTTGGCAGCGCCAATGCGGGCCGGCGGTTTGCTGGAGGCGCGGAACAACAGAAATGCAGCCACCGCCAGAATGCCGAAGCCCACGACCAAGGTGCTCGAGGGCATGGTAGCTTCGGGGGCGGAGGAAGGCGTGGGCGTCACCGTCGAAGAAGATGCCGCTGGCGCAGCATTTTGGCTCGCCTTGAGCGTTGTGACTTTGTTGAACACTTCTTGGAACTTTTCGGGGCTGGCGGCAAACTTCAGGGCGGGATCAATTTCTTTGGCGCGCTCGAGGGAGCTCAAAGCTTCGGCGTAGCGCGCCTCTTTGGCCAGCACTTGGCCCAACTCGTAATGCGCTTTGGCACTTTGCGGTTTCTCTCGCAACACTTCTCGCAGCATGTTTTCTGCTTGTGCCAAATTTCCTGCGGCAACGGCTTGCTCGATGTCACGCGGGGCGGGTAAAGCGAAAGCAAGCGAGGCACAGCTCAACAAGACAGCCGCAAGCAACCCACGAACCCCCTGGTGGATGCGAAGGTGAAGAAAAGTGGCCATGAGGGCTCTCCGAGGGTGAGGAAATAGAAAGTATCTGGTGCGCGAAGGCTTTGAATTCAAGGTGGCTGGAGATACAACGCTTGAAAACACAGTCAGGATGACCCTAGTGGCGTTTTGGAAAGACTCTGGGTAGACTGCAACTGTAATTGGGGGTTTTTATGAACGTTCTAGATTCCATCGTGACCCAGGCCGCCAGCATTGTGGCGATTCGCAAAGACATTCACGCCCACCCGGAGCTGTGCTTTCAAGAGCAGCGCACTGCCGATGTGGTGGCCGCCAAATTGACGGAGTGGGGCATCCCCGTTCACCGCGGCATGGGCACCACCGGGGTGGTGGGCATCATCAAAAACGGCACCAGCGACCGTGCCATCGGCCTGCGCGCCGACATGGACGCCTTGCCCATGCAAGAGTTCAACACCTTTGCCCATGCCAGCCAACATGAAGGCAAGATGCATGCGTGCGGCCACGATGGCCACACCGCCATGCTGTTGTCGGCAGCGCAGCATTTGGCCAAGCACCGCAACTTTGACGGCACGGTGTATGTGATTTTTCAGCCGGCCGAGGAAGGCGGCGGTGGCGCGCGCGAGATGATCAAGGACGGCTTGTTCAAGAAGTTCCCGATGCAAGCCGTGTTCGGCATGCACAACTGGCCGGGCGCCGAAGTGGGCACCTTTGCCGTCAGCCCGGGGCCGGTGATGGCCTCGAGCAACGAGTTCAAGATCACCGTGCACGGTAAAGGCAGCCATGCGGCTTTGCCGCACAACGGGGTGGACCCGATCGTGGTGGCCTCGCAAATGGTGCAGGCGTTTCAGAACATCATCACGCGCAACAAAAAACCGGTGGATGCGGGCGTGATTTCGGTGACCATGATTCACGCTGGCCATGCCACCAACGTGATTCCCGATTCCTGCGAAATGCAGGGCACGGTGCGCACCTTCACACTGGAGGTGCTGGACCTGATCGAGCGGCGCATGAAAGAAGTGGCCGAGCACATTTGCGCGGCCAATGAGGCGCGCTGCGAGTTCGAGTTTGTTCGCAACTACCCGCCCACCATCAACCATGTGAAAGAGGCTGCCTTCATGCGTGAGGTGATGGGCGAAATGGTGGGAGCGGACAACGTGATGGCGCAAGAACCCACCATGGGCGCAGAAGATTTCTCGTTCATGCTACAGGAAATTCCGGGCGCCTATGCCTTCATTGCCAATGGCGATGGCGCGCACCGCGAAATGGGGCATGGCGGTGGGCCCTGCACCTTGCACAACCCGAGCTACGACTTCAACGACGAGCTGATTCCCTTGGGTGGCAGCTTGTGGGTCAAGCTGGTGGAGAAGTGGTTTCAGACCAACTGAAACTCGGTTTTCGTGGGAACGTCGGGCGCAATCCAAAAACGGCGTGTCTGCGGATGCATGATGATGCCGGCCACGCTTTCCACCCGTGCTTCGGGCGGCAAGGCGGGGTTGGGTCGGCGACAAACGGCCAAAAATTCGCCCGACTCATCACGCAAAAACGCTTGCAGTGATTCGAACCCCAAGGGTGTCTGGGCGGCGTGTTGCGCGGCGGTTGCCAAGCGCGGCTCGCTGGACAGGTATTGACTCATCATGGCTTGCTGCGTCAGCAAGGACTCACATAAAAAGTGATTGGTGTGGACCACCACGCCCTCGTGCGGTCGCTGCTCGGCCCAACCGGCGGGCGCCACCTCGAAGCAGCCCACCTCGCCCAAGGCATCGGCGCAAGGAATGTTGGAAGCCGCCCCAAAGCCTAGCTTGTCGTGAATGAAGGACAGGCGCTGGCGTACGGCAGCCATGCTGGGCAGGCTCAGCAAATGACGCAGCAAGATGTGCACGGGCACGCCGGGCTCAGCACCATCGCGCAGCGAGCGCAAGATGTTCAGGCCAATGGCCAAGCCATGCTGGTTCATGCCGATCTTGGCGAGCATGCCGGCTTCAGACAGTGTGGTGAAGTTCGTGCCGTTGGCATCCACTGAATACACAACGACCAGGGCGGCGCGCTGGCGCCCAATCCAATCCCAATTTTGAGAAAACCAGGTTTGTCCGTCGGCACTGGCTTGGCCGTTCACACACATGGCCGTGCATTCGGACAAGTCGCTGGGCAACTGAGGCAAGGCATAGACATCGTCAGCCCAATCGGAGATGCCAGCAGCGCGGTTGGCCTTCAGGGCGGCTTCGGCCGCAGTGGGCTCGCCGCTGAAATAGTTGGGCGGCAAAATTTCGGTGCGGCAGTTCAGCGTGAGGATGTCTTCAAAGCTGAAGCGGCTGCCTTCGGCCAAGCCCCGCATTTCATCCAACAAGCTGGCGTCCAGTGCTTCGATTGCAGGCAGATAACGCTGCGCCAGGCGACGGGCTTGCGCCCAGTCGATGCCACACGCCGCAAACTGGCGGGCATAGGTGGCCACACTGTGCCCGACCTGGGCCCGACTGGCCTGGCCCAAGGCCACGCCGCGCGCATGCGCGGTGGCATGCGTGGAAATGCGAATCTGTGGAAACATGGGATTGATGATAATGGGAGACCCGCTTTTTGTCTTCACCATGACCTTTCTCGCACTTGACGTTGGCAACACCCGCCTGAAATGGGCCCTCTATGAGGCGCCTCGGCCGGGTGCTCGACTCCTGAACCATGGCGCGGTGTTTCTGGAAAACATCGACCGCTTGGCCGAAGAGGAATGGAAAAACTTGCCCACACCCACCAAGATGATTGGCTGCATCGTGGCGGGCGAAGCCATCCGGCGCCGGGTCGAGGAGCAAATGGAGTTGTGGGATGTGTCAGTGCGCTGGGTGGTGCCCAGCGTGCACGAAGCGGGGGTCACCAACGGCTATGACCACCCCACACGCTTGGGCGCAGACCGCTGGGTGGCCATGATTGGCGCGCATGCGCGCATGCATTCACAAACCCAGGGGCAACCACCTCGACCCATGGTGGTGGTGATGGTGGGCACGGCCGTGACGGTGGAAGCCATCAGCGCCGACGGCCATTTCTTGGGTGGCTTGATCCTGCCAGGACACGGCATCATGTTGCGCGCCCTGGAGTCGGGCACCGCGGGCTTGCGTGTGCCCACCGGTGAAGTGCGCCCCTTCCCCACCAACACCAGCGACGCCTTGACCAGTGGCGGCACCTACGCGATTGCGGGTGCTGTGGAGCGCATGATGCAACACGTGCGCAGCCATTGCCAAGCAGAACCCCTGTGCTACATGACCGGCGGCGCGGGCTGGAAAATGCTGCCCAGCATGTCCACGCCGGTGGAACTGGTGGACACGCTGATTTTCGACGGGCTGTTGGAAATCGCGGCAACGCGCTGACTTCGTCATCGCGTTGATGGGGGTGATGGGGTTACTGCTTAGGGGTTGCCAGGACCCCTTGACGCACATCATGGGCGCTTCTTGACGAAACACCCACGCCGGCAAAGACAGTCGGGCTTGAAAAGCATTGCACTTAGTGCAACAATTTAAGTGCGCAACTCCATTGAAATTTTCGCCACCCCATCGTTTGATCGATGGGCAAAAAAGAACATGGTGCTGCACCAAGACTTGATCGCAGCCGCGCACGACATGGCAAACGGTCTAGTCGATGCCAACTTGGGTGGTCACGTTGTGAAAAAGCGCATCGCGTTCAAAGGTCGCGGCAAGAGATCTGGCGCAAGAACCATCGTGGCAACCAATTTCGAGCGTCGCTGGATTTTTTTATTTGGATTTGAAAAAAGTGAACGGGCGAACATCAGCAAAGCTGAACTCAAGGCGTTGCAAGAACTGGCAAAAAATTTATTGGGTTTCAACGCCACGGAAATCGCCATGGCTGTTCGTGAGCGTCAGTTGATTGATCTGAAGAGACTAGAAGAATGACGGCAAACCGCAAAAGCAGGATTCTGCGTGAGATTCACGAAACAGCCAAAGGCTTGCACAGCACCGGCCTGATCAGCAAACGTCGCATGGGTGAATTTGATCTGCTGTGCAATCTGGAAGTGAAAGCCATTGCGCCGCATCAAATCAAACAACTGAGAGAGCGGGAACGTGTCAGCCAAGCCGTCTTTGCGGCCATCTTGAACACCAGTGTCTCAACGATTCAAAAATGGGAATTGGGCGATAAGAAACCCAGTGGTCCATCACTCAAGTTACTGAATCTTTTGGAGCGCAAAGGACTGCAAGCCGTTCTCTAAAGCCTCAGGGGACCCCAGGCATAAGTTAGGGCCTGGCGATACCCGGCCGGGTCGCTTCGTAAGCCCTCGCAGCACGCAGCACCAAGGCATCCCCAAACATGGGGCCGACGAGTTGCATGCCCATGGGCAAGCCCTCAGTGGTCAAGCCACAGGGCACGGTGATGGCAGGCTGTTGCGACAAATTGAAGGGGTAGCTGAACGGCGTCCAACCCAACATGGTCTCAGGCGTCATGCGGGTGTGGCCTGCGGGCAACGCCTCGAAAGCTGGCACTGCGGTGCTGGGGGTGAGGATGAGGTCGTAGCGCAACATGAATTGGCGCATGTGCGAGCCGAACAAGCCACGCCGTTGGTTGAGTTGGTGAATGTGTTCGGGCGTGAGGTGTGCGCCCAACTCGACTTCGGCCCGGAAATCGGGATCTGCCACGGCTTGTTGCTCGGGGGTCAGGCCTTGCCAAACTTGGTAGGCCCCGGCGAACCACAAGCCTGTGCTGATGTCCAAGGTGTCTTCAATGCCGGGGTCTACCGCTTCGACATGCGCGCCCAAGTCCTTGAATGTTTGAGCGACGCGGTCTAGCGCCGCCGCAATTTCGGGATGCACGTTTTTCGCATAGCCCAAGGTGGGCGAGTAGGCGATGCGCAGGCCGCGCACACCGTCGTTTAATCCGACGGTGTAGTCGCTCGGGTCGCAGGGCAAGGAGGTCCAGTCACGCGCATCCGGTTTTTTGAGCACGTTGGTCATGAGGGCCGAGTCCATCACGCTCATGGTGTGTGGGCCCAAGTGCGCCACCGAGCCATAGGGCGACAAAGGGTAGGCCGGCACGCGCCCGAAGCTGGGTTTGAGGCCCACGTTGCCGCAGAAGGCTGCGGGTATGCGCACGCTGCCGGCGCCGTCGGTGCCTACTGCGAGTGGGCCCAGGCCGGCCGCCACTGCGGCCGCGGCGCCCCCCGAAGACCCACCAGGGGTGCGGGAAGGATTCCACGGGTTGCGCGTGATGCCTGTCAACGGCGAGTTGGTTTCGCCCTTGCAGCCGTATTCGGGCGTGGTGGTTTTGCCCAGCAGCACCGCACCGGCTTCGCGCAAGCGGGCGGTGGCGGGCGCGTCGACATCCCAAGCTTGTTGGGGGTTGATGCCGCGGCTGCCACGCAAGGTGGGCCAGCCTTTGGTGAGGATCAAATCTTTGATGGAGGTGGGCACGCCCTCGAGTTCGCCCACAGCGGCACCGTGTTGGCGATGGGCTTGCCAGCGCGCCTCGCTTTGCTGCGCACTGGCCAACGCGGCAGCCTCATCCACCAGGCAGAAAGCATTGAGTTGCGGGTTGAGTTCTTCGATGCGCTTCAGCACGGCGCGCGTGGATTCGACCGGCGAGGCTTGGCCGCTGCGGTACAGCTGCAGCAGTTCTTCGGCGGTGCAATGGGTGAGAGCGGTGGTCATAAAGGCTCCTTAAAAATACCCCCGTCATTGCGAGCCGCAAAGCGGCGCGGCAATCCCTGCGTCATCGCGAGCGAAGCGCGGCGATCCCTCTCCGGTGAGAGATTGCCGCGGCCCTGCGGGCCTCGCAATGACGGAGGGGTTGCCGCGGCCCTGCGGGCCTCGCAATGACGGTGGTTTAGGGTCGGACACGGGTGTGAGGGCTGAGTTTTTTCCATGGCATATCACCAGGATCGGCGGCCATGGGGCCCGGGGCTTTGGCAACCAACACATGGCTGGCAATGGGCTGAAAGTCAGCGCGGAAATGGTTGGAGCTTTTCACGACGATGACCTTCATGGCCTCGGGCTGAATGCCGACCATGCGCAGCAAGGCGCGGTCGAGCAGTTGCATCTTGCCACTGACCACAGCCACACGAATGCCGTCGATGTCCAGACAAGCGCTGTGGCCCAGTCGAACCGTGAGGCCACGCATCATTTCGCCGGGCAAGGTGCAAACGCCATCGCTGATGGCCATCACTTTGAAGCGCCCGGTGACGGGCGGATCGCTGTGTTGACCGGTGAAGGTCGGTACCGACGTTCCCAAAGAAAGTTCCAGCGTGGCGCCCACGCCCGCCTCGCACGCCTTGCGCGCGGCTTCGCTGTCGTACATCAAGCCCAGGGCGACCAGCCCGGGAAACTTGCGGCCCACGCCTTGTTGCAGCAAGGCGTGCAACATGCCGGTGGTGTTGCTGTCGCCGCCCGCGCCGGGGTTGTCTTGGGTGTCGGCAATGACCACCGGTCGATCGGATTTTTCAGCCAGGGCCATGGCGCGCTGGGCGGCCTCTTGGGGCGACAACAAATCGAGCTGCCATTGGGTGGGCTCGCTGGCTCGCGCATACAAGGTGTTGACGGCCGCTTGCGCTTGCTCGGCGGTGGCGGCATAGCCCCACACCACCGGGCCGCACTCTTCGATGTCGGAGGCGGGAAAGGCCATGCAAAAACTCAGGATGGCGTTGTGCTCGCGGTCGAGTTGCTTGAGCTTGTCGTAAATGCCTTGGGCCGGGTCCATCCAGGTGCTTTGGGCATTCAGCGGAATGAGGTAGGGCACGCGCTGCACATGCAGGGCTTCGCGGCGACCCAGTTGCCAACGGCGGCGCAACAACTGGGCAGCCAGCTCGCCGGTGGCGGCCATGTCGACGTGGGGATAGGTTCGGTACGACACCAGCGCATCGGCCTCGCGCAGCATGCGGCGCGTGACGTTGGCATGCAGGTCCAGGCTGGCGACGATGGGCACATCGGGCCCGACAAGTGCACGAATACGGGAGATCAACTCGCCTTCCGAATCATCGGCATGTTCTGCCACCGCCGCGCCGTGCAAGTCGAGGTAGACCGCGTCCAGGCCTTGCACGCGGGCCGACTGCACGTCTTCCAAAATGGCAGCACTGATGCGCTCGAAGGCATCACGGGTGACATAGGAAGAAGGAATGGCGCCCGCCCAAGCCGACGGAATCAACTGCCAGCCTTCGGCCTTGGCCGCATCGATGAAGCCGCCCACCGGAATGTTGATGCCGGTGAGCTTGTCTTGCATGGCCTGCCCGCGCGTGAACGCGGGGAAAGAGTCGCCGCGGTTGAACGCCGTCCAGTCGGCCAGGCTGGGGGCAAAGGTGTTGGTTTCATGCTGGTAGCCAGCGATCAGGACACGTTTCATTCAGAGGTCACTTATATGGCTTGCGTCATTGCGAGCCGCAAAGCGGCGTGGCAATCTCTCTTCGGGGAGGGATCGCCGCGCTGCGCTCGCGATGACGGGAGGGTCACAGGGCCTCCAGGCCAGGGGGGGCCGAGGCGAAGAGGCGTTGCGTGTAGGGGTCTTGCGGGTTGGCGTAAAGCTCGACCGTCGGGCCTTGCTCGACGATCTTCCCTTGGTTCATGACGATCACGCGATCGCACAACTGGGCGGCCACGCGCAGGTCGTGGGTGATGAAGAGCAAGCCCAAGCCAAACTCGGCCTGGATCTCGCGCAGCAGCACCAGGATTTGCGCCTGCACCGACACATCCAGGGCACTGACCGCTTCGTCGGCGACCAGCACTTTGGGCTGGCAGGCGAGCGCCCGCGCGATGGCAATGCGTTGCCTTTGCCCGCCGCTGAATTGGCTGGGGTAGCGGCGCAAGGCTTCGACCGGCAAGCGCACTTGGGTCATGAGTTTTTCAGCCAGTGCTTGAGCTTGGGCCGTACCCATGCCGAAGTTCACCGCCCCTTCGATCAAGGATTGGCCCACGGTGCGGCGCGGGTTGAGCGAACGGTTGGGGTCTTGAAACACCACTTGCACTTGGCTGCGCAGAGGGCGCAAGGCGCGCTCGTTCAAGGTGGCCACCTCATGGTCAGCCCAATGAATCTGGCCGCCCGTGGGGTCGATCAGTCGAATGAGGCAACGCGCGAAGGTGGACTTGCCAGAGCCTGACTCCCCCACGATGCCCACGGTTTCACCGGCATGGATGGCGACAGACGCGGCGTGCAAGGCATGGGTGGGATGGCTGCGCCCCATCCAATCGCGGGAGAGGTAGGTTTTGCTGACGTCGGTGCCGCTCAAAAGCGGTGCCCGCCCTTGCGAGCGAAGCGCGGCGAGCTCTGAGATGGCCGCGCTGCGCTCGCCATGACGGGCTGGCGTCATGCTGGGCACGGCGGCCAGGAGTTGTTGGGTGTAAGACTGGGTGGGATGCTTGAGGACTTGCAGGCGGGGGCCGGATTCGACGGCCTCGCCTTGGTTCATCACCAACACCTGATCGGCAATTTCTGCGACCACGCCCATGTCGTGGGTGATGAAGAGCACCGCACTGCCCTGCTCTTTTTGCAGTTGCGAAATGAGCTTGAGAATTTCTTTTTGGGTGGTGACGTCCAAGGCCGTGGTGGGCTCGTCGCAAATCAGCAAGGCGGGCTTGAGGATCACCGCCATGGCAATGACGATGCGCTGGCGCTGGCCGCCGCTGAGTTGGTGCGGGTAGCTGCGCATCATGCGCTCGGGGTCGGGCAGGCGCACATGCTCGAGCATTTGGCGCACTTCGGCGCGGCGCTTGTCTGCCGGCCAATCGGTGTGAGTGGTCAGCAGCTCGTCGATCTGATCGCCACAGGTCATCACCGGGTTCAAGGCGGTCATGGGCTCTTGAAAGACCATGCCCATGGCTTGGCCGCGCAGTTGGCGCAAACGCGTGCTGGAAGCTTCGAGCAACGATTCGCCTTGCAACAACACCTGCCCGGCGACAGGCTTAAGCTCTCGCGCCAGCAGGCCCATGACGGTGGTGGCCATCACCGACTTGCCTGAGCCAGACTCGCCCACCACACACAAGGTTTGGCCAGGCTCGATGTGCAAGCTGATGTTGTGCACGGCATGCACACGATCCCCCCCCGCAGGCAACGCCACGGAAAGGTTTTGAATGGAGAGAATGGGCGCCGCCATCAGTTGCCTCGCCGCGCAAATTTGGGGTCCAGCACATCGCGCAGGCCATCGCCCAACAAGTTGATGGCCAACACCGTGGGCACCAGGAACATGGCGGGGTACAAGACATTGCCGGGGTACTGGCTGAACTGCACCCGCCCTTCGGCCATGATGTTGCCCCAGGTGGGAATGTCTGGCGGCAAGCCCAAGCCGAGGAAGCTCAGAATGGCCTCGGTCAACACAGCAGAAGCCGCCACAAAGGTGCCTTGCACCAGCAAGGGTGCCATGGCATTGGGCAAGATGTGGCGCATCAGGATGACCGGTGTGGGCGTGGCCAAGGCCCGGGCCGCTTCCACAAAAGGCTCTTCACGCAAGGTGAGCACCAGCGAGCGAACCAAACGCGTGACGCGCGGCACTTCGGGAATGGCAATGGCCACCACCACGGTGCCCACATTGGCCCCCAAGGCCGCCACCAAGGCAATGGCCAACAAAATGGCCGGGATGGCCATGAGGCCATCCATCACGCGCATCAGCACCGCGTCGACGGCACGAAAGTAACCCGCCATCATGCCCAGCAAGCCGCCGAGCGCCAACGATAACAGCGCGGTGGACAGGCCGACCGGGAGAGAGACGCGCGCGCCGTAGACCACCCGGCTGTACAAGTCACGGCCAAAGCTGTCGGTGCCAAACCAGAAGGTGTGGGCCACGGTGCTGCCATCGAGCAAGGCGAAGTCGCCCGACACGCCAGCCGCTTTGTTGATGTGGTTGGAGTCCATGGCGGCTGGATCGACCGTGCCCAACAAGGGCGCGATCAGCGCAATGAGGCACATGAAGCCCAACACCAGCACGCCAAAGCGCACCGAGCCGTGGGCCCACAAACGTTGCGTGACTGTGGCCGCCATCAGTAGCGAATCCTAGGGTCGAGGAACAGGTAGCTCAGGTCCACCAACAGGTTGATGAGCACATAGCTGAGCGAGAAAAACAGCACCAGCCCTTGAATGACCGGAAAGTCACGGTTGAGCACGGCATCCACCGTGAGCGAGCCCAAACCGGGAATGGCATACACGGTTTCCGTGACCACCACGCCGCCAATCAGCAAGGCCACGCCAATGCCGATGACCGTGACAATGGGCACCGCCGCATTGGCCAGCGCATGCCGAATCAGCACGGCCGACTCGGCGATGCCTTTGGCGCGGGCCGTGCGAATGTAGTCCTCGGTCAAGGCCTCGGACACGCTGGCACGGGTCACGCGCGCAATGAGGGCGACGTAAATCATGCCCAGCGTCATCCAAGGCAGGATAAGTTGGCGCATCCAATCCCATAATGCAGTGCCACTGGGGCCGAACAAGGTTTTGTAACCCTGAACGGGCAAGACCTCCCAGCGGATGGCAAACAAGTAAATGAGCACATAGCCGATGACAAAAACCGGCACGGAAAAGCCCGCCACAGAAAACGCCGACAAGGTTTTGTCCAGCACGCCGCCCATGCGCCAGGCTGCGAGCGTGCCCAAGGGCACGGCGATCAGAACCGCCAGAAAAGCGGTGCCCATGGCCAAGGCCAGTGTCGGCTCGATGCGCTGCGCAATCAGGGCCGTGACGGGCTTGTTCAAGTAGAACGAGTAGCCCAGGTCACCCTGCAACACCCGCCCAACCCAAATGCCGTACTGCACCGGAATGGACCGATCCAGGCCCAACTGGTTGCGAATTTTGTCGATTTCTTCGTTGGTGGCGCTGTTGCCTGCAATCACAGCAGCGGGGTCCCCTGGGGCCAGTCTCAAAATGAGAAAGACCACCAGCGAGACCACCAGCAGCACTGGCAGCAACGCTGCCAGGCGGCGTAACAAAAATTGAAGCATGAACCGCTTGCGCGAAGGCGTTTAGTCTTTCTTTAAACCCCACATCACAGGAATGCCGGGGGTGGCCAGCAAGCCCGACACGT
The DNA here is from genome assembly GCA_964442645.1 of uncultured Bordetella sp. GTDB lineage: Bacteria > Pseudomonadota > Gammaproteobacteria > Burkholderiales > Burkholderiaceae_C > Limnohabitans. The sequence goes on along the minus strand of CAYTZZ010000011.1, from coordinate 28,191 downwards.
TGTTGCGAATGGCGGTGGGGCTGCGGTATTGGCCCAGGGGCGCGTGAGTGGCCGTTTCAAACGCGATGGCTTGGATTTCGCTGGCGATCTTTTTCTTATCAGCGGCGGAGCCTGCGCGGGCAAACTTGGACTTCAAGTCTTCGATGCGCGGCTCATCTTGCCAACCGAACCAGCCGTTCTGTCCTTTGGCGTTGAACATGGCCATGGCCAGCGGGTTGCTGATGTCACCCGCGGTCCAAGCGGTCAGAAACAAATGCCAGCCACCTTGTGCCGGCGCATCTTTCTTGGCGCGACGCGCCAACAGGGAAGCCCAGTCCATTTGCTGGAAGTCCACCTTGAAGCCGGCAGCTTCCAGTTGTTGCTTGGCCACCAACGGCAACTTGGCGATGGAGGCCAGGTCGGTGGGGCGCATCAGCAAAATGGGAGTGCCGTCATAGCCGGCCTCTTTCAGCATGTCACGGGCTTTGGCGGGATTGGCAATGCCGGTGAAGTAGCCGGTGTTTTCATCGGCGTATTGCGTGCCACAGGGGTACATGCTGCGGCACAAGCGGCCCAACTCAGGTACGCCGACCTGCGTGTTGATATAGGCCTGTTGCCCCATGGCCACCATGGCGGCCTGGCGAATCTTGGGGTTGTTGAAGGGCGCATGCAAATGGTTGAAGCGCATGATGAACTGCAAGCCCGCGGGCGAGAAGTCTTCCACCTTGACGCCTTCGGTTTTCTTCAAGGTTTCGTACTGCTCGAAGCTGGGCTGCTCGACCATGTCGACCTCGCCTGCCTTGAGCGCATTGAACTGGGTTTGCGGGTCGCGGATGATGACCCACTCGACGCGGTCAAAGTTGACAGGGCGGCCACCGGCCACGCCACTGGGGGCCTCCGTACGCGACTTGTACTTGGGGTTGCGCACATACACGGCCAGCGAGCCCGGTTTGAATTCGTCGGCTTTGAAGATGAAGGGACCTGAGCCAATGTGCTCTTTGACCTGCTCGGTGCCGGGGGTGGCGGCAATGCGCGCCGGCATGATGAAGGGCACGTTGGAAGAGGCTTTGCCCAAGGCGTCCAGCACGATGCCACAAGGCTCTTTGAGCACCAGGCGGAAGGTGTTGGCGTCCGGCGTTTCCATGCGGTCGATGAAGTTGTTGAGGATGCCGCCCATGGCGTCGCGGCTGGCCCAGCGCTTGAGCGAGGCCACCACGTCTTCGCTGGTCACGGCCTTGCCGTCGTGGAACTCAAGGCCGGCGCGCAGCTTGAAGGTCCAGGTTTTGCCGTCTTTGGAGGTCTCGTAGGTGTCGACCATTTGAGGCTTGATGTTGCCTTGGGCGTCTTCCGAAAACAGCGTGTCGTAAATCATGTACGCATGGTTGCGCGTAACGTAGGCGGTCGTCCAAACGGGGTCGAGCACGGCCAAATTGGCGTGCGGCACAAAACGGAACACCTTGTTAGGGGCCGGCGCCTGGGCTTGCGACGCCATGGGCGCGAGCAAGGCCAGACCCAGGCCCAAGGAAGTCAGAGCAGCAAACAAAGGACGGCGCTTCAGCATGTGGGAGTCTCCAATGGGCAGTAAGGGCAACAGCCAGTCCGCGATAATTCGCCAACCGGCTGGTCGGAAAAAGCCACTATAGACCTGAAAACAAGAAAGGCAACCTATGGAGACTACCAATATGACGGCCTGCGCGCTGTCAGACGCGCTGCACCAAAAACGCTTGTCCAGCCGCGAGTTGATGCAGGCCACCCTCGACCAGATTGATCGGCTGAACCCCAGATTCAACGCGGTGGTGAGCCTGCAAGATCGGGATGGCTTGCTGGGGCAAGCGGCTGCGCGCGATGCGCAACTGGCGCGCGGTGAGTCCATGGGCTGGCTGCACGGCATGCCCATCGCGGTCAAGGACTTGGCCAATGCGGCGGGCATTCCCACGACGCTGGGCTCGCCGCTGATGAAAAACTTTGTGCCCCAAGACGATGCGGTGATGGTGGCGCGCATGAAAGCCGCGGGCGCCATCGTGATTGGCAAGACCAACACGCCCGAGTTTGGCCTGGGCTCGCACAGCTTCAATGAAGTGTTTGGCGCCACGGGCAATGCCTATGATGAGAACAGAACAGCCGGCGGCAGCAGCGGCGGCGCCGCAGTGGCATTGGCACTGCGCATGGTGCCGGTGGCCGATGGCTCGGATTTCATGGGCAGCTTGCGCAATCCCGCAGGTTGGAGCAATGTTTTTGGCATGCGCCCCTCGCAAGGCCGCGTGCCTTCTTTCCCCGCGCAGGATGTGTGGGTGTCGCAACTGGGCACCGATGGCCCGATGGCGCGCACGGTGTCAGACCTGGCCAAGTTGCTCAGTGTGCAAGCGGGCTATTGCCCTCAATCCCCTTTGAGCATTGCCGAAGGCGGCGCTCGATTCGCTGGCGATTTGCGTGCCGATGTGACTGACCGGCGCATCGGCTGGCTGGGCAACCTGAACGGCTATTTGCCCATGGAAGCGGGTATTTTGGAGGCCTGTGAAAACGGGCTGCGCCGCTTGGAGGGCCTGGGGTGCGCTGTTTCGCCCATGTCACTGGGGGTGGCGCCCGAGGGGGTTTGGCAAACTTGGTTGGCTTGGCGCCGTGTTTTGACTGCTTCGCGCCTGTCACCCTTCTTCTTGCAGAACAAAAACCGCGCACTGATCAAACCCGAAGCACAGTGGGAACACGAACAGGCGCAGGGCATGACAGCCCCAGAGTTCCTGAGCGCCAGCGTGCAACGCAGCGCTTTCTATCAGCACATGCTCTCTTTGTTTGACACGCACGATGTGTTGGCCCTGCCAGTGGCCCAGGTCTGGCCTTTTCCCAAAGACTGGCGCTGGCCCCAAGAGATCGTCACGCCCCAAGGAACGGTGGCCATGGACACTTACCACCGCTGGATGGAGGTGGTGATTTACGCCACACTGGCGGGCCTGCCCTGCATCAGTGTGCCAGTGGGCTTCAATGCGCAGGGCCTGCCCATGGGCATGCAGTTGATTGGCAAACCGCAGGGCGATTTTGAGTTGCTGCAACTCGCCAAAGCTTATGAGGACACGATTGGGGATTGGTTATCCGTGAGGCCTGCCGCTCTGACCTGAGTTCGCCGCTCAGTTTTGCCGCCAGGGCAGTCCGCGGTAGCGCCAGCCCCCACGCAGGCCGCGGTGGGCGTCAGCGTCGGGGTCGCCCTCAAAACCTTCGAGGATGTTGAAGGCGGTCACGCCCAACTCGGTGGCGCGCTTGGCGGCCGCGATGGAGCGCACGCCGCTGCGACACAACAACACCAGCTTGTGGCCCTCTTTGGCGGCCGCTTGAATCTCGGCATCAAACACGGGGTTCATGGCCATGCCTGGCCATTGCTTCCACGCGATGCCCAGGGCACCTGGGACAAAGCCCACCCATTCGCGCTCGGCATCGGTGCGCACATCGACCAAGCGGGCTTGCCCGGCTTGCACCCATTGCCAGGCCAGTTGGGGTGAGACATCGCCTGCATAGCCTTCTGCTGGCACGGGAGTATTCAATGCGGCTTGCGTGGTCATAGGGGCTCACTTTCAGGCAAATTTAACGAGCATTTCGGACACATGAGAAACGGGCTGATCGCCCTCTTCGATCATGCAACCCAACATGGCATAAAAGGTTTTGTCCAAGGCTTTGCGCGCAGCTGAAAGCTGTTGCGCCACTTTCTCGCAATCAGCCTCGTCTTCTATCAGCCTTTGAATGCCTCGCAGTTGCCCCTCCACACGGGCCAGGCGGGCACACAGAGTGCGTTTTTTCTCAGCATCGCGCAGCGTGGACATGACCACTCCTTCTTTTTGCAGAATTCAAGCGTCAGTATATGTAAAGGCCGCCGTTGCGAGCGAAACCGGTGGGTTAGGCGATGCGAATGCTGAGGTTGGGGAGGCCGTCGATGTGCATTTCGATGACATCGCCGCGCACGACAGGGCCCACGTTTTCGGGTGTGCCGGAGTAGATGATGTCGCCTGGAAACAACTCAAAGGCTTCCGACAGCTTGCTGATTTGTTCGGCCACCGACCAAATCATTTGGTTCAAGTTGGCGCTTTGCTTGGTTTGGCCATTGACCCTGAGCCAGATAGCGCCTTGTTTGAAATGGCCCGTTTGCTCAACCTTGTGCACCGCCCCGATGGGCGCGCTGTGGTCAAAGCTCTTGCCGATCCGTGCCAGCCGCCACATACTGAATGGCATCGGTCGGCTTTTGGAAGAAGAACGGGGGTTCGCGGGTCGGGTCAGACCCCATTTCGCGGGCATGGGCCGCGTAGTTACGGCCAATACAGTAAATGCGGCGCACCGGGAAACGTTGATCGGAGCCGACCACGGGAAGCGTGACCTGGGGAACCGTAAAAGGCATGGCAGCGGATGTCCCACCTGCGCCAGCTGTCGCACACCCCGTCAAGCCAGAGACTACAGCCACCGATCCCGCAGCGGCGGTTTTTTGAAAAAAGTCTCGTCTTTGCATAGGGTCCTTTGCGGATGAATCGACCGATTGTTTCTACAGCAAAGACTGTTTGCAATCCAAACGGCTTCTAAATAACCCCATATTGGTAGAAACCCTCTGGTCGATGGCCGTAAAACACCAAAAATGCACTGTCCAATCTTTGTTTGTGACAAATCACTGAGGAGCCTCATCCATGTCCGAAAACAAGTCCCCCCGCCGCCGCAATCTATTGAAGGGCGCAGCTGTTGCCGCCGGTGCCGTCAGCGCACCCATGGTGTCAATGGCCCAGACCACGTCCCTGCGCTTTCAAAGCACCTGGCCTGCCAAGGACATCTTCCATGAGTACGCCAACGACTTTGCCAAGAAAGTCAACGACATGGCCGGTGGCCGCCTGAAAATTGAAGTGCTGCCTGCGGGTGCCGTGGTGCCAGCCTTCCAATTGCTGGACGCCGTCAACAAAGGCACACTGGACGGCGGCCATGGCGTGGTGGCTTACCACTATGGCAAAAACTCGGCGCTGGCCCTGTGGGGATCCGGCCCGGCCTTCGGCATGGACCCCAACATGGTTCTGGCCTGGCACCAATATGGCGGTGGCAAGGCCCTGCTGGATGAAATTTACGCCTCCATCAACATGGATGTGGTGTCTTACCTGTATGGCCCCATGCCCACCCAACCGCTGGGCTGGTTCAAGAAGCCGGTGGCCAAAGTGGAAGACATGAAAGGCCTGAAGTTCCGTACCGTTGGCCTGGCGGTCGATGTGTTCACCGAGCTCGGAACCGCCGTCAACCCGCTGCCCGGTGGTGAAATCGTTCCCGCGCTGGATCGCGGCCTGATCGACGCCGCTGAATTCAACAATGCCACCTCTGACCGCGTGCTGGGCTTCCCGGATGTGGTGAAGAACTGCATGTTGCAAAGCTTCCACCAAAGCGGCGAGCAGTTTGAAATTCTGTTCAACAAGGGCAAGCTGAACGCGCTGCCTGGCGAACTGAAGTCCATCATCGACTACGCCGTTCAGGCGGCCTCTGCCGAAATGAGCTGGAAAGCCATTGACCGCAACGCCAAAGACTACGAAGAGATGAAGAAGCAGGGCATCAAGTTCTACAAGACGCCCGACGCTATCCTGCGTGCGCAGCTGGCCGCTTGGGACAAAGTGATCAACAAGAAGGCTGGCGAAAACGCGCTGTTCAAGAAAGTGCTGGACTCGCAGCGCGCTTTTGCCGCCCGTGCTGGCCAATGGCAAAATGATTACATGGTTGATTTCAAAATGGCTTACAACCATTACTTCGGCAAGAAGAAGGCCTGACTTTTTTCCGGTTTTCTGAATAACCCCATCCAGGTCCGCCTGGATGGGTATTTTTTTGAGTCAACGTGTTTTTTCGAGAATTCCCATGAGTATCCAAACCCTGCTACACACGGTAGACAGGATCAGCACATGGTTTGGCAAGGCCTTCGCCTGGCTGATCGTGGCCCTGATGCTGCTGGTGGTGGTCGAAGTGTTCAAGCGCTATGCCTTGAACGCGCCAACAGCCTGGATTTTTGACGCCAGCAACATGATGTATGGCACCCTGTTCATGATGGGTGGCGCTTACACCTTGTGCCAAGACGGCCATGTGCGCGGCGACTTCTTTTATGGGAGTGCCAAACCCCGAACCCAAGCCACACTGGACATGGTGTTGTACATCCTGTTCTTCATTCCCGGCGTGGTCGCTTTGACCTACGCAGGCTGGACCTACGCGGCAGACTCCTGGATCATCAAGGAGCAGACCTTCAATGCCGACCCGTTGCCCTTGTACCCCTTCAAGGCCATCATTCCCCTGGCCGGCCTGATTGTGCTGGTACAAGGCCTGGCAGAAATTTTGCGCTGCATTGTGTGCATCCGCACCGGTGAGTGGACGCCCCGCCTGAAAGACGCCGACGAAATCGACGTGGTCGAGCAGCAACTTTCCAGCAGCGTGTATGTGGACGATGAAGCCCGAAAGCAAGCCATTGCCAACGCCAAACAAATTGAAGAATCGGCGCACCAGCGCGCATCCGGAGGCCAGCTATGAGCGATCCCGCACTCGGCCTCTTGATGCTGGGGCTCATCGTGGTGGTCATCATGATGGGCTTCCCCACCGCCTTCACCCTGATGGGGCTGGGCATGGTGTTTGGCTTTACCGCTTTCTATGACCCGTCCCAACCGTGGATGGACAACCGCGTGTTCAACCTGATGGTGCAACGCACCTTTGGCGCGATGACCAACGACACCTTGCTGTCGATTCCGCTTTTTGTGCTGATGGGCTACATCATGGAGCGCGGCGCGCTGGTGGACAAAATGTTCCACAGTGTGCAGTTGGCCTTCCGTCGCTTGCCTGGGTCTTTGGCCGTGACCACCTTGGTGATTTGCACCTTCTGGGGCATCGCCAGTGGCTTGGTGGGCGCGGTCGTGGTGCTGATGGGCGTGATTGCCATGCGTCCCATGTTGAACGCCGGCTATGACACCCGTTTGGCAGCCGGCGTGATCACCGCCGGGGGCACACTTGGCATTCTGATCCCTCCGTCAGTGATGATCATTGTGTACGCGGCCGTGGCTGGGCAGTCGGTGGTGAAGCTCTACGCTGCCGCCATGTTCCCGGGCTTTTTCTTGGCCTTCCTATACCTGGTCTATGTGATTGGCTGGGTCATGATCAACCCCAAGATTGCGCCCAAGTTGCCGCCCGAGCAAATGAAAGCGGATGTGCGCCCCTGGGTTCAGCACGTGTCCGATCAGTACACCTCGCGCATGCTGCCCGCATTTGCCGCGGCTGTTTTGTCGCCCGCCCGGGCCCTGCGGGCCAGCACTGCAGAGATCCGCGTGGGCTGGACCCTGATGGTCAAGAGCCTGTTCACCAGCTTGATTCCCCTCTTCATGACGGTGATCTGCCTGGGCGCGGTTTGGTGGTACGTGGTGATTTACTCGCAAGCCGACAACAATGCGGCTGCCGCAGCGGCCAATGCGCCCGCCACGGTGTCGCAGCCGGCACAAGAGACGGCGGGCAGCACCACCACCGACAAAGTGGCTGGGGGCGTGCAAGAGCCACCCAGCGCGGAAGGCTTGAAAGAGCCCCCGGGCGCTGGTGGCTTGCAGGAGCCCCCAGGAGCGGGTGGTGTGCAAGAACCCCAGGGGGCTGGCGGTGTGCAATTGCCGCCCGGCGCGGAAAGCGTTCAGGCCCCCCCTGGCTCGGGCGAGGACGAGCCCTTGCAGGCCATGGGCGATGGTGATACCTCCGACGCCCCCAAGACCGAACCTGTGCCCGAGAGCTTCTACACCGGCTTTGCCCTGACTTGTGCCGCGATGCTGTTGCTGTTGCTCTGGTACTACCGCAACTTCGATGCAGAGCAGTTTGAAATTCTGGACATGCTGGTGAAGTCGGTGATGCCCTTGGCCGTGCTGACCCTGGTGGTGCTCGGTGTCATTTTGTTCGGCATCACCACGGCCACGGAATCTGCGGCGGTTGGCGCCGCCGGTGCTTTCCTGATGGCCTGGTCTGCGGGCACGCTGAACTTTGAGCGCATCAAGGAAGCGGTGTTCCTGACCGCCAAGACCACCTCCATGGTGTGCTGGCTGTTTGTGGGCTCGGCCTTGTTCTCGGCGGTGTTTGCCATTCTGGGTGGCCAGCGCATGGTGGAAGAGTGGGTGATGGCGATGAACCTCTCGCCCATGCAGTTCCTGCTGCTGTCGCAAGCCATCATTTTTGTGCTGGGTTGGCCGCTGGAGTGGACCGAGATCATTGTGATCTTTGTGCCCATCTTCCTGCCCTTGCTTTCACACTTCCAGATCGACCCCATGTTGTGGGGTGTGCTGGTGTTCGTGAACTTGCAAGCCGCCTTCCTGTCGCCGCCGGTGGCCATGTCGGCCTTCTACCTCAAGGGTGTCTCGCCACCGCATGTGACGATCAATCAGATCTTTGCAGGCATGATGCCTTACATGTTCATCGTGATCATTTGCATGGTCCTGATGTACATCTGGCCGCAACTGACCTTGTGGTTGCCGAACTACCTTTACGGCAAGTAAGCGGCTCCTTCGCCAAGCAAAAAGCCCGCATCGGATACCGATGCGGGCTTTTTTTGTGGCAAGTGGCGAAGCTCAGTCGCCAGAACCGCCACCAATGCGGGCTTGAAAATCGGCTGTCATGGTTGCTCCTGATGAAGGTGATGGAAACGGGTATGCCTGCACAGTAACCCTTCAGGTATCGACTGTCAATGATTACTTTGCATCCGCCAGGGTCGTGGTGGCGGCAGGTTGCCAAAAAAAGATGATGGACTGGTAGGGGAAGATTCCAAAATCCAGCACCCACTTTCGGGTGACGGGGTTGTCAAGCTTTTGCTGCAATGCCTCCGAATGGTTCGCGGAGGCTTTCACATTCAAGCCCTTGGTAGGCGTGCTCACGGTCAGGGTCAAGCCATCCGAGGGCAATCGCGAGCACCAAATTTCGGCATCGGTTTTTTTCTTGATCAAAACGGAACGGGTTCGAATATCCACCTTGGCGCCAGCGGGAATATCAACGTCATGCCGAAAAATGACATGCTGGTCTGTGCGCGACATGCCCTTGATCAGCAAGTCTTCTGCCAAAGGCGCCCCGTTGATGCACACTTCGTTCACAGTACACCACGCATCGAACCGAGCCTCCAAGGGCCGCTCCAGCAAGATGGTGACCGTGTGCCTCACATCCTGATCCAGGAGGTTTCGCAGCTTGTAACTCGTCTGTGCGGTGCAATGGAAACTCGAGGCGCTCAGTTCGGCATCGACGTCCTCTGCAAAGGCATCGATGGTGTAGTCCAGTTCATGCGACTCACGGTAAACCGACCCCATCATGATGCACTTCTCGACCTCTTCAAACACCGCCTCTGGGATGTACCGCTTGTAGATGGCGCGAAACAGGTCTTGATTGATGCGATCCAGCAAGGTCTCTGCAGCCAGTTTGTGACGCTCACGACTGAATTTTTCGATGGTGAAAATCAAAATGACGGACACCACGCCTGCAAAGCCCAATTCGTGCAGCAATGTTTTGCCAAGCCCTGCATCGACCCAGTAATGTGAAGCAATCAGGCACAACAATGCGATCAGAAAAAACAAGGCATACAGCGCCAGATAGTGCTTTACCAAAAAGTAATCTGTGTTGAATTTCATTCGTTCATTTTATAGTTCTTTTGTACTATTTATACGCGTGCAGCACTGTCATGCCTGCGCGCCGCAGGGAATGGCAGCGTGAGCGATATTGCCCTAGAATTGACGTTTACGTAAACGTCAACCAAACCAATGCCTGTCTAATGAGGACAGGCGCCCGCACGACGACGCCGCAGGAGACTTTGAGATGACCGATTTGTCCGCTGAATACCAAGCCTTGGCCAACTACCGCCCCGCCAACAAGGTGCGCTTTGTGACCGCTGCCAGTTTGTTCGATGGCCACGATGCGGCCATCAACATCATGCGGCGCATTCTGCAAAGCATGGGCGCGGAGGTGATTCACCTGGGGCACAACCGCTCGGTGGACGATGTGGTGACCGCGGCCCTGCAAGAGGACGTGCAAGGCATCGCCATCAGCTCCTACCAGGGCGGCCACGTGGAGTATTTCAAATACATGGTGGACTTGCTGCGCGCGCGCGGTGGCAGCCACATCCAGGTGTTTGGTGGCGGGGGCGGCGTCATCGTGCCAGCGGAAATTCGGGAACTGCACGATTACGGCGTGGCCCGCATTTACAGCCCCGAAGATGGCCAGCGCATGGGCTTGCAAGGCATGATCGGCGAGATGATCATGCGCTGCGACCAGAACCTGAGCGCGCATGCCCCAACAAGCTTGAAAGCCATTCAAGGCCATGAAGAGCTGGCCTGGCGCGCCCTGGCCCAGCTGATCACCGCCTTGGAAAACGGCGAAGCCGATGCCGGCTTGGTGAAGTCGGTGCGCGAACAAGCGGCCAAGACTCAGGTGCCCGTGCTCGGCATCACCGGCACCGGCGGCGCGGGCAAATCCTCGCTGACCGACGAGCTGGTGCGCCGGTTGCGCTTGGACCAGGAAGACGCTTTGCGCGTGGCGGTGATTTCCATCGACCCGTCGCGCCGCAAGAGTGGTGGCGCGTTGCTGGGCGACCGCATCCGAATGAATGCCATCGGCCCCTGGCGCCATGGCGCGCGGGTGTTCATGCGCTCGCTGGCCACGCGTGACTTTGGCAGCGAGATCAGCGCCGCCCTGCCCGATGTGGTGGCCGCCGCGAAATGTGCGGGCTTTGACCTGGTCATCGTGGAAACCTCCGGCATTGGCCAAGGCGATGCGGCCATCGTGCCGCATGTGGACGTTCCCATGTATGTGATGACGCCCGAATTCGGCGCCGCCAGCCAGCTGGAAAAAATCGACATGCTGGATTTCGCCGAATTTGTGGCCATCAACAAATTTGACCGCAAGGGCGCCAGCGACGCGCTGCGCGATGTGGCCAAGCAAGTGCAACGCAACAAAGAGGCCTGGAGCGTGCCCACCGAGCACATGCCGGTGTTTGGCACCATGGCCTCGCGCTTCAACGACGATGGCGTGACCGCCCTTTACCAATCGCTCAAGCCGCGCCTGGCTGCGCTGGGCCTGAAGCTCAAGCCGGGCCAATTGCCTGAGCTGAAGGTGCGCCACAGCACCCATCAGTCATCGATCGTGCCAGCCAGCCGCACACGCTACCTGGCCGAAATCAGCGACACCGTGCGCGGCTATAAAAAACGGGTGCGCGAGCAAGCCCAGCTGGCGCGCGAGATTCAACAACTGCGCGCTGCAGCGCAAATGCTGCAAGTGTCCAAGCCCGACCGTGCACGCGCAGCCGAAGCCGCCATCGACCTGGCCGTGTCGCGCGAGCAGTATTTGGGCGCGGTGGAGCGCAAGCTGCTGGCCCAGTGGAACGACATGCAAAAAGCCTATGCAGGCGACGAGTATGTGGTGAAGATTCGCGACAAGGAAATTCGCACCGCCCTGACCACGGTCACCTTGAGCGGCACCAAAATTCGCAAAGTGGCCTTGCCGCAGTACGAAGACGATGGCGAGCGCCTGAAGTGGCTGATGCTGGAAAACGTGCCCGGCAGCTACCCCTTCACTGCCGGCACCTTCGCGTTCAAGCGCGAAAACGAAGACCCGACCCGCATGTTCGCGGGGGAAGGCGATGCCTTCCGAACCAACCGCCGCTTCAAGCTGTTGTCCGAAGGCATGCCGGCCAAGCGTTTGTCCACGGCCTTTGACTCGGTCACGCTGTACGGCCACGAACCCGATGAGCGCCCCGACATTTACGGCAAGGTAGGCAATTCGGGCGTGAGCATCGCCACGTTGGACGACATGAAGGTCTTGTACAGCGGCTTTGACTTGTGCGACCCCGCCACCAGCGTGTCCATGACCATCAATGGCCCGGCACCGACCATCCTGGCCATGTTCATGAACACCGCGCTGGACCAGAACATTGAGAAGTTCGAAAAAGAAAACGGCCGCCAACCCACCGACACCGAGATCGCCAAAATTCGCGCCTGGGTGCTCGAGAATGTGCGCGGCACGGTGCAAGCCGACATTCTGAAAGAAGACCAGGGCCAGAACACCTGCCTGTTCTCGACCGAGTTCAGCCTGAAGGTGATGGGTGACATCGCCGAGTATTTCGTGCATCACCGCGTGCGCAATTTCTACAGCGTGTCCATCAGCGGCTACCACATTGCCGAGGCAGGCGCGAACCCGATTTCGCAACTGGCGTTCACCTTGTCCAATGGCTTCACCTTCGTCGAGGCCTACCTGGCACGCGGCATGCACATTGACGACTTCGCGCCCAACCTGAGCTTCTTCTTCAGCAACGGCATGGACCCCGAGTACACCGTGCTGGGCCGCGTGGCGCGCCGCATCTGGGCGGTGGCCATGAAAGAGAAATACGGCGCCAATGAGCGCTCACAAAAGCTCAAGTACCACATTCAAACTTCGGGCCGCAGCCTGCATGCGCAGGAAATTCAGTTCAACGACATCCGCACCACGCTGCAAGCGCTGATTGCCATCTACGACAACTGCAACAGCTTGCACACCAATGCCTTTGACGAAGCCATCACCACGCCCACCGAAGACAGCGTGCGCCGCGCCATGGCAATTCAGCTGATCATCAACCGCGAGTGGGGCTTGGCGAAAAACGAAAACCCGAACCAGGGCGCCTTCATCATCGACGAGTTGACCGAGTTGGTGGAAGAAGCCGTGCTGGCCGAGTTTGACCGCATCGCCGAGCGCGGCGGCGTGCTAGGCGCCATGGAAACCGGCTACCAGCGCGGCCGCATCCAAGACGAGAGCATGCACTACGAGATGCTCAAGCACACCGGCGAGTACCCCATCATTGGCGTGAACACCTTTCGCAACCCCAAGGGCGACCCGGTGCTGGAGTCACTGGAGTTGGCGCGCAGCACCGACGATGAGAAGCAAAGCCAATTGACGCGCTTGCGCGCCTTTCAGGCCACGCATGCCGATGAAGCGCCACGCCAGCTCAAGCGCCTGCAGCAAGCGGTGCTGGAGGACACCAATGTGTTCGAAGTGCTGATGGACGCCGTGCGCTACTGCTCGCTGGGCCAGATCACCAACGCCTTGTTCGAAGTGGGCGGCCAGTACCGCCGCAACATGTGAGCTAGTCGTCCAGGGCTTGCGCGCGGCTGCGCGCGAGCTGGTCGAGTTTGAGCTTTCTGACAACCCAGTTGAACAACAGGGCGCCGAGCATCGCACCCAAAAAATCACCGACCACCATCATGGGCAGTTGGTGCACGGTGACCAGCGCATCCTGTTCCACCAGGGTCCACGCCACGTGGTTCAGCAAGGCGTTGGCCAAAGCGTACAGCAGGACCAGTTGCACCAGGTCTTTCAAGTCCAGCAAACGCACGGGCCGTTCCTTGATGATTTGAAACAGCCAGACAGACACCAGGCCGCTGGTGGACGAGGCCAGCACATTCATGCCTTCCACCCAGGTCACATTGTTGTTCCAGGCTGCCAGCAAAACACCGCCCAAGGCCGTGGTGAGCGTGCCCCAGGCCTGCCCCAGGACCAGCACATTGGCCAAGCGCAAAAAAGCGGGCAAGTAAATCAGGCTGATGTGATGCGAAAACTCAAAGACATCAAACGCCCAGTCGTTGAAGAGATGCACCAGCGGGAACAAGACAGCCGCCGCTCCCCCGATCACAAATTGTTCCAGTGAAGGCAGCCAGCGCATGAACGTGGGTGTTGAAGCGGCGTGTCAAGCTGCCGATTTTTTGGCGCGGGAGAGGTCTACCCCAAGCTGTCGCAGCTTGCGATAAAGGTGGGTGCGCTCCAGGCCCGTCTTCTCGGCCACGCGGGTCATGGAGCCGCCTTCCTGGTTCAAGTGGTATTCGAAATAGGCTTTCTCGAACGCATCGCGCGCCTCTCGCAAAGGCTGATTCAACTCGAAGCTTTGATGCGACGCAGGCAAGGCTGGCACACTGTGGGGCATGGGCACCATGCCCGCCGAGATAGGCGCAGACAAGTGAGAAGGCGTGGACTGCGCTGCCACGGCCGTCGCAGCCGCAGCGAGCGCCGCTGGCGGCGCGGTCTTGCGCACCAAGCCTTGTTCGACGGCCTTGAGCAATTTCTGCAGGGTGATGGGCTTTTCCAGAAAAGCCTGGGCGCCGATGCGCGTGGCCTCGACCGCCGTGTCAATGGTGGCATGGCCACTCATCATGATGACCGGCATGTTGAGCAAGCCGCTGGCGGCCCACTCTTTGAGCAAGGTCACGCCGTCGGTGTCGGGCATCCAGATGTCCAGCAACACCAGGTCGGGGCGGCTTTGTTGGCGTGCCGCACGTGCCTGGGACGCATTCTCCGCCAGCTCGACGTTGTGGCCCTCATCGTTGAGGATTTCAAATAACAAATCCCGGATTCCCAGTTCGTCGTCGACCACCAATATATTTGCCATGTTGAACGATCAGGCCTTGAAGTTTTGTGAATCTGCGACCTGGAATGATAGCGACACTTGGGCCCCTTGAACCTGGCCGTCTTTTTCGAGGTTTTTCAGGTCAATGCGGGCGCCGTGGTCATCGGCAATTTTCTTCACCACGGCCAGGCCCAAGCCGGTGCCGCGCGCCTTGGTGGTGACATAGGGCTCGAAGGCCCGTTTGAGGATCGCCTCGGGAAAGCCGTCGCCACTGTCGCGCACACTCAAGCGCACCCGCTGCGAGGTGGCATTCCAGCGGGTGGACAACACCACCTCTCTCACGGCATGGCCTTCGGTTGCATCCTGGGCATTTTGCAACAGGTTGTGGATGACTTGGCGCAGCTGCTGGGCGTCACCCAGGATGGGCGGACAGGCCGGGTCGAGCTCGGTCTGGATTGGCACGCTGCCAGCCTCGCTCTGGTAGAGTTGCAAAACGTCGCCAAGCAGGGCATTCAAGTCCAGCGCCGACAGCTCCGCTTGCGGCAAGCGGGCATAGTCACGAAACTCGTTGACCAAGCGCTTCATGGCATCCACCTGGTCCACGATGGTTTTGACCGACTTGGTCAGAATGGCCTGTTCGGGCTCGGCGACCTTGCCCGAGAGCTTCATTTCAAGGCGCTCGGCAGACAGCTGGATGGGGGTCAGCGGATTCTTGATTTCATGGGCCAAACGACGCGCCACCTCACCCCAGGCCTGAGCGCGCTGGGCCGAGACGATTTCGGAAATGTCGTCGAAGACCAGCAAGCGGGCCTGGTTGGGCAGCACCGCACCGCGCGCCACCAGGGTGGTGCTGTTGTTGGACGTGTCCAGCAAGGTGGTGGCGCGCTGGCTGGAGGCCGCCTGCAGCTCGAAGGATTGCTGCCAATGGTCCAGCCCGTGCTGGCTGCGCTCTCCCACAAAACTGTCGAATTGCTCTTGAACCTGGCGGGCAAAATCACCCAAACCTTCGATGGACGCCAGGGGTTGGCCCTCGCGTGCGGCCAGCGGCACGCGCAGGATGCGTGTGGCGCCTGGATTGGACGAGACGATGCAACCCGTGCTGTCAAGCACCATGACGCCTGCGGTCAGGTTGTCCAGGATGGTCTGCAGGTTGGCGCGCGCCAGATCGACTTGCTCCATGCTTCGCTCCACGGTCGAACGCGCATCCGCCAGTTGTTGCGTCATGTCTGCAAAAGAACGGGTCAGGCCCTCCAACTCATCGCGACCGGTCAACACGGGCTTGGGGCTGAGGTCGCCGGCAGCCACGTCGCGCACGCCGGTGACCAGCCACAACAAGGGGCGCGCGAGTTGGTTGCCCAGCAAAACCGCCAACAACACGGCCCCAAACACCGATAAAAACAGGCTCAGGGTCAAGGTGCCGATGTACATCCTGCGCAGGCCGTCACGCGCCAACGCACGCTCCTGGTACTCCTGGTTGGCCGCTTGAACGGCCAGGGCATTGGCCACCAGGGTGGGCGACAGCATGACCGTCACTTGCAGCAGGCGTGGCTCGGTGGCCAAGCCAAACCCCGCCACTTGCACATTGGCCAGGGCCTTGATGCGTGGCTTGATGTCGGGTTGCGTCAAGGCCTCTTCCAGGCCTTCGATGCTGGTGACCACCGCCTGGTTGCGCAACTGCCGCATCAAAGCACTGGGCGGGCGTTCCGGGCTGAGCTGGAACCGAGATTGGCCCGCGGTCGCCAAAGGGTTGCCGTTGCTGGCCCACAAGACCACATCTTCGGCATCCAGCTGCGCGCGCACACGCTCCAGGGACAGCAGGGCCGAGGTTTCAGAGACTTCGTTCAATTGCAAAGCCGCCGCGCGGGTCTTGTTGCCCAGGTCCAGGGCCAGCGTGTCCAGCGTGGCGCGCCCCAGGTTCAAGCCCGCATCCAACGCGCCTTCCACCTTGACATCAAACCAGGCTTCGATGGAGCGCGACACGAACTGATAGGAAACGCCATAAATGAGCAAGCCTGGCAGAAACCCCACCACAGCAAAAATCGCGGCCAGCTTGACCAACAAGCGGCTGCCAAAGCGGCCTTGGCGCCAACGCACAGCCAAGCGAACCGCGATCCAGACAATGATGGCCAACAACAACCCCGCCACCACAGCGTTCAAGCCGAACAACAAGGTGAAATACTGTGCATAGACATCCCATTTTTGGGTGGCCTGCATCAACAAGAACAGCAGCACCAGACCCATGGCCAGCATGATCGACACGCCCACTACCAACAGCCAGCGCAAGGCCTTGCGGGAATCAGGTGAGGGGGGCGTGGCGCTCATTTGACCGGCGGGAGTTCGGGCGTGATGCGCTGGCTACGGCTGATGCTCAGCGCCCAGTCCGCCTCCCCCAATGCGCCGATTTGCAAAGGGCGAGGCAGTTGGGTCAGGTCGAGGCGAAAGCGAAATTCGGCACGGTGTTTGGCCTCCATGTCGATCTCGGCCACATCGGCGATGCGCCAGCGGTTGACGCGCTGAATGGCTGCCAAAGCTTCGTTCAGGCTGTCAAAGTTCTGCCCCAAATTGACCCCCAGGCCCGAATTGCCTATCGGGTTGGCCGAGGCCAGCAAACGCCAGCGTCGCGTCAAAGGGTGATAGCTCAGGCGCCAATAGCGCTCTTGCCGTGCGACCAGCTTGTCCGCCCAATACCAACGTTCCTTCAGCACCTCGACTTCGGCCATGAAAAAGAAGGGAATGCCGCGCCCCAAGGCTTCCTCGACGGCGGTTGGCAACTCAAAGCTGAGCTGGGTCGCCAAAAACCATCCTTCTTCCTGGCGCTGGATGTTCAGCGCGTCAAGTGACGCTTGCGGTTGGGCCCAGGCCATGCCACCGGCCAGCCAAAGCAGGCAGACGGCCACCCAGGACGCCAGAGAACGCGCCAGCCTCTGGGGCAGTGGTTCACGGGCCAGATTTTTCGAGCAGTGCGTAATAAAAGCCGTCTTGGTCACGAGACCGATTGTCCGTGAGAGCCGGCATTAAATGCCCGGGAGCCTCCCGCAAAATCGCCCCAGTGTTGTGCGCAAGAAACGCTTGCACCTGCGCTTCACCTTCTTGCTTAAAAACGGAGCAGGTGCAGTACAGCAAAACCCCGCCCGGTTGAAGCAAAGGCCACAGCGCCGACAACAGACGGGCTTGCTGGGCTGCGAGTTGGCCCACGTCACTGGGGCGGCGCAGCCAGCGCACATCGGGGTGGCGGCGCACAATGCCCGAGGCGGTGCAAGGGGCGTCGAGCAAAATACCGTCAAACAAGCGGCCATCCCACCAGGTGTCTGGCTGGCCGGCATCGGCACAGCGAATCTCGGCATTCAAATGCAAGCGCGCCAGTGTTTCGCCAATGCGCCGGCAACGCTCGGCGTCGACGTCCAGGGCCAGGACCTCGGCGTCCAGCAACTCCAGCAGGTGCGCGGTCTTGCCGCCGGGTGCGGCACAGGCATCGAGCAAGCGCCAGGCGCGCCCCATCGCGTTGAGCTGAAGGCCGCTGGCCAGCAGTGGTGCAGCCCGCTGCGCGGCAGCATCCTGCACCGAGCACCACCCCTCGTCAAAGCCAGGAATGTCGTGAACAGCGCGCGGCGCCGCCAGCACCAAGCCGTGTTCACCCACTGGCTGAGACTGCAGGCCGGCTTGCGCCCATCGTGCCTGCAAGGCCTCGCGCGTGACCCGTCGGGTGTGCACCCGCAAGGTCATGGGGGCGGCTTGCTGGTTGGCTTGAAGAATCGCCTGCCAATGGTCGGGGTGGTCATGCTGCAGTTGCTCCATCCACCAGCGGGGATGGTTCCATCGTGCCACCGGGTCGGCCTCGGTGAGCGCCACCAGCGCATCGCGCTCACGCAGAAAGCGACGAAGGCAGGCATTCAGGAAAGAGGCCTGGGGTTGGGTCGCACGGTGCCGCTTGGCCGCTTCCACCGCCTGATTGACCAGGGTGTGGGGCGCATACGGCGCCAGGTCATCGTGCCAGGCCAGCGCCAGGGCGGTGCACAGCAGGGCATCGGCGGCGGCCGGCGGTGCCCGGCGTGCCAACTGTGCGCGCAAGGCCATGGCCCTTCCGAGATAGCGCAGGCTTTGGTACAACAGCGCCTGAACGCCTGGCCGCAAGTCAGCGCGCACTTCCGAAATGATTTTAGTGGCAGATTGCCCTTGCCGCACAGCGGCCACGCCTTGCGCGGTCGCTTGCAAAAGTTGCCACAAAGCCGGGCCGGCCGATGCAGGGACAGCCGGCTTCATTGCAAGCCTTGCGCCGGCAAAAACTTGAAACTGCGCGCGATCAACACCGCCGGAAACTCGGCGATGGCTTCGTTGTAGGCCGCAATGGCGTCATTGAAACGTTGTCGGTCAGGCTGGATCAGGACGCCCAGCTCTTGCCATCGCAGGCACAACGACTCGGTGATGCCCACGGCATAAATGTCAGGGTGGACCAAGGCCAACCAGGCCGCGTCGAGCTCGGCGCAAGCAGCATTCACCTCTTGTGCGGAGGCCGGCAACAGAGGGTGTTCGTTCATGCGCGCCAGTGCCATGGCAGCTTGGCTCGCGGCCACCTGCAAGCGCCCCCACTGTGAGGCAATGGTGGCCAACGAGGCGGTGCTGCGCCAGTGCTCGGGGTCCGAAGCGGCGGCAGTCACGGCGTCTTGCACCAGGTCCTGGTATCGCAACAGCGCCTTTTGCAGCTCGGCAAAGCGCTGTGCCACCTGGGCGCGCAAGCGCACCAGGCGGTTGTAAGCCCCCAAGGACCAGAACACCAGCAGCGCCAGCGCTGCCCAAAACCAACCCGCTTCCAGCACCCGCACCTCCTTGAAACGACAAAGGCCCTTGCGGGCCCTTGTGCTTACTCGGCAGCAGCGTTCTCGCCGTCAGCCGGCGCCGGTGCTTCACCGTCGCCGGCCGTGGCTTCCGCCAGCTCTTGCGCTTCGGCTTCGGCGATGGCGCGGCGCTCGGCCTCGTCCATCTGGTCCTTGGCCTTGCGCGCTTGGTGGTAGGCCATGCCAGTGCCTGCAGGAATCAGGCGGCCGACGATGACGTTTTCCTTCAAGCCGCGCAGCTCGTCGCGCTTGCCCATGATGGCCGCCTCGGTCAGCACGCGCGTGGTTTCCTGGAAGGACGCGGCACTGATGAAGCTGTCGGTGGACAAAGACGCCTTGGTGATGCCCAGCAACAGGTTGCTGTAGGTCGCGGGCAGCTTGCCCTCGGCCATCAGCGCTTCGTTGGTGTTGAGCATCTCGGAGCGCTCGACTTGCTCGCCGGCGATGTAGTGGGTGTCGCCAGAGTTCTCGACGACGACGCGACGCAGCATCTGGCGCACGATCACTTCGATGTGCTTGTCGTTGATCTTCACACCCTGGAGTCGGTACACGTCCTGCACTTCGTCCACGATGTAGCGGGCCAACTCTTCCATGCCTAGCAGGCGCAGAATGTCTTGCGGGTCGGCGGGACCGTCGACAATGCTTTCGCCCTTGTTGACGACCTGGCCTTCGTGCACCAGGATGTTCTTTTCCTTGGGCACGAGCTCTTCCCAGACCTTGCCTTCTGGGTCGGTGATCTGCAAGCGCACCTTGCCTTTGGTTTCCTTGCCGAAAGACACGGTACCGGTCATCTCGGCCAGGATGCCCTTGTCTTTGGGCGAGCGGGCTTCGAACAACTCGGCCACACGCGGCAGACCGCCGGTGATGTCACGGGTCTTCTGGCCTTCCACAGGGATGCGGGCCAGCACTTCGCCGGGGCCCACGTCCTGGCCGTCAC
The DNA here is from genome assembly GCA_964442645.1 of uncultured Bordetella sp. GTDB lineage: Bacteria > Pseudomonadota > Gammaproteobacteria > Burkholderiales > Burkholderiaceae_C > Limnohabitans. Next base: position 8,096 of record CAYTZZ010000011.1, on the reverse strand, counting down.
GCACCTGAATCAGCGCACCCACCTGGAAGCCAATGGTCACCGAGTGGTCGGTGCCCGGAATCTTGACTTCTTTGCCGGCGGCATCGATCAGCTTGACCTGGGGACGCACGACCTTGACAGCGCCACGGCGCTTGGGGTCGATCACCACCAGGGTGGACAGGCCGGTCACTTCGTCGACCTGCTTGGCCACGGTGAGGCCTTCTTCCACGTTCTCAAATTTCACCTGGCCGGCGAATTCGGTGATGATGGGTCGGGTCAGCGGGTCCCAGTTGGCGAGGATGGTGCCGGCCTTGATGGTCTGGTCGGCTTTGATGGTCAGGATGGCGCCGTAGGGTACTTTGTGACGCTCACGCTCGCGGCCATGCTCGTCGTGAATGACGATCTCACCTGAGCGGGAAATCACCACCAACTCGCCCTTGCTGTTGGTCACATAGCGCATGGTGGCATTGAAGCCGATGGCGCCGTTGGACTTGGCTTCCACGCTGGAGGCGATGGCCGCACGCGAAGCGGCGCCCCCGATGTGGAAGGTGCGCATGGTCAGCTGGGTACCGGGCTCGCCGATGGACTGCGCGGCAATCACGCCGACCGCTTCGCCGGTGTTCACCAGGCCGCCGCGACCGAGGTCACGGCCGTAGCACTTGGCGCACAAGCCAAAGCGGGTTTCGCAGTTCAAGGCGGTGCGCACTTTGACTTCGTCCACGCCCTGGGCTTCCAGCGCGTCGATGATGTCTTCGTCCAGCATCTCGCCAGCGGGCACCAGCACGGCGCGGGTCTCGGGGTGCAGCACGTCTTCGGCAGCGGTGCGGCCGAGGATACGGTCGCGCAGCGATTCGATGACTTCACCGCCCTCGACGATGGCGCGCATCAGCTGGCCGTCGTGGGTGCCGCAATCGTCTTCGGTCACCACCAGGTCTTGCGTGACGTCCACCAGGCGGCGGGTCAGGTAGCCGGAGTTGGCGGTCTTCAACGCGGTATCGGCCAAGCCTTTGCGCGCGCCGTGGGTCGAGATGAAGTACTGCAACACGTTGAGGCCTTCACGGAAGTTTGCCGTGATGGGGGTCTCGATGATGGAGCCGTCCGGCTTGGCCATCAGGCCACGCATGCCGGCGAGCTGGCGAATCTGCGCTGCCGAGCCGCGGGCGCCAGAGTCGGCCATCATGTAGATGGAGTTGAACGATTCTTGTTCGACTTCGTTGCCATGGCGGTCGATGGTCTTCTCTTTGCGGAGCTGGTCCATCATGACCTTGGAGACGGCGTCACCGGCCTTGCCCCAAATGTCCACCACCTTGTTGTAGCGCTCGCCAGAGGTCACCAGGCCCGAGACGTATTGCTGCTCGATTTCCTTGACCTCTTTTTCGGCCTCTTCAATCAGGCGGTGCTTCTCTTGCGGCACCAACATGTCGTCGATGGCGATCGAGATGCCGGCGCGGGTGGCCAGGCGGAAGCCGTTTTGCAGCAGCTTGTCGGCAAACACCACGGTTTCTTTCAAGCCGCACTTGCGGAACGAGGTGTTGATGAGGCGAGAAATTTCTTTCTTCTTCAGCGCCTTGTTCAGGTTGCTGAACGGCAGGCCCTTGGGCAGGATTTCCGACAACAGCGCACGGCCCACGGTGGTCTCGACCATCGAGGTGCTGGGCACGAATTCGCCGGTGTCCTTGTTCTTGGTCCACTCGGTCATGCGCACGTTGATCTTGGCGGTGAGTTCCACCTGATCGGCGTCGAGGGCGCGCTGCACTTCACCGATGTCGGCGAAGATCATGCCTTCGCCGCGGCCGTTGATGCGCTCGCGGGTCGTGTAGTACAGGCCCAGCACCACGTCTTGCGAGGGCACGATGGAGGGCTCGCCGTTGGCAGGGAACAGCACGTTGTTGGAGGCCAGCATCAGGGTGCGGGCTTCCATTTGCGCTTCCACCGACAGCGGCACGTGAACGGCCATCTGGTCACCGTCAAAGTCGGCGTTGAAGGCCGAGCAGACCAGCGGGTGCAACTGAATGGCCTTGCCTTCGATCAGGATCGGCTCGAAGGCCTGAATGCCCAAACGGTGCAACGTGGGCGCACGGTTCAGCATGACCGGGTGCTCTTTGATGACCTCTTCCAGGATGTCCCACACGACAGGCGTGCCCGATTCGACTTCTTTCTTGGCCGCCTTGATGGTGGTGGCAATGCCCATGGCCTCGAGGCGCGAGAAGATGAAGGGCTTGAACAGTTCCAACGCCATCAGCTTGGGCAGGCCGCACTGGTGCAGCTTGAGGGTCGGGCCCACAGTGATCACCGAACGACCGGAGTAGTCGACGCGTTTGCCCAGCAAGTTCTGGCGGAAACGGCCGCTCTTGCCTTTGATCATGTCGGCCAGCGACTTGAGTGCGCGCTTGTTGGCGCCGGTCATGGCCTTGCCACGGCGGCCGTTGTCCAGCAGCGAGTCCACCGCTTCTTGCAGCATGCGCTTCTCGTTGCGCGCGATGATCTCGGGCGCTTTGAGCTCGAGCAGGCGGCGCAAACGGCTGTTGCGGTTGATGACGCGGCGGTACAGGTCGTTGAGGTCGGAGGTGGCGAAACGGCCACCGTCCAAGGGCACCAACGGACGCAGGTCCGGGGGCAACACGGGCAGCACGGACAACACCATCCACTCGGGCTTGAGGCCCGACTTCTTGAAGGCTTCCAGCACTTTGAGGCGCTTGGCGTTTTTCTTGACCTTGACTTCCGAGCCGGTCAGGTCGCCGCGCAGGCGCTCGATCTCGGTGTCGAGGTCCATGCCCTCGAGCAGGTCGCGAATGCCTTCGGCGCCCATCTTGGCCACGAACTCGTCGCCGTACTCTTTGAGCTTGGCATCGTAGTCGTCTTCGGACATGATGCTGAACTTCTTGAGCGGGGTCATGCCGGGGTCGGTCACGACATAAGCTTCAAAGTACAGCACGCGCTCGATGTCACGCAGGGTCATGTCGAGCACCAGGCCGAGACGGCTGGGCAGCGACTTCAGGAACCAGATGTGGGCGCAAGGCGCAGCCAGGTCGATGTGGCCCATGCGCTCGCGACGCACTTTGGTCTGGGTGACTTCGACGCCGCACTTTTCGCAGATGACGCCGCGGTGCTTGAGGCGCTTGTACTTGCCGCACAGGCATTCGTAGTCCTTGATGGGACCAAAAATCTTGGCGCAGAACAGGCCGTCACGCTCGGGCTTGAAGGTGCGGTAGTTGATGGTTTCGGGCTTCTTGACTTCGCCGAAAGACCAGGAACGGATCTTCTCGGGCGAGGCGATGCCGATCTTGATGGCATCGAAATGCTCATCGGGGGTGAACTGCTTGAACAGGTCGAGGAGTGATTTCATGGGTGAATTCCTTTCAATGCCTGTTGATTAAGAGCGTTCCAACTCGATGTCGATACCGAGCGAACGAATTTCTTTGACCAGCACGTTGAACGATTCCGGCATGCCGGCATCGATCGCGTGCTCGCCCTTGACGATGTTCTCGTACACCTTGGTCCGGCCTTGCACGTCGTCGGACTTGACGGTGAGCATTTCCTGCAGGGTGTAGGAAGCGCCATAGGCTTCCAGCGCCCACACTTCCATCTCGCCGAAACGCTGACCACCGAACTGGGCCTTGCCGCCCAGCGGCTGCTGCGTGACCAGGCTGTAGGGGCCGGTGGAGCGGGCGTGCATCTTGTCGTCGACCAAGTGGTGAAGCTTCAGCACGTGCATGTAGCCCACCGTGGTGGGGCGCTCGAAGGCGTCGCCAGTGCGGCCGTCGTACAGGTGCGCCTGGGTGCGGGTGGCGGTCAAGCCCTTGGTCTTGGCCACGTCGTCCGGGTAGGCCAGTTTCAGCATGGCGCGGATTTCGTCTTCCGAGGCACCGTCAAACACCGGCGTGGCGAACGGGATGCCTTGCGACAGGTTGCCGGCCATTTCGAGGATGTTGTCATCGCTCAGCTTGGCCAGCTCTTCCTTGCGGCCGGTGCCGTTGTACAGGCTCTCGAAGAACTGGCGCAGCTCGGCCACGCGGGCTTCGGCTTGCAGCATGTCACCGATGCGCTGGCCAATGCCTTTGGCGGCCCAGCCCAAGTGAACTTCCAGCACCTGGCCCACGTTCATGCGGGAAGGCACGCCCAGCGGGTTCAACACGATGTCGCAGGGGGTGCCATCGGCCATGTAAGGCATGTCTTCGACGGGCACGATCTTGGAGACCACACCCTTGTTGCCGTGGCGACCGGCCATCTTGTCGCCAGGTTGCAAGCGGCGCTTGACGGCCAGGTAGACCTTGACCATCTTCAGCACGCCCGCGGGCAGCTCGTCGCCTTGGGTGAGCTTCTTGCGCTTCTCTTCGAAAGACATGTCGAAGCTGTGGCGGGTTTGTGCCAGCGCGTTCTTGATGCTTTCGAGTTGCGAGGCCACGTCTTCATCGGCGGGGCGAATGTCGAACCAGTGGAACTTCTCGAGGTTGTCGAGGTAGTCCTTGCTGATCGCGCTGCCTTTGGCCAGCTTGTTCGGGCCACCGTTGGCGGCCTTGCCGATCAACAGTTTTTCGATACGGTCGAAGGCGTCGGCTTCCACGATGCGCAGCTGGTCGTTCAAATCCAGGCGGAAACGCTTGAGTTCGTCGTCAATGATTTGCTGGGCGCGCTTGTCGCGCACGATGCCTTCGCGGGTGAACACTTGCACGTCGATGACGGTGCCTTGCGAGCCTTGGTCGACGCGCAGCGAGGTGTCTTTGACGTCGCTGGCCTTCTCGCCGAAGATGGCGCGCAGCAGCTTTTCTTCGGGCGTCAGCGTGGTCTCGCCCTTGGGCGTGACCTTGCCCACCAGCACGTCGCCGGGTTGCACTTCGGCGCCCACGTAGATGATGCCGGAGTCGTCCAGGCGGTTGAGTTGTTGCTCGGACAGGTTGGGGATGTCGCGGGTGATTTCTTCCGCGCCCAACTTGGTGTCACGCGCCATGACCACCAGCTCTTCGATGTGAATCGAGGTGTAGCGGTCTTCGGCCACCACGCGCTCGGAGATCAGGATCGAGTCCTCGAAGTTGTAGCCGTTCCAGGGCATGAAGGCCACCAGCATGTTCTGGCCCAGCGCCAGCTCACCGATGTCGGTGGAAGCGCCGTCGGCGATCACGTCGCCCTTGGACAGCTTGTCGCCACGCTTGACAATGGGGCGCTGGTGGATGTTGGTGTTCTGGTTGGAACGCTGGTACTTGATCAGGTTGTAGATGTCCACACCGACTTCACCCGCTTGGGTTTCAGCGTCGTTGACACGCACCACGATGCGGGTGGCGTCGACATAGTCGACCACGCCGCCGCGGGTGGCGGTGACCACGGTGCCCGAGTCGATGGCGGCCACGCGCTCGATGCCGGTACCGACAAAGGCTTTTTCGGGGCGCAGCACGGGCACGGCCTGACGCTGCATGTTGGCGCCCATCAGCGCGCGGTTGGCGTCATCGTGCTCGAGGAAGGGCACCAGCGAGGCGGCCACAGAAACGATCTGGGCAGGCGACACGTCCATGTACTGGATGCGCTCGGCGCCACACAGAATGGATTCACCCTTTTCACGGGCCGACACCAAACCGTCGGTCAGGCAGCCGTCTTTGTCGAGCGTGGCGTTGGCCTGCGCGATGACGTACTTGCCTTCTTCGATGGCGGACAGGTAATCGATTTCGTTGGTCACTTTGCCATCGGCCACGCGACGGTACGGGGTTTCAATGAAACCGTACTCGTTCAAGCGGGCGTACAAAGCCAGCGAGTTGATCAGGCCGATGTTCGGGCCTTCAGGGGTCTCAATCGGGCAGACGCGACCGTAGTGGGTGACGTGCACGTCACGCACCTCGAAGCCAGCGCGCTCACGGGTCAAACCGCCCGGGCCCAGGGCCGAGACGCGGCGCTTGTGGGTGATTTCCGACAGCGGGTTGGTCTGGTCCATGAACTGCGACAACTGGGACGCACCGAAGAACTCTTTCAAGGCCGCAGAGATGGGCTTGGAGTTGATCAGGTCATGGGGCATCAGCGGCTCTTGCTCGGCTTGGCCCAGACGCTCTTTGACGGCTTTCTCGATGCGAGCCAGGCCGGTGCGGTACTGGTTCTCGGCGAGTTCGCCCACGCAACGCACGCGGCGGTTGCCCAGGTGGTCGATGTCGTCGACTTCGCCGCGACCGTTGCGCAGGTCCACCAGGATCTTGACCACGGCCAGGATGTCGTCGTTGGTCAGCACCATGGGGCCGGTGGACTCGTCACGGCCGACCTTGGCGTTGAACTTCATGCGGCCCACGCGCGACAAATCGTAGGTGTCGGGGTTGTAGAACAAGCGCTGGAACAGGGCTTGCACGGCGTCTTCGGTGGGCGGCTCGCCGGGGCGCATCATGCGGTAGATGGCGACGCGGGCGGCAAACTCGTCGACGGTTTCATCGCTGCGCAGGGTCTGCGAAATGTAGGCGCCCTGGTCGAGTTCGTTGGTGTAGATGCACGGCAGGTCTTGCACGCCAGCGGCGCGCAATTTTTTCAGCAACACTTCGGTCAACTCTTCGTTGGCCTTGGCGATGATTTCGCCGGTGTCGTTGTCAACAATGTTGCGGGCCACCACGCGGCCCACCAAGAAGTCTTCGGGCACGCTGATGTGCGTGGTCTCGGACTGCTCGAGCTCGCGGGTGTGGCGCGCGGTGACGCGCTTGTCTTTGGCGACCACCACCTTGCCGGACTTGTCGGTGATGTCGAAACGGGCCACTTCGCCACGCAGGCGCTCGGACACAAACGCCATTTGGGCGCCGCTGTCCATCAGGCGGAAGTTGTCGTTGACGAAGAAATTCGCCAGGATGGTTTCGGGCGTCAGGCCAATGGCCTTGAGCAGAATGGTGACGGGCATCTTGCGCCGACGGTCGACGCGGAAGTACAGGATGTCTTTCGGGTCGAATTCGAAGTCGAGCCAGGAGCCGCGGTAAGGGATGATGCGCGCGCTGAACAGCAGCTTGCCCGAGCTGTGGGTCTTGCCCTTGTCGTGCTCGAAGAAGACGCCAGGGGAGCGGTGCAACTGCGAAACGATGACGCGCTCGGTACCGTTGATGATGAAGGAGCCCTTGTCGGTCATCAGGGGCACTTCGCCCATGTAGACCTCTTGCTCTTTGACTTCCTTGACGACCTTGGACTGGCTGGTCGAGGACTCACGGTCATAAATGATCAACTGCACGCGGGCGCGCACGGCCGAGGCGAAGGTCAGGCCACGGGTCTGGCACTCGCGCACATCGAAGGCGGGCTTGGCGAGGTTGTACTCGATGAACTTCATCTCGACAAAACCGTTGTGCGAGACGATGGGGAAGGCCGCTTCAAAGGCAGCTTGCAAACCTTCCGGGGTTCGTTGTTTGGGGGCTGCGTCCGCTTGCAAAAACGCGGTGTAGGCGTCCTTTTGCATTTGCAGCAGGTAGGGAACTTCCAGCACGCTGTCGCGGCTGCCGAAACTCTTGCGGATGCGCTTGCGTTCGGTGTATGTGTAGGCCATGAGTTCTCCGGGCTTGATTCTCTCGGCGACTGTGTCGCCCCACAGGGGTCCAGGTCCTGTAAGGCGTTCTTGGCGGCTGGCCACTACCAGCGTTGGCGGACGATTGCGCATTGCACGCAATCCGAACCAAGGGTCTTCTGCAGTCAGGGGTCAGAAGACACTCGAAAACGGCGTGAAAAAACAACGTTTTCGGGTGTGCTCTGCAAGCACCAAAGGCTGGAGGCCCTTGCGGACACTCCAGCCTCTGCGTGGCGATCGAATTACTTGAGTTCGACCTTGGCGCCGGCTTCTTCCAGCTTCTTCTTGGCGGCTTCGGCATCGGCCTTGGACACGCCTTCTTTGACGGCCTTGGGTGCGCCGTCGACCATGTCTTTGGCTTCTTTCAGGCCCAGACCGGTGATTTCGCGCACGGCCTTGATGACGGAGACCTTGTTGGCGCCAGCTTCGGTCAGCATGACGTTGAACTCGGTCTTCTCTTCAGCAGCGGCAGCACCGCCACCGCCGCCACCAGCAGCAGCGGGCGCGGCCATGGCGGCTGCGCTCACACCAAACTTCTCTTCGATGGCTTTCACCAGGTCGTTGAGTTCCATGACCGTCATGCTGTCCAGCGCGGTCAAAAATGCGTCTTTAT
>CAYTZZ010000010.1:0-99151 GCA_964442645.1 uncultured Bordetella sp. | reverse complement strand
CAAAGTCAAAAAACAGTTTGCTTAACAGGGAGCGTCCATGTACGCGATGACGTGCGTGAAGCAACCCGATGGATTTAGACTGCCGCGCCCGCGTTGGGGTCGTCCGGGTCGCCTTCTTTTTTCACCGGCTTGATCAGGTCTTCGCGGCGGATGCCCAGCCACATGGCGATGGCGGCAGCCACGAACACCGAGGAATAGATGCCAAACAAAATGCCAATCGTCAAGGCCAGGGCAAAGTAGTGCAGGGTAGCGCCACCGAACAGCAGCATGGAGAGCACCATCAATTGCGTGCAGCCGTGGGTGATGATGGTTCGGCTGATGGTGGAGGTGATGGCGTTGTCAATGATCTCTACCGTTTCCATTTTGCGAAAGCGCCGGAAGTTCTCGCGGATCCGGTCAAAGATCACCACGGACTCGTTGACCGAATAACCCAGCACGGCCAGCACAGCGGCCAGCACAGGCAGGGAGAATTCCCACTGGAAGAAGGCGAAGAAGCCCAGAATGATGATCACGTCATGCAAGTTGGCGATGATGGCCGCCACCGCGTATTTCCACTCGAAGCGGAAGGCCAGGTAAATCATGATGCCCACCACCACAAAGGCCAGGGCTTTGAGGCCATCGGCAGCCAATTCGTCGCCCACTTGCGGACCGACAAATTCCGTGCGGCGCAGCTCGGCGCTGGCGTCTGCCTCTTTCAGGGCCGCCAGCACTTTGTCACTTTGCTGGGCAGAACTGACGCCCTTGACCGCAGGCATGCGAATGAGCACATCGCGCGCCGTGCCAAAGTTTTGCACTTGCACATCGCTGTAGCCCAAGGCCGCAATGCGCTCGCGCGCCTGGTTCAGGTCGGCCGGCTGGCTGTAGCTGACCTCCATCAGGGTGCCGCCGGTGAATTCCACCGACAGGTGCAGCCCCCGGCTGAACAGGAAAAAGACAGCGGCCAAAAAGGTGATGAACGACACCGCGTTGAACACCAGGGCATGGCGCATGAACGGAATGTCGCGACGGATTTTGAAGAATTCCATGCTGGTGTTCCTTATTCGTCTTTGGCCAGGGCTGTGCCCGGGGCGCGCCACACCGTGCCAATCGACACGCTTTTGAGTTTCTTTTGCCGGCCATACCAGAGGTTGACCAAGCCGCGCGAGAAGAACACCGCCGAGAACATGCTGGTCAAAATGCCCAGGCAATGCACCACCGCGAAGCCACGCACCGGGCCGGAGCCAAAGGCCAGCAAAGCCAGGCCGGCGATCAGGGTGGTCACGTTGGAGTCCAGAATGGTGGCCCAGGCGCGGTCATAGCCTGCATGGATGGCCGCTTGAGGCGACACGCCATTGCGCAGCTCTTCGCGCACCCGTTCGTTGATCAGCACGTTAGCGTCAATGGCCATGCCCAGCACCAGGGCCATGGCCGCCATGCCGGGCAAGGTCAGCGTGGCTTGCAGCATGGACAGCACGGCCACCAGCAACAACAGGTTCACGGCCAGCGCCACGCTGGAGAACACGCCAAACAGCATGTAGTAAAAACACATGAAGGCGGCCACGGCCAGGAAGCCCCAGGTCACGCTGTTGAAGCCTTTGGCAATGTTTTCTGCGCCCAGGCTGGGGCCGATGGTGCGCTCTTCAATGATTTCCATGGGCGCGGCGAGCGAGCCGGCGCGCAGCAGCAGGGCCACGTCGTTGGCTTCCACAGTGGTCATGCGGCCAGAAATTTGCACGCGGCCGCCACCAATTTCGCTGCGAATCACCGGTGCCGTCACCACTTCGCCTTTGCCTTTTTCAAACAGCAAAATGGCCATGCGCTTGCCCACGTTGTCGCGGGTGATGTCGCGGAAAATGCGGGCGCCTTTGGCGTCCAGCGTCAGGTGCACCGCGGCTTCCTGGGTCTGGTTGTCAAAGCCGGGTTGTGCGTCGGTCAGGTTTTCACCCGTGAGGATGACCTGCTTTTTCACCACCACCGCTTGGCCATTGCGTTCTAAATAACGTTCAGTACCAAAGGGCACCATGCCATTGCTGAGCTCGGCTGCGCGGGCTTCGCTGCTCTCGTCCACCATGCGGATTTCCAGCGTCGCTGTGCGCCCCAAAATGTCTTTGGCTTTGGCGGTGTCTTGCACGCCAGGCAGTTGCACCACGATGCGGTCCAGGCCTTGTTGCTGGATCACCGGCTCGGCCACGCCCAGCTCATTGATGCGGTTGTGCAAAGTGGTGATGTTCTGCTTCAGCGCCTGGTCTTGCACGCGGCGGCCTGCTTCGGGCTTGAGTGTGGCGCTCAATTTGAAGTCACTGCCTTCGGCCGCCTCGGTGGTCTGCAGGTCGGCAAACTGGTCCTGGATCAGGCGCTTGGCGGCTTCCAGGGTGCTGGTGTCGCGAAAACGAATTTCAATGGCTTGCCCATTGCGGCTGATGCCGCCGTGGCGCAAATTCTTTTCGCGCATGCTGGTGCGGATGTCGCCCGCCAAAGACTCGGCCTTTTTGGTCAAGGCAGCAGGCATGTCCACTTGCAACATGAAGTGCACGCCACCGCGCAAATCCAGGCCCAGGTACATCGGGGCGGCATTCAAGGCGCTGAGCCACTGCGGCGAGCGCGACAACAGATTCAAGGCCACCACATAAGAGGCGTCATTGGCATCGGGAACCAGGGCGCGCTGAATGGCGTCCTTGGCCCTGATCTGGCTCTCGGTGCTGTCAAAGCGGGCCTTCAGCGAGCCTTGCTCGAGCGTCAAGGCCGAGGCCGTGAGGCCAGCATTCTTGAGGGCCTCTTCCACTTTGGCCTGCACGCTGGCATCGACCTTGATGGCCGGCTTGCCGGCCGAGACCTGGACCGCCGGGGCCTCGCCAAAGAAATTGGGCAGCGTGTACAAGCTGCCCACCCACAAAGCGATCACGATGATCGCGTATTTCCAAACCGGGTAACGATTCATGGCGCGTCCAGCATTGCGCGTCAGACGTCGGGGCTTCCCGACGCCGATGCTTACTTCAGGGTGCCCTTGGGCAGAACTTGAACCACAGCGCTGCGCTGCAGTTGCACTTCAACACCAGCGGCGATTTCCACGCCCAGGTGGCTGTCGCCGAGCTTGGTCACTTTGCCCAGCAAACCGCCGGCGGTAGCGACCTCATCCCCTTTGGCCAAAGCGTCAATCATGGCGCGGTGCTCTTTCTGGCGCTTCATCTGGGGGCGGATCATGACGAAATACAGCACCACGAACATCAGCACCAAGGGCAGCATGCTCATGAGGGACGAGGTCATGTCGCCGCCGGCAGCAGCAGCGGGGGCGGTTTGGGCAATAGCGGATGAAATGAACACAAAATTCTCCTGTGAGTCGGGCCCCGTCAGCCAACCCGCCAACAGGGCGGTGCAGGACTTGGGACAATCCGGCATTGTATTCGGGGCGCTCTGGCCTATCATTTGGGCTTGAGCAAACCTGCTGCCCTTGGGGACTCTGTGTCGACACACTCTCATTCACATGAACACGCTCACGACCATGCGCACTCTCATCTGAGTGAAATGGATGTCCGGGTTCGCGCATTGCAAACCTTGCTGACCGACAAAGGCTATGTTGACCCGGCCGCTTTGGACCGCATCATTGAAACCTACGAAACAGAAGTGGGCCCTCACAATGGCGCCAAGGTCGTGGCGCGGGCTTGGTCAGAGCCCGATTACCGAGAATGGTTGCTGCGGGATGCGACCGCCGCCATTGCCGCCATGGGCTACAGCGGTCGCCAGGGCGAGCACATGGTGGTGGTGCCCAACACCGAGACCGTTCACAACATGGTGGTGTGCACCTTGTGCAGTTGCTATCCCTGGCCGGTGCTGGGCTTGCCGCCGGTCTGGTACAAGAGCGCGCCTTACCGCAGCAAGGCGGTGATGGACCCGCGTGGGGTGCTGTCCGATTTTGGCGTCAGCGTGCCGGCGGACGTCACGTTCAGGGTGTGGGACTCAACCGCTGAAATTCGCTACCTGGTCTTGCCCTTGCGGCCGCCAGGCACGGAAGGCTGGACAAAAGAACAACTCGCCGAACTGGTCACCCGCGACAGCATGATTGGCACCGGCCTGCCCCTGCGCGCGCAAGATGTGGCGGTGACGGCATGAACGGCGTCCACGACATGGGGGGCATGCAAGGCTACGGGCCGGTCCAGCCCGAGCTTCACGAGCCCGTGTTTCATGCGAACTGGGAGCGTCAGGCGCTGGCGCTGACCGTGGCCATGGGGGCCACAGGCCAGTGGAACATCGACCAGGCGCGCAGCGCGCGAGAGTCTTTGCCGCCTCAGCGTTATTTGCAGAACAGCTATTACCAAATCTGGCTGGATGCCTTGGAAAACATGATGGTGGCGCGCGGTTTGGCCACACATCAGGAAATCACCACGGGACAACTGACCCAGCCCGGCCTGCCCGCCGTCAAGCCATTGGCGCGCGCGAAGGTGGACGCGGCGCTGGCCCAGGGCACCTCGGCCGAGCGACCCGTGCACCAGCCGGCCCGCTTTGTCGAGGGCCAGCGTGTGCGTGCACGCAACCAGCACCCCATGGGCCACACCCGCTTGCCGCGCTATGTTCGCGGCCATGTGGGCACGGTGGTGAAAGTCCATGGCGTGCATGTCCTGCCTGACCGCCATGCGGCCGCCGTGCAGGGCGTTGACAGCAACGAAGGTGAGTGGCTGTATGCCGTGGTGTTTGACGCGCGCGAACTCTGGGGCCCGGCCGCGGACCCGCAAGTGCAAGTCAGCGTGGACGCCTGGGAAAGTTACTTGGCGCCCCTGGAGGCCGCGTCATGAGCGACCCGCGCGCCACGCTGGCTGAAATTGCAGCGCATTGTCGCGAGGGCTTGCCAATGCCCACCCAGGAAACCGATGCGCCGGTGTTCTCTGAGCCGTGGCAAGCGCAAGCCTTTGCCATGACGGTGCACTTGCACGCGCAAGGCTTGTTTACCTGGCCTGAGTGGGCGGCTGCCTTGACGGCCCAAATCAAGGGCGCGGCCGTGGACGATGGCTCGCAGTACTACCAGCACTGGCTCAATGCATTGGAGCAGATGGTGCTGCACAAGCAAATTGGCTCTGCCGAGCAGCTGCATGCGCTCGAGCACGCCTGGGAGGCGGCTGCCGAGCGCACGCCCCACGGCGAGGCGATTGAACTACAGCCGCAAGACTTTCACGCGGCGCATTGAGCTCAGGCCGCCTTGGCTTGCTGCGAGGGATCGCGCCACTGGCCCATGAGGCGCGCCCATTGGGATTGGGCCGCTGCGGCATTGCGCGCCTTGACATGGCCAAAGCCCTTGATCTGCTCCGGAATCTGCGCAATGTCGATGGCCAAGCCATGGCTGCTGGCATTCAATGACTTCAGCACTTCTTCCAGGCTTTGACGGTATTGCACGATCAGGGCCCGCTCCATGCGGCGCTCTTCGGTTTTGCCAAACACATCGAGCGCGGTGCCGCGCAGGCCTTTGAACTTGGCCAGCAGGCCAAAGACACTCAGCATCCAGGGGCCATAGCTTTGTTTGACGAGCTCGCCCTTCTCGTTGGTTTTGGCCAGCAAGGGCGGTGCCAAATGGAACTTGAGCTGGAAGTCGCCTTCAAACTGGTCGCGGATGCGTTGCTGCAAGGCCGGGTCGGCGTGCAGGCGCGCCACTTCGTACTCGTCTTTGTAGGCCATCAGCTTGAACAGGTTGCGGGCCACGCTTTCGCTCAGCGTGGTTTTGCCCAAGCTTGCTTCGGCTTGCTGGACGCGGCTGACAAAGGCGCGGTAGTCCTCGGCGTAGGCGGCGTTTTGGTAATCGGTGAGGTAGGCCACGCGGCGCTTGACCAGGTCTTCCAGGCTGCTGCGCTTTTTGAACGCGATCACCTGGGCCGGCTTGAGCAAGGCTTCCACACGGTGCCAGTCGTGGGCGCACTGTCGGCCCCATTCAAAGGCCTGCTTGTTCTGCTCCACCGCCACCTCATTGAGTTCGATGGCGCGCAACAAGGCTTCCCGACCCAGCGGCACCCAGCCCTTTTGCCAGGCGTAGCCCAGGATCATGGGGTTGATGAAGATGGTGTCGCCCATCAATTGGGTGGCCACGGCATTGGCGTCAAACACGCCGAGCTTGCCCGCGTGCGCTTGCGCGCCGATGGCGTTGCCGATGTCGGCCACGCAAGCCTCGGAGGGGTTTTGCCAGCCGCTGTTCTTCACGAAGGCGGCCGTCGGTGTGCTGTAGCCATTCAGGGCCACGTGGGTGCGGCCCGCGCGCATGCGCTGAATGGTTTCTTTGCCTGCCGACACAATCGGGTCGCAGCCAATCACCAGATCGGCAGCGCCCATGCTGACGCGGGTGGTGCGAATGGCGTCCTGATGCTCGGCGATGTAGACATGGGCCCAGGTGGCGCCCCCTTTTTGCGCCAGGCCGGCGGAGTCTTGGGTGACGATGCCGCGTCCTTCGATGTGCGCCGCCATGCCCAACAGCTGTCCAATGGTGATGACCCCGGTGCCACCGACACCTGCCACGATGATGCCCCACGGTTGGGCCAAGGCCATCGGCGCAGGCTCTGGCAAGGCGCCCAGCGTGAACGGTGATGCCGCCTGGGCCTTGGCTTTTTTCTTCAGCTGACCGCCCTCGACGGTGATGAAGCTGGGACAAAAGCCTTTGAGGCAACTGGTGTCCTTGTTGCAGGTGCTTTGGTTGATGGTGCGCTTGCGACCGAATTCGGTTTCCAGCGGCTCCACACTCAGGCAATTGCTTTGCACGCTGCAGTCACCGCAGCCTTCGCACACCGCCTCGTTGATGACCACACGTTTGGCCGGGTCCACCATGGTGCCGCGCTTGCGGCGGCGACGCTTTTCGGTGGCACAGGTCTGGTCGTAGATGATGACCGTGCAGCCTTTGATCTCGCGGAACTCGCGTTGAACGGCATCGAGCCGGTCGCGGTGCTGAATCTCGATGCCTGCGGGCAGGTCACGCACGCCTTGGTATTTTTCAGGCTCATCGGTCACGATGGTGATTTTTTGAGCGCCTTCGGCGCGCATGCTTTGCGCGATCTGCACGGGGGTGTGCCCTTCGGGGCGTTCGCCCACGGGCTGGCCGCCGGTCATGGCGACGGCATCGTTGTACAGAATTTTGTAGGTGATGTTCACGCCCGCAGCCACGCTTTGGCGCACCGCCAGCAAGCCGCTGTGGAAGTAGGTGCCGTCGCCAATGTTGCTGAACATGTGCTGGTCGTTGCTGAAGGGCTGTTGGCCCACCCAAGGCACACCTTCGCCGCCCATTTGCGTGAAGCCCACGGTGTTGCGGTCCATCCAGACGCTCATGAAGTGGCAGCCAATACCTGCCATGGCGCGCGAGCCCTCCGGCACCTTGGTGCTGGTGTTGTGGGGGCAGCCCGAGCAAAACCAGGGTTGGCGATCGGCCTTGACCTCGATGACCTGCAGCGATTGTTCTTTGGCTTGCAGGATGGCCAGGTGCGCATCCATGCGCGCGGCAGTGTCCGCATCCACGCCCAATTTCTTGAGGCGCTGGGCGATGGCTTTGGCGATCAAGGGTGGGTTCAGCTCGGCATTGGCACGCAGCAGCGTGTGGGCGCTCGGGTTGGCCTGGGCCCATTCGCCGCCCGAGACCTGGCCGTCCACCTCGTTGTACTTGCCCAGCACATGCGGGCGCACATCGTCGCGCCAGTCGTACAACTGCTCTTTGAGTTGGTACTCCATGAACGCGCGCTTTTCTTCCACCACCAAAATCTCTTGCAAACCGGTGGCGAATTCCCGCGTGGTCTGCGCTTCCAGCGGCCACACCACACCCACTTTGTGCAAGCGGATGCCCAGGCGCTGGCAAGTGGCATCGTCCAGCCCCAGGTCGATCAGCGCTTGGCGGGTGTCGTTGTAGGCCTTGCCACTGGCCATCAGCCCAAAGCGGTCGTTGGGGCCAGAGATGACGTTGTGGTTCAGTTTGTTGGCGCGGATGTAGGCCAGGGCCGCGTAGCTTTTGTACTCAAACAGCCGCGCCTCTTGCGTGAGGGCGTCGTCCGGCCAGCGGATGTGAATGCCGCCTGGCGGCAGCGCGAAATCGGGAATGACCACTTGCACGCGCTCGGGATCGATCATGGCGGTGGCGCTGGACTCCACCACTTCCTGGATGGTTTTCATGCCCGACCAGATGCCGGCAAAGCGGCTCAGGGCAATGCCGTGCATGCCGTAATCCAGCACGTCTTGCACGCTGGCCGGGAAGAACACGGGGGTGCCGCAGGCTTTGAAGATGTGGTCGCTCTGGTGGGCGGCGGTGCTGCTTTTGGCCACATGGTCGTCACCCGCCACGGCCAAGACCCCGCCCCAAGCCGTGGTGCCGGCCATATTGGCATGCTTGAAGACGTCGGCGCAACGGTCCACGCCGGGGCCTTTGCCGTACCAGATGCCGAAGACGCCGTCGAATTTGTTGCTGCCCGGGGGCGCAAAGCCCAGTTGCTGCGTGCCCCACAAGGCGGTGGCAGCCAGCTCTTCGTTGACGCCAGGCTGAAACACAATGTTTTGGGCTTGCAGGTACTTGCGCGCCTTCCAAAGGGCCTGATCGTAGTTGCCCAGGGGTGAGCCTCGGTAGCCGCTGATGAAGCCGGCGGTGTTTTTGCCGGCCAGCGCGTCGCGCTGGCGTTGCAGCATGGGCAGCTTCACCAAGGCTTGCACGCCGCTCATGAAAGCGCGTCCATGGTCCAGAGAGTATTTGTCATCCAGGGTCACTGTTTCCAGCGCTTTGCGGATGTGCTCGGGCAAGGGTGCGTTCATTCGGGTCTCCTCAGTCAAGCCAGTGTAGGGGGCTTGCACAGACAGTGCCAGTCATTGATCGTAAAAATTTTCGTACTTGCGCCGCGTGGCAGAAGTAACGCAGGGGACATCTGCACCAGGCATCAAGGCCGCTGGGGCAAGGGCCAAAGCGCCCACATGCGCAGGTTTTGTCGGGTGCGCCCCGCCAATTGGCCGGCCGCGTCCCCCGTGCCGGCAAAATAATCGGCGCGCACTGCGCCCACGATGGCGCTGCCCGTGTCTTGCGCGACCACCAAACGACGCAGCATTTGCGTGGGCCCATCAGAGACCAGCCACAGCGGGGTGCCGTAGGGCACGCTTTGCGGGTCAATCGCTACCGAGCGGCCCGCAGTCAGGGGCACACCTTGTGCCCCACGGGGTCCCTCTGACGGGTCAGGCAGGGCTTCCTCGCGGAAAAAGATGTAGCGCGGGTTGGCCCACATCAGCTCTTGGGTGCGCTGGCGGTTGGCCGCCAGCCACGCCTTGATGCCAGGCCAGGTGGCATCGCGCACCAGTCCTTGGTCAAGCAGCCAGCGGCCAATGCTTTGGTAGGGCTGCTCGTTGGAGGCGGCAAACGCCACGCGCACAGTGCGCGTGGTCCCGTCGGCTTCGGTAACGCGCAACCGTCCCGAACCTTGAATGTGCAGCACCATCGCATCGACCGGATCGGCCAGCCAGGCAATCTCTCGGCCTTTCAAGGCCTCGCGGGCTTCTGGCAGCGTTTCAATCTCGCGTCGGGTGTACCAAGTGCGACCCGCACGGCGCAAATTGTCCAGTCCGGCCGCCGGCGCATACAAGGGGGTTTCAAAGCCGGGTCGGCGCGCGCGCGAGGCGTCGAAGATGGGTTCGTAATAGCTGGTCAGCAAGCCATTGGCCTGCCCCTCCGCACTTTCCAGGCGGTAGGGCTGAAAGCGCGCCATCAGCCAGGCACGCTGCTGGGCGTCGTCGGCAATGCTCAGGCGCCGCACATCGGGGCAGTGTTTGGCAAACATGGCGCCGGGCCGCTCGCAGTTTCGCAACAAAGCTTCCCAGGCCTCATGCAAGGGGTCTTCCTGCCAGCCCGGGAGTTCCTCCCAGCGTGCGGGCAGCCATCGGCTGCGGGGGGTGTTCGGCAAGCCGACATCGCCAGCCACGGGGGCGGGCATGGACGAAATCGACGGCGCAGGTGTTGCAGGCGTCGGAGCCGTTGGCAGCTCTGTTCGCACAGGGGGGCTGCCACAACCCGCCAAGGTCAATGCGATCAAGCCTGCGACAAGGTACCCAAACAAGCGTTCCATGGTCTCAGTTTTCTTTGTTGGCGCCGCGCAGAAGGTTGGCCAATTCGACCGCGGACTTCACCGCCATTTTGTCAAAGACGCGCGCGCGGTGCACTTCAACCGTGCGCACGCTGATGTCGAGTTGGTCGGCAATCAATTTGTTGGGCAGGCCTTCGACCACCAAGCGCATGACATCGCGCTCGCGCTCCGTGAGGTCACCCAGGCGGGCTTGAACCGTTTTGCGTGCCCGCACTTTCTCCAGGACTTCGGCCGAGCGCTGCAAGGCCAACTCGATCCGATCGACCAGCGCGTTGTCTGAAAAAGGCTTTTCGCAAAAATCAAAGGCACCGCGCTTGACCGAATCCACCGCAGTCGGAATATCGGCATGACCGGTTAAAAAAATCACTGGACACACGGCCAACAAATCCCGCTCGATCAACCACTCGAACAGCGCCAAGCCACTCATGCCCGGCATGCGAACGTCCAACAGCATGCAGCTCGGCTGATCGGGCAGCCAGTCGGGCTGCCACTGTGCGACAAAGGCGTCTGCGCTCTCAAAGCATTGGCTGCTCAGGCGCCGCGAGCGCAGCAGCCAGGCCAGCGCTTCGCGCACACCGGCATCGTCATCAATGATGAAAATTTGGGCGTTTTGGGTGGGTTGCATGCGCGGACTCCGGTTCTGCCTGGACTGCGGCCATCATGCCATCTGGGCGGGCAAGGTGAAGCTGAAAATCGTGCCACAGGGCTGGTTGGCCTGATGCCCCAGATAACCGCCATGTTGCTCAATGACGGTGCGACACAGGCTCAGGCCCAAACCCATGCCTTCTTCCTTGGTGGTGAAAAAGGGCGTGAACAGCTGGGCAGCCACCTCAGGCGAGATGCCTGGCCCGAGGTCGGCCACTTCAAACACCAGCCAACTGCTGGCGGCATTGGAGGCTGCGGGCTTGACCGATAAAGTCAACTCGCGGCGGCTGGACACGCTGGCGGGGGCGTCGCTCATGGCTTGCATGGCGTTGCGCGCCAAATTCAGCAGCACCTGCTCCACCATGGTGCGATCGCAAACCGCCGCTGGCAATTCCAACGGGCAGTGAACCAACACCCGCACGCCCAATTTGCGCGCTTGCAAATGCACCAGCGGCAGGACATTGCCCACCAGAACATGCGGCTTGACGGCTTCACGGGCTTGATCGCGTCGCCGCACGAAGTCGTGAACGCTTTTGATGACTTGGCCGGCTCGCTCGGCTTGTTGTGCGATGCGTTGAATGGCGCCTCCGAGCGAGCTCGCCAACTCTTGTGCGGCCGGGTCGTTTGCATGGTGACCGAGCAAATTCAGTGTGCCCGTGGCATAGCTCGAAATGGCCGCCAGGGGTTGGTTGAGCTCGTGGCTGAGCAAGGAGGCCATCTCACCCACGGTGGCCAGGCGTGCGGTGGCTTGCAGCCGCTCTTGCGAAGCGCGCGACAATTCTTCGACCCGACGCTGCTCGCTCACGTCCAGCACGGCGCTCATCCAGCCGGTTTGTTGGCCTTGGGCGTTGATCAAGGGCGCCTCGAAGATCAGAACCGGAAAGCGCTCGCCGCTTTTTCGCATGAAGACCGATTCGATCCCTTCTCTGGGTGGCGCATTGCCCGCCAGTCGCAGTGCTTGCCGCTGGCCGTATTCGGCAAACATTTCGGGCGGCCAGTAGGGGGCTGGAATGCCATGGCCCAACAGTTCCTGAGGGGCGAATCCCACCATTTCGCAAAAAGCCGGGTTCACATAAGTGATTTGGCCGTTCAAG
Source organism: uncultured Bordetella sp. (assembly GCA_964442645.1). GTDB lineage: Bacteria > Pseudomonadota > Gammaproteobacteria > Burkholderiales > Burkholderiaceae_C > Limnohabitans. Next base: position 87,369 of record CAYTZZ010000010.1, on the reverse strand, counting down.
TCGCGTGCACGCAAGCCTGTGACCAGCGAGTCTTCCATGGCTTTGCGAAAAGCCAGCGCATCGGCCAAGTCATGTTCGACGCGCTGGCGTCTGCGCATGTCGCGCGCCAACAGGTAGAGCACGGTGGTGAGTGCAATGGCCAAGGCGGTCACCAGGGCCGTTAGAACATTGGGGAAAAAATCAGGCGCAGCACGCCAACTGTCGATGCGCAAGACCAGTGTGTGTCCCGGCAGATCCAGCAGTTGCTGCGCCGTGAAAACACGGTTGCCGCGACGGGCTTGGCCATGCATGGCCAGTCGGGTGCCGTCGGGTTCGGTAAACGACACTTGCTGGCGCCGGGTCAGATGAGCGCCCATGAGGTTGGAGAGCACTTCCGTCAGCGCGTAACTCCCGACCAAATAACCGCTGAGTTCACCTTCGAAGACCCAAGGCAAACAGACTTCCATGGTTTCAAGGCCCAGGCCATCACCCGTAGAAATGTAAATGCTGTGGGAATAACCAGGGCCGCTATGCCGCTTGGCCAGCGTGCAGGCTGCGCTCACTTCGTGCAGTGCGCTGTCACGGCCAAGGCGGGCAAACACAGGTTGGCGAAAGGGGGTGTCGGCGCTGGCCACCAGGCGCAGATCGGGGTCACGCCATTCGAGGCGAACCCATTCCCTGTGCTGGCGCAAGACGTCTTGCGCATCCTGCGTCCACGCAGCCGGGCTGCGCGCTTCACTGAGCAGCGATTGCAGGGTTTGCACATTGCGCTGGAAAGCCGCGCGAATGTCGCTCACGCCGTCGGCGGCATCACGCTCGACCTGCGCTTGGACCTGGCTGACTTCGTAGCGCCCGGCGAGCCAAATCAAGGTGCCCAGCATCAAAAACACCAGCAGCACCAGCCAGCCCCAGAGAAACCAGCGACGGGTCACCAGGCCCGCTTTCATGGCTTGGCCGTGGGCTTGTGGTTGATGCGTGTGACTTTCGGGTCGCTCCAAGTGCCATCCACATGGAATTCCTGGGTGTTGGCCTCCGTCAGCGGTCGCCGCAAGAAATACTGCGCCAAGAAACTGGTCAGACCGACCACCGGGTTGATGGTGGAATACACCAAAGAGGCTGTCCCTGCGTTGATGTCTGGCACGATGACGACTTTCAGGTCTTGCGTTTCCCGGCCAATGTCGGCCTTGCCCTCCATCATGACTGCGGCGTTGACGCCTTTCATTTGCAGGTTATTGGTGTAGGCCATACCTTGTTGGATGTTCACATCCCCACGGAAAAAATCAAACGCAAATCCTTCGCTGAACACATCCCGAAAGTCCAGGAACAGACGACGCGGCAGGGCTTGCAAATTCAACACGCCCAACAAGCGTGCGGCACCGGGGTCCGTTTTCAAGAATTGGCCACGCTCAATGTTGACATTGAATTGGCCGCTCATGCTGGGGTAGTCCGGGTTGAGCGGTGAGCCGACCCAGCCCACTTGGCCTGCCAGTTTGCCTTTGCCTGCGCGCACCGCGTCAGGCATGCCCAGACGTTTGAGCAAATCTCCCGAGTCGTTCACTTCGAGCGTAAAGTCCAAGGCCGTTTTCTTGGGGGCGCTGGCCTGGGCGGCCGACCAATTGCCGCTGGCGTTGAAGTTGGCTTCGGGCATGCTCAGATTGAACTTGTTCAGTCGCCACTCTCGCCCGCCGCCAGGCAGCAGGCGGTTCACTGCATCCACCTCGGCGCGTCCAAAGCGCTTGCCACGCAACTCCAGGTCATTGACCACAATGTCCAGGGCTGGAATGCTGGCAGGCTGTTCGCTCAAAAAATTGTCGACGTCATTGGAGGCACTGGGCGGGATGTTCAAGTAAGCCAGTCGTGCATACAAGCGTGCCGGGTTGTTGGCGGAGCCTGGCCGGTACTCCGTGTAGCCATTCACTTCTTGCGCCGAGACCGTGGCGCGCCAAAGGTCACCCTGGCGCGACCCTCCCACCACGACATTGTGCAAATGGCGCCCATCGATCGACAGTTCGGGTGACTGCAAGGCGAAAGCGCTGGGCAGGTAGGCTTGGGCGCTGTCGCTGACGGCGCTTGCTTTGCCGGCGGCCGGGTTGGCCTGAGGCGCAGGGCTGGCGGACAAGGTGGAGAGCCAGGCCTCCCAGCGATCAAGGTCTGCTTCTTCGAGTTGAACCAGCATTGAAACGCCCGCATCGGTTTGGGGGGCAGTTTGAATGCCAGAGGGGCCCAACGCGATCCCGCCCCGCAAAACCTTTTCTTGAGGGCCCGTCAGGTCACGCACATAGCGAAGGGCCAGCACATCCCCCAGTTGAAGCATGATTTGATCTTCCAGTCGCTTGCTGCCGGGCCGCAACGACTCCGGCGTCAGTGCAACGTCAAGTCGCAAGGCCTGGATGCTGCCCACCGGCTTGCCTAAGGGCGCGGGCGCCCGAATGGCCATGCCCTGCAAGGTGCTGGTGATCGACACCTCTGGCTGGTTGCGACGCAGGTTGAAGGTGGCGTTGTAGCTGGTGCTGCCTTCCAGGCTTTGGCCCAGGCGGGCGATCCACCCCAACTCTTTGGCCGAACGAAGGCCCTCTGCCGAGGCTGTGCCCTGCAGGCGCAGTTGCAACGGCGCCTCCTCGCTGCTGAGCTGGGTGCGCAAGCTGCCCTCCACGCGGGCTTCGCCGCCGAGCAGGTGGACCTGTGCATTTTGCAAAGCAAAGCCAGTTTCAGTGAAATTCAACTGCCCGCGCAATTTAGACAGAACAGGCGAGTCAGGCGTCATTTGGAGGTCGTTGTTCGAAAAAACCAGGCTGCCGCTGACCTTGCTCTTTTCCAAATTTTGCAGCGGCAGGCTCAGTCGAAGGCGGTAGTCCACCACCCCTTGCGCGGTGGTTTTTTCCAGCGCACGCCCCAGCATCGCATGGACAGGGGATTGAACGACCCACCGGACGCCTTCGGCCAAGGGGCCCTTGGCATCGGCTTTGATTTCCACAACGGTTTCAGAGAAATTGGGAATGCGCGCATCCACCCCACTCCATGCCAGGTTGGGCGCGCCTTGCAGCTTGGCCCGCGCATTTTTCAATTGCATGCCATTGCGCTCGAACACCAATTCACCCGCGACATCTACCAAGCCTGGCCAATCGCTGCCGGGCTTCGCCATCTCTTTGACAGCGCTGGGACGTGGCACATAGTTGTAGGCTACTTTGCTGATTTGTCCTGCAACCCGAAACTCTCCGAGCTTGGGGTCGTTGAATGGAAAATGTTTCAAGTCGCCCTTGACCCGCAGCTTCACTTGGTTTGCCTGCCCTTGTGTGATGGCATCCCTGACGTAATGGCGGATGTTGGGGCTCAAACTCACCGGCAGATACCGGTGAACTTGGCGCGCGTCGAGTCGATGGACTTGGCCATTGAGCTCAAGGACGCCAGGACCTGTGCCTGATTCGGCAGATTGCCAGTTCAGCTGAAAATCGCCGGCCATGTCCGAATTGACCAGTCGACCTTGCGTGACTTGCACCTGCCAGCGGTTGTCCTTGCGCTGCCACTGCACCTCGGCGGACAGGTCTTTCAAAGGCAACAGGGGTTCTTCCCACAGATTGGGCCAAGTCATCTGGCCTTCGCGAAACTGCAAACGTGCCTTGCCCTGGCTCGGTGAAATTTCAAGCTCGGCATTCAACCCCTCCAGGCCAGGCAGGCGAGGCCAACGCGTCGGCGCGTTGTCAGGCAAGGTTTTCAAGCTCAGGTTTTGCAACTGCGCTCGCGCGCTGTAGTGAGAAAGGTTCGGCCAGGTGCCAGACCACTTGGCTTGAAGGTTGGTGATTTGCCCCTTCGGTTGGTAGCTGGCGATCGCTTGCCGCAGGTCATCCTGCAAAGGTAACCTCGCGCCGATTCTCTGAAGTGCGTCGAGCTCCAGCTGGTCGGCTTGCAGCTCGCCTTGAGCCACTTGGCTGTCCAAGGCCTCGCTCCAGGCCAGGCGCAGCGATTTGCCCTCCCAGGCCTCGCCATCTTCGGTCACCAAGGCCATGTCCCGCAGGGTGACTTCATGACCCGCGCCCCAGAGCCGCGCGCTCCATCGCCCTTTCAATTCGCGCAACGTCAAAGCCGGAATTTTGGCTTCCCATTGTGCTTTCAGGCCTTGCAGGTCTGCATCCGCAGTGACCAAGGTCACTGCACCGTGCTTGATGTCAACCCACACTCTGAGCCAGCCCGTTCCTTTCGTCATCTGCAAACCACCTGGCAAAGCCAAGTGTGCTTGAAGGGCAGACACGTCCAGCTTGCCAAATTGGCCAAAAGCTTGCCCGCTCCAGTCCTGCCAGCGACCTTCGTGCAAGCTCAGCAGGGGTTGTTTGAAGTTGCCTTGCAAGCTGAAGCGCTCGCCCCATGCGGCGGGGGGCGTGGCGTCTACGCGCAAGGCGTGGCTTCGCAAGCCATTGCGGATGACCACATCCACTTCTTCAAACGTGACTGGCGGCGCGGCGCGGGCCTGGTCCTGCCAATGAACCTTGCCATGGCGCACAATGAATTCGGTTTGAGAAAAAAACCAGTCCGCCAAACCACTGTCAGGGCCAGAAAGCAGTGGCAAGCCGGCAATCTGCCATTGACCCTCGGCCAAGCGGCTGATTTCAAAATCCGGCCGCTCAATGTACAACTGGTCAAAGGACAGCTGGGCCAAAGATTGGGGGGACAGCGTGGCCACAATGCGCGGAAGCCTCAAAATTTCTTGGCCGGCGTTGTTCCGCAAGGCGACCTCGCGCGCCTCAAAGGTCGGGATCAGACTGTCAGAGCGCGCCTCTAAAACACCGATTTCTACCGAAACACCCAGTGCGCTCGTGGTCAGGCGCTCCAGGCTCGGCCGCAACAGGTCAATTCGCGGCACAATCAAACCGTGTAATACGACCCACACACCAAGCACCAGAACCCAAACGCTGGCACACACCATGAGCAGCCATCGAGTCCAGAGCGAAAATGCCTTCAGCCAGCCAGATGGCTTCTGTGGGGTTTCGGGCATGTCGGTCGTCGTTTCCATGGTGAGCGCAGCGTGACGGGAATTATCTCCGGCGAATCGATCCCATTTGAGGGGGGCCAAGTGCCCGGGGAAACCCTGGCTGCTTTGGCACAGTATTCCAGGTTTGTGCAACGGATTCGACGGCGTTATGCCGATCACTTGCACTTGCTGCCCCCTGGGGCGCCCGTGCTGGCCAGCATGCAGGCGGCATTTGGCGCTTTGCGTGGCCCTTTTCCCAAGGTGGGGGAGGCCCTCAGGGTCTTGCGCCAGTTGGTCATGGAGCGTCTGGTGGTGCTGGACTGTGAGCAGCAACTGCCCTTGGAGGGGGTGACCCGGGCCATGACCGAATTGGCAGAATTTGCCCTGGATGTGGCCTATCACGAGGCCTCTGCCCAATTGCAGGCACAGTATGGTGCCCCCTTCACGGCACAAGGCTTGCCGGCGGTGTTTTGGGTGGTCGGTATGGGCAAGCTGGGCGCGCGCGAACTCAATGTGTCCAGCGACATTGACCTGATTTATGTCTACGACGAAGACGGCGAAACCCAAGGGCGCGCCGATGGCGGGGGCCGCATCAGCACCCATGAGTACCATGCCCGCCTGGTCAAGCAGATCTACACTCTGGTGGGTGACACCACCGAGCACGGGTTTGTGTTTCGCATGGACCTGGCGCTGCGGCCCAATGGCAACTCGGGCCCCAGTGTGGTGTCTTTGAGTGCGCTGGAAGAGTATTTTCTGGTTCAGGGTCGCGAGTGGGAGCGCTTTGCCTGGCTGAAAAGCCGGGTGGTGGCGCCGATGACCAGTCAGTCACACGCCAACGCATTGCGTGACGTGGTCTTGCCGTTTGTCTTTCGGCGGTACTTGGACTACAGCGTCTTCGAGGCACTGCGCGGCTTGCACCGCCAAATCAGAGACCATGCGGCGCGGCGCAACGCGGGACGGCCGGAACGCGCCAACGATGTCAAACTCTCGCGTGGGGGTATCCGAGAAATTGAGTTCACCGTGCAGCTCTTGCAGGTGGTGCGCGGCGGGCAATTTCCGGAGTTGCGCACCCGGCCCACACAAGAGGCGCTGGTGCGCGTGGCGCGCGCCAACCTGATGCCCGGCGCCACCGCGCAAGCCCTTGCCAAGGCCTATGTGTTTTTGCGACGGGTTGAGCATCGCATTCAGTACCTGGACGATCAGCAAACCCATGCGCTGCCCAACCAAGATGCCGACTTGCATTGGGTGGCACTCTCGCTGGGTTATGCCGATTGTTGTGACTTTCTCAGCGAACTCGACACCCACCGCGAACTGGTGGCGCAAGAGTTTGACCGGTTGCTCGGCCAAGAGCCTGCGCCGCCTTCCCTGAGGGCCCATGGCGAGTGCAAGGGCTGTGGCCCCAGCGTGGCAGAGGCGGCCGATTTGGAGGGCGTGTTGGCGCATTTGGGGCCAGGCCTGAGGGAGCGCATCGCCCGTTGGCCAGACCATCCGCGCGTGCGCGCTTTGCGCGAAGAAGGGCGCCAGCGTTTGCTCAAGCTGGTGCAGCGCACCCAGTCCTGGGTCGAGGATGGGCGTGTCACCGAAGAGGCGGCCGTGCGCTGGAGCGACTGGATCGAACCTTTGTTGCGGCGCGAAAGTTACCTGGCCTTGCTGATGGAACGACCGCGTGTGCACGAGCAATTGATGCGCTTGTTGGGCGCTGCGCGCTGGCCAGCACGCTACCTTTTGCAACACCCCGGGGTGATTGACGAACTGGCCAGCCAAGCCTTGCTGAACGAGCGCTTTGTAGCGCAAGACTTCGAAGCGGAGTTGGAGGCGAGGCGCGTTGCTTTGCAGTCGGTGGGCCAGGACGATGAAGAGAATTTGCTCAACCTCTTGCGCCGCGCTCAGCACGCCGAAGTGTTTCGCACTTTGGCGCGCGATGTCGAGGGTCGCCTGAGTGTCGAGCAGGTGGCCGATGACCTGAGCGCGCTGGCCGACGCCGTGTTGCGTGTGACCGTGCGCTGGGTCTGGCAGCGCTTGAAACAACGACATTGCGAGGTGCCGCAATTTGCCATCTTGGGTTACGGCAAGTTGGGCGGCAAAGAGCTGGGCTACGGCAGCGACCTGGACATCGTGTTTGTGTATGAAGACGCCCATGAACAAGCCGGCGAGACCTATGCCCTGTTCGTGCGGCGACTGATCAACTGGCTGACGGTCAAAACCGGCGAAGGCGATGTGTACGAAATCGACACCGCTTTGCGCCCCAATGGCAACTCGGGCCTGTTGGTCAGCACCTTTGAGGCCTTCGCGGACTACCAGCAGCAACGCGGCAGCAACACCGCCTGGACTTGGGAACACCAGGCCATGACCCGGGCGCGCTTTTGTGTGGGCTTGCCCAGCCTGGAGGCGCGTTTTGAAGAGGTGCGTCGTGCAGTGATCCGGGCACCGCGCGACCGCGCAATGCTGGCGCAAGAAATTGTGGCCATGAGAAACAAATTGCGTGTCGGACGCCCCGTGCCTGCCGGCCGCTTTGATGTCAAGCACAGCCCCGGTGGCATGGTGGATGCCGAGTTCGTGGTGCAGTACCTGGTGCTCGGGCACGCCGCTCAGCATCCAAGCCTGCTCGACAACGTTGGCAACATTGCGTTGTTGCATCGCGCAGAAGCGCAGGGCCTGATACCCACTGGCGTTGGCAAAGCGGCGGCCGATGCCTACCGAGAATTGCGACGTGCCCAACATTTGGCACGCTTGGATGAGCTGCCAACCCAGGTGGACCCGCTTGAGCAGGCGGGCCCGCGGGCCGCCATCTTGGCGCTTTGGCCGGCGGTGTTGGGTGACGTGCAAGCCACCTGAGGCCTCAACGCTGCTGTCGAATTTTTTGCACCAGGGCCGTGGTGGAGTAGCCCTCCACAAAAGGCAGGGCCAGCGCGCGGCCGCCCCAGGATTCCACCATGGCCGTTTCAGGCAGCTTGCGCATGTCATAGTCGCCGCCTTTGACCAGGATGTCCGGACGCACCGATGCGATCAAAGCCTCGGGCGTGTCTTCGTCAAACCAGGTGATGCAGTCCACCGAGGCCAACGCGGCCAGCAAGATGGCGCGGTCCAACTCATTGTTGAGGGGACGGTCCGGCCCCTTGCCCAACCGACGCGCCGAGGCGTCAGAGTTCAGTCCGAGCACCAAAGCAGCTCCTAAGGCACGCGCCTGCGCCAAGTAAGTCACATGGCCGCGGTGAAGCACATCAAAGACCCCATTGGTGAACACCACCGGGCCTAGACGGCGCAATTCGGCCACTCTGGCTTGCGCTTGCTCGCGCGACACGATTTTGCCGAGGAAGGCCGGTGCATTCATGAAACAGGGGTCGCAATCAAAGTGATGGGTGGATTCTAGAAGCTCGCACCCGCCAGCCTTTCAGCCTGTGTGCTGAGCCCGCCAGGATTGCACTCGGGTTGGAATATCTTCCAGCGGACCCAAGACCACCACCCCCGGCAACTCGCGCCGGTGCAGCGCAGGGCAGCGCCCGCCCGCCCAGATCTGCACCGGTGGGGGCAATTGCTGACGCAGCTCATTCAGCCCGTCCAACACATGGTTGGGGTTCAGGCTGACGCTGAAGCTCAGCGCAATCACATCGGCTTGGTGCGCTTGGACGCCCATCACCATGTCACGCAAGGGCATCTGAGTGCCAAGGGAAATGCAGCGACAGCCCTCCAGTGCCAACAAGCATTCCGCCATCAGCAAACCCAGGCCGTGCGACTCTTGTGGAAAGGTGGTGAGCAGCACTTTGGGTTGGCTCTGCGCGATGGGTTGAGGGATGCTGTTGATGGCTTGGCGCAGCACCGAGGTGATGCTTTCGGTGTACAAATGCTCTTCAAAGATTTGCAACTCACCCCGCATCCAGGCGTCCCCCACCATGCCATTGAGTGGCGCCACCAATTCGGTCACGAAGCGAAAGTGGCCCATGGCCGCCACCGCTTGGTGCAATTTGCGGCGCAAGCCCTCTGCATCATGGCCCAGGATGCAGGTCATGAAATCGCGCAACTCAGGCGCCGTGCTGCTGAAAGCCATCTTTTGCGGCGTGCTCGACTGTCCCTGGCTCAGGCGTTGCAGGGCCTCTACCGGAAGGGCGACAATGCGCCCCGGGCGGTGCCCTTGGTCCAGCAAGCGTTTGATGACGCGCAGCTTTTCAACCTGATCCATGCTGTAACTGCGCTCGCCATAGGCATCACGCCCTGGCTGGGGAAAGCCGTAGCGACGCTCCCAGATGCGCAACGTGTCCTTGCCAATGCCCGTATCCCGCTCCACAGCTGCGATGGAGGCGGTCAAAGGCTCAGGAAAGGTGCGTTGGTTCATGAAGAAAATAGGCCAAGATGGCTCATGGGAATTATTTTGTCCTAGACAAAATAAGTGGCTTACGACATCATCCGTCAATATGAACAGCATTGCAACCTATCCCCCAGTCCTTCGAAGGGACGTTCTGCCGAGTTTTCTGGTTGCCGCCGCCATGTGCTTGAGCGCGCCCGTGACCTGGGCGCAGCCCACCGCGCCAACAGTTTGTCCAAGCATTTTGCAGCACACTGTAGAGCGTTTGCAGGATGAAACACCCCAATCCTTGTGCCAGTACGCTGGGCAGGTGGTGGTGGTGGTGAACACGGCGAGCTACTGCGGCTTCACCTCGCAATACAAAGGCTTGGAAGCGCTTTACGCGCGCTACAAAACCAAAGGGCTGGTGGTGTTGGGCTTTCCTTCCAACGATTTTTCGCAAGAGCCGGACAACAACCAAAAGATCGCGGATTTTTGTGAAAGCACCTTTGGCGTGAAATTCCCCATGTTCAGCAAAACTTCGGTCCGTGGCGATCAGGCCTCGCCCTTCTTCAAGCAATTGACGCGTTTGACGCAGACTGCCCCGAAATGGAATTTTTACAAATACGTCATCAGCCGCGACGGCCAGCAGGTCAAGGCCTACAGCAGCATGACCGGCCCGCAAGACAAAGCGTTCTTGCAAGACATTGAACAGCTCCTGGCCTTGAAAGGAAACTGACATGCGCACACGGGTGGCCATCGTCGGTTCGGGCATTTCGGGTTTGGCGGCCGCGCACGCCTTGGGCGAGCATGTCGACGTCAGTTTGTTCGAGGCAGGCGACTATTTTGGCGGCCACACCCACACGGTGGACGTTCGCCTGCCCAATGCCCAAGGCGTGGTCGTCAACCACGGCGTGGACACGGGCTTCTTGGTGTTCAATGAAAGAACTTACCCGAACTTCATTGCTTTGTTAGAAGACTTGGGCATCCCGTCGGCGCGTTCGGACATGTCCTTTTCGGTGCAAGTGCCGCGCGCCCTGGGGCAGCGCACGCTGGAATGGAATGGCGCCACCCTCAACACCGTGTTCGCGCAGCGCAGCAATTTGTTGCGACCGCGCTTTCTGCGCATGTTGCGGGAAATCTTGCGCTTCAACACCCTGTGCACAGGCTTGGCCGAAGCGCAGCGCGACAGTGAATTGGCGCAGCCGCTGGAAGACTTTTTACGGCAACATCAATTCAGCGAAACCTTCAAGAACTGGTACCTGTTGCCCATGCTGGCCTGCATCTGGAGTTGTCCCACCGATCAGATGCTGAAGTTTCCAGTGGCCACCCTGGTTCGGTTTTGTCACAACCATGGGCTGATCCAAGTGAATGACCGGCCCCAATGGCACACGGTGGCGGGCGGCGCGCGCCACTATGTCGAAAAAATCGTGGCCCGCATTCATGACAAGCGCTTGTCTACGCCGGTCGAGCGCATCGAGCGCGATGCCCGGGGGGTCCATGTCTACACGCGCCAAGGCGCCGAGCGCTTTGACCATGTCATTTTGGCCACGCATTCCGACCAGTCTTTGAAGATGTTGGCGCAGCCCACGGCGGCGGAGCAGCAAATTCTGGGCGCGGTGCGCTACCAGAGCAACTTGGCCGTGTTGCACACGGACGAGCGCGTGATGCCGCAAAAGGAGCTGGCCTGGGCGGCATGGAATTACGAGCGCGCTGGCCCCGAAGAGGATGCACAGCGGGTTTGCCTGCACTATTGGTTGAACCGTTTGCAGCCCTTGCCGTTTGCCCAGCCCGTCTTGGTCTCCCTGAATCCGATCCGCGAGATTGACCCGCAAAAAGTGCTGGGCCAGTACGATTACGCGCACCCCGTGTTTGACCTGGCCGCTATGCGGGCCCAGACCCGCATGCCTGACATCCAAGGGCGCCAAGCCACTTGGTATGCCGGCGCCTGGATGGGTTATGGCTTTCACGAAGACGGCTTGAAAGCCGGCCGCGCTGCGGCCCAGGCCTTGCTGGCTTCGCTGAAGGTGCGGGAGGCCGAAGCGGCATGAGTGCGCTGATCGGTTTTGGTCAGGTTCGGCACACGCGCGTGCGCCCTGCGCGCCATGCATTTGCCTATGCCACCTACTTCTTGATGTTGCCGATGCGGCAAATGTTGCGCGAGGGCGGTGGTGCCTTGCCCGTGAACCGGCGCGGCTTGATTTCGTTTCACGATGCGGACCATGGCGATGGCCGGGGGGCGGACCAGGGCGGCGCGCTGGCTTGGCTGGACGAGCTTTTGCAACGCGAGGGCATCACCGACGCTCGCGGCGAGGTCTGGTTGCATTGTTTCCCCAGGGTGCTGGGCCACACCTTCAAGCCCGTCAGCTTTTGGTACTGCCATCGCGAGGATGGCAGCCTGCGCGCCATTCTGGTGGAAGTGAACAACACCTTTGGCGAGCGGCACTGTTATTTGCTGAACCAACCCGCTTACGGGCGAGAGTTGCTGGCGCCCAAGGTGTTTCATGTCTCGCCCTTTTGCGATGTGCAGGGTCAATACCGTTTTCGTTTCATGCGCACCGAGGGCGGGCACCCGCGCACGGTGGCGCGCATTGACCACGACGACGCCTCTGGGCCTTTGATTCAAACCAGTGTCAGTGGCAGCTTGGTGCCTCTCACGCGCGGTCAATTGATGCGCGCCTTTTGGCGCTACCCCCTGTTGACCTGGGGCGTTGTGTTTCGCATTCACCTGCACGCGCTGGCCTTGTGGCTCAAGCGTGTGCGCTTCTTCCATAAACCGCCTCCGCCTGCGGACTTTGTCTCGCACTGAAGGCCACACATCCATTTCATGAGCGAGGACCCTGCGTCGCATGAACACCACCACCGCCCCCGTTTTTTCTTTGCCCAATGACACGCCCGCGAGCGCACGCCAACTGCTGAGCCTGTTGCAGCGCATCCGTCACGGCACGCTCACCATTCAATGTCCCGATGGCAGCTCCCAGCAGTTTGGCTCGGGTGAGGGCTTGCATGGCACGTTGATTTTGCGCAACTGGTCGCCTTGCGCCGCCGCCTTGAAGTCGGGCGACATCGGCTTTGCAGAAGCCTTCATGGCGGGCGACTGGGCCAGCCCCAACCTGGTGGATTTGCTGCGCGTGCTGGTGGCCAATCGGCGTGAGATGGAAGACGTCATTTATGGCCATTGGCTGGGCCGCCTGGCTTACCGTGTGCGCCATTGGATGAACCGCAACACCCGCAGCAACAGTGCCAAAAACATTCATGCGCATTACGATTTGGGCAACCTGTTCTATGAGCTCTGGCTGGACCCGAGCATGAACTATTCCTCGGCCTGGTTTGATGGCAACCCCCAGCAAAGCCTGGTGCAAGCGCAGCAAGCCAAGATGGCGCGGGCCTTGCGCATGGCCGGTGTGACGCCCGGTGCCAGCCAGCGCGTGCTGGAGATTGGCTGCGGTTGGGGCGCCGTGGCCGAGTTGGGCGCGCGCGAATTTGGCGCCCAAATGACGGGTGTGACCCTGAGCAAGGCGCAACTGGCCTACGCTCAGCAACGCTTGAGCGACCAAGGGCTCAAGGCCGATTTGCGCTTGCAAGACTACCGCGACATTCCCGATGAGCCTTTCGATGCCATTTGCTCCATTGAAATGCTCGAAGCTGTTGGGCAAGCCTACTGGCCGCAGTATTTTGCGACCTTGAACCGCTTGCTCAAACCCGGTGGCAGCGCCTGCATCCAAACCATTGTCATTGAAGACAGCCTGTTTGAGCGCTACATCCAGGGCACCGACTTCATCCAGCAATACATCTTCCCAGGGGGTTGCTTGCCGTGCCCGCGCGAGTTCGTCAAGCAAGCGCAGGCGGCTGGCTTGGAGGTGCGCGACGCATTTTCTTTTGGCCATGATTACGCGGAAACACTGCGGCGCTGGCGCGAGCAGTTTTTGAGCGAAAGAGAGCAGGTGCTGCAACTCGGCTTTGATGAGCGCTTCATGCGCACCTGGGAGTTCTACCTGGCCTATTGCGAGGCCGCCTTCTGGGAGCGCAACACCGACGTGCTTCAGTACACCTTGCTCAAGCCCTGGAAGGCATGAAGCGTCGTTTGTGCTTGGGCGGTCTGCTGGCGTGTACCGGCTTTGCGGCCTCGCCTTGGGCCAGCGCGCAACCGCTGTCGCTGAGCGAGCTGGGTGAGGAGTGGCAGAAGCTGCCCTTGCGTGGCCAAGGCATCTTCCGTTTTTGGGGCTTGGAAATTTATGAGGCCTCGCTCTGGTTGCCTGCCGAGGCGGGCACGGCTTGGACCACGCACCGCTTGGTGTTGAGCCTTCAGTACCGCCGCAATTTTTCTGCGCAAGACATTGCGCAGCGTTCCCTGCATGAGATGCTTCGGCAAGGGCCCTTGGCCGACGCGCTTGTGCAGCAGTGGCAACGGCAATTGACAGAGGTGCTGTCGGATGTTCGCCCAGGTGAGCGTTTGACGGCCGTGTACGACCCGCAAAAGGGCTTGCGTTTTTGGCACCATGCGCAGCGCGCGAGGGTCTCGGGCCAAATTGACGATCGTGCCTTGGCCCACAAATTTTTGGGCATCTGGTTGTCAGAGTCCACCTCAGCACCCGCATTGCGACAAGCCTTGCTGGGGCTGCCATCATCAGGAGGCTGACATGCGAGCTTGGCTGAAACCGCTGAATGCGCCCATGCAAGACTGGCGGGGTCGCAGCGTCTGGGTGGTCGGCGCTTCGTCGGGCATTGGCCGCGCCACGGCCGAGGCCTTGCTTCAGGCCGGTGCCAAGGTGGCGGTGTCGAGCCGGCAAAAAGCACCTTTGCAAGACTTGGCGCAGCAGTACCCTCATGCCTGGGTGGTGCCGGTGGACGTCACGTCGTTGGAAAGTTTGCAGGACGCCGCACAGCAAGTTCAAGCCCATCAGGGGCTGGACTGGGTGATCTATTGCGCCGGACATTACCAGCCCCTGCGTGCCGATCACTATGACCTGGGCCAAATGATGCGCCACCAGGATGTGAACTATCTGGGTGCCTTGCGCTTGCTGGATGTTGTTTTGCCCAGCTTGTTGTCGCAGCAACGCGGCCATGTGTCCCTGGTGGCCAGTGTGGCGGGCTATCGCGGTTTGCCGCAAAGCCTGGCTTACGGTCCGACCAAAGCAGCCTTGATTCATTTGGCCGAGGCGCTGTACCTGGACTTGCAGTCCAGTGGCGTTGGCGTCAGCGTGGTGAACCCCGGGTTTGTGGAAACGCCCTTGACCGCACAAAACGACTTTCACATGCCCGCCCTGATTCAGCCGCAGGAGGCCGCGCGGCAAATGCTGGCGGGCTGGGCGGCGGGCGACTTCGAAATCCATTACCCGCGGCGCTTTACGCGGGTGCTGAAATTTTTGCGTTGCGTGCCCTATCGCCTGTATTTCCAGGCGGTTCGAAAAGCAACCGGGCTTTGAACACAGGCGTATTGCGAATGACAACCCCCATGCATTCCCCCGCTGAGCTGACCAAGCAAGTGGTGGCTTATTTTGAGTCGCTGACGCCGCAGTCGCTGTCGCAGCTGTCAGACCTTTATGACGCACAGGCCCGCTTCAAGGACCCCTTCAACGAGGTGCAGGGTTTGCCAAGCATCGAGGTCATCTTCGATCACATGTTTCGCAGCCTGGTGAACCCGCGCTTTGTGGTGACGACACGGGTGCTCGAGGGCCATCAGTGTTTTTTGACTTGGGATTTTTTGTTTGCCACAGGCACGGGTGCCCACCGTTCGGAGTTCACGGTGCGGGGCGCCACCCACTTGGTGTACGAACAGCAAGCAGATGGCTGTTGGCGCATTGCGGTGCACCGCGACTATTGGGATGTCGCCGAAGAGCTTTATGAAAAATTGCCCGTCTTGGGCACCTTGATGCGCTGGCTCAAGCGCCGCGCACGGTCCTGACTCAGGCGGGGCGGGTGTCCTGGAAGCTGGGACGCTGCATCAGTTTTTCTTGCAAGCGCGCCAAATTGGGGTGCTGGGCACGCCAATCGATCTGGGGGAAGCGGAAGTCCAGATAACCCAGGGCGCAGCCTACGGCAATGTCCGACAGCGTCAGATGAATGCCACTGCAATACCCGCGGTCACCCAGGCCTCGGCTCATGGCCAGCAAACTGTCGCTGACTTTGCCCATTTGGCGGTCGATCCAGGCTTGCGAGCGCTCACCTTCCTTGCGACCAGGCCAGGAGGCTTCCAGGCGTGCCAGGATGCTGGCATCCAGCAAGCCATCGGACAAAGCCTCCCAGGTTTTCACCTCGGCACGCTCGCGACCGGTGGCGGGAATCAGTTTGCCCACCGGCGACAGCGCATCCAGGTATTCCACGATCACACGCGAGTCGAACAGGGCTTCGCCGCCCTCCATGACCAAGCAGGGCACTTTGCCCAAGGGGTTCGATTCGGAAATGGTGGTCTGCGCTGACCAGACGTCTTCGCTGACGAATTGGTAGTCCAGTTTCTTTTCCGCCATGACGATGCGAACTTTTCGCACGTAAGGGCTGGTGATGGCGCCGATGAGTTTCATGAAATATCTGTTCCAGTTGTGCCGATTCTATCGGCAGGCGACGCTCGCCACAGGATGGTCAGAGGAAGCCTCTAAAATTGGGGCATGAGTTTTCACACTGTCACGGCCTTGTCGCCGCTGGACGGCCGTTACGCCGCCAAACTAAGCACCCTGCGTCCCCTCATGAGCGAGCAGGGCTACATGCACCGTCGTGTCCAGGTGGAAATTTGCTGGTTCATGGCCTTGAGCGATGCCGGCTTGCAGGAATTCAAGCCCTTGAGCCATGCCGCACGCGCTTATTTGCTGGGCTTGGTGCGCGACTTCTCCACCGATGACGCCTTGGCCATCAAGGAGATCGAGAAAACCACCAACCACGATGTCAAGGCCGTGGAGTATTGGATCAAGGCGCAATTTGCGGCGCCGGCACTCGCACCCGCATTGCGCGAAGAGTTGGCCGCAGCCAATGAGTTCGTGCACTTTGCCTGCACCAGCGAAGACATCAACAACACCAGCCACGCTTTGCAATTGAAGGCCGCCCGCGAGCAGGTCTTGTTGCCGGGCCTGGATGCCGTGATTGCGCGCTTGCGCACCATGGCGCATGCCTATGCCGATGTGCCCATGCTCAGCCGCACCCATGGCCAAACCGCCAGCCCCACCACGGTGGGCAAGGAAATCGCCAATGTGGTGGTGCGCTTGAACACAGCGCGCGAGCGCATTGCAGGCGTCAAGCTGATGGCCAAAATGAACGGGGCTGTGGGCAATTACAACGCCCACCTCTCAGCTTGGCCTGAGGTGGACTGGGAGGCGGTGAGTCGCCGCGTGGTGGAAAGCCCCGAGCGGCTCGACCCGGCCGCCGGTCCCGTGGGGCTGGGCCTGACCTTCCAGGCCTACAGCATTCAGATTGAAAACCATGACTACATGGCCGAGTTGTATGACGCGGTGGCCCGTGCCAACACCATCCTGATTGACTGGGCGCGCGACGTCTGGGGCTATGTGTCCTTGGGTTATTTCAAGCAGCGCTTGAAGGACGGGGAAATTGGCTCTTCCACCATGCCCCACAAGGTCAACCCCATCGATTTTGAAAATGCGGAAGGCAATTTGGGTTTGGCCAATGCCTTGTTGCGCCACCTCAGCGAAAAATTGCCCATCAGCCGCTGGCAACGCGACCTCACCGACAGCACCGTGCTGCGCAACATGGGCGTGGCTCTGGGCTACACCGTGCTGGCCTACCAGTCCATGGGCATTGGCTTGAACAAGCTGGAGCTTAACCAAGAGGCGCTGGCGCAAGATTTGGACAACGCCTGGGAAGTGCTGGCCGAGCCGATTCAAACGGTGATGCGCCGCTACGGCGTGCAAGGCGCTTATGAAAAGCTCAAAGAAGTCACGCGCGGCAAAACCGTGACCGCACAGGCCTTGCACGGCCTGATTCGTTCGTTGGAGATTCCCGAGGATGAAAAAACCCGCCTGCTGGCGATGACGCCCGCCAGTTATGTGGGCATGGCCGCGTCGTTGGCGCGCAGGGTCTGATCGGGGGCGCGCTCGGCGTAGCGATTGAAGCGCCAGGCGCTGTCCAGCACCGTGATGCGCCGCCAGGTGGCGCGTTTTTCGCCAGGGCTCATTTCGGTCCAACGTTGCACTTCGTCAAAGCTGCGCCCGCAGCCCTTGCACTCAGGATCGCCTTGGCTGGTCGAGCAAATGGCAATGCAGGGTGTGTCCGGCGTGGTGTTGTACCAGGCCAGCCAGGCCTCCCATGCTTTGGCAGGAAAGCCCTTTTCGGCAGCTTCGTCTTGCCGATGGAACACCATCAAGGCATACACCTCGGCCAAGGCCCGCAATTCGGGGCTCAGGGTGACGCCATCTGGCGAAGGCGTTTTCTCGCGCCAGAAGTTGATCGCCGCTTCCAGGTCGGTGATGTGAATGGAGGCCATAGGGAGGTGCATCATAGCGGTGTCTTGGCGCAGTGCTATTCTCGGAACACATGAAACTGATTTTGAAATGGTTACTCTGTGCCACGGCCCTCATGGCCTTGGCCAGCATCGACAGCGGCGTGGAGGTGCGTGGGTTTGGCGCGGCCTTGATTGCGGCTTTGGTGATTGGCCTCTTTAACCTGGTGGTGCGACCCGTTTTGGTGGTCCTGACTTTGCCGGTCACCTTGGTCAGCTTGGGGCTCTTCCTGTTTGTGATCAACGCCGCGCTTTTTTGGGCCGCCTCGGCCGTGCTGGAAGGCTTTCAGGTGCGCAACTTTGGGCACGCCTTGCTGGGCTCGCTGATTTATTCCGTCATGGGTATCGTCATTGACTCAGCGCTGGAGCGTTTGTTCCCGCCGCGCGATTTGTAGCGTGCGCAGTCGCGAATCGATGATGGCGGCTTCCATCTCCTGGCCACGGTCCAGTCGACCGCTGCGTGCCAGTTGGCGCGCCAATTCCTGCGCAGCCATCAGGCGGTCAATGGCGGCGGCGTAGTCAAATTTCAGGGCCAAGGATTCGGCTTGGGCGCGAATGGCGCGCAGTGTGTCGCCTTGCAAGCCCAGTGCTTGCCCCAGCAATTCCCAGCCATGGGCATCGCGCGGTTGCAAGGCCGTCCAACCCAGCAAGTCCTGGGCGGCCAGCGCACCTTGTGCCGGCAAGCCTGTGGCAATGCGGCTCTGAGCCAGCAAAAACCGTCCGGCCCGGTCTTTCCCTTGGGTGCCCAGCAACGCAATGGCCTGCAGTGGCGCGCCTGTTTGCAATGCGACCTCGGCGTTCAGCCATTTGACCTGCTGTAGCGCCTCAGGGTCAGCTTGTGTGAGCAGGCGAAGCTCTTCCAGGCGGGCGCGCAACTGGCCGTGATCGCGCAAGCGCAGATCGGCCATCACGCCGGCATACAAGGCCGCCGCGCGCTGCCCGGGCGAGCGGTTTTCTTGCTGCGCATCCGCACTGAAAAAACGCTGGGCATCGACCCCGGGGTTGGCCAGAACGCGCGCCCGTGCTGACAGCAGTTGGTGGGCCAGCCGGGGTGGCGCCGGGCTGGCCAGCGTCAGCAATTGCTGGCGTGCTTGCATGTCGGCAATTCGCTCGGTGGTCATCGGGTGGCTGCGCAGGTAGGGGAAGCCGCCGCTGTCATTGAGCCGAGCGGCCTGCTGCAGCTTCTCAAACAAGCTGACAAAGCCTTGCGGCTCAAAGCCGGCTTGGGTCATCACCCCGTAGCCCACACGATCGGCTTCTCGCTCCATGTCGCGAGAAAAATTCAATTGATTTTGGATGGCCACCGCTTGGCCGCCCACAATCATGGCATTCGCCGCTTGCGGATTGCGGCTGGCCGCGAGCAAGCCCAAGACCATGGCGCCCATCATCAGGGGCGACTGCTTGCTTTGCTGGGACAGCAGGCGCGCGATGTGGCGCTGTGTCACATGGCTGAGTTCATGCGCCAGCACCGACGCCAACTCATCCCGGCTGGAAGACACCCCGATCAGGCCCAAATGAACGCCCAAATACCCGCCAGGCAAAGCGAACGCGTTGACGCTTTTGTCGCGAATCAGCATCAAGTCCCAGGCGAAGCGTTGCTCCAACTCTGCGGACAGCTCACCACGCTGGCGCGCTGCCTGGATCAGGGGCTGCCAAATGCTCTGGATGTAGTCACTGAGAATGGGGTCTTCGATCAGGTCGGGATCGCGCAGAATTTCTCGCGCAATGCTGTCGCCTAACCGCCGCTCTTCACCCAGGGGCATGTCGCCGCCATCGCCTAAAGATGGCAGCGCATGCGCCGCTGGGGCTTGCGCCAGCAGCGGCGCGTTCGCCATGCCCAGCAGCAAGCTGAGGATGACCCCCTTGCAACGGGCTTTTGACAGGAATGCAGCGGAAATTGGCATGACCTTATGATCCAGCTTCGATGTTAACCCCCGATGAAGGTTCCCCATGACGCTGACCCATTTTGACGCCCAAGGCCAAGCCCACATGGTGGACGTGGCCGCCAAAGCTGCCACGCACCGCATTGCGGTGGCCACGGGGCGCATTGAAATGATGCCCGACACCCTGCGTTTGATTGAGAGTGGAACGGCCAAGAAGGGGGATGTGCTGGGCATTGCCCGCATTGCGGGCATTCAAGCTGCCAAGAAAACCAGCGACTTGATCCCCCTGTGTCACCCATTGGCGCTCACGCGTGTGGCTTTGGGTTTTGAGGTGGATGCCGCGGCGTCTCACGTGACTTGCCAAGCCACCGTAGAAACAGTGGGCCCCACAGGCGTGGAGATGGAAGCTTTGACGGCCGTGCAAGTGGCTTTGCTGACCATCTATGACATGGTCAAAGCCGTCGACAGAGGCATGACCATCACCGACGTGAAGTTGCTAGAAAAGCATGGGGGCAAGTCGGGCAGCTTTGTGGCTGGGGCATAAAGCCCCAGGTTAAGCGGCGTGCGCGATTTGCGCAATCCGCTCCACAGCCTGCGAATTCATCGCCTTCAAAGGCTGAAGCCGAACAGCCGCATCGCCAAAGTGTTGCACCACCTCGGCCAAATCACTGGCATGCAACTGCGTGGGTTTGTGAACCGGCGCGCACAGCACTTTTTCGGCCAGCGCACGGTAAAAAACCGTTGCAAATTGAGCTGACGCCCCGTACACACTGCGTTGTTGTCCCATGGCCGTGACGCGCAGGGTGTAACCGTATTTGCCCTTGACGCATTCCGCTGCAGTAATGTCTTGCAGTGCGTAAGCGTGCACGCGCGCGTCGTTGTCGCTTTCAGAAATCAACAGCTTGCTGTCGGTCAACAGCCAAAGGCCGCGCCCAGCCAGGACCACGCGCCCTAAAACATAGGCGAGAACTTGGTCTTCGGCCGGGATGTGGTCACGCAGCTGGTCCACATCGGCTTGCTTGAGCAAGCAGTTGCCATAAGGGTTGGTGCCCTCAATCAGCAATTCAGAAAGTTCGTTACCGTTTTTAAGAAAGTCCAGCCAAGCCATCAAAGCCTCCAAAGAAGGCACCGATGTTCGTGCATCTTGGGTGATCACTCACGCGGTGCGGTCAATGAGCCTTGGTGGGGCTGGGTTATTTCAACTTGGAGGTGCTTTGCAACAGCGGGTTCTGGCGAGTAGTGCATCAACCGCTGTGCGAGGGCCTTCTGCGCCTCTTGGGGAACACCTGTGGTCGTCAATTGGATGAAATCAACGGCATTTCGAAACCAGAACGTTTGATCAGCCTCCACCAGAGGGGCCGCCTGCGCATGGGGCTTTCGAAGGTGGCTGGGCAAGTAGGGCTGGCTCACGCGCAGGTAATCGACCGCGCCCCACCCAGCACCGGCCACCAACAAAACAGCCAAGCCACGCGTTGCGGTTTGCGCTTTGGCACTGACCGAACCTGCAGCGGGCCCGGCGACCATGCCCAAGGCCAAACCCAGGCTCATTTGAAACGGGCCATACCAAAGCGGAAACTCCAGCAGGCTGTGCACCGTCAAAGGCAACAACAAGGCCCACCCGAGCAGGGCGCTGGAGGATGTTGCCAGGCTGGGGCGCCGTCGCCAAAACCATATGCCTGCACAGGCCATCAAGCCCCAGGCCAAAGGCCAACCCCACTCGACCATCAACTGCAATGGCAGGTTGTGCGCATGGGCCACGATGCCGCAAAACCGGGTTCCTGTGAGCGCCTGCGTGGCCATGGCGTAATCCAGCTCGCCCCAGCCCCAGCCAGTCCAGGGGCGTTGCAGGCTCAGTTCCAGCACATTGCGCCAAAGCACCAGACGGCTCTCGCAAATGTCCAGGCCTTCGGCTTGGGTGGTGGCGCGTGTCAAGGCGGGTGCGGGGGCTGGGGCGACGGCGGCCTGGGTTTCCAGAAGTGTCATGGTGGGCAGAGCCCCACTGAGCAGGACAAACAAACCGGCCGCCACAAGGGGCGCCACCCAGGCCGAGCGTTGGGCCATTACACGATGCTTGCTGCAGGCAACAGTTGCCAGGGCGGCCAAGGCCAGCCATGCAATGGCGCCCGCCCTGGAGCAGGAGATGACCGCTCCAAGGCTCAGCAGGCCAAGTTGCAGCCAGTGAAAAAGCGGGATGCGCTGCCATGGGCTTGGCTGAAGGTACAGCCAAGCCGCCAGACCCAGGGCCATCAGACTGCCAAATTGATTGCGCTGCCTCAGGTTGGCATAGGCATCGCGTTGCGGGCTGGCATGGAGCCAGTCAAATCCATTGCCAGGCGACTGTGCCCACCCTGCGTATTGCACAAAACCCATGATGGCGCACACCAAGGCCACCCACAAAAGGCTTTGTGCGATCGGCGCCGCAAGGTCTTTCTGCCTGCCCACAAGGTAAGCCAGAAAAATGCACAACACGCTGCCCCACAAGCCACCGATCAAAGCCCGATCGACAAAGGGAACCCAGGCGATGGACCAAAGGGTCAAGCCCAACAAGCAAGCCAACAGGGTGAGGCATGTGGCGACGGGGGCCGCCGTTAGTCCGGCAGGTCGCCAGCGCTGCAGGCCCAGCAACAGCAGGCCCGTCAGACCCCAAGCGGTGACCAAGCCGGGGACCGAGGGTGCGGGCGGCGGTGCCCAAGGCTGCAGCCAGGCAACGGCGATGGCCATCCCGCACAGCCAAGCCAGCATTCAGGCCCGCCTGTTCAACGACATTCGGCAGGGGCGTACTTGCTGGACAGCAAGCTCCCCTCTGGCAGGGCAATGGCCGCAGGGCTGCTCACGCCCTCGGCCACGCAGCGCCAGTTGATGCTGCCCTGGCTTGGCGGCGTGAAGGCCGCTGTACCCACAGGCAGGGCTGTGGGCGTGTCGCGTGTGCCCGTGAAAGGCACCAGATGAAAGTAGCCGTTGCCGGCCACCGCTGTGGTTTTGACGCTGATGACGCCGCTGGCCGCAGCGATGCTGATGCTGGCAACATTGGGGGTGGCGCTGGGCGCTTGGTAGCCATTGGCGTAGCCATCGGCCGAGCCGGCGGCGTTGCCGTTGGAGAGAACATCCACAACCTGGTTTTTGGCAGCCGCCGCCAGGGCCAGGCCTTCGCTGACCCGCGCCCGGATGGTGTAGTCTTGGTAGGCAGGCAAGGCCACGGACGCCAGAATGCCGATGATGGCCACCACGATCATCAATTCGATGAGGGTGAAGCCGCGCTCGCGTGTGTGCATGACAGATTTCCTTTCAAAGTGAATATCTGGCCATGCTACCGAGCGCGCGCCCGGATGAATGCTTAAATGTTAATTTAAACAGTTTCTTCAGCGTGTTTTCCACGCTTTTGAAGAAACCTTCCCAAGCCCACCACCAGGGCAGCCCCAACGGCCGCGGCAATGTAGTGCAGTGAGGGATTGGCTTCCAAGGTGGACTTCAGGGCCACATCGCTGACGATGGTTTCTCCGCCCACCCAGCCAATCAAGGCAGCGCCCAAGGTCACAATGGCCGGGTAACGTTCCATCAGCTTGATCATGAGCGTGCTGCCGAAAATCACCAAGGGAATGCTGATGGCCAAACCAATGATCAGCAGCGTGGTCGAGCCTTTGGCCGCTGCGGCCACGGCAATCACGTTGTCCAGACTCATCACAATGTCGGCAATCAAGATGGTGC
The DNA here is from genome assembly GCA_964442645.1 of uncultured Bordetella sp. Taxonomy (GTDB): domain Bacteria; phylum Pseudomonadota; class Gammaproteobacteria; order Burkholderiales; family Burkholderiaceae_C; genus Limnohabitans. The sequence continues at coordinate 64,117 of CAYTZZ010000010.1, read as the reverse complement.
GAACCGCGGCCATCAAGCCTTTTTGCTCGACTTCGCCTTCTTCGCCTTCGTCTTCTTCACTCAGCAGTTGAACACCGATCCACAGCAGCAGCGCGCCACCGATGATTTGCAAATAAGACAAAGCCAGCAATTGGACTGCCACCACGGTCAGCACAATGCGCAAGACGACGGCTGCGCCTGAGCCGAAAAGAACGGCTTTCCTTTGCTGATGGGGCGGGAGCGATCGGGCTGCCAGCGCGATCACCACGGCGTTGTCGCCGGACAGGATGATGTTGATCCAGATGATTTTCATCAAACCAATCCAGAAATCGGTGCTTTGCAGCATTTCCATTCAGTCTCTCCAATGCGTTATGGTGCCCATGTCGAGCACTGTAGTAATAGCCGTGAAGTGTAACGGGCCCGACAAAGCGGGCCCGTTGGTAATTTTGCTTACGGCAGTGCTTAGAGCAGTGCTTTGAGCAGCTTGCCCATTTCAGAGGGGTTGCGCGTCACTTTGAAGCCGCACTCTTCCATGATGGCCAACTTGGCGTCGGCCGTGTCAGCGCCGCCGGAAATCAAGGCGCCGGCATGGCCCATGCGCTTGCCCGGAGGGGCGGTGACGCCTGCGATGAAGCCCACGATGGGCTTCTTCATGTTGGCCTTGCACCAGCGGGCGGCTTCGGCTTCGTCGGGGCCACCAATTTCGCCAATCATGATGACGGCGTCGGTTTCGGGGTCGTCGTTGAAGGCCTTCATCACATCGATGTGCTTCAGGCCGTTGATCGGGTCGCCCCCGATGCCCACAGCGCTGGACTGGCCCAAGCCGATTTCGGTCAACTGTGCCACGGCTTCATAGGTCAGCGTGCCGGAGCGCGACACCACGCCAATGCGGCCTTTGCGGTGAATGTGGCCGGGCATGATGCCGATCTTGATTTCGTCGGGGGTGATCAGGCCGGGGCAGTTCGGGCCAAGCAGCAGGGTTTTCTTGCCGCCCGCCGCTTCCTTGGCCTTCATGCGGTTGCGCACCTCTAGCATGTCACGCACCGGAATGCCTTCGGTGATGCAGATCGCCAGGTCGAGGTCGGCTTCCACGGCTTCCCAGATGGCAGCAGCGGCGCCAGCAGGCGGCACATAGATCACGGAAACGGTGGCACCCGTTTGCGATGCCGCTTCTTTGACCGAAGCGTAAATGGGGATGTCGAAAACCTTTTCGCCAGCCTTCTTGGGGTTCACGCCAGCGACAAAGCAGTTCTTGCCGTTGGCGTATTCCTGGCATTTTTCGGTGTGGAACTGGCCGGTCTTGCCCGTGATGCCCTGGGTAATGACTTTGGTGTTTTTGTTGATGAAGATGGACATGTGTTTTCCCCCGGCTTATTTGACAGCAGCCACGACTTTTTGGGCCGCTTCTGCCATGGTGTCTGCGCTGATGATGGGCAGGCCCGATTCGGCGAGCATTTTCTTGCCCAGCTCCTCGTTGGTGCCCTTCATGCGCACCACCAGCGGCACGCTCAGGTTCACCGCCTTGCAGGCGGTGATCACGCCGGTGGCGATGGTGTCGCAGCGCATGATGCCGCCAAAGATGTTGACCAAAATGGCCTTGACCTTGGGGTTCTTCAGCATGATCTTGAAAGCTTCGGTGACCTTTTCGGGGGTGGCACCGCCGCCCACGTCCAGGAAGTTGGCCGGCTCGGCGCCGAACAGCTTGATGGTGTCCATGGTGGCCATGGCCAAGCCGGCACCATTGACCAGGCAGCCGATGTTGCCGTCCAGGCTGATGTAGGCCAGGTCGAATTTAGAGGCTTCGACTTCCGCCGGGTCTTCTTCGTCCAGGTCGCGGTAAGCCACGATTTCGGGATGGCGGAACAAGGCGTTGCTGTCAAAGTTGAACTTGGCGTCTAAGGCGATGATGTTGCCTTTGCTGTCGCGGTTCAGCGGGTTGATTTCCACCAGCGAGGCGTCGGTGTCCATGTAGCACTGGTACAGCTTCTTGAAGACATCCACGGCTTGGGCGGTGGAGCCAGCGGGAATGCCAATGCCATCGGCGATTTCTTTGGCTTGCGCATCGGTCAGGCCTGCCAGGGGATCGGCAAAGACCTTGATGATTTTCTCGGGCGTTTTGTGCGCGACTTCTTCGATGTCCATGCCGCCCTCAGAGGAGGCCATGATGGCCACCTTCTGGCTGGCACGGTCCGTCACCACGGACACATAGTATTCTTTTTGAATGTCGGCGCCGTCTTCAATGTAGAGGCGGCGCACTTTTTGGCCTTCGGGACCAGTCTGGTGCGTCTTGAGCTGCATGCCCAGAATTTCGCCGGCCAGGCGCTTCACGTCCTCAATGGACTTTGCGACTTTGACCCCGCCACCCTTGCCGCGGCCGCCTGCATGAATTTGGGCCTTGACCACCCACACCGGGCCGCCCAGCTTTTGTGCGGCTTCCACCGCCTCTTGCACCGTGAACGCAGGAATGCCGCGCGGTACTGGTACACCAAAATTTCGCAAGATTTCCTTGCCTTGGTACTCGTGAATTTTCATGAGGTCTCTCTTCGCAACGGTGGAAATGTGGGGGCATGCTGCGCACACTGCCAGCACAGCAACCCTGGACTTTGCCGCCGTGAAATGTATCATGCTGCATCGCACCAACCTTTTCTAACGCTTACAACATGCCAAAAGTTTTGGCATGCTTTTTATCGGCATATCGACCATGGCAACAGTTTTCATTGACGGCGAGGCGGGCACCACCGGGTTACAGATTCGGGAGCGGTTGGCAAACTTGACGGGCGTCAAGGTCGTCAGCATTGAGCCGGCGCGCCGCAAGGACCCTGAGGCCAAGCGCGAGATCATCGCATCGGTGGATTTGGTGGTGCTTTGCCTGCATGACGACGCTGCGCGAGACACCGTGGCCATGGTTGATAGCTTGGGGGGTACCCGCCCGCGGATCATTGACGCCTCGACGGCCCACCGCACGGCACAGGGGTGGGTGTTTGGGTTTCCTGAGTTGGCCCCGGGGCAGCGGGAAGCGGTTCGCCAGGCCGAGCGCGTGGCCAACCCCGGTTGTTATGCCACGGGCGCCATTGCCTTGATTCGCCCCTTGGTCGATGCCGGCTTGATCGCCCCCGACAGCCCCTTGACCCTGCCTTCGGTCAGCGGCTATTCCGGTGGGGGCCGGACCATGATCGAAGCTTATGAGCAGGGCACCGCGCCCTTGCACGAGGCCTATGCCCTGGGGCTGCAACACAAGCATTTGCCGGAAATCATGGCCTACACCGGCTTGACCCGCCGCCCGATCTTCATGCCCTCGGTGGGCAATTTCCGCCAGGGCATGCTGGTTCAGCTGCCCCTGCATCTGGATTTGATGCCAGGAAAGCCGCGCGCGCAAGACCTGGAAGCGGCATTGCGCGCCCACTACCCAGCCTCTGGCGATGGCTGGGTGAGCGTGCCGCCAGCCACCGAGGATGGCAAGCTCGATGCCACAGCCCTGAACGACACCAACAAGCTGGAGTTGCGCGTCTTTGCCAACGAGAACCACCGGCAAGCCGTGCTGATTGCACGCCTGGATAACCTGGGCAAAGGCGCCAGCGGCGCGGCGGTGCAAAATCTGCGCTTGATGCTGGGGCTTTAAGCCTTCAGCACTCGCCGCACCACCTCGGGTGCAAAGCCGCGGCTGACCAAAAAACGTATTTGCTTGGCATGGCCGGCCGCATCTTCGGCGGGGGCGCCAAATTTGCGCAACCAGACCTCGCGCGCACGCTCGAACTCCGTGGCTTGCAAGGCTTGGACGGCATGGGCCACATCTTCAGTGGACAGGCCCTTGGCCAGCAACTCTTGCCGCACACGCGCAGCGCCCAACTTGGGCGCTCGCCGGTGCACCACAGACTCGACGACCCGCGTTTCATTGATGAAGCCTTTGGCTTGCAGTTCGTCCAGAACTTGGGCCAGCTCGCCCTCGGTGGTTTCGTGGGGGCTGAGCTTGCGAACCAACTCAGCCCGGGCGTGCTCGCGCTGCGACAGCAGTCGCAGCGCACGCCCTTTGAGGCTGAGGGGGGTGGAGCGGGTGGCCAAGTGGGCGCTCAGTCGTCGCTTTCTTCGGCCGTGAACTCGGGCAACAGGGGAATGCCCAGGGATTCGCGCACTTTGTTCTCGATTTCGTGGGCCAATTCGCGGTTTTCGCGCAGGAATTCGCGCGCATTGTCGCGACCTTGGCCGATTTTTTCACCGCCGTAGGCATACCAGGCGCCGGACTTCTCAATGATGCGGGCATTCACGCCCATGTCGATGATCTCGCCCTCGCGGCTGATGCCCTCGCCAAACAGAATGTCGAACTCTGCGGTTTTGAAAGGGGGCGCCACTTTGTTTTTGACCACTTTGACCTTGGTCTCGTTGCCAATGGCCTCGTCGCCTTTTTTGATGGTGCCGGTGCGGCGGATGTCAATGCGAACCGAGGCGTAGAACTTCAGGGCATTGCCGCCGGTGGTGGTTTCGGGGCTGCCAAACATCACGCCAATCTTCATGCGGATTTGGTTGATGAAGATCACCATGCAATTGGTTTTTTTGATGGTGGCGGTGAGCTTGCGCAGGGCTTGGCTCATCAGGCGGGCTTGCAGGCCGGGCAGTGAGTCGCCCATTTCGCCTTCGAGTTCGGCCTTGGGGGTCAGCGCGGCCACCGAGTCGACGACGATGAGGTCGACCGCGCCGGAGCGCACCAGGCTGTCCACGATTTCCAGGGCTTGCTCGCCGGTGTCGGGCTGGGAAATCAGCAGCTCTTGAAGGTTGACGCCGAGTTTTTGCGCGTACTGGATGTCCAGGGCGTGCTCAGCGTCCACAAAGGCGCAAGTGCCGGCCAGTTTTTGCATTTCGGCAATGACTTGCAAGGTCAGCGTGGTTTTGCCGGAAGATTCCGGGCCGTAAATTTCGACCACCCGACCGCGCGGCAAACCGCCCACGCCCAGGGCAATGTCCAGGCCCAGCGAGCCCGTGGAGACCACTTGGATGTCTTCAATGACTTCGCCTTCACCCAGGCGCATGATGGTGCCTTTGCCAAACTGTTTTTCGATTTGGGCCAGGGCGGCTTGCAGGGCCTTGCCTTTTTCGCTGTTGGGGGCCAGGCCTTTGACGGGTGCGTCCATGAGAATCTCCTTAAAAACAACGGGTTGACTGTGGATCCAGGGCTGTTTCAAACCACAGGCTGGATGCTTGAACAGTACTTTAACGCATCCTGTTGAAATTGGTAAACAGTTTTTTTGGTCAGTTTGCCTTACCATTGGCAGATGACACTTTCAGGACCAGAACCAGAACGCGCACAAGATTGGCGGCAACTGCATTTGGGCCGCCTGCTGGGCCAGGCCATGCGCCGCTTTGACGACCGGGTGCTGTACCTCATGGCGCACCATGAAGAAGTGCCGCTGGCCCTGGCCAATTTGGCGGCGCGAAACCAGGTGAGTGCGGCCCACATTCACATCACACGCCATTTGGGCTTGGAGGGCTCTCGCCTGAGCGAGTTGGCACAAAGCGCAGGCATGAGCAAACAAGCCATGGGCGACTTGATTGACCAGTCCGAGGCCTGGGGCTTGGTGACGCGCGAGCCCGACCCGCTGGACAAACGTGCGCGCAGCATTCGCTTCACGGCCAATGGGCTGGCGTGGTTGAAAGCCTTCGAATGGGCGGTCGCTCAAGCCGAGGCGGAATTTCGCCAGGAAGTCGGGGCCGATGTGGCCACGGTCATCAGCATTGGATTGGAAGCCTATGCAGGCGCCTATCGCTAACGGGCCAGCGCGCCTAGAATGTTTCCAAAGTGTAGGCATCACACCACGAGGAGACACCATGCGCATACTCATCGCCGAAGACGATCAAGTGTTGGCCGATGGCCTGCTGCGCACCTTGCGCGCATCGGGTGCGGCGGTGGACCACGTGGCCAGCGGCACGGAAGCCGATGCCGCCTTGATGACCACCGATGAGTTTGACCTGCTGATTCTGGACCTGGGCTTGCCCAAGATGCATGGGCTGGAAGTGTTGAAACGTTTGCGCGCACGCGGCAGTGCGCTGCCGGTCTTGATTCTGACCGCCGCAGACAGCGTGGAAGAGCGTGTCAAAGGGCTGGACTACGGCGCCGATGACTACATGGCCAAGCCCTTTTCCTTGCAAGAGTTGGAAGCCCGCGTGCGCGCCCTCACGCGCCGAGGCATGGGCGGCACCACCTCGTCCATCAAGCACGGCCCTTTGGTGTACGACCAAGCCGGTCGCGTGGCCACCATCGACGGCAAGATGATCGAGCTTTCCGCGCGCGAGCTGGGCTTGCTGGAGGTTTTGCTGCAGCGTGTCGGCCGCCTGGTCAGCAAAGACCAATTGGTGGAGCGGCTCTGCGAGTGGGGCGAAGAGGTGAGCAACAATGCCATCGAGGTCTACATTCACCGCTTGCGCAAGAAAATTGAAAAGGGCCCGATTCGAATTGCCACCGTGCGTGGCTTGGGCTACTGCCTTGAAAAAATACCTGGGTAACACCCCGCGGTTCTTGCGCTTTCTCCCGTGAAACTGTTTCAACGCGAGCAGCGCTCCCTTTTCGGCGAAATCCTGGATTGGATGCTGACGCCATTGCTGTTGCTGTGGCCCATCAGCCTGGTGTTGACTTGGCTGGTGGCGCAGGGCATTGCCAGTCGGCCCTTTGACCGTGGCTTGGAATACAACGTTCAGGCCTTGGCGCAGTTGGTGCGGTACGACCAACAAAAGGTCTTGTTCAATTTGCCGCAGCCTGCGCGCGAAATTTTGCGCGCTGACGATGCCGACCTGATTTACTACCAAGTGTTGGGCGCACGCGGCGAGTTCGTCAGCGGCGAGCGCGACTTTCCGTTGCCGCCCGACGAAGAAAAACCGGTCAGTGGCGAAGTGCGGCTGCGTGACGACGAAATTCGCGGTGCGGCCGTGCGGGTGGCCTACTTATGGGTTACGGTGGACTTGCCAGGCGCCAAGCCGGTGCTGGTGCAAGTGGCCGAGACCCTGGAAAAGCGCTCCGTGCTGGCCACAGAAATCATCAAGGGCGTGATGCTGCCGCAGTTTGTCATCTTGCCTTTGGCGGTTCTGTTGGTGTGGCTGGCCTTGGCGCGCGGCATTCAGCCGCTGAACCAGTTGGAGGAGCGCATTCGCCGCCGCAAGCCGGACGATCTGAGTCCCTTGGACGATCGCGTGGTGCCCATCGAGGTGGCGCCGCTGGTGTCGTCCATCAACGATTTGCTGATGCGCTTGAAAGACTCGATCGCCACCCAAAAACGATTTCTCGCCGATGCCGCTCATCAATTGAAAACGCCGCTGGCGGGCTTGCGCATGCAGGCCGATTTGGCGCAGCGCGAAGACTCCAGTGCCGACGAGTTGAAACAGTCGCTCAAGCACATTGGCCGCGCCAGCATACGCGCCACCCACACCGTCAACCAGTTGCTGGCCCTGGCGCGCGCGGAAAGCGGTGGCGCTGTGGTTGCCCGTCAGCCATGTGATTTGGTGGCCTTGGTGATGGACGTGATTCAAGACTCCTTGCCCCGTGCCATGGACCGCTACATTGATTTGGGCTACGAGGGTCTGGAACAGGGCAGCGCAGGCGTGATGCTGGAGGCCAACCCCACGCTGCTCAAAGAGTTGGTGCGCAACCTGATCGACAACGCCATCAACTACACGCCGTCCTCTCGGGACGCGCCAGGGGTGATCACGGCGCGCGTGCTGGCCGACCGCTTTGGCCAGGTGGCTGTGTTCCAGGTGGAAGATTCCGGCCCCGGCATTCCAGAATCCGAGCGCGACTTGGTGTTTCAACCGTTTTACCGGGCCTTGGGCACCGAGGCTGATGGGTCCGGTTTGGGCTTGCCCATTGTGTTGCAGATCGCCCAGCAGCACGGGGCCACGGTCATTTTGGAAGACGCGCATCCCTCGCGCCAACCGCCGGGCGCCAAGTTCACCGTGCGGTTTCCGGCGCGAAAAGTCGAGACTTAGGCCGCCTTGTAAAGGTTCAATTGCAGGCGCTCGCGTTCGATCACGCGTTGCACAGCAGGCAGGGCGGCAACCTTTTGAACGAAAGCCCACAGCGCGGGGAAGTCTTCTGGGTTGATGCCTGCCAGGGTGGCCCAGCGGGTCAGTGTCAGGGCATAGGCATCCAGGGGGCCGAAATGGGCGCCAGCCAACCACGGCCCACCGTGCTCGGTGGCTTGCTGGACCAGGCTTTGCAACTCTCCCACCAGCTTGCGGTACTGCGGTATGGCAAAAGCCTTCACCTGCGCCTGAACTTCGGCCTGATCGCTGTACTTTTGAGGCATGAAGATGTGGGTGAAGGTCGGATGCACGGTGTTGTTCATCCAGGACAGCGTTTCCAAAGCTTTGGCACGCGCCAGGGGGGCGGTCGGCAAAAACTGGGCTTGCGGAAACGCCATGTCCAGGTACTGGCAAATGGCCGGAATTTGGGTGATCACCTGTCCCTCAGCTTGCAGCACCGGCACTTGGCTGCGTGGGTTGATGGCTTTGTACTCGTCACCGTACTGCTCGCCTTTGTGCAGCTTGACCATCACCGGCTCGTAATCCGCGCCGCTGGTTTCCAGCAGCACATGGGGCACGAAAGAACAGGCCCCCGGGGAAAAGTACAGTTTCAGGCTCATGCGAAAGCTCCCGAACAAAGTTTAAGAAGGTGATTGAAAAGTGAGGGGCGCGCACTCGCTTTGCGAAGCACACGGCATTTGGCAAAGCTCGCGGTTTTGCAAGGTGCAGGCGCGGTTGAAGGTGACCACATGGTCGACTTGCGCCCGAATGCCAATCCATTCGCCAATTTTGTGGTCGTGGTGACTGGGCACATGCGCCATGACGGTTTGGCCAGAGGCCAGTTGCAAGGTGTACAGAAACTCAGAGCCCCGAAACGCCTTGCGCACGATTTGCGCCTTCACCGGCGCATCGTCATCGTGCACGATGTCGTCGGCGCGCAGCAGCACATCGCATTCCCCGTCTTCCAACCGGCAGGGCAAGGGCCCTTTGGCCACATCGGTCAACTCACCCAGCGGGGTTTGCACAATCACCTGCTGGCCGACTTGACGGACCGAAGCCGGCGCAAAAACGCCGTGGCCAATGAAGTCCGCCACAAATCGGGTGGCGGGTCGGTGGTAGAGGTTGTAAGCGTCGTCCCACTGGTGCAAGCGCCCCTCGGACATCACCCCAATCACATCGCCCACCGCAAAGGCCTCCATCTGGTCATGGGTGACGAAGAGCGCAGTGGTTTGGGCCTCTTTCAGGATGGCACGGACCTCGTGCGCCAAGCGCTCGCGCAAGTCCACATCGAGGTTGGAAAAGGGTTCGTCCAGCAGCAGCAACTGGGGTTGCGGTGCCAGCGCGCGCGCCAGGGCCACGCGTTGCTGCTGGCCCCCCGAAAGCTCATGCGGATAGCGTTGCGCACTTCGCTCCAGGCCCACCAGTTTCAAAACCTCTTGGATGCGGTGCGTGCGCGAGCTGCGCGGCAAATGGTGCAGGCCAAAGCCTACGTTGTCACTCACGCTGAGATGCGGGAACAAGGCGTAATCTTGAAACACCATGCCAATGCGGCGCGCTTCGGCAGGCACATGCACGCTGGCGCTGCTGACCACCGACTTGGCCAGCCGGATGTCGCCCCCGGTCACGTGTTCGAGGCCGGCCACGGCGCGCAACAAGGTGGTTTTGCCACAGCCGGAGGGGCCAATCAGCACCCCGACATCGCCCGCGCGCAAGCCCAAAGTGACGCGGTCGACCGCGGGGCGCGTGCGCCCCGGGTATTGCACCTGCAATTGCGTGACTTCCAGAAACATAGGCACGATTGTAGAGAGCACGGACAAGCCACAGGGTTGTATGGGTGTCTGCCTACAATCCTGACTTCGAACCAATTTAGGCAAGTGACTCATTCCATGCGACTGTCGCGCGGGTTATTGTGGGGGGCGGTGGGTGTGCTGGCGCTGCCCGTGCTGACGGTGCTGGCCTCCTGGGGTCAGTGGTCGGCGGTGTCTCAGGCCATCCTCGGTGAGATGGCCAGCACGGTCCTGCCCGACTATGTGTCGACCAGCTTTTGGCTGTGCCTGTGGGTCTCGCTGGGCGTGGTCACCATGGGCACGGTGTCGGCGGCCCTGGTGACCTTGTTCGATTTTCGGGGGCGTCGGGTGTTGGAGTGGGCGCTGTTGCTGCCCTTGGCCATGCCCGCTTATGTGGTGGCTTACGCTTACACCGACTTCCTGCAGTTCAGCGGTCCGGCGCAAGCCGCTTTGCGCGAAGCATTGGGTTGGCAAGGCCGGGTCTTACCGGACGTGCGCAGCCTCTGGGGTGCAGCTTGCGTGTTTACCTTGGCCTTGTACCCCTATGTGTATTTGTTGGCGCGCAGTGCCTTGGCGGAGCGTGCCACGCATTTGATGGAGGCTGCGCGCTTGCTGGGCGCGCCTTTGCGCCGTCGCATCGTGCAAGTGGCGTTACCGCTGGCGCGACCCGCCATTGCGGCGGGCACGGCCTTGGCCTTGATGGAAACCTTGGCGGATTTTGGCGTGTCCAGTTATTTCGGCATCCAAACCTTCACGGCCGGTATCTACAAAGCCTGGCTGGTCATGGACAACCGCATTGCAGCAGCCCAATTGGCCACCTTGTTGCTGTTGGTGGTGGTGGTGGTTCTCTGGGTGGAGCAGCGCGCGCAATCGCGCATGCGCTTTGCCAGCGGCCGCAGCGCGCGCACCAGCAGCGAAGCGCAGCCCATCCGCTTGCGCGGTGCCGCCGAAGGCATGGCCTTGTTGCTGTGTGGCATGCCGGTGTTGCTGGGCTTTGTGTTGCCCTTGGCCATCATGGGCCATGCCTTGCTGCAATCCGACGAGGCCGTGCAATTGCCATGGGACCGTTTCCCGGGGTGGGCCTTCAACAGCCTCAAGCTGGGCGCCATCACCGCCGTGCTGGCGGTGGCCCTGGCATGGCTGCTTGCGTTTCAGAGCCGGCGTGCGCCAGGCTGGAGCACACGTTGGGCGGTGCAATTGGTGGGCTTGGGCTACGCTGTGCCCGGAGCCGTCATCGTGGTGGGCTTGCTCCTGCCTGTGGGGTGGCTGCAGGCCACCTGGCCGCAAACCCAGGTGGGCTACTGGATGACGGCGACCGTGCTCGGGTTGGTCTGGGCCTATCTGGTGCGTTTCGTCGCGGTGGCTTTGCAGTCGGTGCAAAGTGGCTATGCCCGCGTGCCCGCCAGCCTGGACGACAGTGCCCGCATGCTGGGTGTGTCGGGTTGGGGCCTGCTGCGCCGGGTTCACGCGCCTTTGTTGAAGCGCTCTACCGCCGCAGCCCTGCTCCTGGTGCTGGTGGACGTGATGAAAGAGCTTCCTGCGACCTTGGTCTTGCGCCCTTTCAACACCGACACCTTGGCGGTGATGGCCTACCAATTGGCCCGCGATGAGCGCTTGGGCGAAGCGGCACTGCCCTCGTTGGCCTTGGTGCTGGTGGGCTTGCTGCCGGTGATTTTGCTCAGCCGCACCCTGCGCAGCCCCTCGAACTGAGGGTGCTTTTCAGTGCGGGGCTTTGTCGGGGAAGGCGTTTTCCTTGTGGGGCGCCAAGGCTTCTGGGCGAACCATCTGTTCCATGCGTTCGGGTTCGCGCGCCGAGGGCGGTCCCCAACCCCAGGGCAGGCCTGCACCCGACAGCCACAGCCAGGACAAGCCGTTCGCCAGCAGCAAGAAAAGGATCAGCCAAAGTCCGAGGCGCTTCATCCCTCGGCCCTCCGAGCGCTGGGGCGCACACTGACTTCGGAGCTGTTCACTTTGACCAAGCGTTCACCCTGCGCCAACAACAATTCACCTTTGGCATTCACGCCTTGGGCCACACCTTGCTGGCCATCGGAGAGCGTGACCGCCTGGCCCCGCAACACATCGCGCGCATGGAACGACGCTTGAAACGGTGCAAAGCCCTGGCGTTCAAACGCCAGCACGGTCTCCACCAGGGGCTGTGCCAAACGCTGGAGCGCGCTGGCGGGCGTCCATCGGGCGTCCAGTTCCAGCAGGCCAATGGGCGGAACCGGGTTGTCGGTGGCGGCGGGCGCCTTCAGGTTGATGCCCACCCCCATGACGCAATATCGCGCTGGGGTGGGGCTTGTAGGCCCCAGCGCGGTTGTGGCTGTTTCCACCAAGATACCTGCCAGCTTGCGCGGTCCCGCAGATGAAGCGCCCATCACCCACAGGTCATTGGGCCATTTCAAGCCCAGGCCCAGTTGCTGCTCGGGGTCCAGGGCATGGGTGATTGCCCAGCCAATGGCCAAGGACAAGCCCGACCAGTCGGCCGGCGCCAGGTGCATGCCCAGAGAAAAAGTGAGCGAGTCACCGGCCTGGCTTTGCCATGGGCGACCCAGGCGCCCGCGACCTGCGGTTTGCTGCTCGGCCACCAGCAGGACGGGGTCGGTCTGGCCCGCCCGGGCCCGCCGCATCAATTCGGTGTTGGTCGAGTCAATCGTGGGCAGCACCTCGACCGAGAAGCCTGGCACCTGGGGCGCAATCGCCAGCCAGAGGTCTTCTGCAGGCCAGTGCATGGGCAATCAGCGGCCGCGTTTGGGGGCCAGCAAGGTGCCTCTGCATTTTGGGGCGCCACACCAGCAGGGGTATTCGGCTTTGAGTTTGGGGGTGTAGCGCTCGTCAATGATCAGCCCGTAGTCGTAGCTCAGTTCCTCCCCCGCGGCAATGTTGCGCAGCGCCTTGATAAAGACGCGGCCTGCCTGTTCGTCGGCCTCACAGTTCGGATTGCATGAGTGGTTGATCCAGCGCGAGGAGTTGCCCCCGTGCAGTGCGTCAATCACACGGTCTTCATCGATGTGGAAGTAAAACGTGTGGTTGGGGTCTTTCGGGTCATGCGGATGGCGCCGTTGCGCTTCTTTCCACGTGATGATTTCGCCCACGTATTCGATGATGGTCTCGCCCTCGGCAATGGGCGCCACGGCAAACACCCCCTTGCCATGGACGCCGGAGCGGCGGGTCTGAATTCGGCGATGGGAAGCAGGGGATTTTGAAGCCACGTGAAAACTCTGTTAAGTTGAATACGTACACACGTGCGCGTGCGCGCGCGAGAAGCAGATTGTAGAAGCAGGTCGGGGCTGATTTCAAAAGGGCTTGCGACAGTTGGTACATTTGGCAAGAAACAAGGAATGCATACGCATGAGCAAGACACTGGTCATCGCTGAGAAGCCATCGGTTGCGCAGGACATCGTCCGGGCGCTCACACCTGTGGCCGGCAAATTTGAAAAGCATGAAGACCATTTCGAAAATGACAGCTATGTCGTGACCAGCGCGGTGGGTCACTTGGTGGAAATTCAGGCGCCCGAGGCTTACGACGTGAAACGTGGCAAGTGGAGCTTTGCCCATTTGCCGGTGATCCCGCCCTTTTTTGACCTCAAGCCGGTGGACAAAACCAAGTCCCGCTTGAATGCGGTGGTCAAGCAGGTCAAGCGCAAGGACGTCACGGCGCTGATCAATGCCTGTGACGCGGGCCGCGAGGGGGAGCTGATCTTTCGACTGATCGAACAATACGCGGGCGGCAAGAAACCCATCGACAAGCCGGTCAAACGCCTGTGGCTGCAGTCCATGACCCCGCAGGCCATCCGCGATGGCTTTGACGCCTTGCGCACCGAAAAGCAGATGCAGGGCCTGGCCGACGCCGCCCGCAGCCGCTCCGAGGCCGATTGGCTGGTGGGCATCAACGGCACCCGCGCTTTCACCGCCTTCAACTCCCGTGACGGCGGCTTTTTCCTGACCACCGTGGGTCGGGTGCAGACCCCCACGCTGAGTGTGGTGGTCGAGCGCGAGGAGCAAATTCGCAAATTCATCAGCCGCGACTACTGGGAAATTCACGCCAATTTCCAGGTTGCAGCCGGTGAATACGCGGGCAAGTGGATCAACCCGAGCCACCAAAAAGACGAGAACGACGCTGAAAAGAAAGCCGACCGCGTGTGGTCGCAAGCCGAAGCGCAGGCGATCGCCGACGCCGCGCGCGGTCAGCCTGCCACGGTCACCGAAGAAAGCAAACCCACCACCCAGGCCGCCCCCGGCCTGTTTGACCTGACCTCTTTGCAGCGTGAGGCCAACGGGCGTTTTGGCTTTTCGGCCAAGACCACGCTGGCCTTGGCGCAGAGCCTGTACGAGCGGCACAAAGCCCTGACCTACCCGCGTACCGACTCGCGCCACCTGCCGGAAGACTACTTGCCGACCGTGCGGCAAACCTTCGAGATGTTGGCCGACAGTGGCTTGCGCCACCTCGCGCCGTTCGCGTTGACCGCCTTGAACAACGACTACATCCGGCCCTCCAAGCGGGTGTTCGACAACGCCAAAGTCAGCGATCACTTTGCCATCATCCCAACACTGCAGGCGCCCAGCGGTTTGTCCGAGGCCGAGCAAAAGCTGTATGACCTGGTGGTGCGCCGCTTCATGGCCGTGTTCTTCCCCTCGGCGGAATACCAGGTGACCACCCGCATCAGCCAGGTTGCCCACCAAGGCGCAAAGCACCATTTCCGCACCGATGGCAAGGTCTTGGTCAAGCCGGGCTGGCTGGCCATTTACGGCAAAGAGGCACAAGACGACGATGAATCCGGCAAGGTGCTGGTCGCCGTTCAGCCGGGCGAGTTGGCCTTGACCGAGTCGGTCACCCCCAAGGCCTTGAAAACCCGCCCGCCCGCGCGTTACACCGAAGCCACCTTGCTGGGCGCCATGGAAGGCGCCGGCAAGCTGGTGGAAGACGATGAGCTGCGCGAAGCCATGCAGGAAAAAGGCTTGGGCACCCCCGCCACGCGAGCGGCCATCATTGAAGGCCTGTTGAACGAGAAATACATGCTGCGCGACGGCCGCGAGATGATTCCCACGGCCAAGGCCTTTCAGCTCATGACCTTGCTGCGCGGCCTGGGCGTGGAGGAACTGTCCAAACCTGCCCTGACCGGCGAGTGGGAACACAAGCTGGCGCTGATGGAGCAGGGCAAGCTCAGCCGCGAGGCCTTCATGCGCGAAATCGCCGCCATGACCGAGCGCATCGTCAAAAAGGCGAAAGAGTATGACCGCGACACCGTGCCAGGTGACTACGTCACGCTGCACACGCCTTGTCCCAAGTGCGGCGGCCAGGTGAAAGAAAACTACCGCCGCTACGCCTGTGCAGGCGCGGATGGCCAGGGCGAGGGCTGCGGCTTCTCGTTCGGCAAAACCCCGGCCGGCCGTGCGTTCGAGCAGGCCGAAGTGGAAGAGTTTCTGGCCCACAAGAAAATTGGCCCGTTGGAAGGCTTCCGCTCCAAGGCGGGCTGGCCGTTCACCGCCGAAATTGCGCTGAAGTTCAATGAGGAAGAGCAGAACTGGAAGCTCGAATTCGACTTTGGCGATGACAAGAATGCCGAGGAAACCGGCGAGTTGATCGACTTCAGCGCCAGCGAAGCGCTGGGCAAGTGCCCCAAATGCGGCGCCAGCGTGCGTGAGCATGGCAGCAACTATGTCTGTGAAAAAGCGGTGCCAACGCTGGCGCAAGCCACCGCTAGTTGCGATTTCAAGAGCGGCAAGATCATCCTGCAGCAGCCGGTGGCGCCCGAGCAGATGCGCAAGCTGCTGGAAACCGGCAAAACCGATTTGCTAGACAAGTTTGTCAGCATGCGCACCCGCCGCGCCTTCAAGGCCTTTTTGGCGTGGGATCCCGAGGCCGGCAAAGTGTCGTTTCAGTTTGAGCCGCGCACCAGCAAGTACCCGCCGCGCAAAACCGCAGCAGGCGCAGCCGCCAAGGCGCCCGCCGCCGGCAAAACAGCCGCCAAGAAAGCGACCAAAGCCAGCGCGAAAACAGCCAAGCCCGTGCGGGAGAAAAAGCCGCGCGCGCCTTCAGCCGGCCTGACGCCCAGCCCCGCGTTGGCAGCGGTCATTGGCGCTGACGCCGTGGCCCGCACCGAGGTGATCAAGAAACTGTGGGACTACATCAAGGCCCAGGGCCTGCAAGACGCCGCCAACAAGCGCGCCATCAATGCCGACGCCAAGCTCAAGGACGTGTTTGGCAAGGACCAGGTGACGATGTTTGAGCTGGCCGGCATCATCGGCAAGCACCTGAGCTGATCAGGCGCTTGCCGGACCCGTTCAGGCGCCGTTCAGCAGCGACCACACCCGAGGCGGGGTCAGTGGCATTTGCAGATGCGGTGCCTGTTTCGCGTGGCCGTTGCGGGCCAGGGCATCGGCGACCGCATTGACCACGGCGGGTGTGGCCCCAATGGTGCCGAGTTCGCCCACACCCTTCACCCCCAGCACGTTGTTCTTGCAGGGGGTGTTTTCGTCCATGTGGGTGACGAACATGCAGGGCATGATGTCGGCATGCGGCACGGCATAGTCCATCAGGCTGCCGGTGACAGGCTGGCCGGTCTCTCGGTCGTAAACCACATGCTCGCACAGCGCCTGGCCAATGCCTTGCACCGCGCCGCCATCGAGCTGGCCGCGCACAATCATGGGGTTGACCACGCGGCCCACATCGTTGACCGATGAGTAGGCCACCACCTGGGTTTCGCCCGTGTGGGGGTCCACTTCGACTTCGCAGACATGGCAGCCATTGGGCCAGGTCGGGCCACTGGCGGCGGTGGTCGAGTTCAGCTCGATGCGCTGCTGCGGCTGGCGCTGGGCAATCTCGCCCAAGGAAATTTTCAGGTCGGTGCCGGCCACCTTGAAAGTGCCGATCTCGTATTGCAGGTCTGCGGCCGAAGCTTCCAGGGCTTCTGCGGCCAGTTCCCGCGCTTTTTCCAGCGTCTTGGCCGAGCCCACGCTGACGGCCGAGCCGCCGGTGAAGAGCGAGCGCGAGCCGGCACTGCCAAAGCCATTGCCGCGATCGGTGTCGCCCAGCACCACGCGCACTTTGTCCAGCGGCACGTCGAACACGTCCACCACCAGCTGTGCCAGCGTGGTGGCAATGCCTTGGCCCATGGCGTTGACGGCACTGAAGACTTCGATGACGCCATCGGCCATGACGCGCACGTTGACGTTTTCTTCCAGGGCGTTGCCACCTGTCCATTCCAGGAAGGTGGCAATGCCCAAGCCGCGCCAGCGGCCGCGCGCGGCCGATTCCGCCGCACGCTTTTCAAAGCCTTGCCAATCCGCTTGCTTCACGCCCTGGTTCATCACCGATTCAAAGGCGCCCGTGTCATAGGTTTGGCCCATGGCGTTTTTGTAAGGCATTTGGGCTGGCTGAATGAAGTTGCGACGGCGCAGTTCCAGGCGGTCAATGCCGGTTTGGCGTGCTGCCTCGTCCATCAAGCGCTCAATGTTGTAAATGGCTTCAGGCCGGCCCGCACCCCGGTAAGCGCCGGTGGGCGCGGTGTTGGTCATGACCGCCGTGAAGTGGAAGTCGATCAGTTGGATGTCGTACACGCTGGTTTGTACCCAGGGGCCAATCATCACCTGAATGGCCACGCCCGTCATGCCGGGGTAGGCGCCCACGTTGGCCTGGTTGTGAATGCGCAGCGCCAGAATTTTGCCGTTGGCGTCCAGCGCCAATTCACCCTTGCTGACGATGTCGCGGCCGTGGGCGCTGGTCAGAAAGTCTTCGCTGCGCTCGGCAATCCATTTGACAGGGCGTTGCAGTTGGTTGGCGCAGTAGGCCACCACGATGTCTTCTGCGTTGGCACCGGTTTTCATGCCGAAGCCGCCGCCCACATCGCCCACAATGACGCGCACTTTGTCGGCAGGAATGCCCAGCAAGTCGGAGACCTGGGTGCGAATGCCCGAGGGCATCTGGGTGCTCATGCGCACCGTGACGCGGCCTTCGTCAATGTAGGCCAGCACGCTGCGCGGCTCCAGCGTCAGGGCCACCAGGCGCTGGTTGGTGATGTCCAGCTTGACCACATGGGCGGCTTGGGCAAACGCGGCTGTGGCCGCATTCGCATCGCCATAACGGGTTTCGGCCACGCGGTTGTCAGGGCTGTCGGAAATCAGCGGGGCATCGGCGGCCAGGGCATCGTCCAAGGTGACAGCGCAAGGCAACTCTTCAAACTCGACCTGCACCGCTTCGGCCGCATCGCGCGCTTGCTGTTCGGTGTCGGCCACCACGGCCACCAGCGCTTCGCCCACAAAGCGCACACGCTCTGCCGCCAGGATGTGGCGGTCGGGTGAGGCCGGCGGGCTGCCATCGGCACGTTTGAAGTTGACGGGGCGCGCCATGGGCTTGACCCCTTGGGCCTTCAGCTCGGCGCCCGTCACCACCAAATGCACGCCCGGCATGGCCTTGGCGGCCGAGGTGTCGATCGACACAATGCGTGCATGGGGGTAGGGGGAGCGCACGAAACACAGGCGTGTTTGTCCGGGCAGGCTCACGTCATCCGTGTAGACGCCAGCGCCCTTGAGCAATTGTTCATCTTCCAGTCGGCGCACGGCCTGACCACTGCCAAAACGCAAATTCTGTGGATTCACGGTGTCCCCTCAAAACAAATCAGAACTGATGGGCCAGTGTATCGTTCGCTGGCAACCCTGCTTGTCACTCAGGTTTGAGGGAAAACCAGGACAACTCAGTGCAGACGGTGTTGCATCGGCGCGCGCAAAAACTCGATCAGCAACTGATCGAAGGCGTCGGGCGCCTCCAGATTCATCAAGTGGCCGATGCCCGCCATTTCAGCGTAGCGGCTGCCCGGAATCTTTTCAGCCATTTTTTGCATGACCGACGGCGGTGCATTGGGGTCTTTTTCACCCGCAATCAGCAAGGTTGGCACGCCGATCAACTGCAAGGCCTCGCGGCGGTTGAAGGTCACCAGCGCCTCCAGGGCGCGGCGGTAGGTGCCCGGACTGACCAGCGACATGCAATGCTCGGCCAAGCGCAACCCTTCAGGCAAGGCTTCGGGGCCGGCCATGCCTGGCACCAGGCTGCGGGCCACATCGGCCATGGTTTGGCCGGCATCCAGGGGCGCTGAGCGCTCCTGCACGAACTGGCGTTGCCATTCGCCATCGGGCTTGCCAAAAGAGCTGGAGGTGCCACACAGCACCAAGCGGCCCACCAGGTCGGGTCGGCGCACAATGACTTCTTGTGCCACCATGCCGCCCATGCTGTGGCCCACCAGGGTCAGAGGCGCCTTTCCCGGCGATCCCAGGCTTTCGATGAGGGCGATGCAACGCTCGGCCAGCCCTTTGAAGGTGTAGGGCTCAATGGGGGCGCTGTGGCCGTAGCCGGGCATGTCCCAAGCCACCGCCCGAAAACCGGCTTGTGCCAGGGTTTCCAGTTGCGGGGCAAACGCCAGGTGGCCCCCGCCAATGCCGTGCAGCATCAAAACGGTGGGCCCTGAGCCCAAGGTCGAGTAATGCGGGGTGGTGCTCATGCGACCAGCCGGCCTTGGTCCACCACCGTGTCGCCGTCCAGCTGAAGGGTGCAACCGCGCAGGGGCAGGTCAAAGTGCCCCAGGGTGTAGCGCTTGGCAAATTCGTTGGCCCCGGTGCTGTACAAAAAATTGCCGGCAAACGCGCGCAGCTCGGTGCCATTGAAATCTCGCTTGTCGTAGCCCGCCATGCTGTCCCAGCGCGCGGCCTCGTTCAAGCCATAGCCCACGTGGCTGACCGCATAGGCTTCGCGGTCGCCCCAGGCCGCGATGTAGCTGCGCATCAACTCGGCGTCCACGCCCTCACCCTCGATGCGGGTGACGTAATCGTTGTCGATGGTCAGCACCACCGGTCGCTCCAAATAGCGCTTGAAGGTCAGGTTGACGTCGCCGGGCGCCAACACCAAGGTGCCCTTCACGCTGCCGGCTTTGGGGAACGCCAGCGCCAAGCCGCCCGGCCAGTGGGTCATGGTGCCAGGGCGCGTGGTGTAGCCCCAGTTGCCGCCGACCACGGCGCCTTCCAGGTCGATGCTCAAATCGCTGCCCGCGGTTGAGCGCACCTGCATGCGACGCGTGGCGCGCAGGCGTTTGACATGCGCTTTGACCCGCTCCTCGGTGGCCTCGTCGGGCAGCAGGCGCGCCAGCGCCTCGGGGTGCTCATTGCTGACATAGATCACCCGCGCGCCACCCTTCAAAATGGCGGGCAATTCGGGGGCGTGCATCAGTCCTTCGACGGTGCAATCCACCACCAGCGTGCTGCTGGCCAGCGCCTGAACCACGGGGCCGATCTGCTGCAAGGCGGTGGAGGCCCCGGTGGAGCGAATCACCGGCGTACCGCTGGCCGGCACGCTGGTGAGTTGCAGCACAAAAGCTTTGGCTTTCAAACGCGCCGCTGCCAAGCGCGCCAACTCCGGCAGGATGGGCCGGCTTTGGCTTTCACACAGAATGGCCACGGTGTCACCGGCTTGCACAGCGCATCGGCCCAGGACGGTCTCGAAGGCGTCAAGCCAGGCGGGTTCAATTCGTTCTTGCAGCATGAAAAGGGTATCCTTTGGACAATCCATTATGACAAGCCTTGCATGAACACCCGACGCACGCACCTGGATTGGCTGGCGATTTCGCTGCTGCTGCTGTGTTGCCTGTTTTGGGGCTGGCAGCAGGTGCTGGTCAAGGCCACTTTGCCCGAGGTGCCCGCGGTGTCGCAAGCGGCGTTGCGCTTCATGGGCTCGGCTTTGACGCTGTGGGCTTGGTGCCGCATTCGCAACATTCCCTTGTGGCAGGCCGATGGCTCGCTGCGTGCAGGGCTGTTGGCGGGCGTGCTCTTCTCGGCCGAGTTTGTCTGCATGTACCTTGGGCTCAAGTACACCAGCGCGTCACGCCTGACCATTTTTCTTTACACCGCGCCGTTCTGGGTGGCTTTGCTGTTGCCTCTGTGGCTCAAGAACGAACGGATGCGCCCTTTGCAATGGCTGGGTTTAGGGGTGGCTTTTGTGGCCTCGGCTTTTGCCTTGCGCGATGGTTTGGCGCAGAGCTTGGGGCGCGACATGGCTTGGCTGGGCGACCTGCTGGCGGTGGGAGCGGGCGCTTTTTGGGGGCTCACCACGGTGGTGATTCGGGCCAGCCGCCTCGCCACCCTCTCCCCCGAAAAAGTGCTGTTCTACCAAGTGGCCCTCAGCGCGGTGGTCTTGCCCTTTGTTGCTTGGGGTTTGGGCGAGCAACCCACGCTGGACATCAGCGGTTTTGCCTGGCTGTCATTGTTTCTGCAAACCTTTGTGGGCGCCTTTGCCAGTTATTTGACCTGGATGTGGATGCTGTCCCACTACCCGGCCACCAAGATCAGCGTTTTTGTCTTCCTGACGCCCATTTTTGCCCTGCTGTTTGGCACCTTGTGGCTGGGTGAGACCCTGACACCAGGCTTGATCGCTGCCTTGACCGGTGTTGCGGTCGGCATTGTGCTGGTGAACCGAAAATAGGCTCAAGCCATCACGGTGGGGTCGGTGTAAATCAGTTCCAGCGGATAGCGCTGGCCTCGCAAATGGTCTTCCATGCACCGCACCACCAGGGGGCTGCGGTGGCGCTCGGCGCTGTCTCGAATTTCTTGGGGGCTGAGCCAGACGGTGCGGACAATGCCCTGGTCCAACTGTCGCCCGGGCACCACATCGCCCAGCTTGCCGCAAAAGGCGAAACGCAAGTAGGTGATGTCCTCGGCGGCATGGCCTGGGCGTGCCGGTCGGTGAAAGCGCGACAGGTAAACCCCCACCAATTCTGAGGGGGTGAACAGGTGGGTGGTTTCTTCCAGGGCTTCGCGGGCGCAGCCTTGCACAGGTGATTCACCTGGGTCAAGGTGCCCCGCAGGGTTGTTCAATCGCAAGCCTTCCGGGGTTTGCTCCTCGACCAACAAATAGCGGCCCTCACGTTCAATGATGGCGGCCACTGTCACACTGGGTTTCCAACGAATCGTCATGAATTGATTTTGGCAGTGTTCAAGGCTTTGCGGCAACGTTGATCAAAACCAACTAAAACTCATGTAAGCTACAGGTCAGAAAATTTTACTTCATACAAACTGGGCATGAACCCCATGCCTGTGACAAGGAGACGACCCATGCTCATTGGCGTGCCCGCCGAAACCATGGCAGGTGAGACCCGCGTTGCGGTCACCCCTGAAACGGTCAAAAAACTCAAAGCGCAGGGGCACACCCTGCGTATCCAGTCGGGTGCTGGCCTGGCGGCCAGCGTCACCGACGAGGCCTACCAAGCTGCTGGCGCTGACATCACCGATGCGGCCGGCGCTTTCGGTGCCGACCTGGTGCTGAAAGTGCGCACCCCTTCCGATGCGGAAATGGCCCACATGAAGCCTGGCGCGGCACTGGTCGGCATGCTCAACCCCTTTGATGCAGAAGGCTTGCAGCGCATGGCGCGTGGCCAGCTGACCAGCTTTGCCCTGGAGGCCGCCCCACGTACCACCCGCGCCCAAAGCATGGACGTGCTGTCTTCCCAGGCCAACATCGCGGGCTACAAGGCCGTGATGATGGCGGCTGACAAATACCAGCGCTTTTTCCCCATGCTCATGACCGCAGCCGGCACCGTCAAGGCCGCGCGCGTGGTGATTTTGGGCGTCGGCGTGGCCGGCTTGCAGGCCATTGCCACCGCCAAGCGTCTGGGCGCGGTGATCGAGGCCTCCGATGTGCGGCCCAGCGTCAAAGAGCAGGTCGAGTCCTTGGGCGCCAAGTTCATTGACGTGCCCTACGAAACCCAGGAAGAAAAAGAAGCCGCCGAAGGCGTGGGTGGCTATGCCCGCCCCATGCCGCCGAGCTGGCTGGAGCGCCAAAAGGCCGAAGTCGCCAAGCGCGTGGCACAGGCCGACGTGGTGATCACCACCGCCTTGATTCCAGGCCGTGCTGCGCCGGTGTTGGTGACCGAAGAGATGGTCAAGAGCATGAAGGCCGGCTCGGTGATCGTGGACCTGGCCGCACCGCAAGGCGGCAACTGCCCGCTGACCGAGGCGGGCAAGACCGTGGTCAAGCATGGCGTCACCCTGGTGGGCGAAACCAATTTGCCCGCCCTGGTCGCGGCCGATGCCAGCTCCCTTTATGCGCGCAATGTGCTCGATTTCCTCAAACTGGTGATCGACAAAGAAGGCGCTTTCAAAGTTGACCTCGAAGATGACATCGTCGCTGCCTGTCTCATGACCCAGGCTGGCGAGGTGAAAAGGAAATAAGCATGGAACTCGTTTCACCTACCCTGACCAACCTGATCATTTTTGTGCTGGCCATCTACGTGGGCTACCACGTGGTCTGGACCGTCACCCCCGCCTTGCACACCCCCTTGATGGCGGTGACCAATGCGGTGTCGGCCATTGTCATTGTGGGCGCCATGCTGGCGGCCGCCTTGACCGAAACCACCCTGGGTAAAACCATGGGCGTGCTGGCGGTCACGCTGGCCGCCGTGAATGTGTTCGGTGGCTTTCTTGTGACGCGACGCATGCTGGAGATGTTCAAGAAGAAAGAGAAAAAGGCGCCTGCTGCCCAAGGAGATGCCAAATGAGCATGAACCTTGTCACGCTGCTGTACCTGGTGGCCAGCGTTTGCTTTATTCAGGCTTTGAAAGGCCTGTCTCACCCCACAACGTCCATCCGCGGCAACGTGTTTGGCATGGTGGGCATGACCTTGGCCGTACTCACCACGGCGGCCCTGATTGTGCAACTCGCGGGCTCCGCCCTGGGCCTGGGTTGGGTCTTGTTCGGCTTGCTGGTCGGTGGCGCTGCCGGCGCCATCATGGCCCAGCGCGTGGAAATGACCAAAATGCCCGAGCTCGTGGCCTTCATGCACAGCATGATTGGCTTGGCCGCGGTGTTCATCGCCGTGGCGGCCGTGGTCGAGCCGCAGGCTTTCCAGATCGTGGCCAAGGCAGGCGATCCGATTCCCGCCGGCAACCGCCTGGAGCTGTTCCTGGGCGCGGCCATTGGTGCCATCACCTTCAGTGGCTCGGTCATTGCCTTTGGCAAGCTGTCGGGCAAATACAAGTTCCGTCTGTTCCAGGGCGCGCCTGTGGTGTTCCAGGGACAGCACATGATCAACCTGGTGGTTGGTCTGGCCACCGTGGGCCTGGGCCTGGTGTTCATGTTCACCCAAAACTGGGACGCTTTCCTGGTCATGCTGGCGCTGTCCTTCGTGCTGGGCGTGTTGATCATCATTCCCATCGGCGGCGCCGACATGCCGGTGGTGGTGTCCATGCTCAACAGCTACTCGGGCTGGGCCGCCGCAGGCATTGGCTTCTCGCTGAACAACAGCATGTTGATCATTGCCGGATCGTTGGTGGGCAGCTCGGGGGCGATCCTGAGCTACATCATGTGCAAGGCCATGAACCGCTCATTCTTCAACGTGATTTTGGGTGGCTTTGGTGGCGAGGCTGGCACCGCTGCCGCAGGCGCGCAACAGCAACGCAACGTCAAGAGCGGCAGCGCCGACGATGCCGCCTTTGTCATGGGCAACGCCGAAACCGTGGTCATCGTGCCAGGCTATGGCCTGGCCGTGGCCCGTGCGCAGCATGCCGTCAAAGAGTTGGCCGCCAAGCTGACCGAAAAAGGCGTCAGCGTGAAATACGCCATCCACCCCGTGGCAGGCCGCATGCCGGGCCACATGAACGTGTTGCTCGCCGAAGCCGAAGTGCCCTACGACCAGGTGTTTGAAATGGAAGACATCAATGGCGAGTTCGGCCAGGTCGACGTGGCCATCATCCTGGGCGCCAACGACGTGGTCAACCCTGCGGCCCACGTCAAGGGCAGCCCGATTTATGGCATGCCCATTCTTGAGGCCTACAAAGCCAAAACCATCATTGTGAACAAGCGCTCCATGGCGGCCGGTTATGCCGGCTTGGACAACGAGTTGTTCTACATGGACAAAACCATGATGGTGTTTGGCGATGCCAAAAAGGTTGTGGAAGACATGGTGAAAGCCATCGAATAAAGCGGCGGGAGGCCCCATGACAGACGACAGACCTTGGTTGAGCGCTTACCCCGAGGGGGTGCCGGCTGATCTGCCACTTCAAGCCTATCCCTCCCTGGTTGCGCTGATGCGGGAAAGCTTCGATCGTTATGGCGATCGGGTGGCCTACAGCTTTCTCGGCAAAGAACTGACGTATTCGGCGCTGGACCAGCAAAGCCAGGCCTTGGCGGCTTACTTCCAGTCCCTGGGCCTGGAGCGGGGAGACCGCATTGCCATCATGCTGCCCAATGTGCCGCAGTACCCGGTGGCCGTGGCGGCCATCTTGCGTGCCGGCTATGTGGTGGTCAATGTCAACCCGCTGTACACCGCGCGTGAACTCGAACACCAACTCAAGGATTCCGGCGCCAAAGCCATTGTCATCATTGAAAACTTTGCCGCCACATTGCAGCAATGCCTGGCCAACACGCCTGTGCAGCACGTGGTGCTGTGCGCCATGGGCGACCGGCTCGGATGGCTCAAGGGCCTGCTGGTCAACCATGTGGTGCGCAACGTTAAAAAACTCGTGCCCGCTTTTGAGCTTCCGCTGGCGGTTCGGTTCAACACGGCTTTGTCTTTGGGCCAGGGCGCGCAACTTCAAGAGCCAGATCTGGGGCCGGAGGACCTGGCCGTTTTGCAATACACCGGTGGCACCACCGGGGTCTCCAAAGGGGCGGTCCTGTTGCACCGCAACCTGATTGCCAATGTGCTGCAATCCGAGGCCTGGAACGCACCTGCCATGGCACGCGTGCCGGCCGATGAGCAACCCACCTCGGTGTGTGCCTTGCCGCTGTACCACATCTTCGCGTTCACCGTGAACATGATGCTGTCCATGCGCACCGGGGGCAAGAACATTCTGATTCCCAATCCGCGCGACATTCCCGCGGTGTTGAAAGAGCTGTCCAAGCACACCTTCCACAGTTTCCCGGCGGTCAACACCCTCTTCAACGCGCTGGCCAATCACCCGGATTTTGGGTTGGTCAACTGGTCCAACCTGAAGGTGTCGGTGGGTGGCGGCATGGCGGTGCAAGCGGCCGTGGCCAAGCTGTGGCTGGAGAAAACGGGCTGTCCCGTCTGCGAAGGCTATGGCCTGTCCGAAACCAGCCCTTCGGCCAGCTGCAACCCCACTACCAGCACCGAGTTCAGCGGCACCATCGGCGTGCCTTTGCCCAACACGCGCCTCAAAATCATTGACGACGATGGCCACGAGCTGCCCGTTGGGCAACCGGGTGAAATCGCCATTCAAGGCCCGCAAGTCATGGCCGGCTACTGGCAACGCCCCGATGAAACCGCCAAGGTCATGCTGCCAGACGGCTGGTTCAAGTCAGGGGACATTGGCGTCATGGATGCCCGTGGCTACTTCAAGATCGTTGACCGCAAGAAGGACATGATTTTGGTCAGTGGCTTCAATGTGTACCCCAACGAGGTCGAAGACGTGGTGGCCTCCTTGCCGGGCGTGCTCGAATGCGCTGTGATCGGCGTTCCTGACGACAAGTCGGGCGAGGCGGTGAAGCTGGTGGTGGTCAAAAAAGACCCCGCGCTGACCGAAACACAAGTTCGTGAGCATTGCAAAAACAACCTCACCGGATACAAGTTGCCCAAGCTGATCGAATTTCGCGCCGACTTGCCCAAAACGCCGGTGGGAAAAATACTGCGCCGTGAGCTGCGTGACAAAAAATAACCTATTGCTTCTAGTAGGCCAGCCATGACCACGGCCATTGTCAGTGCCATGCAGGAAGAGCTGTCAGCGGTACTGGCGCTGCTGAAGGCGCAACCCGAAGAAGTGGCTGGCCGCACCTTTTGGCGAGGCTCCTGGCATGGCGAGCCCGTCGTGGCTGTTTTGTCGCGCATTGGCAAAGTGGCGGCAGCCACCACGGCCACCACCTTGGTTGAGCGTTTCGGTGTGTCGCGCATCGTTTTCACAGGGGTGGCCGGCGGCTTGTCGCCCCAGGCGCGCATCGGCGATGTGGTGGTGGCCAATGGCTTTTTACAGCATGACCTGGATGCCTCGCCGCTCTTTCCCCGTTACGAAGTGCCCTTGTATGGGCGCGCCCAATTTTCAGTCGATGCGGCCTTGACCGCTTCGCTGCAGGTGGCCGCCCAGCAAGCACTGCCGCGCTTGCTGGCGCAATTGCCCATGACCTCCAGGCTGGGTTTGCCACTCGAGCAGGCGCGTGTGCTGTCGGGCTTGGTGGTGAGCGGCGACCGCTTCGTGTCCAGCCAAGCCGAAAGCCAAGACTTGCAGCAGCGGCTGCCTGACGCCTTGGCCGTTGAAATGGAAGGTGCGGCGATGGCACAGGTCTGCCATGACTACCAGGTGCCTTTTGCCGCCGTGCGCATCATCTCCGATCGCGCGGACGAAGATGCCACCATCGACTTTTTGCAGTTCATTCGCGAGATTGCCGCTCGATACAGTGCCGAGGTGATGAACGCCTTGTTGCAACACCTGGCCGCGCGGCGGCCCTGAGCCAGGCTTACTTCAGCCAGCCGCGCTTTCGGAAATACCACATGGGCACCAGGGCGCTGGCGACCATCAGGGCCAGGGCCATGGGGTAGCCCCAGGTTTGGTTGAGCTCGGGCATGAACTGAAAGTTCATGCCGTAGATGCTGGCGATCAAGGTCGGGGGCAGCAAGGCCACGCTGGCCACCGAGAAGATCTTGATGATCTTGTTCTGGTTGATGTTGATGAAACCCACGGTGGCGTCCATCAAGAAGTTGATCTTGTCGAACAAAAACGCGGTGTGACTGTCCAGCGACTCAATGTCGCGCAGAATTTGCCGGGCCTCTTCAAATTGTTCGGCATTCAGCATGCGCGAGCGCATCATGAAGCTGACCGCGCGCCGGGTGTCCATCACGTTGCGCCGGATGCGGCCATTCAAGTCTTCCTGGCGCGCAATGGCGCCCAGCACTTCCCCGGCCAGGGCGTCGGTGACATCGCCGGACAGCACCATCTTGCCGGCTTGCTCCAGCTGGTCGTAGATGTTCTCCAGGGTGTCGGCCGAATACTCGGCGTCGGCATCGAACAGCTTGAGCAAGACTTCCTTGGCGTCCTCAATCAAGCCGGGCGCGCGGCGCGCACGCAGGCGCAGCAGGCGAAACACCGGCACGTCTTCGTCGTGGATCGAAAACAGCACACCACGGCTTTTCAGGTCCTGGTTGTGCTGGTTCAAGATGAAAGCCACACGCACGGTGCGGGGCGCATCTTCGTCGGCAATCAAAAAGTCGCTGCGGATGTGCAACTCGCCGTTGTCTTCTTCGTAGAAACGCGCCGATTCCTCGATGTCCTCGTCCATCGCGTCTTCGGGAATTGACAAGCCGTAGTACTGCTTGATCCAGCGCTTTTCTTCCAGGGTGGGGGCTTCCAAGTCCACCCAGATCGGCTGGAATTTGGAGAGTTCTTCCAGGGATTCAATTTCTTCCTGGAACAGGCGGCCGTTGGCCAGCGTGAAAATATTGAGCATGGCAATTGTGGTGGGGTGTCACCATCGTTCGAAAGGGTTCAGGGGCAAGAGCTTTCGAATCCGGGTGGCGCCAATTGCCAGGGGGACCCGAAAGCTACCAACTAGGGTAGGTTTCCAAGGAGTCATCTCCGCTGTTTGTGAAGCACGCATTATGGCATTGGCAGAGGCTGGCAGCCAAGCAAAAAGTTTGTGCGGTAGAGAGTTGCTTTTCTGAGGCAGTCGGCGCATAGTGAAACCGTGGGCGCAGGCTAAAACAAGCACGGTCGGCGCTCGCAGACATCTCTCATCGATAGCTATAAGGAGGCGCGCTATGAATCTGACGATCAGTGGTCACCATTTGGAAGTCACACCTGCCTTGCGCAGCTATGTGACCCAAAAATTAGACCGGGTCATTCGCCACTTTGACCAAGTGGTGGATGTCAAAGTTCTGCTGACCGTTGAAAAACAGAAGGAGAAGGAAAAGCGCCAGCGCGCGGAGTGCAATATTCATGTGAAAGGCAACGACATGTTCGCAGAAAGCGCCCATGAAGACCTTTATGCGGCTGTGGATGATTTGGTCGACAAGTTGGACCGCCAGGTGGTGCGCCACAAAGACCGCTTGCAAGACCATCATCACGCCACCGCCAAGCGCGCGATGTAAGCCAGGCGACGCGTGAAAGCCGCCCTCGGGCGGCTTTTTTCATGGCGCACGCCGAAAAGAAGCATTTTTTATTCATGTTGTGGTGTACCCGTGCGTCGCTGGCGGGTGCATAATCAGCCGCTCATCATGAATCGACTTGCCGCCATCTTGCCACCTGCCCACGTCCTTGTGGGCGTGGATGTCACCAGCAAAAAACGTGCTTTTGAAGAAGCCGGGCTGCTGTTTGAGAGCCTGCACGGCTTGAACCGGGCCCTGGTGGCAGACAGCTTGTTTGCCCGGGAGCGTCTGGGTTCCACGGGTTTGGGCCACGGCGTGGCCATTCCTCATGGGCGCATCAAAGGGCTCAAGTCCCCCATGGCGGCGGTGTTTCAGTTGCACGAGCCGATTGGCTTCGATGCGCCTGACGAGGCGCCCGTGGCCTTGCTCATCTTTTTGCTGGTGCCCGAGGCTTCGACACAGAAACACTTGGAAATTTTGTCCGAAATCGCCGAACTGCTCAGCGATTCCGCCTTGCGCGAAAAGCTCAAAGCCTGCACCGACGCGCAGGTTTTGCACACCACCATCGCCACCTGGAATTCCGCCCAGACCGCTTGAGGGCGGCCGACCGAGGAGAAGTTCGAACGTGAAACCGACCGTTGTCAGTGCCGAGGTTCTGTTCGAAGATTTCCGCCAAAAACTCCGCTGGGAATGGGTGGCCGGGCTGGGGGCCTCCGAGCGTCGTTTTGACGAAGTGGCCGTGCGCGCCGCCCGCTCGGGCGCCGACTTGGTCGGTTACCTCAACTACATACACCCGTACCGCTTGCAATTGCTGGGCGAGCGCGAGGTTCGCTACCTGACCAATGCGACCCCTGAAGACTGTGCGCGTCGCATCGCCCGCATTGTGACCTTGGAGCCGCCGGTGTTGGTGCTCGCCGACGGCCAGCAACCGCCTGACGCCTTGGTCTCGCTGTGTGAACGCGCCCAGATTCCCTTGTTTTCCACCCACGAATCTTCCGCATTTGTGATCGATTTGTTGCGGGCTTACTTGTCCAAGCATTTTGCCGACCGCACCTCGATGCATGGCGTGTTCATGGACATTCTGGGCCTGGGCGTGATGATCACCGGAGAGTCTGGTCTGGGCAAGAGTGAGCTGGGCTTGGAGCTGATTTCCCGGGGCAATGGCTTGGTGGCGGATGACGCCGTCGATTTGTACCGAATCAACCAGACCACCATCGAAGGGCGTTGCCCTGAGCTGCTGCAAAACCTGCTGGAAGTGCGCGGCATTGGCTTGCTGGACATTCGGGCTATCTTTGGCGAAACGGCGGTCCGCCGCAAAATGCGCCTGAAGCTGATCGTGCACCTGGTGCGGCGCGAAACGCTGGAGCGAGACTATGAGCGCCTGCCGCACGAGCCCTTGACGCAAGACGTGCTGGGCATCCCGGTACGCAAAGTGGTGATTCAGGTGGTCGCAGGCCGCAACATCGCGGTGCTGGTCGAGGCCGCGGTGCGCAACTCCATTCTGCAATTGCGGGGCATCAACACCTACGACGATTTTGTGGAGCGGCATCGCCGCGCCATGGAACAGCACTGAGGCGCTTCAGCCTGCCGGGCGGTGCGGGCAATTCTTTTGACGGCAATGCGCGTACAAACTCAGGGCATGGTCCACCAACTCAAACCCCTTGGCTTTGGCAATGCGCTGTTGGCGTGACTCGATTTCTGGGTCAAAAAACTCTTCAACACGACCGCAATCCATGCAGACCAGGTGGTCATGGTGTTGCCCCTCATCCAGCTCATAAATGGCTTTGCCGCCCTCGAAATTGTTGCGCGTGAGGATGCCCGCTTGCTCAAACTGCGTCAGCACGCGGTAAACGGTGGCCAAGCCAATGTCGATGCGCTCTTCCAGGACGCGACGGTAGACGTCTTCAGCGGTCATGTGGCGGGTCGGGCCGCGCTGAAACATCTCCAGAATTTTCAGTCGCGGCAGTGTGGCCTTCAGGCCTGTGCTCTTGAGATCGTCAATCGAGGGCATGTCACACTTTCGGTCGCAGGAAGGCGCGGCGCAAGAGGGGTCTGACCGCTACAATTCGCAGATCATAGCCTTTGCCCAATGGAACCCCATGACTGCACGCCCCCACTCGCTTAAAACAGGCTGCGTGGCCGCTTGCGCCAGCCTGCTGGTGGCCTGCTCGACGGTGGACAAACCCGTTGAAAAAATGGCCAACTTGTTTACGCCTTATCGGGTCGAGCTCATTCAAGGCAACGTCGTGACGAGAGAGCAGCTCTCGATCCTGCGCCCCGGCTTCACACGCCAGCAAGTCAAGGACATTTTGGGGACGCCTTTGATTTCCAGTTTGTTTCACGCAGACCGCTGGGATTACGCGTTCACCATCAAGCGTCAGGGCGCGCAATCACAGCAGCGCAAGCTCTCGGTGTTTTTTGAAAACAACTTGATGTCCCGCTTGGAAGCCGATGAGATGCCCAGTGAGGCCGAATTTGCCGCAGGCATCGATGTCCGAAAGACGGGCCCGAAAAAAGTGCCTCGCCTTGAGGCCACCCCCCAAGAGTTGCAGCCTTTCAAACCCTCCCAGGCACAAGAGCCTGTCGCGCCCGCCGCCCCCGTTTCCATGGACTATCCGCCGCTGGAAAGTCCGGTCCGCTGATTCCGGAGATTTCTCATGAGCTCACCCCTTCGTATTGCCATCGCTGGCGCCAGTGGCCGCATGGGCCACATGCTGATCGAGGCCGTTCGCAACGATTCGGCGTGTGTGTTGGCCGGTGCGCTGGACATTCAAGGCAGCCCTGCCTTAGGGCAGGACGCCAGCGCTTTTCTTGGGCATGCCAGTGGGGTGCAGATTCAGTCTGACTTGCGCGCCGGGCTGTCGCAAGCGCAATGCCTGATTGACTTCACCCGCCCAGAGGGCACGATGGCGCATTTGGCCATCTGCCGCGAGCTCGGTGTGCGCATGGTGATTGGCACCACCGGCTTCAGTGATGCGCAAAAAACGCAAATTGCCGAGGCGGCCAAAGACATCGCCATTGTCATGGCGCCCAACATGAGCGTGGGCGTCAATGTCACACTCAAATTGCTCGAAATGGCAGCCAAGGCCCTGGCCACCGGGTACGACATTGAGATCATCGAAGCGCACCACCGCCACAAGGTGGATGCGCCATCGGGCACGGCGCTCAAAATGGGCGAGGTCATTGCCGACGCCATCGGCCGTGACCTGAAGAGCTGCGCGGTCTACGCCCGCGAGGGCCACACCGGCGAGCGCGAGCCCTCCACCATTGGTTTTTCCACCATTCGCGGCGGCGACATTGTGGGCGACCACACGGTGTTGTTTGCGGGCACCGGCGAGCGCATTGAAGTGACCCACAAATCCTCCAGCCGCAGCACTTATGCCCAAGGCAGCCTGCGTGCCGCGCATTTCCTGGCCCAGCAACCTCACGGCCTGTTCGACATGTTCGACGTGCTGGGCCTTCGCTGAACCCTTTATTTCAGAATTTCCTCGGCACAGGTTGATGTGCGCAGGAGGTTCTGACGAGACACCTTATGCAAGAAAAATTCAACCCCAATGAGATTGAGCGTGCCGTGCAGACTGCGTGGTCGGCACGCGATGCCTACCGTGTCACCGAGGACGCCAGCAAGAAGAAGTTCTATGCCTGCTCCATGCTGCCCTACCCCAGCGGCAAGCTGCACATGGGTCACGTGCGCAACTACACCATCAACGACATGCTCACGCGCCATCTGCGCATGAAGGGCTACAACGTCCTCATGCCCATGGGCTGGGACGCGTTTGGCTTGCCCGCCGAAAACGCAGCGCTGAAGAACGGCGTGCCACCCGCCAAGTGGACCTACGAAAACATTGCCTACATGAAAAAGCAGATGCAGGCGATGGGCCTGGCGATCGACTGGTCGCGCGAAGTGGCCACCTGCGATGCCAGCTACTACAAATGGAACCAGTGGCTGTTTCTGAAAATGCTCGAAAAGGGCGTGGCCTACCGCAAGACCCAAATCGTCAACTGGGACCCGGTGGACCAAACCGTGCTGGCCAACGAGCAGGTCATCGATGGCAAGGGCTGGCGCACCGGTGCCGTGGTCGAAAAGCGTGAAATCCCGGGCTACTACCTGAAGATCACTGACTACGCAGAAGAGCTGCTGTCTTTTGTGACCGGCGACAAGATGCCGGGTTGGCCCGAGCGCGTCAAGCTGATGCAGGAAAACTGGATTGGCAAAACCGAGGGCGTGCGCTTTGCCTTCACCCACGACATCCGCGATGCCCAAGGCGGCTTGATTGGCGATGGCCGCATGTACGTCTTCACCACGCGCCCCGACACCATCATGGGCGTGACCTTTTGTGCTGTGGCGCCCGAGCACCCCTTGGCCACCCAAGCGGCCTTGTCGCAGCCCAAGCTGGCGGCCTTCGTTGATGAATGCAAGAAAGGCGGCACCACCGAAGCCGAGTTGGCGCTCAAGGAAAAAGAGGGCATGCCCACGGGCTTGCAGGTAACCCACCCCCTCACCGGCCAAAAGGTCGATGTGTGGGTGGGCAACTATGTGCTCATGACCTATGGCGATGGCGCCGTCATGGGCGTGCCCGCGCACGACGAGCGCGACTTTGCGTTTGCCCTCAAATACCAGTTGCCCATTCAACAAGTGGTGTCGGTGTCGGATGCCAACGGACCGCGCGCCTTTGACGCTACCCAGTGGCAAGACTGGTATGCGGAAAAAGGCGCCGGCGTGGCGGTCCATTCCGGCCCCTATGACGGCAAGGCCTTCAAAGACTGCGTCAACGCAGTCGCCGCAGACTTGGCCGCCAAAGGCCTTGGCGAAAAGAAAACCACATGGCGCTTGCGCGATTGGGGCATTTCTCGCCAGCGTTACTGGGGCACCCCCATCCCCATCATCCATTGCGATGAGCACGGCGCTGTGCCGGTGCCCGAAAAAGACCTGCCCGTGGTCTTGCCGCAAGATTGCATTCCCGATGGCTCGGGCAACCCGCTGAACAAGCACGAGGGCTTTCACCATGGCGTGACCTGCCCGGTGTGCGGCAAGCCGGCGCGCCGTGAAACCGACACCATGGACACCTTTGTGGATTCGTCCTGGTATTTCATGCGCTACTGCGACCCCACCAATGACGCCAAGATGGTGGCAGAGGGTGCCCAGTACTGGATGCCCATGGACCAGTACATCGGCGGCATAGAGCACGCCATTCTTCACCTCTTGTACGCGCGCTTCTGGACCAAGGTGATGCGCGACCTCGGCCTGGTGAAGGTCGACGAGCCCTTCACCCGCTTGCTCACGCAAGGCATGGTGCTGAACCACATTTACTCGCGCAAAGGCGAAAAGGGCGGCATCGAATACTTCTGGCCCCATGAAGTGGAAGACCAGCACGATGACAGCGGCAAAGTCACGGGCGCGCGCCTGAAGGAAGCCAAAGGCGACCTGCCTGCCGGCACGCTGGTGACCTACGAAGGCGTGGGCACCATGAGCAAGAGCAAAAACAACGGCGTCGACCCGCAAGACCTGATTGAAAAATACGGTGCCGACACCGCACGCCTGTACACCATGTTCACCGCCCCACCTGAGGCCACGCTGGAGTGGAATGACTCGGCAGTGGAGGGCAGCGCGCGCTTTTTGCGCCGGGTGTGGAACTTTGCCGCACGCCACCAGGAGGCTATCCGCCAAGCCACGGCCAGCGACCTGTCCTCGGCTGCGCTGGGCGCTTCGGCACAAGCTTTGCGCCGCGAGGTGCATTTGGTGCTCAAGCAAGTCAGCTATGACTACGAGCGCATGCAATACAACACCGTGGTGTCGGGCTGCATGAAGTTGCTCAATGTGCTGGAAGATTTCAAGCCCGATGGCAGTGCCGGCGACAGCGCTGTGCTGTGCGAGGGCGTGTCCCTGCTCATGCGCATGCTCTACCCGGTGTGCCCGCACATCACCGATGCCATTTGGGTGGACCTGGGCTTTGAGCAAGCGGTCGGCCATTTGCTGGATGCGCCTTGGCCGCAGGTCGACGAGCAAGCGCTGCAACGCGACGAAATCGAACTCATGCTGCAAGTCAATGGCAAGCTGCGTGGCGCGATACAGGTGCCCGCCAGCGCCAGCAAGGACGACATCGAAAAGCTGGCCATTGCCAGCGAGCCGTTCCAAAAGCAAGCCCAGGGCGCCGCACCCAAAAAAGTCATTGTGGTGCCAGGTCGTCTGGTCAACTTGGTGCTTTGAGCATGCGGGCCACACTGCGCCGCCGATCTTTGCTGGGGACAGGTTCCCTGGCTTTGCTTTTGGCGGGGTGTGGCTTCGAGTTGCGCAAGCCGCCCAGCTTTGCTTTTCAGTCCATTTATTTGGCCGTGCCACCGATGTCGCAACTGGGCCTGGAGTTGCAGCGCGCGATGGCGGCCGCGGGCGGTGTGAGCTTGATCACCGATCAGCGCCAAGTGGAGCGCGCTGACCTGGTGTTTGAGTTGTTGCAAGAACTGCGCGAAAAAGTGGTGTTGGGCCGAACCTCCACAGGCGCCGTCCGCGAATACCAGTTGCGCATACGCCTGCGCTTCAAAGTGCGCAATCGCCAGGGCATTGAAAGAATTCCCGACACCGAAATGGTGCAGCAGCGCGACATCAGCTACAGCGAAAGCGCTGCGCTGGCCAAGGAAGCCGAAGAAGACTTGCTGTACCGCAACATGCAATCCGATTTGGTCCGCCAAATTCTGCGCAGGCTGGCGACCTTGCGCGACATCTGAGGCGCCCACCATGCAAGTTGCCACGGCTCAACTTGAAGCTCATCTGGCCAAGGGCCTGCGCAGCCTCTACACCCTGCATGGCGATGAAGCCTTGTTGGTGCAAGAGGCGGCTGACCTGATTCGTGCGACCGCCCGGGCACAGGGTTACACCGAGCGCAGCGTGTTCACTGTGGCCGGCGCCCATTTTGATTGGGGTGAGGTTTTGGCAGCAGGCGGTTCGATGAGCCTTTTTGCAGATCGCCAGATGGTGGAGGTCCGCATACCTTCTGGCAAGCCCGGCAAGGACGGCAGCGCCGCCCTGCAACAACTGGCGGACACGGCCCGTGGCAACGACAGCGTGCTCACCCTGGTGCTCTTGCCGCGACTGGACAAAGCGACGCGCTCCAGCGCCTGGTTTGCCGCATTGGATGGGCAAGGCGTGAGCTTGCAGATCGACAGTGTGGAGCGCCAGGCGCTGCCGCAGTGGATTGCGCAGCGCTTGTCACAGCAACAGCAACGCGTGTTGTCCGGTGAAGAAGGCCAGCGCACGCTGCAATTTTTTGCCGATCGGGTGGAGGGCAACCTGCTGGCCGCCCACCAGGAGATCCAAAAACTGGGCTTGCTGTATCCCGCTGGCGAGTTGAGTTTCGAGCAGGTGGAGTCCGCGGTGCTGAATGTGGCGCGTTACGACGTGTTCAAGCTGTCCGAAGCCGTGTTGGCAGGCAATGCCCCCCGAGTGCAGCGCATGCTGGACGGTTTGCAGGCAGAGGGCGAATCGGAAGTGCTGGTGCACTACACCTTGGCCGAAGACATTCGCGCCTTGAAGCGTGTCAAAGATGCCGTGAGTCTGGGGCAGCCCTTGCCCATGGCCATGCGTGAGCAACGCGTTTGGGGCCTGAAAGAGCGCTTGTTCGAGCGCGTGCTGCCGCGGCTGACCCCCATGGCTTTGGACAACCTGTTGCATGCCGCCCACACCGTGGATGGCCTGGTCAAAGGCCTCAAAGCCCCCGACTGGCCGGTCGACAGCTGGCAGGCCTTGCACCGACTGGCCATGATGTTGTGCCGCGCTTGCGCACAGTCTGCGAAAATCACGCCATGAATGCCACCCACACCGCCGAATTGATGCGCGTCCTGGGCTCCCAAGCCAAGGCGGCCTCGGCCGCCATGGCCAAAGCGTCCACGGCCCAGAAAAACCTGGCCCTGCGCCAGCTGGCCCAGTCGTTGCGCGCGCAAACCCAGGCCTTGCGAGACGCCAACGCGCTCGACCTCAACCGCGCCCGAGCAGCGGGATTGGCCGAACCCATGGTGGACCGCCTCAAGCTCACGCCCAAGGTGATCGAAACCTGCGCGCTGGGATGTGAGCAACTGGCCGCCATGCCCGATGTGATCGGCGAAATTCTGGGCATGCGCCAGCAGCCCAGCGGCATCCGCGTGGGGCAGATGCGCGTGCCCATTGGCGTTTTCGGCATGATTTTCGAGAGCCGCCCCAATGTCACCATCGAGGCGGCCTCGCTGTCCATCAAGAGCGGCAATGCCTGCATTTTGCGGGGCGGTTCGGAAGCCATTGAGTCCAACAAGGCCTTGGCGCAACTGGTTCGCCAGGCGCTGGCGGACAGCGGCCTGCCCCAGGATGCGGTGCAGCTGGTGCCCACCACCGACCGCGAAGCGGTGGGCCAGTTGATCGCCATGCCCGAGTATGTCGACGTCATCATTCCGCGTGGCGGCAAGGGCTTGATCGAGCGCATCAGCCGTGAGGCCAAGGTGCCTGTCATCAAGCACCTGGACGGCAACTGCCATACCTATGTCGACGACCCTTGCGACCTGGACATGGCGGTGCGCGTGGCCGACAACGCCAAGACGCAAAAGTACAGCCCCTGCAATGCCAGCGAAGGCTTGCTGGTGGCGCGTAATGTGGCGGCCGAGTTTTTGCCCCGCATCGCGAAGGTGTATGCAAGCAAAGGGGTGGAAATGCGTTGCTGCCCCGAGTCACTGACTCTGGTGTCTGCGGTGCCCGGCGCCCATGCAGTGGCCGCCACCGAACAAGATTGGTACGAGGAATACCTGGCGCCCATCATCAGCATCAAGGTGGTCGCCGACGTGGATGAAGCCATTGCGCACATCAATCACTACGCCAGTCACCATACTGACGCCATTTTGACCACCGACCACACGCATGCGCAGAAATTTTTGCGCGAGGTTGACTCCTCCAGTGTCATGGTCAATGCGAGCACTCGCTTCGCAGATGGTTTCGAATACGGCCTCGGCGCAGAAATAGGTATTTCGACTGACAAATTCCATGCCCGCGGGCCTGTGGGCATCGAGGGGCTGACCTCGCTCAAATACGTGGTGTTGGGGCAGGGCGAAATTCGCAGCTGAGTCGCCGGCACAACAGTCCGGGCGTTGATCCTGCGGCGAGCGCCCCAAAGTCCTAGAATCCTCCCGACTTAAGCGAAGGCCACCATGGTTCCCCATCTCATCACCGCCTTGACGGGCCCCATCAACGAACTCGAGCAGCGCATTCTCGATTCCATGCCCGCCATTGAGCGCTGGTTTCGCCTGGAGTGGATGGAGCACACCCCGCCTTTTTACAGCTCGGTGGACATTCGCAACGCGGGCTTCAAGCTGGCGCCCGTCGATACCAACCTGTATCCGGGGGGCTGGAACAACCTGACCCCCGAGATGCTCCCTCTGGCGGTGCAGGCCGCCATGGCGGCCATTGAAAAGATTTGTCCCGAAGCCCGCAACCTGTTGGTCATCCCCGAAAACCACACACGCAACACCTTTTATCTGTCCAATGTGGCGCAGTTGCAGCGCATTTTTCAGATGGCCGGGTTGAATGTGCGCATTGGCTCGATCAATCCTGAGCTGAAGGAAAACTTCACGGTGGACTTGCCCAACGGCGACAAGGTCACCCTGGAGCCGGTGATTCGCAGCAAACGCCGCTTGGGCTTGAAAGACTTCGACCCCTGCACCATTTTGCTCAACAACGACCTCAGTGCTGGCATCCCTGGCATTCTGGAAGACTTGCACGAGCAGTACCTGCTGCCGCCTCTGCATGCGGGCTGGAGCGTTCGCCGCAAGAGCCAGCACTTCGACAGCTATGAAGAAGTGGCCAAACGTTTTGGCAAGCTGCTGGGCATTGACCCGTGGTTGATCAATCCGATGTTTGGCAAATGCGGCGAGGTCAATTTCGCCGAGGGCACGGGCATGGATTGCCTGCGCAGCAATGTGGACGCGTTGCTGACCAAAATTCGCCGCAAGTACAAAGAGTACGGCATTCAGGAAAAGCCCTTCGTGGTGGTGAAAGCCGACAACGGCACTTACGGCATGGGCATCATGACCGTGCGTGACGTCAAAGACCTGGACGTGTTGAACCGCAAGACCCGCAACAAGATGAGCGTCATCAAAGACGGCCAGGAAGTCAGCGAAGTCATCATCCAAGAAGGCGTGCTCACCAACGAGCGGATGAACGACGCTGTGGCCGAACCGGTGGTCTACATGATGGACCGCTATGTGGTGGGCGGCTTCTACCGTGTGCATGCCGAGCGCGGCATCGATGAAAATTTGAATGCCCCCGGGGCCAGCTTTGTGCCCTTGGCGTTTGAGCAAAGTGCCCACACCCCGCAACCGGGGGTCAAGGCCGGCGCCAGTGCGCCCAACCGTTTCTACATGTATGGCGTCATCGGTCGCTTGGCCATGCTGGCCGCCAGCTACGAGCTGGAAGCCACCGACCCCGACGCTGAAATCTACGACTGACTTTCAAACACAACATGCAGCACACTAAATCTTCCCTGGCTGGCCTGACGCTGGGAGCCATCGGCGTTGTCTATGGCGACATCGGCACCAGCGTGCTGTACGCCCTGAAAGAGGTGTTTGGCTCAGGCCACGTGCCGTTCACGCCCGACAATGTTTACGGCATCCTCTCCATTTTCTTTTGGACCCTGACCACCATCGTCTCCATCAAGTATGTGAGCTTGGTGCTGCGAGCCGACAACAATGGCGAAGGTGGCCTGGTGGCGATGCTGGCGCTGGCGTCTACCTCGGTGCGCGACAGACCGCGCTTG
Source organism: uncultured Bordetella sp. (assembly GCA_964442645.1). GTDB lineage: Bacteria > Pseudomonadota > Gammaproteobacteria > Burkholderiales > Burkholderiaceae_C > Limnohabitans. The sequence goes on along the minus strand of CAYTZZ010000010.1, from coordinate 24,515 downwards.
CGCAGTGTCTTGCTGTTGGTGGGGATTTTTGGCACATGTCTTTTTTATGGCGACGGCGTGATCACGCCCGCCATCTCCGTGCTGTCTGCCGTCGAAGGCTTGGAGGTGGTCTCGCCCACTTTCGTGAAATTTGTGATTCCCCTGACGCTGCTCATTTTGTTTGGTTTGTTTGCCGTGCAAAAACGCGGCACAGGCGGCATTGGCAAATTTTTCGGCCCCATCACCCTGGTGTGGTTTGCGGCTATTTCCGTGCTGGGCATTTACCACATCGCTTCGCAGCCCGCCATTTTGTGGGCCATCAGCCCGCACTTTGCTTTGAAGTTCATTGTCAATGAACCGGGCACCACCTTCATCATCTTGGGTGCGGTGGTGCTGTGCGTCACGGGGGGCGAGGCCTTGTATGCGGACATGGGACATTTTGGCAAAAAGCCGATTCGCCTCGCCTGGTTTGCCGTCGTCATGCCGTCCTTGACGCTGAACTATTTCGGCCAGGGCGCCTTGCTGTTGAATGAGCCCGATGCCGTGAAGAACCCGTTCTTCATGATGGCGCCCGATTGGGCTTTGTTGCCTCTGGTGATCTTGGCCACGGCGGCCACGGTGATTGCCTCTCAAGCCCTGATTTCAGGCGCCTTCAGTGTCACCAAGCAGGTGATTCAGCTGGGCTTCTTGCCGCGCCTGCAAATTCAGCACACCAGTGTGCGTGATACCGGCCAAATCTACATCCCGTTTGTGAACTGGGGCTTGTTTGGCGCCATTGTGTTGGCGGTGGTGATGTTCAAGTCCTCCAGCAACCTGGCGGCTGCCTACGGCATTGCGGTGTGCACCGACATGCTGATCACCACGGTGCTGACCTTCTTTGTGATTCGGTACAGCTGGCGCTATCCCCTGTGGCTTTGCATCTCGGCCACCGGCATCTTCTTTGTGGTGGATTTCGCGTTCTGGGCTTCCAACCTGATGAAGCTGGCCGAAGGGGGTTGGTTCCCCCTGGTGATTGGCGGCGTGATTCTCACCTTCATGCTGACCTGGCGCGATGGCCGAGAACTGCTCAATGAAAAGCACCGTGAAGATGCGCTCGACCTGAAATCTTTCCTGGATGCCGTCTTCATCGCGCCGCCCGTGCGCGTGGATGGAACGGCCGTCTTTTTGACCACAGAAACTGGCGTCGTGCCCAATGCCATGTTGCACAACCTCAAGCACAACAAGGTGCTGCATGCGCACAATCTGTTTGTCACGGTGCGCAGCCATGAAATTCCTTGGGTCGGCTTGGACAAGCGGCTTCAGGTTGAGCAACTGGGCCATGATTGCTGGCAAGTGGTGATCAATTACGGCTTCAAGAACGACCCCGATGTGCCAGGCGCGCTAACGCAACTCAAGCGCCACGGTTGCCCGGTGGACCCCATGAGCACCAGCTATTTCTTGTCACGCGACAGCATTGTGCCCACCGTGGGCGGTGGCATGGCGACCTGGCGCGAAAAGCTGTTCGCCCAGATGCACCTGAACGCCAGCGCCGCCGCCGACTTTTTGAACTTGCCCAGCAACTCCGTGGTGGAGATGGGCAGCAAGATCGAGATCTGAATGAAACTGCTGTTTGTCGCAGATCCGCTGCACACCTTCAAGATCTACAAAGACACCACCTTCGCCATGATGCGCGAAGCACAGCGCCGAGGCCACACGGTCTATGCCTGCGAGCCGCAAGACATCACCTGGGTCAGCAGCGGTAAGGTGCGCGCCCCTTTGCGGCAAATTCGCCTTACCGGTGCGCCTGACGATTGGTTTGAAGTGGTCTCGCGCCAAAACCAGGCACTTCACACGATGGACGCCATCGTGATGCGCAAAGACCCGCCGTTCGACAGCGAGTATTTCTACGCCACCCATTTGCTGGAACAAGCCGAGCGCGAAGGCGCGCGCGTGTTCAACAAACCGCGTGCCTTGCGCGACCATCCCGAGAAGCTGGCCATTCTGGAGTTTGCCGACTTCATCAGCCCCACCTTGGTCACGCGCGATGCGCAAGCCATTCGCGCCTTTCATGCCGAGCACCGCGACATCATCCTCAAGCCACTGGACGGCATGGGTGGCATGGGCATCTTTCGCGTCAAAGACGATGCGCTCAATTTGGGCGGCATCATTGAAACCCTGAACCGCGACGGCGCCCAAACCGTGATGGTGCAAAAGTTCATTCCGGCCATCGCGCAAGGCGACAAACGCGTGCTGGTCATCGGCGGCAAACCCGTGCCTTACTGTTTGGCACGCATTCCGCAAGGGGGTGAAGTGCGAGGCAATTTGGCGGCTGGCGGCAAAGGTGTGGCCCAAGCCTTGTCAGCACGCGATCGCGAAATTGCAGAGGCTTTGGGCCCCACGCTTTTTGCGCGCGGCTTGCTGCTGGTTGGATTGGACGTGATTGGCGACTGCCTCACCGAGGTGAATGTCACCAGCCCCACCTGCTTTCAGGAAATCACCGACCAGGCAGGCTGCGATGTGGCCCAACTTTTCCTGCAAGCCTTGGAACAAGCCTGCGCTTAAACCGATTGCCCGTCGACAAACACCCGCAACTCGCCGGGGGCCAAAGAGGTCCACTGCTCGTTGGTTGTCAAAGGGGTGGTCACAATCACGGCCACACGATCGTTGGCTTGTGCATGTTCGGCAAAGTTGATGCTCAGGTCTTGGTCGCTCAGCGTGGCGCTGGCAAAGGGGTGTTTGCGCTCAACGTAGCACAAATGGGTTGAGGCATGCGCCCACAAGGCTTGGCCATTGGACAGCAAATAATTGAAGGTCCCATGCCGCGCAATGGCGGGCGTGAGTTCCTGCAGCGTGAGGGTCAGCTCCGCCACCGAGGGTACGCTGGCGTGTGACTTGGCCAGCTCTTGCATCAGCCAGCAAAAAGCCCGCTCACTGTCGGTTTGCCCCACGGGGCGAAAGCTGCCGTGCAGCCGAGGCTCAAAATTTTCCAGGTTGCCGTTGTGCGCGAACACCCAATAGCGCCCCCATAGCTCGCGCACAAACGGGTGGCAATTCTCCAGCGCCACCTGGCCTTGTGTGGCTTTGCGAATATGGGAAATCACGTTGCGACTTTTGATGGGGTAGCGACGCAGCAACTCGGCAAACGGCGAGGTGCTGGCGGGCAGGTGGTCCACAAAGTGGCGCAGACCCCGGTCCTTCTCGTCTCCCTCAAAAAAGGCGATACCCCAGCCATCGGCGTGATGGTCGGTGATCCCGGCACGCTGAGAAAACCCGGTGAAGCTGAAGGTGGCATCGGTGGGGTTGTTGCAGTTCAGTCCAAGCAATTGACACATGGGGAAACCTCTCAACGCAGGTTCTATGCGCGTGCAGGATGGGTGGTGCGGATTTTCCAGGCAGCCAGCATGGCCAAGGCGCAACAGGCCGCCAGCAGGAGAAAGACCTCATCGAAGGCCTGCAGGCGTGCCACGGAGGTGTGCGGCTGCGTCAGGGAGTCGCCATGTACGCTCAAGCGCCATTCCAGCAAAATGCCACACAAACTGACGCCTGCCGCGCCACCGAGCATGCGCAAAAAATTGATGGTGCTGGCCCCTTGGGGGATCAAGCTGGGTTGCAGTGAGCGCATGGCGCCAATGTTCAGCGAGGGCAACACAAAGCCCAAGCCAACACGGCCCAACACAGCCAAGGCAACCAACACCCACAGGGCGGTGTCCAGTTGAACCAGGACCATCAGCGCAAAAGACGATGCCAGCAAAGCCAGGCCGAAGCTCACCAGCAAATGGGTCGGGTGGGTGCTGGAATAACGTCCCACGACCGCAATGGTGGCGGCCAGGATCAAGCCCGCTGGAATCAGCAAGGTGCCCACATGGCTCGCCGACAAGCCCAGCCCCAATTGCAGATACAGCGGAATCAGGTAAGTTGAGCCGAACAAGGCAATGCCATAAATGAAGGCGACCAAGGTCCCCATGGCATAAGCCCGGTGAGAAAAAAGCGTCAGGTTCATCAGCGGAAAACGCGCGCGCCGAATCAACCATCGCTGCCAGGCGACAAAGCCAAACGCGCTTGCGGCCGCCGTCCCCAGCAAGCCACTGGCCAGCTGCCAGTCACCGCTGTGCAGGCTGACCAAGCCGTTCAACAAACACAACGTGCCCACCGTGGCCAATACCAGGCCGCCCACGTCCAAACTCGGGTTGCCCTGGTTGGCGCTGACCCCTCCTGGCGCTGTCGTGGGCACATAGCGTTGTGACAGCCACATCGACACCAGGCAAAACGGCACCACCATGAAAAATAAAGAGCGCCAGCCCATGGCGTCCACCAACAAGCCACCAATGCTGGGGCCAATGGCCGGTGCCAGCACCACGCCCATACCGAACCAGCTGTTGGCACGTCCTTGCTCTTCGGTTTCAAAGGCGCGCAAGATGATGATGGCCGGAATCGGCTGCACCACCCCCGCGGCCAGCCCTTCGGCCACGCGCATCAGGAGCACGAAGTCAAAGTTGCTGGACAGGCCGCCCAAGATGCCAGCCCCCATCAGCAAGCCCATGCAGCCCATGTAGGTGCGGCGATAGCCGAAACGTGCCAGCAGCCAGGGCGTGGTCAGCATGGACACGGTCATGGCCACCATGAACACCGAACTGACCCACTGCGCGCGCTCTTGCCCCAAGGCAAATTGGCGGCTCATATCGGGGATGCCCACGTTCATGATGGTGGACGACATGATGGCGGCCATTGAGCCCAGCATCACGGTGGCCAGCAGCAGCCAGCGGTGGCGTGGGCCATGGCGCTGCCTCAAGGCCGCCAGCGAGCCAGGGTCACTCATGAGGCATGGCCTGGCGGGTGGCGCACGCTTGACAGATGCAAGCCTTGCGCTCTGCTTGGGCTGGCACACGCGCCAGCAGCTCTGCTGAAAACGAGACGTTGACGCACCAGCAGTGTGTGTGTTGTGCGCTGCTGCCGACAGCTTGCGTCATGGCACAACGGTTGGGTTGGCCACACAGGGGGCATCGGCATGGGTCGATCATGCTTTGCGTCACTCTTCCGGTGCGGGACGAACATCGACCACAAAATGCTCGGTGTCACCCAAACAAGACGGCAGGCCTCGGTGCTGCGCGTACTCCAGCACCACCTTCTTGCCAAGGTGGGCATTGATCTTGTCCACCACGGCGGCGTCACGCACCGTGAAAGTAAATTTCTCTGGCACCGCCGGCATCGTGGCCACGGCACGCATTTGCTCGCCTTCCCATGTTTTGCAAACCCAGCCTTTGTAAGACAGCTTCTGCACGAAGCCCACGCTTTCGCCACGCGAGTAGGCGAAGTTGTAAGTGAAGGCCAGGTACAAGCCCACCAGCGCGCTCACCGCCAACAAGGCGGCGAACAGGGCACGCCAGAGTTGGCGTACAAAATTTTGGAGAAACGGGGGCGTGGACATGCTGCAATCACCTCAAGCGGAGGTCCATCATAACGTTCGTGTTGACGCCCGAGTAGAAAAAAGGCCTCCGAAGAGGCCTTACTGAAAGACGACGCGCGACTCAGGCCAGCGCTTCTTTGACTTTCAGGCGCCAGGCATGCAGCAGTGGCTCGGTGTAGCCGCTGGGCTGTGCCTTGCCCTTGAACACCAAGTCCAATGCGGCCTGGTAGGCGGCCGAAGTGCTGAAGCGCCCCGACATTTTTTGGTACAGCGGGTCGCCGGCATTTTGCTTGTCGACCACGCCGGCCATGCGCTTGAAGGTGGCTTTCACTTCGGCCGGGGTCACCACGCCATGGTGCAGCCAGTTGGCAATGTGCTGGCTGGAAATGCGCAAGGTCGCGCGGTCTTCCATCAGGCCCACGTTGTGGATGTCGGGTACTTTGGAGCAGCCCACGCCCTGGTCCACCCAGCGCACCACGTAGCCCAGAATGCCTTGCACGTTGTTGTCCAGCTCTTGCTGCTTGTCGGCGGCAGACCACTTGGGCTTGGCCACCACAGGCACTTGCAACAAGTCGTTGAGCAGGGCGTCACGCACGCTGTCGGCGGGCGTTTTCTCCAGGCCTTTTTGCACGTCGCTGACCTTCACCTGGTGGTAGTGCAGGGCATGCAAGGTGGCTGCTGTCGGGCTGGGCACCCAGGCGGTGTTGGCGCCGGCTTTGGGATGGGCGATTTTTTGCTGCATCATGGCCGCCATCAGGTCGGGCATGGCCCACATGCCCTTGCCAATCTGGGCACGGCCGCGCAGGCCGCAGGACAGGCCCACCAGCACGTTGTTGCGCTCATAGGCCTGAATCCAGGCGCTGGATTTCATGTCGCCCTTGCGCAGCATGGGGCCGGCCAGCATGGCGGTGTGCATTTCGTCGCCGGTGCGGTCCAGGAAGCCGGTGTTGATGAAGGCCACGCGGCTCTTGGCGGCGGCAATGCAAGCCTTCAGGTTCACGCTGGTGCGACGCTCTTCGTCCATGATGCCCAGCTTGACGGTGCTGTCGGCCAGGCCCAGCACTTTTTCCACGCGGGTGAACAACTCGGCGGCAAAGGCCACTTCGGCGGGGCCGTGCATCTTGGGCTTGACGATGTACACCGAGCCGGTGCGTGAGTTGCGAATGCCGTTGGCGCCATGCCCTTGCAGGTCGTGCAAGGCGATGGTGGTGGTGATCATGGCGTCCATGATGCCTTCGGGAATTTCATGGGTGACGCCATCGTTGCCGGTGTACAAAATCGCCGGGTTGGTCATCAGGTGGCCCACATTGCGCACAAACAAGAGCGAGCGGCCATGCAGGGTCACGGGCTGGCCCTTGGCGCCGGTGTAGTTGCGGTCCAGGTTCAAGCCGCGGGTGAAGGTTTTGCCGCCTTTGGCCACTTCTTCCGTCAAGGTGCCCTTGAGAATGCCCAGCCAGTTGCGGTAGGCCAAGACTTTGTCGTCGGCATCCACGGCGGCCACGGAATCTTCCAGGTCCAGAATGGTCGACAAGGCGGCTTCCACCACCAGGTCGCAAACGCCGGCAGGGTCGGTCGCGCCAATCGGGGTGTTGCGGTTGATCTGCAGGTCCAGGTGCAGGCCGTTGTGCTCGAACAGCACCGAGGCGGGTTGGGCTGCTGGGCCCTGGAAGCCCACAAACTGCGAGCCCTTGGCCAGCTTCACGCGTTTGCCGTTCTTGAGCGTCACCACCAGCTCGCCGTTTTCCACGGCATAGCCGGTGGAATCAATGTGCGAGCCACTCTTCAAGGGCACGGTGCGGTCGAGCACATAGCGTGCGTACTCAATCACTTTGGCGCCGCGCACAGGGTTGTAGCCCGGGCCTTTGGCCGCGCCGTCGGTTTCCGGCAGCACATCGGTGCCGTACAGGGCGTCGTACAGGGAGCCCCAACGTGCGTTGGCGGCGTTCAAGGCATAGCGCGCATTCAGGATCGGCACCACCAACTGCGGGCCGGCCTGAATGGCCAGCTCGGCATCGACGTTGGCGGTGGTGGTCTTGACCTTGCCGGGATCGGGTACGAGGTAGCCAATTTTTTCGAGGAAGGCACGGTAAGCCTTCATGTTTTTGATCGGGCCAGGGTGGGCCTGGTGCCAGGCATCCATTTCAGATTGAATGCGGTCCCGCTCCGCCAACAGCGCCATGTTCTTCGGGGCCAGGTCGGCGACGATGCCGTCAAAGCCCTTCCAGAAGCTGTCGCTGCTGACGCCCGTGCCGGGCAGCACTTGGTCTTCGATGAAGTGGTACAGGTTGCTGGCAACCTCCAGGCGGTGAACGATGGTGCGTGATGTCATGGCAAGGCTCTTCTAAAGTGAAAAATGAAAATTCTGTATCCCCAATCTTAGGGGATTCCGGCGCGCGGATTGCCCCTACGGTCAAGCAAGGATTCTTGACTTTTGTGAGGGGAATCGCGGTTTCAGGCGTCCGGCACCAGCAAGCGCCCTTGGCGCAGGCCGCGCCAGGTGGACAGGGTCAGCCCCACAATGACCACCGAAGCCACGGCCAGCAGGGCGGTTGCCGGCAAGCTCAGCCACTCGCCGCCGGGGGTTTGGCTCAAGCGCAAACTCAAGGCGGCGAACGCTGCCGAGGGAAAGCTCATGCCCCAGTGCGGAATGCCGAAGGGCTGTTGGCGCAGCACCGCCAACTGGGTCAGCGCCCACAAAATAGAAAACAGCGCAATGCCCCAGGCGCCCCAGGCTGTCGCAGGTGCCAACTCCCACTGCAAGAAGCACAGACCGATCACCGAGGGCGGGGCCGCCATGATGAACAAAGTGCCCGTCATGCGGCCGGGCAAGGGGCCGGCCATGACCATGCGTGCCAGCAACAGCACCAGCAAGGCGGGCCACAAAAACAGGCCAATCGCGAACTGCGCTGCCGACCAAGCCTCATGCCCCAAGGGGATGCCCGCCAGGGGCACAATCACATTGCCCACGACCGGGATGAACAGCACGGGCGTGACGGCAGGCCATTGCAAACCGCCTTGCTCTTTGGCGCGCAGCCAGCGCGCCAGCACCCAGACGGTGGCGGCCATTTCGCCCAAAGAACCCATCCACCACAGGATGGGGCCGAGGGCGGCTGTGGGGTCTAAGGCGGTCACGGTCAGGGTGCCCAGCAGCAGCAAGGAAATGGGCAGCGCCGCCACAAAAGCATGCTTCACCGGATGTCGCAGATCGGCTTGCACCGCTGCGCGGTAGCGCGACAACCGCAAGGCCATGGCCACCACCAAGCTCAGAAAAATACCGGCCGCCACAGTGGCCGCAGCTTGGCCGAGCAGCGGCGCGTTGTCACCCAAAAGAGGCGCCGCACGGAACCAGGCCATGGCCAAGCCCGACCAACCCATGACCAGCACAAACCAACCTGGGCCCAAATGCTCCAGCGCTGCGGGGTGTGAAGAAGAAACAGACATGCGGGTCAACTCCGGTTCATCATTGTTTGAAGCGCTTGAGCGTCAACGCCAAGGCTATTCGGTAGGCCACGACGGCATAGGCCAGCAACACGCCGGCATGCCACAGCCCGTGCTCGGGCCAATGGTTCATGAACAAGGGGCGAATCAACTCGACGGCATGGGTCAGTGGCAACAACTCGGACAGCCCGTACACCAGGGGCGGCAATTGCTCGCGCGGAAAAAACACACCGCTTAAAAAAGTCATGGGGGTGAGGAACAGCGTGAAGTAATAGGTGAAAAAGTCATAGCCTTTGGCCAGTGCATTGAAGATCAAGGCCAGGCAACTGAAGGTGATGCCCACGCCCCACAGCAAGGGCCAAGCCAGCAGCAGCTTGGGGCTGTGGCTGATGCCCAGGCCCAGCATCACCGCCAGAATGGCCGTCACCGCCAACAGCGACTTGAAGGCCGCCCACAGCATTTCCGCCAGCACGATGTCGCTCAGGCGAATCGGGGCGTTCATGATGCCATCCCAGGTTTTTTGCACATGCATGCGCGAAAACGCGGAGTACAAAGCTTCAAAGGTGGCTGCATTCATGGCACTCATACAGACCGAGCCACTGGCCAAAAACAGCAAGTAGGGCACTTTGTCCTCGCCCAGGCTGACCTCGCCCACCAAGGCGCCCAAACCATAGCCAAAGGCCACCAACCACATCAAGGGCTCGGCAATGTTGCCCACCAAACTCGGTATGGCCAGTTTCCGCCAGACGCGCAGGTTGCGCAAAAACACCGGCCACCAACGCATCATGCATCCTCCCGAATTTGGCGACCCGTCAGTTTCAAAAACAGGTCCTCCAGATTGGCGGGCCGGTGCAGGGTGCGCAAGCCCGGCACGGCGGACAAGGCTTGCAACAAAGGCGCTGCCTCCGAGGTGTAGAAGAAAACGGTGTCACCACTGCTTTCCACACGATGGGCCAAGCTGGCCAGCGGCGCTTGCATCAAGGCCAAGGCACCCGGGCCGAAGACCTCCACCACGTCGGGTTCCAGGTGGGCGTCGATCAAGGCGCGTGGCGTGCCTTCCACCATTTTTTTGCCATGGTCGAGCAACAGCAGCCGGTCGCACAAGCGTTCCGCTTCGTCCATGAAATGGGTGGTCAACAAAATGGATTTGCCTTGCTGTAACAACTGCTGTAAGCGCTCCCACATCAGGTGGCGTGCTTGCGGGTCCAGGCCGGTGGTGGGCTCGTCGAGCAACAGCAACTCAGGGTTGTTGATCAAGGCCCGCGCCAGGCTGAGGCGGCGCTTCATGCCGCCCGACAACTCACCGGGCTTGGCCGTGGCCTTGTGCGACAGGGCGGCAAAGGACAACAAGGGCCCCACACGTTCACGCAAGGTGGCCTTGCTCAGGCCGAAGTAGCGTCCATACACCTCGAGGTTTTCAGCGCAGGTGAAATCAGGGTCCAGTGTGTCAAACTGGCTGACCACGCCAAGGCGTTGCTTGATGGCCAGGGCATTGGCCGGCATGTGCAGGCCAAAGGCCTGGACTTCGCCGCTGTCCGGAGCGGTCAGCCCCAGGCACATGCGCAGGGTGGTGGTCTTGCCGGCGCCGTTGGGGCCAATCACGCCCAGGCATTCGCCCGGAGCGATGGAAAAAGACACATCGTCCACCACGCGCGCATCGCCATAGCTTTTCACCAGGTGCTCGCACACCAAATAGGGTGCACTCATTGGAACGCCACCTCTGCAAAGCTGCGCAACTTGCGGCTGTGCAGTTCGCTGGTGCCCTTGCTGCGCAACAGCGCCAGGGCGCGCATGCCAATGCGCAAGTGTTGGTCAACACGTTCACGGTAAAAATGGTTGGCCATGCCCGGCAGCTTGATTTCGCCGTGCAAGGGCTTGTCGCTCACGCACAGCAAGGTGCCATAAGGCACGCGAAAACGAAAGCCGTTGGCAGCGATGGTGGCGCTTTCCATGTCCAGGGCCACGGCACGGCTTTGGCTGAAGCGGCGCTGGGGCGTGTTGTCGGGCAGCAGTTCCCAGTTGCGGTTGTCGGTGCTGGCCACGGTGCCGGTGCGCATGATGCGCTTCAAATCGGCGCCACTGCACTGGGTGACATCGGCCACGGCTTGTTCCAGTGCCAACTGAATTTCGGCCAGCGCGGGAATCGGCACCCACAAGGGGAGCTCTTCATCCAGCACATGGTCTTCGCGCACATAGCCGTGGGCCAGCACATAGTCACCCAGCTGCTGCGAGTTGCGCAGGCCGGCGCAGTGGCCCAGCATGATCCAGGCATGCGGTCGCAGCACGGCAATGTGGTCGGTGATGTTCTTGGCGTTCGCAGGGCCCACGCCAATATTGACCATGGTGATGCCGGTGCGGTCGCTGCGCATCAGGTGGTAGGCCGGCATCTGCGGCAGACGGGGCGGCGCTTTGCCCAAAGCATCGTCTGCCTGCGCTGGCAGGCCTTGGCGGCGGGTGACCACATTGCCAGGCTCCACAAAAGCCATGAACTCACTTTGCGGGTCGGCCATGGCCTCGTGGCCCAGGCGCACAAACTCGTCGATGTAGAACTGGTAGTTCGTGAACAAGACAAAGTTTTGAAAATAATCAGGGCGGGTGCCGGTGTAGTGCCGCAGGCGATGCAGCGAGTAGTCCACCCGCGGCGCGGTGAACAGCGACAAGGGCAGCGATTCGCTGCCGCGCGGCTCCCAGGTACCGTTGGCAATGCCATCGTCCATGGCGGCCAGGTCGGGCAGGTCGAACACATCGCGCATCAGCTGGCGCCGCTCGGCGCTGAGCTCGCCCTCCACATGGTCGTGTTCTGCAAAGGAGAAGTGAATGGGGATGGGGTGGTGGCTGACCCCAATTTCCAACTCGACGCCATGGTTGCGTTGCAGCAGCGTGAATTGCTCCAGGTAATAGCGGCCATACAGGTCGGGCCGCGTCAGCGTGGTTTCGTACCGGCCCGGGCCCGCCACGAAGCCGTAGCTCAGGTGTGCCCCCTCGTGCTTTTCTGTCCGCAGCACAGTTTCGGTGTGAATCCGAACGAAGGGATAGCAGGCCCGCACCCGATCGGTGAAGACCTCGCCCGCCACAAAGCGCTGCATGGCTTGGCGCAGGTGATCGATGCTCTGCTGGTACAGCGTCTGAGCATGTGCCAAAGCCTTGGCGGGGTCGGAGAAACGGGTTGGCGCAATGAAAGGAGGAAGGAGTGGCATGCCCTATTGTGCAACGGCCCTGTGACAAGCCATGTCGCTCGTGTCAATGCTTGTGCATGAGGGGCGCCACCAAAGCCCACAGGCTTTGGCCGCTGAGCCAGGTCACGCCGTGTTGTTGCGCAAATTTTTTCAATCCCGGCGGAATGTCTTGCAGGCTCACACACACCAGGTGGGTGGCGTCCATCGCTTCTCGCTCATTCACCAAGGCCTGCAGCGTCTCCAAGCCCCAAGAGGCGGCTTTCCAGCGCTTGGCACACACCACGGTGGTTTGACCTTGTCGGGTCAATTTCAAATCCATCGCGCTGTTGGGCACGGCGCTGACCCCATAGCCTTGTTGCGCATAGGCTTGCTGCAGCAATTGTGAGAACGCACGCCAATTCATGGCCGACAGCTCGTTTTGCAGCGCTTGAGCTTGCTCGGGGCTGAGGTTGGCGCGCTGGCGCCAAGCCGCGATCACACCCACCACCACAAAAGGAAAGCTGCTCAAGGCACCGACGCTTTTGTAGGCCTCAGGCATGAGTGCCGCGGCAGCCAAGGCCAATGCGGCGGCCAAAACAAAGCTGATCCACCAAGGGGATCGCAACAGGACCGCAAACAAGGAGCGGTCTGACATTTTCCATTTCATGAGGGGCTTTCTGGCGAAGGCATGTTGGCGCACTGAAAGGTGGTAGCAGGCGCAGGGTTGATTGTGCAATGCATCAGAGTTGGCGACGCATGCTTTGCATGAAAACCCTAGTACACAGCAAGCCTGCACTGCCCTAACCTGAAAATGACCCCGTATTGAGACAGGACAGTGGCGAGAGATTCGGGGCTGGATTGACCCAAACCCAACCTTATTAGGAGACAACCATGTCATCTGTGCGTCGCACCTTGCTCGGCGGTTTATTGGCCATGGCCTTGCCCTTGGGCGCCCAAGCCCAACAAGCCATCACGCTTCATGGCGCCTCTCAATTTGGCGATGACCATGCTTTCACAAAGACGATGGTTCGCTTTGAGGAGTTGGTCAAAAAATACTATGGCAAGCCAGTGAATTTTGTCCTGCACAAAAACAGTGAGTTGGGCCTGGAGAAAGACTACTTTGCCTACATGAACCAAGGCAAGGCCGTGGATTACGCCATTGTGTCGCCAGCACACATGTCGACCTTTTCAAAAGCGGCGCCCTTCATTGACGCGCCCTTCCTGTTCTCCGACTTGGCACATTGGAACAAGGTGCTTGACCGGGACGTTCTGAAGCCCGTGGCCGATGAGATCGCCCAAAAAGCCGAGGTGATGCTGATTGGCTATGCCGGCGGTGGTGTGCGCAATATCTTCTCCAACAAAACGGCGACCAATCTGGCGGAATTGAAAAATCTCAAGGTGCGAGTGCAAGGCGCGCCCATTTGGAGCCGCACTTTCCAAGCCATTGGCATGGCACCCACCGTGATCGCCTACAACGAGGTTTACAACGCGATTCAGAACAACGTGATCAATGCTGGCGAAAACGAGGCGGCGGGCGTGGAGGCCATGAAGTTCTACGAGGTTGGCCCCAATTTGCTGATGACCCGTCATGCCATCACGATTCGCCCCTTGTGCATATCTGTGAAGACCCTGAAGAAATTGCCGCAGGATTTGCAAGACGCCATTGTCCGCGCCGGCAAGGAGGCAGGGGCCTATGGACGGCAAATTGAGTCTTCCGAGGATCAGGCCAAGCTGGACAAATACGCCAAAGAGGGCAAACTCAAGCAGGTCACCTTTACCGAGCGCGCCCAGATGCAAAAGCTGGTCGAGCCTGTCATGGCCGCCTATGCCAAGGAAGTGGGCGCTGAAGCCATTTACAACAAGATCAATGCCTTGAAGTGAATTGACGCTTCATGCTGTCTTACTGGCTTCGCCTTGCACACCGGCTCCTGGTCGTCCTGATGGCGATCACGGTGCTGGTGTTGATGGTTCCTGTCACCCTGCAAATAGGTTCCCGGTTCACGGAGTGGATTCCCCGCTACATGTGGACCGAGGAAATGAGCCGGTTTTTCTTTATCTGGATGGTCATGATCGGCGCCACGGTGGGGGTTCGTGAGGGGCTCCACTTTGACGTCGACATCTGGGCCAATCCCAGCCCTGGGTTCGCACGTTTCCTGCGCTGGACCAGCCGCATCCTGATTCTCGGCTTTGCGTGCGTGGTGCTCTATTGGGGCATTGAGTTCACGCAGTTTGGCTGGAACCAAACCTCCGAATTGGCCGACTTGCCCATGTGGATGATCTTTATCGCATGGCCCGTGGCGGGTTTCTTTTGGATCGCTTTTTTAATCGAAAAAATGTTGATTGATTCCGAGCGCGACGATCAGCAGGGAATGCACCTATGAACTCTGTTGTGTTGTCGCCGGGCACCGCCGCGCTGGTGCTCTTTGGCGGCTTCTTTTTGTTGCTGATTGTGCGTGTGCCGGTGGCGTTTGCGCTTGGATTGGCCTCCTTGCCGGTGTTGCTGATCGAACCGCGCTTGTCGCCCATGGTGTTGTTCAATGAAATGTTCAAGTCTTACAACTCGTTCATTTTGTTGGCGGTGCCCTTCTTTTTGCTGACCGCCAATTTGATGAACGTTGGCGGAATCACAGATCGCATGATGCGGTTGTCCCGAACCTTGGTCGGTCATTTTCCCGGTGGTCTGGCCCAGATCAATGTCTTGCTTTCGGTTTTTTTTGCGGGCATTTCTGGCTCATCTACCGCGGATGCAGCCAGTCAGGGCAAACTGTTCATTGAGGCGCAAGTGAAAGAGGGTTATGACTTGTCCTTTTCGATCGCCATCACCGCTGTGTCCGCCGTGCTGGCGGTGATCATTCCTCCTTCAATTTTGATGGTGGTGTGGGGCGGCGTGATTTCCACGTCGATTGGCGCGATGTACCTGGCCGGTATCGTTCCTGGCTTGCTGATCGGGCTGGCGCAAATGGCCACGGTCCATGCTTATGCCAAAAAGCGTCAGTACCCAGTCTATCCACGCGCCAAGTTCTCGGACTTTCTAGAGGCTGCGGCTGTGGCTGTGCCGGCGCTGGTCACGCCCGTGATCATTGTGGGGGGCATCTTGCTCGGTTGGTTCACTGCGACCGAATCTGCTGCCGCAGCAGTGCTGTATGCCGCCGTATTGTCTTTGTTTGTTTACCGAGAGATCAGCCTCAAGCAATTTTGGGACGCCGTGGTTGACACTGGCAAGCTCTCGGCAGTCGCGCTGTTTTGCGTGGGCACAGCCTCGGTGTTTGGCTGGCTGATGGCCTACTATCAAATCCCCAAGGCGCTGCTGTCCAATGTGCAGTCCATAGGTTTGGGGGTGATTGGCGTTGGCGTGATGATTGCCTTGGCGTTTTTGGTGGTGGGCTGTTTTTTGGACGCCATTCCTTCCATCATCATCGTGGGCACCACGCTGCAACCGCTGGCCGAATCGGTGGGCATGCACCCGGTGCACTTTGCCATCGTGGGCATTGTTTCACTGGCGTTCGGGCTGATCACGCCACCCTACGGCATGTGCCTGATGATTTCCTGTGCTGTGGCCAAAGTGCCCCTTCGGTTCGCGATCAAAGACACCATCATCATGCTCATCCCGATGCTGGTGGTGCTCTTTTTGGTGATCATCTTTCCAGATCTTTGTCTTTTCCTCCCCCGGATTTTTTCTCCGGACATGCTGAAGTGAGGGACTTGTGAACATCTCGCCTATTTCGTCGGTCCTGGGGGCGCGCATCACGGGGGTGGATTTGCGCGACCCCATGGGGAATGACGCATTCGCCCAACTCGAACATGCGTTGCACGCCCATGGCTTCATTGTGTTGCCCGGGCAGAATTTATCGCCCCTTGACATGGTGGCCTTTGCCCGTCGGTGGGGGCGGCCCGAGCCCCATGTGATCGACACCTTCCATCACCCGGACGATGCCAATGTCTTGATCCTCTCCAATGTGTTCAAAGATGGCAAGCCGACTGGGCTGGTCGACGCGGGCACCTATTTTCATTCCGACTATTCTTATCTGGCCGATGCCGCGCGCTGCACCATGTTGCATGCCATCAATGTGCCGCCTGGGCGCAATGGCACCACGTTTGCCAACCAGGCTTTGGCCTATTCAGAGTTGCCGCTGGAGATGCAAGAGCGCATCAAGCCTATGGTGGTGAACCATCACTATGGCAACCGCGATGACCTCAACCCAGCGTCGCGCACCGTGGCCTCCGTGTTGAATGACAGCCAAAAGAAAAAAGTCGATTGGGTTC
This sequence comes from uncultured Bordetella sp., assembly GCA_964442645.1. GTDB lineage: Bacteria > Pseudomonadota > Gammaproteobacteria > Burkholderiales > Burkholderiaceae_C > Limnohabitans. The sequence goes on along the minus strand of CAYTZZ010000010.1, from coordinate 8,297 downwards.
AGCACCCTTTGGTGAGACCGCACCCGTTCACGGGGCAGTTGGCCTTGTACGCGGTCAGTGGCAGCTCGTTCACTGTCGAGGGTTTGCCGGAGCACGAAGGTGTTCAGTTGCTGGACGAGCTCAAAGCGCATGCCACCCAAGAAAAGTACTGCCACACCTATGACTATGCCAATGGCGACGTCATCCTTTGGGACAACGCACTGTTACTGCACAGTGCGCCGCTGATCGACCTCACCCGCCCACGGGCGTTGTGGCGCGTGACAGTCAAATACAACTGAGCGCTCTGGGCGTGAAGCGAATCGCCTCAGCTGGGCTTCCAGCCAGCGGGAACACGCGCTCTGTCAATGCGCCCCAGGTCGCACACCACATCAGCCATGCCCGAAAAATCAATGCTGCCGTAGTCGTTGGCCCGTGCCTGGCTGTAAGACTCAAAGACGGCCGCTGCCACGGGCATGGGCACCCGCGCTGCATGCGCGGCCCCCAGCACCAAGGCCATGTCTTTGTGCGCCAAGTCGATGGTGAAGCCCGGTGACGTGTCGCCTGCCAGCACTTTGTTGGGAAAGTTCATGCGCAGTTGGCCGTTGTTGGCAGAGGTGCCCAGCAGCACCGCCAAGGTTTTGGTGATGTCCAGCCCAAAGCGCTGAGACAGCGCCAAGGCCTCAGCGTTGACTTGGGTCAGCGTCACCGCCACATAGTTGTTGACCAATTTGGTTCGCCCGCCCGTGCCCACCGGCCCGCAATGAAACACGGTGGTGCCCATGGCATCCAGCAATGGCTTGACGCGCGCAAAGTCGGCATCACTCGCGCCCACCATGAACAGCGACTCGCCGCGGTCGGCGTGCTCGGCCAAACGGCCTACAGGCGCGTCAACCACCGACATGCCCTTGGCCAGTGCGGCCTCTTGCAAGCGATCGGTAGCCAGCGGGTCGATGGTGCTCATGTCCATCACCACCGTGCCCGGTGCTGCGTGGGCCAGTACGCCATCAACGCCCAAGACCACCTGCTCCACCTCGGTCGCCGTGGGCAGCATGGTGATCACGATGGTGCACTGCTTCGCCATGTGGGCAACGCTTTGTGCGGCAGTGGCACCCAAGGCCACAAGTTCCGCCACAGGTTTTGGGTTGACGTCCAACACCGTCAGTTGGAAACCCTTTTTTTGCAAGTTGCTGGCCATGCCCTTGCCCATGCGGCCCAAGCCGATGAATCCGATTTTGCTCATGTTGTCTCCTTGTGTGTCATGTTTCTGCTTCAAGCTGCAAGTCTATCCACCCCGCGACATTGATGCAGAGGGCTTGCTGGTCGCGTGGACTTCAGGGCTTCAATGTGCCAGACATGAACGCATCCAGTTGCTTGGCGACTTCCTCGCCAGCGCCAAAGTACATGTGAAAGCCGCTGCGGCAGGGGTCGCGCGGCTCTGCCTGACCACCTTCAATGGTCACGAAGGCGAGCGGGGCTTTGCTGAACGCTTTGACTTTTTCAAAATTTTGCATGGAAGCTGCAAGCGTGGTGTTCGCACAACCGTCCTGCTGATGGTGCATGAACAGCATCGGGAAATCGATGGGCGCTTCAAAGTAAGACTCGTTGCGCACCGCGCTGACCACCATGCCGCTGATCAAGTCCATGCGCTGGTTCTTGCGGGCATATTTCAGAAACTCGGTCAGGCTGATGCCGCCGTTGCTGTGCCCCATGAGCCACACCGGCAGTCCGGTTTTGGCTTTGTAAAAACGCACAGCACTCTCGATGCGAATCATGTGTTCGTTGCCGCCTCTGGCGGCGGGATAGCGCTGATTGGGCGAGAGCGGGGTTGGGCTGTCCAGTAGCACCACATCGAATTGACCGCTGGTCAGCGCGGGGTCCGTCAGTCTTTTCAAGGTTTGGAATTGGTGGCTTCGGTGGTCTGTTTGTTGGGGTCGAAGGCCCACATGACCCTCACCCCCTGGAATGAGCAGCAAAAGCGCTTTGGCATCTTTGCCTTGCCAATACATGGTCAAGGAGGGTTCGGTGCTGCACAGGAAGCACTTCTCTATAGGCTCTACAGGGAATACCTCGGCAGCGTGCGACCCAAAAGACAGGCAAAGGACGAGCGATATCAGCCATTTCATGTCAAACACTTTTATAGGAGGACTTGATGAAGAGCCCGCAAAGCTGAAACTTGAATTAAGTCTTGCTTTTCAGCCGTTCATTTTGCGGAAACAGAAACTTGCGAGCGTCGGCGTCCAATTCGGCCTTGAAAACATGGCGACTTTTCAGGGCCTCGGCTTTTTGGGCCGCTGGCCTGGCGTTGATGACATCCAGTAACCGCTTCACATGGGGGTAGTTTGACCAGGTCGCGTCACCTGTGCCCAATACATAGGGGACCATGCGGGCCCAACCCCAGAAGGCCATGTCCACAATGCTGTATTGGCCACCTGCCATGAACTCATGCTTGGCCAGATGCTTCTCGATCACGCCCCAGTGGCGGTTGGCCTCGAAGTCGTAGCGGTTGAGCGCGTAGTCTTTGGGCTCGGGTGCCACGTGGCGGAAATGTACAGACTGGCCAGAGAAGGGGCCAATGCCGCTGGCGATGAACATCAACCAAGAAAGCGTTTCTGCCCGTTCAGCGCTGTGAACATCGGTGGCGACGAACTGCTTGGCACGGTCGGCCAAAAATAACAAGATGGCATTGCTGTCAAACAGGGTCACAGGGCCATCCACTACCGCGGGCACCTTGGCATTGGGATTGACCGCCAGGAATTCAGGCGTGAATTGCTCTCCCTTGCGCGTATCCACGGGAATGGCTTCGTAGGCCAAGCCCAACTCCTCCAGCAAGAGGGCGATCTTCATGGGGTTGGGGGCCGCGTTGTAAAAAAACTTAAGCATGAGGTCTCCGATGGGTGAGGGTTTCAAAAGCGTGCAGAATCATTCTAGGAAACCTAAAGGATTTATGCTTGCTGAAACAATTTCTTTCAGAGCCTTGAACTTTTAATCACACGATCATGACAACCATTGTGAACATGCCATCTCGGCAAACCATCATCCTGGTCGGGCTGGTGGGTTGCTTTTTGACTTCTGTGGCGGGCGTTACCGGTGCCATGCTGATTTCAGGCTGGCAGGGGTCGGGAGGAGGGCTGGAGTGGGCCAAGAGGCTGGCTCTGGGCTACCCCTGTGCTTGCTTGGTGGTCTTGGCCGTGTTCCCAGTCATGGTGCCACGGTTGACCCAGCGCTTGGAGTCCAAGAGGGTTGCTCGGCTTGAGCAACGTCAATCCTAAACACCTCAAAGTTCCGACTTTTAAGGTCAGCAAGCTCAAGGTGCGCTACAGATGGGCAATTCTCCCAAGTCAACCCCAAAAATGCGTTGAGGGACCCAGCGCAAGCTCACTGAAAGCTTGGATGGCTTTGCCGGCATTGACAGCTCTAAACACAGCCCATCGGCGCAGGGGACGAGGTTAAGAAACGGGTTGCCAGCGGGGGAGGGCCCGGGATCAGCGGACACCGAGGCCCAAACAGCGCTGTCAATCAAGTCCAGCTGTGTTCCGTGCAGCCACAAGCGGCCTGCGGGACTGGCACAGGTCAACTTGCGAAAATCTGGCAGCAACAGAACTGCGCGGCTCAGTGGAAGCCAAGCGCCCACCAACCCTGTCGCTTCATGGCGTACGCGAAACTCCAATGGATTGACCACGCTGGGCAACTCTACCCCCTGAAAGCTGATCGGCGCTCGCGTGCGCAATTCCTGCTTGATGAAATCGACCATCAAAGGGTACTTCAACGGGGTGCTTGTCGTCGCCGGGTCATCCACGAAACGCAACTCAAGCGCGTATTGGCCGCGTGAAAGACTGTAGCCATCCGTGGCCTCTAACAGCAAGCTCAGGCCAGAATCATCTGAAATATAGCCTTCTTGGGGCAACAAACCCCATTGAAGCGCTTTTGCGGAAGGGCGCACCAGAACTGCCTGGGCACTTCGAACAACTTGTACCCGTGGCACTGCTGCAGCTTTTTGCAAACGAACTTGAAATGAAGCAGGCTCGCCGCCTTGATGATGTACCGTGACCTCGTTGGGCAAATTGGCATTGAGCCGAATGCCTGCAGGGCAATTCAGTGTCAAGTGAGTTTGTTCACGGTCTTCCTGCATCGATTGAGGCAGACACTTCAATTCGCCGACCTCGACGCTGGCGATCCGCTCCAACTGCTCACCTGTGACGCTAATGTGAGTGTCCAACTCGGCATGCGTCACGCGTGACACTTGCGCACGCTCGGGCAATATTTGCAGGGGCAATGAAAGAGGTTCGCTGCCATTCTGAAAAACCCACAAAAAAGCCTCGCCCTTTGAGGTGCGGCGCAAATCCAATGGGAGTTGCAACGGCCTGTCCCCTTTGCTTTGCGCGAGAGTCACCCCCAATCGCTCTAAGGCCATTTTTTGTACGCAGGCTGTTGACATTCCAGCGGCAAGTGCGATTTCAGTCACTTCGCCAGAAATGAGGCGGTCTACTCCGCGCAGCATTTTGGGCCAGTCGCCTTGTAGGGGTAATGCCATTCGAAACATGGGCACATCCACGTTCTCAAAGCCAAACTTTCCTGAAAGTGATGCGGCGACTTCGGAGAGTTCGCCAGAAACGGGAGGAACTTCACTGATCTGGAAAACACCCCGTTCAGGTAAAAAAACAATATTCTTCTGTTGAGCCAGCATGTCATGGGTTTGAGGGTGCATCAACCTCATTTCCCAGCCATGCCAGTAATTCATGATGGGCAGTCGGCCAGACACCTCAACTTCGAATCGCCCACTTGGCAAGCACGGCGGCGTGGCATCTTTTACCCACAAGCTCGGCATCTTCCCGTTAAACCAGGCTGGCACATAGACATAGGCGGTTTTGATGCTGCCGTTTTTGAAGCGCGCCAGAGAGTAAAGCTCCGTTTTCCCAGAGTCGCCCTTTCGCCGGCCAAAGGTGGGGGCGAAGTCATATTGGTCGCGAAATTTATGGGTCAGAAAATCCCCTGCCTCCGAAAAGACGCGCACGTTCGCTGTCAGAAAGCTGGTGAGGTCTGCCGCTTTTTTCTGGCCCAAGACCATGCCCAGCTCAGAACTTGAAGGCAAGACAAAGTCTTTGTTCGATACGATGTTGGCCGCCACACATTGGGTATTGACCATGTTGTTCTTAAAGCATTCTGGGTCAATGTTTCGTACCCCAAATTGGATGGCCAGTGTTTTTGCCGCTGCGATGCTTTGCTCGGAGCTTCGGTTCAGCACCATCTGATCCAAACCCTGGCTGAGTGCGGTAATGGCCTGGTTGATTTGGTCCAGTTTCTGTAAGTCATAAAACCGTTGCGGGTCCGAGAGCAGGGCTTGCTTGAGCAAATCGGCGGACTCCGAAAAGCTGGTGTACAGACCAAACAAATTGCGAACCTGGGGGGCCAGCACGATCACAGGTATCTGTTCATCGTTTTTGATCTCTAAAGTCAGCGGTGATTTGATTTCGGCAAGGTCAAAGCCTTGGGTGTTCACTTGGTTGCCAGAGGGGGATATCAAAGCCAGTAACAAAACCCAATCACCCTTGGCCAGAGAGCTGGCATCTGGCATGACCCGCAAAAGGTCGCCCTCTTTCAGGTGAGGCACCTGAAAGAGGGGCAAGCTTTCATTCCCACGCTGAATCTGAATATCCAGCACGGGGCCACGGTGAATGACTTCATCGGCAGACGCCAGGCCTTGCGCCAATAGCAGGCATGCCCACATTAAAGCGTGAAGGAAAGTCTGCCGGCAAGAAATCATTTTTTTGAGGTCCAGGGCTAGGGTTGCAACATTTTTAACTGTTCTTTTCTAGGAACTCGCCAAGCGTGCATGCATCGCAATTGACCTTACTTTACAGCACGCTGAGCCGATCCCGGAACTCTCCTGCTGACTGTATTTTTAAGCTTTCACGCCCCTCGTCAGGCGTAGGCCTTGCTGAACAACGCGTCGCACCCGGTGCCTGCCAGCATCTTGTCCAAACTGGCGCACGCTTCCGAAGTCATGGCTTGTCTTGCCGCTTGCAAGGCTTCGTGGCACTTCACCTGATAAGGGAACACTGGCTGCGTCCAACGGTGCCCGTCAATGGTGGTTTCAAAATCGTCTTGTCCCTTTGCAAAAGCCTGCGTGTTGGCCTTGAGGAATGGGACGTAGACACGGCCAATTTCTGTCAGCAATTCTTCAAGGTGAGCAGCAACCGTCGCGGGTTCCAGCCATGGCGAGTCAGCATGTCCTGAGAGATCTTCTGTTCGGTCAAGCCACGCCCGCAGACGCGGCGACGCATGGACCAGCAATTGTGCGGATGTGGGGTCCATGATGCCAAGCTGGGTCAATTGACCAAAGATGGCGAAATCAGCCGCGGCCGGCCGTGGGCCAAACAAAAAGCCCTGCCTTTCGATGACGCGGTCCAAGATGCCAATCAAGCGCTGAAAGCTTGCTTCAATCACAGGTGCTGTCACTGCATTCGAGCCTACCAGGGGCAAACGAGAAATTTGACGTCTGGAGAATGACTCACTCATGGCCATGGCGGCTGAACTGTCAAATTGCAGGTTCTGCCCAAACGCAATCAATGGCCCCGCATTTATTGCATCTGGAGCGAAGTGCCAGCGGTAGTGAAACATCGCCTTGGTGAGCCACTCATCGGCAAAGTCTTCGATCAACAAATCCAAAAAATGCAGAACTGCATCATGGGGGCGGACTGAGCGCTCAGGTTGAAGCGACTCTAGTCGGTCGATGATGGGCGTGGAGTCGACCATGACTTCACGTCCGGCATCGGTTTGCAAATAAACCGTTGGCAGTAACTTGACCTTGGGCGCAGGGTAGCCCGCAGGTGGGGCGATATGGCTGCCCCACAAAACACGGTAAGGAATGCGGCGATAGCGAAGCAAGGCCAACATTTTTCGTGTGTAGGGCGAGGCGGGCACGCCCAAGATTTCGACGGTTTGCATCTGCTTGTCTCCAGATGGTTTGTGTTGTTGATGCTTGCTGCCGATTGGCGCCGCAACCAGCGAACACAGCACCTGCCATGAATGACCAAGTATCTCTCATGCCACCCACAGCGTTCTGGTTGAACTGGGTGTTGACTTGGGGGCTTCCATCGTGGAAGTTGCCTGTCGGTTAAATTGAATAAAACCAAAGAACTAGGGTTACTGCTGATTTCAAGAAAATTGCCAAAAGGCGACATTGGCAATCTGGTCTTTACTGCGCATTGGGGCAACTATGAAGCGTATGGCAAAAGCCTGGACAAGATGGTTGGTGAGCAGTCTGTGCAGGCTTTGATGGCAAAAATCAATGCTTCTGGAACTGCTGAATGGGTGCGCAGTAATCTGGTTCGTGAAATGCCCATCTGAATCGTTGGCGCCTCGGCCTTTTAGCACGTAAAGTGTCCTTGGCTTCACTCGGCAAAGTGCAAGAAAAATTTTTGGAAAAACAGGAGGAGAACTAAACATGGCAACTTATCTGGTTCATGGTCGCTATACCCCCGCTGCGTTTCAAGGCATGCTTGCTGCGTCCCACGATCGCGGTCAAGCCGCCAAGGCGTTATTCAAATCACTTGGCATCAAGACGAAAGAAATCATGTTTTCGGTGACCAGCGGTGAAATTGTTTGCTTGTTGGAAGGCAGTTCAGCGCAAATTGCCGAGGCGCAAATGATCACCATGGCCAGCGGCGGCTTTAGCCAGGTTCATGTCGAAGAATTGATGACCACAAAGGACATGTTGACTGCCATGAAGAATGCTGCTGCCAAGGCTGCGAAATACGCGGCGCCTAACAAAAAATAAATTAGTTGGAGGCGGGGCAGTGGACTGGTGCGGGGCCCCAAGGGCAAAGCATTTGAAATTAAGCCTCGCCACACTCAACCTCAACACGCTGGCGAATCCCCACCCCGCACGGTGGAAAAAAGTGTTCTACGTCTGTCCTAAGACTGGCAGCAGGAAATCAATAGCTCACCCAAGGTCGGGATGGTGACTTACTCTCAGTACTACGGTATGCCACCTACTGGAAAACTTCTGCTATACTTCACCCCCTTGGCCCGGTAGCTCAGTTGGTAGAGCAGCGGATTGAAAATCCGCGTGTCGGCAGTTCGATTCTGCCCCAGGCCACCAATCCAAGACGCCCAACTGTTCTCAGTTGGGCGTTTTCATTTGGGGCATCCCCAGAGCACGCGGGGTGCGGCGCAATTCTACGTGTGCCAACCCCCTCCGGTACTTGGGGCGGTATTGACCCCCAAATCTCATATTCCGCCTTCTCTTCTCACGAAACTTCTGCAAACCCTCACGCTGTGGCACACGCAGAACGCCTTTCACGGCAACAACTTACGCG